>CAZPCN010000248.1:0-1508 GCA_964585095.1 uncultured Syntrophaceae bacterium | reverse complement strand
GCGGGCTTCGACGCCGTCGAGGTCCTGGCGGGAACGGGCTACCTGATCTCGGAGTTCTTCTCGCCCCTGACCAACCAGCGCACCGACGAGTACGGCGGCAGCCCCGACAGGCGGATGCGCTTCGGCATCGAGGTGGCCTGGGCGATCCGCGAGGCCGTGGGCCCGGGCTATCCCGTCGTGTTCCGCATCGCAGGCCACGACTTCATGGCGGGCGGCAACACGAACAAGGAAGCCGCCCAGTTCGCCTACCTGCTGGAGCAGCACGGGGTGGACGCCTTCAGCGTCACCGGCGGCTGGCACGAGACCATGGTCCCCCAGATCACCATGGATGTGCCCCGGGGTGCCTTCGTCCACCTGGCAAGCGGAGTCAAGGCAGCCGTCAACGGGCCCGTCATCGCATGCAACCGCATCAACGACCCGGCCCTGGCGGAACAGATCCTCCGCGAAGGCCGTGCCGACCTGGTCGGCCTCGCGCGCGCGCTCCTGGCGGACCCCGGGTTCCCCGTGAAGGCCATGACGGGAAGGGCGAAGGAGATCGTCCCCTGCATCGGGTGCAATCAGGGCTGTCTCGACCGGATCTTCAACTTCGAGCCCGTGGAGTGCCTCGTCAACCCCCGCGCCGGCCGTGAGTTCGAAGTCCCGCCCGTGCAGAAAGCCGCGGCTCCGAAGAAGGTCATGGTGGTCGGCGGCGGCCCCGCGGGCCTTTCGGCGGCCCGGACGGCCGCGCAGGCCGGTCACAGGGTGACTCTGTACGAGAAGGAGCAGGCCCTCGGCGGTCAGATGCCCATCGCCTCGGCCACCGAGGAGCGCCGCGAGATGGGCGCCTTCCTGGAGCCCTTTGCCGAAGGGGCGAAGGCCGCGGGGGCCGTCATCCGGACGGGCGTGGAGGTCGGCGAGGATCTCGTGAAAGCGGAAAAGCCCGATGTCGTCATCCTCGCCACGGGCGGCGAGCCCCTCTGCCCGCCTATCCCGGGCATCGACGACGACAACGTGGAGTACGCCTGGGACGTGCTGGCAGGGAAAGCCGCCACGGGAAAGGCCGTCGTGGTGATCGGCGGGGGCGCCGTCGGGATCGAGACGGCCCTGTGCCTGGCGAAAGTCGGCACCATCGACGCCGACACCCTGAAGTTCCTCCTCCTGAACAAGGCGGAGGAGCCCGAGCGCCTGCGAGAATACGCAACCCGGGGCGTGAAGAAAGTGACCCTCGTCGAGATGCTCGACAAGGCCGGCGCCGACATCGGGCTGACCACGCGCTGGATCGCCCTGCGGCAGCTCTCGCAGTACGGGGTGCGCGTGATGACGCACACCAGGGCCGCCGAGATCACCCCGAAAGGCCTCTGGGTGGAGAAGAAGGAAGGCCGCGAGCTGATCCCCTGCGACACCGTCGTGATGGCCTGCGGAACCGTCCCGGTCAACCCCCTGGAGGAGAGGCTGCGCGGCCTCGCGGACACGATCATCGTCGTGGGGGACGCGAAGAAGGCGCGCAAGGCCTACGAGGCCATCCACGA
>CAZPCN010000247.1:0-1509 GCA_964585095.1 uncultured Syntrophaceae bacterium | reverse complement strand
TCTGGCAGCCCACCCCGCAGTAGGGGCAGGTCGTCCGGATCCGCTTCGTCTCCCAGGGGCGTCCCTGGCCCCTGAGCTTTTTCTCCGTGAGCGCCCCCGTCGGGCAGACCTCCACGCACTGTCCGCAGAAGACGCAATCGCTTTCATGGTAGGGGTTGTCTCCGCCCGTGACGATCTTGCTGTCCTTGCCCCGGTAGCCGTGGCTGATGGCCCGGTTGACGACGATCTGGTTGCAGGCCTGCACGCAGCGGCCGCAGAGGATGCAGCGGCTGAAGTCGCGGACGATAAAGGGGTTGTCTTGTTCGGTGGGGTACACATTCTCGGTGCGGGGAAAGGAGCTGCCGTCCACCTTGTACCGGTAGGCCAGTTCCTGGAGGCCGCAGTCCCCGTTTGCCTCGCACAGCAGGCAGTCGTGCCGGCCCGCCGCCAGGAGCAGCTCCGTGTTGAGCTTGCGGGCCTCGTGGACCCTGGCCGACTCCGTGTCGACGACCATCTCCGGGGCCACCGGGGTGGAGCAGGCCGCCATCAGCGAGCGTGCCCCCTTCACTTCGACGAGGCAGATCCGGCACGCGCCGGAGGGCGCGAGGCCCTTCAGGAAACAGAGGGTCGGGATGTGGATGCCGTTGTCGCGTGCCGCATCGAGGATGGATTGTCCCAGCTTGAACGGGACCGATGTGCCGTTCAGGGTGAAGGTTGCGTCGGCCATGATCTCCTCCTTTGCCGGACTCGTCGCGGCGGGATGCCTCGACGGGAATCGATATATCAATAATGGCATATGCCGCAAATGGCTTAATACAGGAGCGGCGGGATGTCAATATCCTTTTCGGGAATTCGCCGCCGGCTGCCGCCGGAGGGGATCGCCCCCCGGAACTATGTTATTTCAAACTTATGCTTGCTGAAGGCTTTTAAAATTGATAGGTTGGACACAACCCCGGGCTGGCGCTGTCCAAGAAACCTTTTCTCGAACCGAAGGGTCGCCATCATGAGGATTCGATACAAGATCTGGCTGGAGAAAGACGGAAAGGTGATCTTCGGGAAAGGCCGGGATGAGATGTTCCGGGCGATCGAGGAGTGCAAGAGCCTGCAGGCGGCGGCAAAGGAATTGAAGATGTCCTACCGCGCCGCCTGGGGGAGGCTCAAGGCCTCCGAAGAGCGCCTCGGCATCAAGCTCGTGGAGAGCGACGGGGCGAAAAAAGGCCTCCGCCTGACGGCGGAGGCCCGGGAGCTGCTGGAACAATACGAGCAGTTCGAGAAAGACCTCAAGAATTTTCTGCAGAAAAAGTCGAAAGCCCTGGGGTGGGACAGGGACGTGTAATGCTAAAACCCCGCCGGGCGGGTCGTCAGCACCCTGCCCCCTAGACGTCCCCGCTTCCCGTCCATTCCGCCATTTTCCGATTACCGATTTCCCCTCAGGATGCGCCAAGTCACCGGACGCCTCTCATTTCAGTTTCCCCAGTTCCCGGATGAGCGCCTCGAGGGATGGGCGCTTGTTGATGTCGTGGACGTCGA
>CAZPCN010000246.1:0-1512 GCA_964585095.1 uncultured Syntrophaceae bacterium | reverse complement strand
GAGCCCTTCGAGCAGCAGGTGACGGTGGGCATGATCTACATGCTCAAGCTCCACCACCTGGTGGACAACAAGATCCACGCCCGCTCCATCGGCCCCTACTCGCTCGTGACCCAGCAGCCCCTGGGCGGCAAGGCCCAGTTCGGCGGCCAGAGGCTCGGCGAGATGGAAGTGTGGGCCATGGAGGCCTACGGCGCCGCGCACACCCTGCAGGAGTTCCTCACGGTGAAGTCCGACGACGTGGCGGGCCGCACGAGGATCTACGAGGCCATCGTGAAGGGCGAGCACTCGCTCGAGCCGGGCCTTCCCGAGTCCTTCAGCGTGCTCGTCAAGGAGCTCCAGAGCCTCTGCCTGGACGTGGAATTGGTCGAAAAAGAGTAAACAGGTGACCGGCGGCAGGTAGCGGGTGACAGGCGGAGAGGGAATTTCTCTCCACCCCGATACCCGAGACCCGATACCCGAGACCCTCAGTATAAGGAGTACCCACGTGGAAGACATTTTCAGCTTTTTCGAAAAGCCGAAGGATCCCATCCGGTTCAACGCCATCAAGATGTCCATCGCCTCCCCGGAGAAGATCGCCTCCTGGTCGCACGGCGAGGTGAAGAAGCCCGAAACGATCAACTACCGGACCTTCAAGCCCGAGCGCGACGGCCTGTTCTGCGCCAAGATCTTCGGGCCCGTGAAGGACTACGAGTGCCTCTGCGGCCGCTACAAGCGGATGAAGCACCGCGGTGTGGTCTGCGAGAAGTGCGGCGTCGAGGTCATCCAGTCCAAGGTCCGCCGCGAGCGGATGGGCCACATCACGCTGGCGGCCCCCGTGGCGCACATCTGGTTCCTCAAGAGCCTTCCGAGCCGCATCGGAAACGTCATCGACCTCTCCCTGAAGGAGCTCGAGAAGGTGCTCTACTTCGAGTCCTGGATCGTGCTCGACCCGAAGGACACGCCCCTGAAGAAGAAGGAGCTGCTCTCGGAGGAGCGCTACATCGAGTGCCGCGAGAAATACGGGGCCGACGGCTTTGTCGCCGGCATCGGCGCCGAGGCGGCCCGCGTGCTCCTCGAGGAGATGAAGCTGGACGAGCTCGACGCGGAGCTGCGGGCCGACCTCAAGGAGGCCACCTCCGACACGAAGCGCAAGAAGCTCACCAAGCGGCTGCGCGTCGTCGAGGCCCTGCGCAAGTCGGGCAACCGCCCCGAGTGGATGATCCTCACGACGATTCCCGTGATCCCGCCGGACCTGCGGCCCCTGGTTCCCCTGGAGGGCGGCCGGTTTGCCACCTCCGACCTCAACGACCTCTACCGCCGCGTCATCAACCGCAACAACCGCCTCAAGCGGCTCATGGAGCTCAACGCCCCCGAGATCATCATCCGCAACGAGAAGCGGATGCTTCAGGAGGCCGTGGACGTGCTCTTCGACAACGGCCGCCGCGGACGGGCCATCACCGGCTCCAACAAGCGCCCCCTGCGCTCGCTCTCGGACATGCTCAAGGGCAAGCAGGGCCGCTTCCGCCAGAACCT
>CAZPCN010000245.1:0-1523 GCA_964585095.1 uncultured Syntrophaceae bacterium | reverse complement strand
CGATCGTGACCTTCTTCGGCCAGCGGGGGAAAATCTTCCTGTAATCGTATTCCGTTGCCATGCTGAAAAACCTCCCTTTCAATCTGTATCGTTGACGTCAAATCGTTTTTCTTCACCCCCGGCGAGGAGAAGGGTGAGACGGTGACGCTCGGCCTGCACCGGGTCATCACCGCCCGTTGCTCCCCTTCCCAGGGACAACTTGCGATGCTGGACCCGCGGCAAGCGGGGTGCCGGTGGCCCCCCCTGCCGCAGTCCGGATCGGCCAATCCCCGAAATCGTCTCTATGACGCTCGAATGAGGTCGAAACGGTCGAGGGTCATGACTTTGTTCCACGCAGCGACAAAGTCGCGCAGGAACTTCTCCTGGGAGTCCGCACATCCGTAGACTTCCGCCAGGGCCCGGAGCTGGGAGTTCGAACCGAAGATGAGGTCCACGCGCGTGGCGGTCCACTTGAGCTCTCCGGTCTTGCGGTCGCGTCCTTCGAACACGTCCCCGTCCCCGGAAGTCGCCTTCCACGTCGTGCCCATGTCGAGCAGGTTCACGAAGAAGTCGTTGGTCAGCGCCTCCGGTCGCTTTGTGAAGACGCCGTGCTTGGAGCCGCCGAAGTTGGCGTTCAGGACGCGCATGCCGCCGACGAGAACGGTCATCTCGGGAGCGGTCAGGGTCAGCAATTGCGCCCTGTCGACCAGCATCTCCTCGGCCGACACGGCGTATTTTGCCTTCTGGTAGTTGCGGAAACCGTCGGCCTTCGGCTCTAACACGGAGAAGGAGGCCGCGTCGGTCTGCTTCTGCGAGGCGTCCATGCGTCCCGGCGTGAAGGGGACCGTCACCTTGTGACCGGCGTTCTTCGCCGCCTGCTCGACACCGGCGCATCCGCCCAGGACGATCAGGTCGGCGAGCGAGACCCTCTTGCTGCCGGATTGTTCGCCGTTGAACTCCTTTTGAATCCTCTCCAGCGCTTTGATCACCTTCGCCAGCTGAGCAGGCTGGTTGACTTCCCAATTCTTCTGCGGCGCCAGACGAATGCGGGCGCCGTTCGCGCCGCCGCGCATGTCGGAGCCGCGGAACGTGGATGCCGACGCCCAGGCCGTCGAGACCAGCTGGGAGACGGACAGGCCCGAGGCGAGGATCTTTCCTTTGAGGGAGGCGATGTCCTTTGCGTTCATCAGCCTGTGATTGACGGCCGGGATGGGGTCCTGCCAGATGAGCTCTTCGGCCGGGACTTCCGGGCCAAGATAGCGCGAGCGGGGTCCCATGTCGCGGTGGGTCAGCTTGAACCAAGCCCGGGCAAAGGCGTCGGCGAATTCCTTGGGGTTCTGCAGGTAGCGCCGCGCGATCGGTTCATAGATCGGGTCGAAACGGAGGGAGAGATCCGCCGTGGTCATCATCGGCCGGCGCTTCTTCGAAGCGTCGTGCGCGTCAACCACCATGTCCTCTTCGGCCACGTCCTTGGCCAGCCATTGATTCGCGCCGGCCGGGCTCTTGACCAGCTCCCACTCGTATTTGAACAGCACCTTCAGATA
>CAZPCN010000244.1:0-1524 GCA_964585095.1 uncultured Syntrophaceae bacterium | reverse complement strand
CACCCGCGTCCTCACGACGGCCACGGTCATGGAGACGAGCCGGGGCAACTTCGACATCGCCATTGCCCTCAGCATTATCCTGCTGCTCTTCGCCTACCTGATCAACCTCGTCCTCACCTACATCCAGCAGAGGGAGAGGCCGCGATGAAGACGATCCTGGAAGCGAGGGAACTGAAAGTGATCCGCGGGGGGAGCCTGCTCGTGGACGTGCGTGAGATGGAGATCTTCGAGGGGGAAACGCTTTCCCTCATCGGGCCTAACGGGGCGGGAAAGACGACACTCCTGCAGGCCCTCTCGTACCTCAGCCGGCCCTCGGCGGGGAAGATCCTCTTCCGGGGGCAGGCGGTGGGTGCCGCTCAGAACATCCTGGAATACCGCCGCCGGCTGGCCATGGTCTTCCAGGAGCCCCTTCTCTTCGACACGACCGTCTTCAACAATGTCGTCTCGGGACTCAAGATCCGGGGCAAAGGGGGTGCGGAATCCCGGCAGGTCGTGGAGTCGCAGCTGGAGCGCTTCGGCATCGCGCACCTCGGCGACCGATCCGCGAAAACCCTCTCCGGCGGGGAAGCCCAGAGGACGAGTCTCGCCCGGGCCTTTGCCATCTCGCCGGAGATCCTCTTTCTCGACGAGCCCTTTGCGGCACTCGACCCGCCGACGCGGGAATCGATCGTCGCGGACCTGGAAAAAGTCCTGGCCGAGACGAAGACCACCACGATCATGGCCACCCACGACCGAAACGAGGCGCTGCGCCTGTCGGACCGCATCGCCGTCATGGAGGGGGGCCGGATCGCACAGATCGACCGCCCCGCCGTCATCATGAACCGGCCCGTCGACGAGTTCGTGGCCTCCTTCGTGGGGACGGAGACGATCCTCGAGGGGGAAGTCCGGGACACCAACGAAACGGCCCTGGTGGTCGGGGTCAACGGTGCGGAAATCGAGGTTGTGGGCAAGGGCCGCGTGGGGGAAAGGGTGATTCTCTGCATCCGTCCGGAAAACGTGACGCTGGCCATCCCCGACGGGACCGTGAAGACCAGCGCCAGAAATACCTTCCGCGGCAGGATCGGCCGGATCGTACCGCTGGGTCTCTTCCACAAGGTCGAGATTGCCTGCGGGTTCCCCCTCGTGGCGTATGTCACGACACACGCTCTCGAGGATCTGTCGATGAAGGAGGGCAACGAGGTCGCCGCCTCCGTGAAGGCCACGGCCATCCACGTCATCCGGAAGAGCGGCACCTGAGAACGAGTTATCCTGGAGGTCAACAACCAGCCCATGAACATCTACATCGGATTTGACGACACCGACAACATCGATGCCGACGTCGGCACGGGAAAACTGGCGCGCCGGTTCGAGAAACATCTCCCCGCGGGCTGCAGTCTTCGCGGCGTCGTGCGCCAGCAGCTGCTCGTCGACGCCCGGATCCCCTACACCTCGCACAACAGCTCGGCCTGCCTCATCGTGGAGGCCCCCGACATCGCGCGTCTGGATACGCTGCGCGAACGTGCCGTTCGTCACATTGAAAAAGAA
>CAZPCN010000243.1:0-1563 GCA_964585095.1 uncultured Syntrophaceae bacterium | reverse complement strand
ACGCTGCTTGCCTGCGGGCCTCTCAGCCCCTGTTCCTCGATGAACACCACGTCCATCCCTACCTGCATGTCCTCGAACTGCTCGTCGCGGACGCTGTTGCGGTGGAAGTAGACGCTTCGCCCGTCCGAGGCGGCGATAAACCCGTAGCCCGCCTCGGGGTAGAGCGAGGCCACCCGCCCGCGGGGGGATTCCTCGTGGCGCTTGATCTCTCCCCGTTTCCTCCGCGCGTGGGCCTGCAGCCTTCGCAGGGCCGCATCGAAGGCCAGGTTGATCGCCTTGTGGAGGTCCTCGTGCGCCTCGCGGCGGATGACGATGTCCTTGCCGGGCATGGCCAGGTCGATCCTGGCGTTGTAGACGACCCCGGAATTGCGGTTCCGGTGCGGCACTTCCAGCAGCACCCGGCAGCTCATCATGTCGCGGTGGAACTTGTCCAGTTTTTCCGATTTCTTCAGGATAAGATGCTCGATTTCGCCGGTGATCTCGAAATTGCGGGAGGTGATCTGGAGAGGGATTCGTGCCATGGTCTTTCCCTCCTGATGGTGTTGAACCCAAAATACCACGGAGCCCGGCGCGCGTCAAGAAACCCGGTGCGAACCGGGCCCCGGGGGTGCCGTTTCTTTAATAATTCTTGACATTTCCGAAATCGATCCGTTAGAAGGAACCATTGCGGCCGCCGCGGTGTGCGCCGCCGCGAACCCGCGGGACGCGGCGACGACGCGGGCCTGGCGGGCGCAAAGGACCCCCCCGGTAAAGACGCACGAGGTTTTTCATGCCTGCGAAGCGCCCTGGAAAGAAGCCGGAAGAAAAGAAAAAGAAGGCCGCCGGCTCTTCCCCCGACCCGAAAGCGCGGAAGCGCGCGGAAAGGCCCGGGGGCGTGCAGCAGAGCCCTGCGAAGCCCGGGCCCGCCGCCGCGACACTGCGGGAGGGGGGGGGACTGTATGCGAGCCTCTTCAGGGACAGCCACACCGTCATGCTGATCATCGATCCGAAGGACGGGCGGATCGTGGATGCGAACCGGGCGGCCGTCCGGTTTTACGGCTATCCGGCCCGGATGCTGAAGTCCATGCGGATCAGCGACATCAACCTGCTCGACGAGGGGCCGCTCCGCGCGAAGATGAAGCAGGCCGCGAGGGAGGAGAAGCGGCATTTCCATTTCCGGCACCGTCTCGCCGGGGGGGCGGTTCGCGACGTCGAGGTCGCCAGCGGCCCGATCCTCCTCGGGGGCAGGAAGCTGCTCTACTCCATCGTACGCGACATCACGGAGCGCAGGAAGTCCGAGGAAGCGCTGCGGTTCGAGCGGGAGCAGCTCTTTTCCCTGTTCGACAGCATGGACACGCTGGTCTACGTGTCCGATCCCGTCACCTACGAAATCCTCTTCACGAACAAGGCGCTGGATCGTGCCCTCGGCAGGCGCGTCGTGGGCGAGATCTGCCACCGGGCGTTCCAGGGTCTCGACGAGCCCTGCCCGTTCTGCACCAACCGGATCATCCTCGAGAAGAATCCCGAACCCCATCAGTGGGAGCACCGCAACCCGACGCTGGGCCGGCACTACTCCATCGTCGA
>CAZPCN010000242.1:0-1576 GCA_964585095.1 uncultured Syntrophaceae bacterium | reverse complement strand
AACCGGGACCGGGCTGAAGTGGAAGATCTTTTCGAAGCGCTCCTCGCTCGCCCGCAGGGCCGCCTCGGCCTCCTTGCGTCCCTGGATGTCCTCGTGGGTCCCCTCGTAGTGCGTGATGCGGCCCAGCCGGTCCCGCACCGCGCGCGCGTTGACGGAGACCCAGAAGACGCTGCCGTCCCTGCGGTACGTCCGATGCTCGAAATTCCGGACGAAGCCCTGTTCCTCCATGGCCCGGGTGAACGGTTCTCTGTCCGCGGGGTCCACGTAGTGCTGGGAGGCGATGTCGGTGATCGATGCGATCATCACCTCGGGTGAGTCGAAACCGCACATCTTCGCCGTGGCGGGGTTGACGCGGAGAAAACGCCCCTCCGGCGTGCTCTGGAAGATTCCCATGACGGCATTTTCGAAGAGGGCCCGGTATTTCTCCTCGCTTTTCCACAAATCGTCCTGGGCTTTCTTCTTTTCCGTGATGTCCAGGGCCGTGAAGACGACGCCCGCCGAGAGATCGCCGGGGTCGATGAGGGTTGAACTCAGGAGAACGTTCACGGTCCTGCCGTCCTTGCGCTGCCAGACCGTCACGATGCTGCCGGTGCCCTTGCATTGGATCTCGGCATACTTGTGCCGGCCGACGCGGTCGAACTCCTCGTCGCTGGGGTAGAGAATCCTCGCGCTTCTCCCCTTGAGTTCCCCCGGCGTGTATCCCGTGATCTGGCTGATCTGTTCGTTGGTCCATTCGATCACGCGGTCCTTGACCATCCCGATGCCCGTCGGGGCGGCCTGGATGATGCTCCTCAGGAGGGCGTCGTTCTGCGACAGCGCGGCCTGGGCCTGCTTCTGGTCCGTGATGTCGAACACCAGGGCCTGGACGGACACCGTGCCGTCCCTGCGGGGCAGGGGCGTGAGCACGCTCGAATACCAGCGCCGGTCCATCTGCCCCTGGATCTCCATCCGGAAGGTCTGTCCCTGCCGGACGAGTTCCGCGACACACCAGGAGCAGGGAGCCTCGAGGCCGTGAAAGACCTTGAAGCAGCGCTTGCCGGTCATGTCCCGCCCGACCCTCCGAAGAGCCGCGTCATTCAGGTATTCGATCCGGTAGTCGGGGGAAGCCACGTACACCATCCCGTCCATGGAATTGAGGAGCGAGTCGGGGTCGAAGCTCCTGTTCCGCGAGGTCTTCGGCGCAGGGAGATTGCCGGCGGGTCTCTTCGTTGCGGTATCCTGGCGTCTTTTTTCCGTGGCGGCGGCTTCCCGCACGGGAGGCTTCTTCATGATCCCGGTCCTGAACGAGAGTTGAAGTTTATGCCGTGGGCAAACACCCGGCAGGCTGCTGCGATCTCGCCCGCACGGTGACAGGAAAAAGGAGAAAGCAGAAGATCCTGTTATTGCGGGGGAAATCTGAATCGCGCACCGTTTGCCCCCGATGCGCAAAAACTTGCAAAAACGGTGCCTTCACGCGCGGGCCGGGCGGGGCGGAAGCAGGGATGTCAGGGGCCTGGGCTCACATGAAGCCGAGCACGTCGGGCAGCCACAGCACGAGCTGGGGGAAGAAGACCATGGCCACCAGGCCCAGGCCCAT
>CAZPCN010000241.1:0-1582 GCA_964585095.1 uncultured Syntrophaceae bacterium | reverse complement strand
GAATTTCCCGCCCTTCTTCAGAATTCGGTGGGTGTTCCGGAGAAGTTCGACGCGGTGGGCGGGCCGCAGAAAGGAAAATGGGATCCCTGAGAGCACACAGTCCGCCTGCCCGGCCCCGGAGCGCCGGGCGATGTCGAGGACGTTTCCGGCGCAGTCGTTGTAGATCAGGAGCCTGGGGTCCCCGCAGTTTTTCCGCAAGAGGCCGGCGAGGGCCCCGTTGCGCTCGATCGCGACCAGGAGGGCATCGGGTCTCATCCGCCGCAGGAGCTCGCAGGTGAAGACCCCGGTTCCCGGCCCGTACTCGATCACCACCCGCGCCGATTCCAGATCGATCCGGGAGCAGATTTTCTCCACGGCGAACCGGGACGTGGGCATCACGGAGGCGACGTGTCGGTCCTGCAGGAGGCTGCTCAGATAGGCAAAGGCACTCATGACGGGACTCCGGGGATGTCGCCGGGTCCCTCGGCGGACTGGGGGACCGGCCTTGATGAACATCCGGGGCAGCGTCCGACAGGGGGGCCCGGGCACCGGCATCGCGGCTTGCCTTGCCCGCTCGGGAAAGGGTCGGTTGTCCTATTTGCCGCGAAAACGCTTGTATTTCATCCCCACCCCCGTCGGGGTGGTAAGGGTCAATTCCCCTCTCGTCACGGCGTACCCCCATGTCAGGGGCGCCCCGCTCTTCATCTGGATCTCGACCTTGTCCCTATCGAGAACACGGTAGCTGCCGGGGTAGGCCATTTTCTCCACGGCGCTGAAGAAGCTGACCGATCCGTCGTCGAAGAATTCGATCGTGTCGCCCCCCTGCACATCGCGCCGCCACTTGCCGAGAAGCATTTCCTTGCCCCGCAGGCGGGCGATTTCCGCCTCGTCCGGGACAGGCGCTGCCGGTGCCGGGGCCGCGATCTCCTGCGGGGCCCTCGGTTCCGGGGCCTTCACGGCCTCCTCCTGCAGGACGCCGGCACACCCGATCAGGGCGGGAATCAGGAACAGGCAGAGGAGGTTTCGGGTTCCGTCGCTTACCATGGGTCTCGGCTTTCCGGGTTGTGTGCCCTCAGCACCACACCGTGTATTTATCTCACGCCTCGACGCGTTCCGCAAGCCGGTATTCGTCATAGCGGTCGATGAGGCGGTCGAGGTACCGCGAGTTCATTTGCCTCGAGGCAAGCACCCGTTTCACCGGGGGCAGCTTCAGGATGGCCCCGAGAATGGAGGCCATCACCCGGTGGCTCCGGAGGGCCTGCGTGTCAAAGATCAGGTTCTGGAGCTTTTCCCGTTCCACTGCCATCAGCAGCAGCCGCCGCGCCGAGTCGACGGGCGTAATGACCCGTTCGGGGCGGCCGGCAAGGGTCATGGCGTCCGCCTTGCAGTTGCGGACGCAGACCCCGCAACCCAGGCAGGCCTCCTCGTCGACGCGGGCCTTCTTTTTCGTTCGCTTCTTGGGGTCCGCGGCGGAGACGAGAGACACGGCCCCGATGGGGCAGACGTCGACGCACCGGCCGCAGCCCGTGCACGTGTTCCCATCCACGGCAGGCAGGAAGTTGGTCGTGTGGACGGGGTGCAGGTGGGCGAACTTGCGGGCGGC
>CAZPCN010000240.1:0-1624 GCA_964585095.1 uncultured Syntrophaceae bacterium | reverse complement strand
GGAGCGGGCGATGGGAATCGAACCCACGACGTTCAGCTTGGGAAGCTGACATTCTGCCTCTGAATTACGCCCGCTCTTGTGGTGAAACGACTGGTTTTGAAAGAGAGCACTACCTTAGCCGGATTGGCTGATTTGTCAAGATTTTTTTGGCCTTAGCCGCGCCAGGATGGACTTCCCGTGGGCGTCGAGCCCCTCCATGGCGGCAAAGGCGGCCGCGGGGTTGCCGTATTTCGCAAGCGCCTTCCCGTCGAAGTTCAGCACGCTGATCCGCTTCACGAAGTCGTAGACCCCCAGCGGCGAGGAGAACCGCGCCGTACCGCCCGTGGGGAGGATGTGGTTGGGGCCGGCCAGGTAATCCCCCAGGGCCTCCGGCGTGCAGTGCCCGAGGAAGACGGCGCCGGCATTGCGGATGCCCGCCAGCAGTCTTTGGGGGTCCTTCACGAGCAGCTCCAGGTGCTCCGGGGCGAAGCGGTTGGCCACCTCCGCGGCCTCGGCCAGGTCCTTGGTCACCGCGATGAGCCCGTAGTCCCGGATCGCCTTGACGGCGATCGACCCGCGCGAGAGTTGTTTGAGCTGTGCCGTCACTTCCTTCGACACCCGCTTCGCAAAGCCCTCGTCGGGGGTGAGCAGCACGGAGCTTGCCAGCTCGTCGTGTTCGGCCTGGGAGAGCAGGTCCGCCGCCGCCACGGCCGGGTCGGCCGATCCGTCGGCGATGACGAGGATCTCGCTGGGCCCGGCGATCATGTCGATCCCCGTTCGCCCGAAGACGAGCTTCTTGGCCGTGGCCACCCAGGCGTTTCCCGGCCCCACGATCTTGTCGACGGCGGGGATGGACGCCGTGCCGTAAGCCAGGGCTGCGATCGCCTGGGCGCCTCCAACTTTGAAGATCCGGTCGACGCCTGCGATCTGCGCCGCGGCCACGATGATCGGGTTGAGGCCCCCCCTGCCGACGGGGGTGGTCATGACGATCTCCTTCACCCCGGCAATGCGGGCGGGAATGGCCGCCATGAGCACCGTCGAGGGGTAGGCCGCAAGCCCGCCCGGGGCGTAGATGCCCACGCGGGCGAGGGGGACGATCTTCTGTCCCAGCTCGGCGCCGTCTTCCCGGTAGGACCAGGAGGCGACGCGCTGTCTCTTGTGGTAACGCTCGATGCGCCGTGCCGCAAGCTTCAGGACCGACAGATCGTTCTTCGTCACGTTGCAGAGGGCCTCGCGGATCTCGAGCGGGGAGACCTCGACCGTCCGCGCCGTGAGCGCCACACCGTCGAAGCGCTTCGTGAAGGCAAAGAGGGCTTTGTCGCCCCGTTTCTCCACGGCCTGCAGGATGGCGAGCACGTTCTTTTCAAAGGCCGGGTCGAAGGACTTTCCCCGGTTGACGATCCGCTTGAACTCCCGCTCGAAAGCCTTGTCCGATGTTCTTACGATTTTCATCCGTAGGCCCTTTGCCGTGCGACTCCGTTCATGAAAAACACAAATCCCCCTCTTTCCCCCTTTTGCAAAGGGGGAGGCCAGGGAATTTCTCTTATCCTTTGACCCTTCTGATGTTCGCGCCGAGCGCCGTGAGCTTTTTCTCGATGGCCTGGTAGCCCCGGTCGATGTGGTAGACGCGGGCAAGGGTCGTCTT
>CAZPCN010000239.1:0-1640 GCA_964585095.1 uncultured Syntrophaceae bacterium | reverse complement strand
CGCCCTCGCTGTTGCCTGCTTTGGTTTCGCCGCAGTATTTCTTGGCTGGGTAAAGGCCGAAGGCCTCCCCATCCTGTTTGCATGGCTTGTTGGCGGCGGTGTGGTTCAGTACACGGTTGCGGTTATGGAATTGAAAGACCATAACATCACCGGCGGTAACGTCTTCCTGTTCTTCTCGGCCTTCTTCATGTTCGGCGCGTCGCTGAGCGTTCTCTCCAAGTTCCTCATGATCAAGTTCGGCATGGCTCCCCATGTCTACGTCGAGGGATGGACCTGGATGGCCGGGGCCGGCTTCCTCACGGCCGTGACCCCTGCATACCTGAAGGCCAATAAGCTCATCTTCCTGCTCGTCGTCATGATCGACATCGTTCTGTGGTGCATCGTCGGTCTGGACCTCGGCAAGATGGATCCCGCAGTCGGCAAGCCCATCGTGGGCTGGCTGCTCGTGGCTTCCGGCTGGATCGGCGTGTACGTGGCCGGCGCGGTTATCTGCAACACCGTGTTCGGGCGCGTGATCTACCCGATTCCGGCGCCGTTCGTGAAGTAAGCGATGAGCGCCTGACCGTCAAGACGGTTACGGGGGCGGGCCTTGGGGCCCGCCCCTTTTTTTGTCTGCATTCCTGTTTGCGTGCGGGACGGTTTGTGCGATAAGATGACGGTCCCGATGGGAAGGCGACGCGCTGCCGGAGCGGACTTCGCCTCGATCCCGTAACCATCAGCCTGCAGCCCGTGTGATGGCATGATCCCCATACGCGACCAGATCCCGTCGAAGAGCTACCCCGCCGTCACGCACGGCATCATCGGCCTCAACGTCCTCGTCTTCCTCTACCAGACGATGCAGGGGGAGAACATCGAGCGGTTCATCTATACCTACGGTCTTGTCCCCGCGCGCTACGCCGTTCCCGAAATCTCCGCCCACTTCACCTTCGTCGAGCAGGCCTTCGCCCTGCTGTCCTTCATGTTCCTCCACGGCGGGGTGCTCCACCTGCTCGGGAACATGTGGTCCCTCTACATTTTCGGCGACAACGTGGAGGACCGCATGGGAGCGACCCGCTTTCTCGCCTTCTACCTCCTGTGCGGCTGGGCTTCCGGGTTCGCCCACCTCTGGTCCAACTGGGGGTCGACGGTGCCCACGATCGGCGCGAGCGGGGCCATCGCGGGGGTGATGGGGGCCTACTTCATCCTCTTCCCCGGGGCAAGGATCATCACGCTGATCCCGATCTTCTTCATCCCCTACTTCGTCGAGATCCCGGCGGTCGTGTTCCTGGGGATCTGGCTGCTCTTCCAGTTCTTCTATGCCTCCCTGCCGGGGCCGGAGGGCGGGGGAGGCATTGCCTGGTGGGCCCACATCGGGGGCTTCGTGTTCGGAATGATCGCCGTGAAGCTCTTCTCCCGCCTCCCCGAGAGCCGCCTGGACGAGAAGCTCCACGAAACCTTTGCCCGCCACTCCACGCCGCGGATTCAGCGCATCCATCCCGTCGCCGAGACGGACGACATGAATCTTTACGGCACCGTGGCGATCACGGCAAAGGAGGCCCGGAACGGGACGCGCAAGATGATCAGCGTGCCCGGCGACGCGGCGCGCCGGGCCTTCATGGTCACAATCCCGCCGGACACGGAGAACGGCACGAGGATCCGGC
>CAZPCN010000238.1:0-1655 GCA_964585095.1 uncultured Syntrophaceae bacterium | reverse complement strand
TTGTTTCCTCCTTTGTCCCGAGGGCGCAATCCGCGAGGTTCCCCGGGAGATCGGCGTCGTCGAGACGGGACGGGCCGGCGACATCCGCTTCGCCCACGGCCGTCTGCATGTCGGTGAAGCCATGTCTCCTCCGCTGATCCGGCAGGTCAAGAAACACGTCGATCGGACCCGGACGACCCTCGTGGATGCGCCCCCGGGCACCTCGTGCCCGGTGATCAACAGCCTGGAAGGCAGCGACTACTGCCTGCTGGTCACGGAGCCGACCCCCTTCGGGCTCAACGACCTCGTCCTCGCCGTCGAGGTCCTGCGGGTCATGGGGATCCCGCACGGTCTCGTCATCAACCGCTGCGACATCGGCGACGACGGCGTGGAGTCTTATGCGAAGGCCGGCGGCATCCCGGTGCTCATGCGCATCCCCTTCGACCGCGAGATCGCGGAGCGCTACTCCCGGGGGCTCGTCGCGGTCGACGGCAGCGGGGAGTACGCGGAGAAATTTCGGGGCCTCTACGAGGCGATCAGGAATCACTATGAAGCAGATCGTGGTCATCAGCGGCAAAGGCGGCACGGGTAAGACGATCTTCACGGCGTCGCTCGCCTCGCTGGCAAAGAACAAGGTCATGGTGGACTGCGACGTCGACGCGGCGGACCTGCACCTCCTGCTCAACCCGCGCGTCGTCGAGACGCACGACTTCCGGAGCGGCGCAACCGCGTGGATCGACCCGGACACCTGCATCGCCTGCGGCGAGTGCGCCGAGGTGTGCCGGTTCGAGGCGATCCGGGGGGCCGACGACCACTTCGTCGTCGATCCCCTCGCCTGCGAGGGTTGCGGGCTCTGCGCCCGCATCTGCCCCGTCGAGGTCGTCGAGATGCGGGAAAACCTCTGCGGCCAGTGGTACCTCTCGGATACGGCCTACGGGCCCTTCGTCCACGCGAGGCTCGGGATCGCCCAGGAGAATTCGGGAAAGCTCGTCGCCTGCATCCGGCAGAAGGCAAAAGAGCTTGCCGAAACGCGCCGCCTGGACTATGTGATCATCGACGGCCCCCCGGGGATCGGCTGCCCCGTGCTGGCCTCTCTCACCGACACGGACCTTGCCGTCATCGTTACGGAGCCGACCCTGTCGGGCATCCACGACGCGCGGCGCGTCATGGAACTGGCCCGGCACTTCCGGATCCCCGCGGGCATCGTGATCAACAAGTGGGACATCAACCCGGAGCGCAGCCGCGAGATCGAGGCGCTCTGCGCCCGGGAGGGGATAATCCTCCTGGGCCGGATCCCCTTCTCGAAGCGGGTGGCCGAATCCCTCATCCGAGCCGTCCCCTATGTAGAGACGGCGGACGACGAGGTTGCCGCGGCGATCCGCGCCGCCTGGGACAAGATCGATTCCGAACCGGCGGGCGAGAACCGCCGGCCGTCATAATTTATCAGAAAGGAGTCACAACCCGTTAACCCATGAAACCGATCCAGATCCAAGACCCGAAAGAGGAAGACAAGGACAAAGAGCTCAAAAAGCGGATGTCCCGGATCAAGCACAAGATCATCGTCATGAGCGGCAAGGGAGGGGTGGGAAAAACCTCCGTTTCCGTCAACCTGTCCTACACCCTGGCCCTGACGGGCCGGGACGTGGGCCTCGTGGACATCGACCTGCACGGCCCCA
>CAZPCN010000237.1:0-1656 GCA_964585095.1 uncultured Syntrophaceae bacterium | reverse complement strand
CTCGTCCGGCGCGACTTCACCCTGCCCATCGAGTACCGCAACCTCTCGCCCCAGTGGGTCATCGAGGGCACGAAGGTCACCGAGGCCAAGGTCACCCTGTCGGGTCCCGAGCAGGCCTTCAACCTGCTGAACCCCGCGAGCCTGAGGGTGTCCGTCGACCTGTCGAGTGTCCGGGAAGGCCGCCAGGAGATCGAACTGACCAACGACATGATCAAGACCCCGGCCACGATCTCCGTGGTGAGCGTGACCCCTGCCCGCATCGTCGTCAGCGCCTCGCGGCTGCGCGCCGCGGTGCTTCCCGTGGATGTGCGCTCCGAGGGAAATCTGCCCCCGGGGGTGGCGCTGCAGCGCATCGAGGTGAAACCGACCCATGTCTCCGTGCTCGTGCCGAAGCGGTTTGTCGGCACGGACCTGCAGATCCCCACGGAGCCCGTCGACCTGCGGAAAGTGAACGCAACAACCACCCTGTCGGCAAAGCTGATCACCCCGCCGGAGGTCTCCTTCGAGGGGGGCAAGCCCCTGTCCGTGGAGGTGACCATCCGGGTGAGGCCGAAAGCGGCTTCGCCCAGGGGCGCCGTCTCGGCGGGACAGCTGGATTAGCCGCCGGCTCAATGCGATAGCCTCTCATGCCTGAACTCCCCGAAGTCGAAACCCTCTGCCGCCAGCTGCGGCCGGTGATCGTGGGCCGGAAAATCCAGTCCCTGCGGGTCATCGACCGGAAGCTCGGGCACCTTCCGCCGCTTGCGGGCCGGGAGGTCCGTTCGGTCGAACGTCACGGCAAGCGGATGGTCTGGATGCTGTCGGACGGGCAGTGCCTCGCCTTCCAGCTGCGCATGACGGGACGCCTCTTCTGGCTCAAGGGGGGCGAAACCCCGCCCCATGCAAGGCTGGTTTTTTTCTTTCCCTCCGGCCGCCTCGTCCTCTCCGATCCCCGGCGCTTTGCCACGGTGGCGCTCTGCAGTCCCCCCGCGGCAAGTCCCGTCGCCGACGGGCTCGAGCCGCTCGACCCGAAAGCCCTTGCGGCATCGGCGCGCCGGAGACGGCTCCCGGTCAAGAGCTTCCTCATGGACCAGAGGGCCGTGGCCGGCATCGGCAACATCTACGCAAGCGAGATCCTGCACGGGGCGGGGATCGACCCGACGCGGCCGGCTTGCAGTCTCACGCAGGCCCAGTGGAGGCGGGTCGCAACCGTGTCGGCCCGGATCCTGGCGAAGGCCGTCGAGGCTCGCGGGACATCCATCTCCGACTGGCGGGACCTCTTTGCCGGCCCGGGGGAGTACCAGCATCAGCTGCGCGTGTACGGCAG
This sequence comes from uncultured Syntrophaceae bacterium, assembly GCA_964585095.1. Taxonomy (GTDB): domain Bacteria; phylum Desulfobacterota; class Syntrophia; order Syntrophales; family UBA2192; genus UBA2192. Next base: position 350 of record CAZPCN010000237.1, on the reverse strand, counting down.
GAAGGGGGAGCGATGCAGGGCGTGCCGCTGCGAGATCCTCCGGGTCGTCATCGCCGGCCGCAGCACGTTCTACTGTCCGACGTGCCAGAAGTGACCTGCCGGTTCGAGGCTTGCGTTCCGCCCTGCCGCCTGCAACCTGGCACCTTGTAGTTCATCTGCGTTTCGGGTATACATTTCACGTACCGGATCTCATCCACCCAGGAAAGGACACCATCCATGAAGAAATACGAATGCTCTGTCTGCGGCTACATCTACAACCCCGAGGAAGGGGACCCCGATGGCGGGATCGCCCCCGGCACGCCTTTCGAGAAAATTCCCGACACCTGGGTTTGCCCGATCTGCGGGGCGGC
>CAZPCN010000236.1:0-1662 GCA_964585095.1 uncultured Syntrophaceae bacterium | reverse complement strand
CAGGCAGGAAGTTGGTCGTGTGGACGGGGTGCAGGTGGGCGAACTTGCGGGCGGCCAGCATGGCCTCGCAGCAGCACCCGCAGCAGTTGCAAATGAAGCTCACCTGGCGCTGGACGTTCTCGCCGAACTGGACGAGGTTGTGCTCGTAGGCCCGCTCCAGCAGTGCCATGCACTCCGAAGCCGTCACGGGGCGGACGATCCCGTGGCGGATGAGGGAGTCGGCGGCGCGGTTGAAGGTCATGCAGATGTCCATGGGGGCGTCGCAGGCCTTCCCCACGTGGCCCATCTTGTGCCGGCAGTAGCACATGGCGATCCCGATGTGGGAGGCCGTCCGGATGATGCGGCTCGCCCGCTCGTAGTCCAGGACGTGAAAGCCGCCTTCGGCGGGCAGGGCCGGTTCCTGGACAAGAGCGCGCCCCAGCTGGGTCTCGCCGGCGACAAAGAGGGCCTTGATGAAGTCCTCCTCCACGTTGATGTACTGGTAGTACAGCTCGCTCAGGGCCTTCTGGTCCAGGTCCGCCCGCAGTCGCATGAGCGAGAACTCGAAAAAGCCCGCCATCGGCGGCGGCAGGATGTAGACCCGAGTGCCGTTCTCCACGATGTCCAGCAGGATCCCCCGATCGGCAAGACCGTCCAGAATGCCCGCGGCCTGCCTCTCCCCCACGTTCCAGACCGCGGCGGCCTTCCTTGCATCGAAGGGCCGGATGGGCAGCAGGGAGACGAGCTCGGCCTCCTTCTCCGAGAACAGCATCCGGAGGATCCCGTAGAGAAGCTCCGACGGCGGGGCCCCCTGGGGGAACCGGTTGATGCGCTCCGCGAGGCGGTGATAGGCGTTCTTGAGGTGCTGATGGGCCACGGTTGGGCTCCGATCCTTCGGATAACTTATTATAATTTTACCAGAGGATGAGGCCCGTTTACAACCGGCTCTTACAGGAGGTTGAAAAGGTTGGACATGGCCTGTGGCCAAAGGATTTCTCCCGGCTGCTCCAACCTTCTTACCCTCTCACCCTCTCACCTTCTTCCTTGAAGGCCGACCGGCATCCGACAAATCGCGTAGAGTATGGAAATAGCGACACCCGTTGACAGACCCCCCTCTTTCCCGATATGAGGACCTCAGCGTAAAGGGGGATTGAGAGCATTGCCGTCGCCGTCGGATAGACTGAAGCGCCTCCGGGCAAAGCTGCACACCGTGATGCGGGCAGACCGCGTCGCCCTGCTCCGGGACCTGGGGAAGCTGCAGTCCATGAAGAACCCCGGGGATCTCGAGCAGGCCGCGGCCCGGCTGGAGAGGCGGCTGGGCCTTGCCGCCGCGAAGAAGGAAAAGCGCCGGGCGAATCTCCCCCGCGTGAGCTACCCCGGCGCCCTTCCCATCGCCGCGAGGCGGGCCGACATCGTCAGGGCCATCCGCGAAAACCCCGTCGTCATCATCACCGGGGAGACCGGATCGGGCAAGACGACGCAGATCCCCAAGATGTGCCTCGAGGCGGGCCGTGGCCTCGACGGCCGGATCGGATGCACCCAGCCGCGCAGGGTGGCCGCCGTCACGGTAAGCCAGCGGATCGCCGAGGAGATGGGGGAGGACCTCGGCCGCTCGGTGGGCTACAAGATCCGCTTCGAGGACCGGACGTCTCCCGAGGGCTTCATCAAGATCATGACCGACGG
>CAZPCN010000235.1:0-1663 GCA_964585095.1 uncultured Syntrophaceae bacterium | reverse complement strand
AGCTTCGTCCTGCGCCCCGAGATCTTCGACGTGGTGCTCACGACGAACCTCTTCGGCGACATCCTGAGCGACCTGGGCGGGGCGCTGATGGGGAGCCTGGGCCTGGCCGGCAGCGGCAACATCAACCCCGAGCGGGAGTTCCCCTCCATGTTCGAGCCCATTCACGGCTCGGCGCCGGACATCGCGGGCCGCGGGATCGCCAACCCCTACGGCACGATCTGGTCCGGGGCCCTCATGCTCGAGCACCTGGGCGAGGGGGCGGCGGCCTCGCAGATCATGAAGGCCATGGACCGGGCGGCGGGCGAGGGCATGCTCTCGGCCGACGTGGGCGGCAAGGCGACAACGGCCGAGATCGCAAGGCGCGTCGCCGACTGTCTCGACATCGTATGACCCCTGTCCTCGGGAAGGCACCCTCTTCCTTGAGAGACTGTGTCGCAATTCAAATTTTGTCATTCCGTGCAAGCGAAGCGCGACACGGAATCCATTTTTTCAATGAGTTCTGGATTCCCGCTTTCGCGGGAAGGACCGGTTTGGGGCGTTTTTTCGTATTGCGACACAGCCTATGACGGGAGAGGGCCGGGGTGCATGCGCCCCTCCTGGCGGGGCAGAGGGCAAGCGCGAGGGGGAACCGTGAGAATCATCGACCTGACCGTAACCCTGAAAGAAGGCATGCGCGGCGTCGCCTTCGAGGCCTTCAAGGTGCTCGAGAAGGACGGCTGGAACGCCCGGATGCTCCACCTCTACTCCCACGCGGGCACGCACATGGACGCCCCGCTTCACTTCGGGGTCAACGACACGACGATCGACCGGATCCCGCCGGATCGATTCATCGCCGATGCCTGGGTCGTCGACGCCCCGGCCGTCACCGACAGCATGATGCTCGGGATCGAGCACCTCGGGGACGTGAAAGACAACCTCAAGGAGGGCGAAGGCCTTCTGTTCCGCACGGGCTGGCACCGGTTCATCGACGCCCCGAACTACCGCACGGCGCTGCCCTGGATCGGCCGGGGGCTTGCTTCGTGGTGTGTCGAGAGGAAGGTGAAGCTCATCGGCGTCGAGCCGCCGTCGGTGGCCATCCTGACGGACCGGGAGGAACTGCAGGCCGTGCACCGGATCCTCCTGGCCGGGGACGTTGTCCTTGTCGAGGGGCTCTGCAATCTCGAGCAGATCAGGCAGCCGAAGGTGAAGATCATCGCCCTGCCGCTCAAGATCGAAGGCGGCGACGGGGCGCCGGCGAGGGTCATCGCGATAGAGGAGTGAGGCACCGCCAGGATAAAATCCTCCCCGGCCTCCCCCTTTGGAAAAGGGGGATCGAGGGGGATTTTCTTGTGAGCGGACAGATTGAACCGGCGCACCAACAAACGGTTTTGACATGCGGTTGAATTACGGCGAAACGATGCGCGGCCTCCCGCCCCCCTGGGGCGGGGATCTCGTGCCCGCCGTCCGCGAGGCCTTCGCGCGGGCCCGCTCGACGCTCATCGTCATGGACGACGACCCGACAGGCTGCCAGACCGTTCACGGCATCCCGATCCTGACCGCCTGGCCCGTCGAAGCGCTGCGCGAAGAGTTCGAGCGCAGCCCCTGCTTCTTCATTCTCACCAACTCCCGGAGCCTGCCCGCCCGCGAGGCCGCGGCGCTCAACCGCGAGGTTGCCCGCAACATC
>CAZPCN010000234.1:0-1690 GCA_964585095.1 uncultured Syntrophaceae bacterium | reverse complement strand
TGTGGTACCGAAACGACCCGGACAGGAAGATCCTCTTCTCCGGCGACATCGGCAAAAAGGGGAACCCCATCGTGCAGGACCCCCGGCATTCGGCCGAGGCGGATTATGTCGTTGTCGAGTCCACCTACGGCAACCGCCTCCACAAGGGAACGGAGGACAGCCTCGAGGAACTGGCCGACGCCGTCCGGACGACCTTCAAGCGCGGCGGCAACGTCTTCATCCCCTCCTTTGCCGTGGGCCGCACGCAGGATCTGCTCTACATCTTCAACAAGCTTGTCCGCGAGGGGCGCCTCCCCGTCCCGCTGAACGTCTACATCGACAGCCCCCTGGCCGAGGAGGCCACCAAGGTCTACTTCGCGCACCCGGAGCTCTTCGACGAGGATGCGAAAAAGCTGTTCGGCACGAAGGCGAAAAAGACCATCCGTGTTCACTACACCTCATCCCCGCAGGAGTCCATGAAGATCAACCAGATCTCCTCGGGCGTCATCGTCATGGCCGGCAGCGGGATGTGCGAAGGCGGGCGCATCCGCCATCACCTCAAGCACAACCTCTGGCGGCCCGAGTGCAGCGTCGTCTTCGTGGGGTTCCAGGCCAGGGGGACCCTCGGGCGGGCCATCGTCGACGGGGCCAAAGAGGTCTGGATCCTCGGGGATAAGGTCGCCGTCAAGTCCCGCGTCTTCACCATCGGCGGATTTTCGGCCCACGCCGACCAGAAAGAGCTGCTGGAGTGGCTGGGCCTCTTCGCGAACAAGCCCGAGGTCTTCATCGTACACGGTGAAGAGTCAAGCGCCCTGGAGTTCGAAAAGCAGGTGAAGGAGAAGCTGGGCCTCAAGACACGAGTTCCGGCGATGGGGGACACGTACGAAATCTAGGGTTCAGGGGACAGGGTTCAGGGCAAGGAAGAAGGCGCTAGCTTTTTTTCGGCGAAATGACGCCGGTGCGGGAGAAGGGGAAGGTGCGGTCGAACAGGCCGGCCTTCACGAGGGCCTTGCCCTCGATCCTGTAGGGCAGCTCCCGGCCGGAGAGGTACATTTTTGCCACCCCTCCCAGGCTCCCGAAGCGGGCCGTCACGGGAATCTCGACCGGGGCTGACGAGGAAGCCGGAACGGAAATCTCCTTTTGGAGCGAGCCGCCGCCCGTTTCCCGGTTGTTGAGGTGAACGGTGTAATCGAGCGATTTCAGTCGCAGCTCGTACCCGTTGGGGTTCCGGATCTCGGCGACGAAGACGAGGGACGCGTCGGTCAGGGAGAGTTGCTGCACGTGGATCTCCTTCAGGGTGATGACGGGCTCCTCGAAGAAAAGCCCCGCACACCCCGCGAGCAGCAACGCACACAGCAGAATCGCCCCGTTCCGTCTTTCCATGAGAACTTATCTAGGGGAAAGAGGCAGGGCTGTCAACTCTCAAAGCACGGATGAGGGTCCGGTGATGGACGCACGCTTGCGCGATTGGCTGAAAAAAATAAAGTTTGCCTATTGGGTTATCGTGGCCGGCCTCGTTTTCTTTGCCGTGGTGATCGCCCTGGGGATGGCCGAGATCATCTCGACCCAGCAGATCCTGCTTGTCGGTCAGGCCTACGCCTTGCTGCTCCTGGTGGCGACGCTGATTCAGATGATCGTGCGGCGGCTCTAGATGCCGTCCGGCCCTGCAGAAGGCAGAGCCGCGGGGACGGGTTTCGAGGCGGGGACTCCT
>CAZPCN010000233.1:0-1694 GCA_964585095.1 uncultured Syntrophaceae bacterium | reverse complement strand
GCTGTCCGGGTTCATCGTGAGGTGCTGAAGCTAGCGGGAGCGTCATTTTCTCTTCGACCCTATTATCGGCCGTTCCGCAACCGACCTTTAGGGGTTCGCGAAAAGAGCCTTACGGGATCAACGGATTTGCCAGAATCGTGCCACCTGCCGCCGGATCGGCCATCTTGACAGACCGGGCCAAGTGCTCTATCCTTCCCCCGTCGAATGCGCGCCGCGGACGACTGCGCTCGAGCGGACCCTCTCGAAATGATTCGGGAATCATCCACTCGAGACCTGCGGCCGCCGGCGGGAGGCGGACATCCCGCGTCTCGATCGAAAAAAACCGCACAAAGGAGAAGAGCCAATGGTATCCAGACTACGCAAACCCCTCCTTGCACTGGGCATCGCCCTTTACCTGTCCTGCCTCATGGTCTCCCCTGCCGTTGCCGGCATGGTGGGAACGGTGAGTTCGCAGGGTGCCGCCTCCGAGGCCCGCCAGGACGAGATGAGCCGGATCCAGCGGGCGCTGGAAACGGAGATCGTCAAGGAGAAGCTGAAGGCACACGGCCTGAACCCCGGCGAGATCGAACAGAAGCTGCAGGGCCTCTCCGACGGCCAGATCCACATGCTCGCCCAGGCCTCGGACCGGGTGCTGGCGGGAGGTGACGGGCTGGGCATCGTCATTGCCATCCTGGTGATCGTCCTGCTCGTGATCCTGATCCTGAAACTGACCGACAAGAGCATCGTGATCAAGTAAGGCGCCTTGAAACGAATCGTCATTCTCTTGCTGCTCGTGGCTACGAACGCCCTCGCTCTCGAGATCGAGGGCGTTCCTTTCGTGAGGCAGGAAAGCGGTTTCTGCGGCCCGGCATCGCTCGCCTCGGTGATGACCTATCACGGGGCGCCGACGGACCAGAAGACCGTCGCGGCCGCGGTGTACAGCGAGAAACTCCAGGGGGCCCTCATCACCGACCTGGATCGCTACGCGAGGGATGCGGGCTTCGAAACCCGCTCCGCCCGGGGGACCGAGGAAGGGCTCAAGGCCGAGATCGATCGGGGAAGGCCCGTCATCGTCCTCGTGGACCTCGGCTTCTGGGTGGTCTCGAAACCCCACTACCTGGTGGTGTACGGCTACGACGGCGAGGGCTTCAGGGCACACGACGGTTACACGCCGGGCAACCATTACCCCTACCCCCGCTTCGCAGGAATCTGGGAGAAGATGGGAAATGCCTATCTGCTTCTCTACCGGAACGAAGGAAGAGAGCTGAGGGGCGGAGGGAACAAAGGAAAATGATGAAAAGATTCCTGCCCCTGCTGCTGATGATCGCGCTGGCAGGCTGCGCGATGCCGAAGATCGTCGTCTTCGACGACCCCCTGACGGCCCAGCAGCACAACGATCTCGGGGTGGCCTACGAGGGGAAGGGCGACTTCGGGCTCGCCGAGAAGGAATACGAGAAGGCCCTGAAGATGAACCGGGAATGGGTGATCCCCTACCTGAACCTCGGGCACCTCTACTACCGGCAGGACAAGCTCGACCGGGCGGAGCACATCCTCCGCGAGGGTCTGCGGGCCAAGGGCGACCACCCCGACCTGCTCAACAACCTCGCCTGGGTCCTCATGGAGAAGGGCCGGCTCGAGCACGCGCAGTATCTGATCGATAAGGCGATCTCCATCGAGGACAAGGAGGAGTACCGGGACACCCGCCGGGAGATCCT
>CAZPCN010000232.1:0-1719 GCA_964585095.1 uncultured Syntrophaceae bacterium | reverse complement strand
TAGATCCGGCCGTCGGTCTGAAGGTTAAACGGGGTGGCCGACGACTGGAGCATGGAGATCAGGTCGTTCCCCACCCGGATGTCCCGGGAGGCCAGGCTGCCACCCTCGCGGCTCACGTTGGTCACCACGAGCCTCGCGTGGATGAGGCGGCCAAGGTCGATGACGCCGAAGGCAAGTACGACAAGCAGTGGAAGCAGGAGGGCCATCTCGAGGAGCGCTGCCCCTCGCTCGCCATCTCTGCGCAGTCTTTTGCTGACATTTCTTCGCATGTTCGTGATCCTTCTTCTCCCCGGCGTCGAGATCCGGCATTTGCGAGCGCGATCACCCTCAATTGAACAACTCGTTCCGGTAGGTCCCCTCCGCCTGGATCGTGATCCCCCCCCCGCTGAAGAAGCCGCCGATCAGCGGCGTGAAGAACGAGTGGACATAGCGGCTTCTCACCCGCATGTAGTCCCCGGGGTCGCCGGCGTCCTGCTGCGTCTCCCAGCCGGTTGGGTCGGTGAAATTGGTATTCACCGGGTAGATGGACACCACGATGCCATTACGAATGGCGGGGAGCATCGCGTTGTCCCTGATCGTCTGGATGATGGATGCCTCACGACTCAGGTTGTTCCCGGGGTTCGATGGATCAGCGATCGTGCGCCCGACGAGGGCCAGGCGCATCCCCTCGCGGGTAGCGTACTGAAGGGTGTGTTGGACGAAGAAGTACCATCCGAACTCGATGATCCCGATGAAGAGAATGATGAAGATCGGCAGCGTCAACGCGAACTCCACCGCCGTGCTTCCCCTGTCCCTTCTGTCGCTCGATCCATGCCGAAACATCTCTCGTGCCCCTTCTTCGATGCCTTTACTTGCCCGTGGTGCCCAGGTTGAAGATGTACGAGGGCGCCTTCTCCTGCTTCTCGAACTCCTTGTGGTACTTGTTGACCGCGGCAGACGATGCCCTGTTGTCGAGACCCTCGACGGGCTTCAGGTTCTTCTCCGCCTCGGGATTCGCGATCTGGTTCATCTTCTGCAGCTTGTACGACGTGCCGTAGTCCGTCTCAACCCGTGTCGGCCCGGCGCAGGAGATGAGCAGGCCCGTCGAGAAGCTCAGGATGGCGATGATGGCGATGGTCTTTCTCATGGTTGTCTCCTCTTTCGTTCGTCAAGGCTTCATGTGGCCGAAGTCGCCCTCGAGGCCGCTTCCCTTCTTCAGCCCGGGAATGGCGGGAGCGGGGGCAGCCGACTTGCCGCCGTCGCCCTTATCCCGGCCTTCCAGGCTCCCCAGGAGGTAGAACTCGAAGTCGTCGGGCTCGATGAACTGATCCGTCGGCAGCGTCTGCTTCGCCATGTCCACAGGCTTCACCAGGTGGGGGGTAACAATGATGACCAGTTCCGTCTCGCTCTTCTGGTATTGTGAGCTGCGGAACAGGACCCCCAGGACCGGGATGTCGCCCAGGACGGGGAATTTCGTCACGACCTCGCGCAGGTCGTCCTTGAGAAGCCCCGCGACGGCGAAGCTCTGCCCGTCGGCCAGCTCGATGACCGTCGAGACGCGCCGCGTGTTGATGCTGGGGATGATGTAGCCCTGCAGGGAGACGGCCCGGCTGAAGTCCAGGTCCGACACCTCGGGGTTCACCATCATGCTGATCTTGCCGTTGCCCAGCACGGTGGGCGTGAAGTTGAGGCCCACGCCGAAGGTCTTGTACTCGATCGTGATGGTCGTCCCCCCCCCGC
>CAZPCN010000231.1:0-1726 GCA_964585095.1 uncultured Syntrophaceae bacterium | reverse complement strand
TACCGCGAGCCCGGCCGGGTGATCGAAGAGATCCGGGGGCTTGACGCGGCAGGGGCCCGCAGGATATTTTTCTCCGACGACAACTTCACCGCCGACCCGCTGCGGGTTGCCGCGCTGTGCCGCGGGCTCGTCGGGGAGGGGCTTCACCGGCGCATCCGGTTCTTCGCCGAAGGGCGCATCGACGATGTCTGCGAAAACCCGATGCTGCCGGGCATGCTGTCCGATGCCGGGTTCGGGGCCCTGTACTTCGGGGCGGAATCGGGGTCGCAAAAAATCCTGGAGTACTACCGCAAGGGGATCACGCCGTCCGCCATCGAGCGGTGCGTGTCGCTCTGCGTGGAGCAGAACCTGACGCCCGTCGTGAGCTTCATCCTCTACGGGCCCCGGGACACCGTGGCGACCATCCGGGAGACCCTCGCGCTGGCGAGGCGCCTCTTCGAGAACGGCGCGGAGATCGCCTACACCGAGATGCTCATCCCGTACCCCGGAACGCCGATCCAGGCGCGGCTGAAAAGAGACGGGAAGTTCAGGGAATCGGGCGCGGTGTACTATTTCGATTCCTACAGCGGCCTCGTGACGGAGGCGATCCTGAACGTGCTGTCCCTGGCCCGGAGGACGGCGGCGCTCCTTCACCGCAACGAGCCCTTCGCGCAGGACAGGAGGGTCTACCGGGAATTCGGGTTCCTGGACGATCTGCTCATCGGCAAGGTCCCCGAGGGCCTCGAGTCGTTTCTCTCGGGCATCGACCCGCAGTCGCCGGGCAGGCAGGAGGCGGAGCAGCTTCGAGAGGAGGTCGTGCGTCTGGTTGGGCAGGCCGGGAAAACGTGAATTCCTGCTCCACAACTCGCAACTCATAATTCATAACTCAAAACTCAAGATTCGTAACTCAACACTCAAAACTCATAACTCAAAACTGCCTCACCGGACAGACCGGACAGACCGAACCGATGACGTGGAAAGGAAGATTATGATACGCGAGGTGATGATAGACGGGACGCCCATTGCCTGCAGGGTGAACGACGGGGGTTTTGCCGAGGGGCGCAAAGGCATCGTGTTTCTGCCCGGGTCGGGCGGCGACAGCACCCTCTGGGAGAACCAGTGCAGGGCCCTGCAGGGCGAGTTCAATGTGGCGGCCATCGACCTGCCGGGGCACGGCCTTTCCGGCGGAGCGGGCGAGCGCGACGTGATGCGCTACGTGCAGTGGGTGAAGAAGGCGATCGGCGCCCTGGGCCTGCGTGGCCCCGTATTGGCGGGCCACTCCCTGGGTGCGGCAATCAGCCTGAATTTCGCCATCCGGGAGGGTTTCCTGCTTTCGGCCATCGTCCCCGTCGGGGGCGGCGTGAAGATGCCCGTCAATCCCGCGATCCTCGGGAAGATCCACACGGACCTGCCCTCGGTGATCTCCCTGGTCGTGAAATTCGCCGTCTCCAAGGCCAACCGCGATGCCGTCGGCCCCTGGCTCCAGGAGGGGCTCGAGAAGGGCAATCCCGATGTCCTGCACGGGGACCTCTACGCCTGCGACAGGATGGACATCTCGTCGGAGGTGGGGAAGATCGCGATCCCGACCCTCGTCGTCTGCGGGGACGACGACAAGATGACGCCGCCCGATCTGTCGCGGTTCATCGCCGGTGCGATCCCCGGCGCAAGACTTGCCCTGATCGAGGGCGCCGGCCACTACGTGATGCGGGAAAAGCCGGAGGAGTTCAACCGCGTCCTGGCGGAGTTC
>CAZPCN010000230.1:0-1728 GCA_964585095.1 uncultured Syntrophaceae bacterium | reverse complement strand
CCCCCGATGTCACAATACCCCCATGACCGGCCCCGTTGCCCCCAAAGACGTCATCCGCATCCTCGAAGAGATCGGCGTGCTCCTCGAGCTCAAGGGCGAGTCGCCCTTCAAATCGAGCGCCTACGCCAACGCGGCAAGGCGCCTGGCGACCCTCGACGAGGACCTCGAAGAGCTGGTGAGGCGCGGCGATCTCCGATCCGTCAAGGGCATCGGCGACGCCCTCAGCAAAAAGATCACGGAGCTCATCACCACGGGCCGCCTCGAGTACTACGAGGCGCTCAAGGCCTCCGTCCCGCCGGGCCACCTGGAGATGCTGCGCATCCCCGGCCTGGGCCCCCGGAAGATCCGCGCCCTCCACGAGAAGCTCGCCATCGAGACCCTGGGCGAGCTGGAATACGCCTGCCTGGAGAACCGCCTCGTCGAGCTGCCCGGCTTCGGGGCGCGCACCCAGCAGAAGATCCTCACGGGCATCGAGCACCTGAAGCGCTACAAGGAGCGCCACCTCTGCAGCGAGGCCCTCGAGGCAGCCGAGCCCCTGCTGGCAAAGCTCCGGGGCCGCCCCGGCGTGGCCGCGGCAAGCCTGGCAGGCTCCCTGAGACGCGGCAACGAGACCGTCAAGGACATCGACCTGGTTGCCGCCTCGGACGATCCGGAGGCCCTCTCGCGGTGGTTTGCCTCCCTGGACGACGTGGAGAGCGTCATCGGACGGGGCGACACGAAGGTAAGCGTGTTCCTCAAGGCCGGGATCAACGCCGATCTGCGGATCGTCTCCCCGCGGGAGTACCCCTTCGCCCTTCACCACTTCACGGGCAGCAAGGAGCACAACGTGGCCATGCGGGGCCGCGCAAAGCAGCAGGGCATCAAGATGAACGAGTACGGCCTGTTCCGGGACGAGGCGCTTCTGCCGTGCAGAAGCGAAGAGGAGGTCTTCTCGGCCCTGGGGCTTGCCTGGGTGCCGCCCGAGCTGCGCGAGAACACGGGCGAGATCGAGGCCGCCGAGACGGGGGTGATGCCTTCGCTTGTGCAGACGAAGGACATCCGCGGGATCTTCCACATCCACACGACGGCAAGCGACGGCGCCAGCACGCTCGAGGCGATCGCGGACGCCGCAAAGAAGATAGGTTTGGAGTACATCGGCATCACCGACCACAGCCAATCCGCCTTCTACGCCGGCGGCCTGACCCCCGAGGACGTGCGAAAGCAGCACCGGGCCATCGACGAGATGAACCGCAGGGACCCCGCCTTCCGCATCTTCAAGGGGATCGAGGCCGACATCCTGCCCGACGGGCGCCTGGATTACGACGATGCGACGCTTGCGTCCTTCGACTTCGTGATCGCCGCCGTGCACTCGCATTTCGGGATGAGCGAGGACGAGATGACCGGGCGCCTCATCCGGGCCCTGGCTAACCGGCACACCACCATCCTCGCCCACCCCACGGGCCGCCTCCTGCTTGCCCGAGAGCCCTACGCGCTGGACCTCGAGCGCGTCATCGACGCGGCCGCGGAGCACGGCAAAGTCATCGAGCTCAACGCCAACCCCCACCGGCTGGACCTGGACTGGCGGCACTGCAAGTACGCCAAGCGCCAGGGCGTGCGGATTGCCGTCAACCCCGATGCGCATCACACGGACGGACTGGCGGACATGAGATACGGGCTGAACATCGCCCGCAAAGGCTGGCTCGAGGCACAGGACATCATCAACTGCCTGAGCCTCGAGGAGATGACAAC
>CAZPCN010000229.1:0-1735 GCA_964585095.1 uncultured Syntrophaceae bacterium | reverse complement strand
TCGTACCGCGCGCCGGCATCGCTGGCAAGGTACAGGGGCTCCCACCGGGCCCGGCCCTGCACGTAGGCCTTCGTCGTCTCGTCGGGCACGATGATGCCGTTCTTCGCCCCCGCCTCGATGGCCATGTTCGCCATGGCGAACCGGTGCGGCATGGAGAGCTTGGCGACGACGTCGCCGCAGAACTCCAGCGCGGCGTACAGCGCCCCTTCGACGCCGATCTCGCCGATGAGGCGCAGGATCAGGTCCTTGCCTCCCACCAGCGGCCGCAGGGTCCCCGTGTACTCGACGCGGATCGTCGGGGGGACGCGCAGCCAGGTCTCGCCCGTGGCCATCACGGCGGCGAAGTCGGTGCTCCCCACGCCGGTGGAGAAGGCCCCCAGGGCGCCGTAGGCGCAGGTGTGGCTGTCGGCCCCGATGACGAGCTGGCCGGGCACGACGAGCCCCTGCTCGGGCAGGAGCACGTGGCCGATGCCGGCCTCTCCGACCTCGTAGTAGAGCTCGAGGTCCTGCTCCCGGGCGAATTCACGCATGAGCTTGGCCTGCTCGGCCGACGCGATGTCCTTGTTCGGCACGAAGTGGTCGGCCACGAGGGCGACCCGCCCGCGGTCGAAAACCTTCGGGGCGCCGATCTGCTTGAACACCTGGATCGCGATGGGGGCCGTGAAGTCGTGGGCGAAGGCGAGATCCACCTTGGCCTCGACGAGATCTCCGGGAGCGACGCTCTCGAGCCCCGCGTGTTTAGCGAGGATTTTCTCTGTTATGGTCATTGGCATGGTCGTTCAACTCCGGTTACGATGTTCGGTAAGGGGTTCTTTATCCTGAAGGCTGGTCAAACGTGCCCGGATGCAAGGCGCCCGATATCCCGAGGAGCGAGACGTACTTTGTCGCGTACGTCGCAGCGACGAGGGATGAGGCAACGAAGCAGACGGGTGCGTTTCACCAGCCTCTATGCCACCGCTTTCCTTGCTTCCTTTCCGTTCCTGTTCAGCCTCTCCTTGCTCAGCTTGTACTGGATGCTGTCCACCAGCGCCAGCCAGCTGGCCTCGATGACGCTCTCGGAGACCCCGATGGTGCTCCAGATGTCCTTGTCGTCGCGCGACTCGATGAAGACGCGCACCTTGGCCGCCGTGCCCTCGCTGCCCTCGAGGATGCTCACCTTGAAGTCCGTGAGGTGCATCCGGGCCAGTTCGGGGTAGAACTTCACGAGGGACTTCCGCAGGGCGTTGTCCAGGGCGTTGATCGGACCGTTGCCCTCGGCGGCGGTGATCTCCGTGTCCTTGCCCACGATCACCTTGATGAGGGCCTGGGAGCGGGAGGGCTCGTTGCCCTGCTTCTCGTTTATAACACGGAAGCACTCGAGATAGAAGGGCTCTTCGAACTCGCCCGTGGTCTTGCGGATGATCAGGGCGAGAGACCCTTCGGCCGCCTCGAAGGAGTAGCCCTCGTTTTCCAGGTGCTTGATCTCCTCCACGATCCGGCGGCTGCGCGCGTCGTCGTCGCCCAGCGAAAGGCCCATCTCGGCCGCCTTGTACTCGATGTTGCTCTTGCCGGAGAGATCCGAGACGAGGACCCTCCTCTTGTTGCCCACGGTCTCGGGGGGAAGATGCTCGTAGGCCACCGGGTTCTTGAGCACGGCGTGCACGTGGACACCCCCCTTGTGGGCGAAGGCGCTGCGGCCGACGAAGGGCCGCGAGTTCAGGGGGGTGATGTTGGCGATCTCGCTCACGAAGAGCGA
>CAZPCN010000228.1:0-1748 GCA_964585095.1 uncultured Syntrophaceae bacterium | reverse complement strand
TGGATGAAGGCCTGGCAGCCTTTCTCGAGGATGGCCTTCGCCTGCTCGTTCTTGCTGTACCCGCTCGACAGGATGACCCGCACGTCGTCGTTGATCTTTCTCAGGCTGTCGTAGGTGGCCTCCCCGTCCATGCCGGGCATGATCATGTCCAGGATGATGAGGCCGATCTTGCCGCGGAGCTTCCGGTAGACCTCGATGGCCTCCTGGCCGCTCTTGGCCGCCACGACCTTGTAGCCCAGCGACTCGAGGATCTCCCGGTTGACGTCGATGATCACGTCCTCGTCGTCCACGAAGAGGATCGTCTCGCTTCCTTCCAGCAGCCCCTTGGGAGGCACCGTCTCCTTGACGGCCGCCTTGTCCGTGGCGGGCAGGAAGAGGTTGAAGGTCGTCCCCTGGCCCTCCTCGCTGTAGATGTTGATGATCCCCTGGTGCCCGCGGATGATCCCGTAGGCCGAGGCAAGCCCCAGGCCGCGGCCCCGGCCCATCTCGCGGGTGGTGAAGAAGGGCTCGAAGATCCGCTCCTTGGTCCGCTCGTCGATTCCCATCCCCGTGTCCGTGACGGAGACCATGACGTAGTTGCCCGGCTTGACCTTGTAGTTGCGGACGTAGGCGTCGTCGAGGGTGACGTTGCGCGTCTTCAGGGTCAGTTCCCCGCCGCCCGGCATGGCCTGCTGGGCGTTGACGTAGAGGTTGACGAGGACCTGCTCGACCTGCACCTGGTCGATTTCGACGGCCCAGGGGTCGCTCTCGAGCGATTTCTGGATCTTGATGTCCCTGCGGGTCTGCCCGAAGGCGTTCGAGGTCTTTTCGATGATGTCGTTCAGGTTGCAGGGCTTGACTTCGTAGCGGCCGCCGCTGGAGAACGCCAGGAGCTGGTTCGTGAGGTCGGAGCCGCTCTTGACCTGCTTTTCGATCCGCTTGAGCCGCCCGTAGGCCGGGTGGTCGGCCTTCGTCTCCGAGAGCATCAGCGCCGTGTAGCCCTGGATGCCCATGAGGATGTTGTTGAAGGCGTGCGCGATCCCGCCGGCCAGGGTGGCCACGGCCTCCATGTTCTGCGCGTGGAACAGCTCGGCCTCCATCTTCTTGAGGTCCGTGATGTCCTCGTAGGTCATCAGCTGTTTGCCGTTGCCGAGGACCACCATGCGGGAGTGCATGATCCGGTCGGAGCCGCCGCGCACGCGGATCGTCACGACGCGCTCGCCCACCTTGCGGTTCTTCGTGAAGTTCTCCAGGTCCTCGCGGTAGAAGTACCGCACGAGGTCCCGGTACGAGGGATTCGGGAAGACCCGCTTGAGGAACGTCTCGTTGTCGGGCAGGTCCTCGATGGTGTAGCCGAAGATCTCCGTGAAGCGGGGGTTCAGGTATTCGAACACCCCGTCGGGCCTCGCCAGGGCGATGCCGACGGGGGAGTTGTCCGAGAGAATCCGGAAGCGCTCCTCGCTCTCGATCAGGGCGTACTCGATGCGCTTGCGGTCCGTGATGTCGGTGAGCATGACCATGGCGCGCCGCCCGTCGATGCGCGCCGCCCGGAACTCGAGGACCTTCGTGCTTCCGTCGCGGCAGGCGACGTGGAAGACGCGGGCGCTTCCCCTGACGTTGGCCGCCATGTCGGCCTTCCAGGTCTCGATGACCTTCTTCCGGTATTCGGCATCGGGGAACGCCTTGAGGAACCACTCTTTGCCCGTGGGGACGTCCTCGAGGGCATAGCCCGTGACCCGGACGAACTCCGGGTTGATGTAGATGAACTT
>CAZPCN010000227.1:0-1751 GCA_964585095.1 uncultured Syntrophaceae bacterium | reverse complement strand
ACCATGGAGAGCAGCCACAGCAGGAGGAAGAAGGCCATCATGGCCGTGACGAAGTCGGCGTATGCCACCTTCCACGAGCCGCCGTGGTGCCCCTCGCCGTGCTTCTTCTTGACCTTCTTGATGATGACCTTGCGGACGGCTTCCGACATTATTTCTTGATTCTCCTCAGGGCTTCCTCGACTTCCGCGAAGGTGGGCTTGTCGACGGCCGGGACGACCCGGCGGCCGAACTCGACGGCCACCTGCGGGGCGGCGCCGCCCACGAAGGCGACGATGGCCATCTTGAGCACCGAGAGGTACTGGAGCTCCTCCGAGGCCGAATGCTCCATGTTCTTGGCCATGGGCCCCACGAATCCGTAGC
This sequence comes from uncultured Syntrophaceae bacterium, assembly GCA_964585095.1. GTDB lineage: Bacteria > Desulfobacterota > Syntrophia > Syntrophales > UBA2192 > UBA2192. The sequence goes on along the minus strand of CAZPCN010000227.1, from coordinate 1,391 downwards.
AGAGAAGAACGCCGAGGAACGTCCCGACGAGGGCCGCGCCGATCGACTTGCCGAGGACGTCAGGCGGCTCGCTGATCTTTCCCATGGTGAGGACGATGCCGAGAACGGCGGCGACGATCCCGAGGCCCGGCAGGGAGTCGGCCACGGTGGCCACGCTCTTGCTGGGCGCCGTCAGCTCCTCCTGATGGCTCTCCAGCTCGGCGTCGATGAGCGCCTCGAGCTCGTTGGGCTCGATCTTGGTCGTCATGACGGTCCGCAGGGTGTCGACGACGAGGTCGAGGGCGTGGTGGTTCTTGAAGAACGTGGGGTACTTGGTGAAGATCACGCTCTCCCTGGGGTTGTCCACGTCGCCTTCGACGGAGACCAGGCCCTCCTTGCGGATCTTGTAGAAGACCTCGCCCAGCATCGTGAGGGCCTCGAGGTAGTCGGCCTTCGTGTACCCCTTGCCGCTGAGCATCTTGATAATGCCCCCCATGACGGCCTTGATGACCTTCATGGGCGAGGCGATGATGAAGCCGCCCACGGCCGCCCCGCCGATGATGAGCAGCTCGACGGGCTGGAACAGCACCGCGAGGTTTCCGTGCTCGAGCAGGAAGCCCCCGATGACGCAGGCGATGACGATGGCAGATCCGATGATGGTGAACATGGAAGGCCTGCGTTATCTCCTTTTCTCGCGGAGGATCTGCCGTTCCCGCTCGAAGACGAAACGGCAGATTTCCTCGCGTATTTGATCGTCCATGGCCACGAACTTCAGGCCGATTTCAAACCCGTCGCTCCGCCGGTCGGACGCCACCACCTCTCCGTAGATGTAGAGGGCCACCGAGGCGCCGGCCGAGAGGACCGTCATGATCTCGAGGATGTCGCCCCGGTTGAACGCCTCGCTCGAGGGGAACGAGAGGCCGCCCCCGCTGATGTTGATCTGCCTCACCGGAAGCGAGCTGAACCCCAGCTTCTGCGCGCCCAGCGCGTTGAGGATCAGGTCCAGCTTTCGGTTGAGCGCCGAGAGCCATTCGGCCAGGGCCTGGTCCTGGATCTCCGGAAGTCCACCGAGGTCGACCGTCGTCTGGTTGCAGATCCGGGACAGGAGGCTTTCCCTTTCCTCCGGGGGGACGAGCCGCACGCCGAAAGGCACGACGGCGTTCACCCGGGAATATTCCCGGCGGTTCGGTTGACAGGGGAATTCGGTCTTGAAATTCATTTCAGGCATCCTGGCAAACGTTGCAACGGTTTCATATTCTCTTATCGGTTGCTTTCGTTATAACTTGAAGGAGAATTTGGCGATGCAAACCATTGGAATTGCACGCCTTATTTTCGGATCAAACCGCAGGGCCGGCAACCAGGGAGATGCAAGGGAGGTGCCATGCATACTCGCGGAGTGCGAGGTGACAGGT
>CAZPCN010000226.1:0-1761 GCA_964585095.1 uncultured Syntrophaceae bacterium | reverse complement strand
AGCCCGTCACCGCCCTCTGCGGGGTGGAGGGCCTGGCACACCTCAAGACCTTTCACGAAATCCCGGGCTTCCGGATCGGCGGCACCTACGACCTCGACGACCCGGCATCGTGGGAGTCGGGGGGCCGCGGCGGCGTGACCCTCGAGTCCCTGGGCGCAGGGCCCCTGCGCACGGCCTGCATCGCCGTCGGGACCCCCCACCGGGACGGCGAAGGCCGCATCGACAACGCGGTGCTCTTCAGCCCCTTCTACTCGGGCGATGCGGGCCTCATGTACTTCTACTGGCACCGCGGCCAGGGCGGCAACGACTTCTGCGGCGGCCCCGCCGTGGGCCCCGGGGAGCTGATCGACACGAACCGCTACTACGTCGTCTTCGTCGACGCCCTCGGCCTGTGGGGCGCCAGCAAGCCGAGCGACGGCCTCGGGCTCCGGTTCCCCCCCTACAGCATTCAAGACTGCGTCCAGGCCAATTACCGGCTTCTGCGGGACTGCCTGGGGGTGAGCCGCATCCGGCTTGCCACGGGGGCCTCCATGGGCGCCATCCAGAGCTACCTCTGGGCCCTGATGCACCCGGATTTCGTCGAGGCGATCATGCCCATGGGCGGCGTGACGGAGTCGGACGCCAGCCTCCGGTGGCTCTTCCGGCTCATGTCGGCGGCCATCGAAAGCGACCCCGCCTGGCGCGAAACAGCCGGCGCGTACTACCACCTGCCGAAGGATCGGCATCCGTACCGGGGCGTCATGTTCGGCTGGTCCATCCTGTTCCACTCGGCGATGAGCTTCGACTACCGGATCGAGGCGGGCTGGGAAGCCGTCCAGAAGGAGGCCTTTGCCTGGGAGATGCACGGGAAGGAGGGGGCGATCCTCGTCCCCTACGGCCGCAACTACGACGCCATCGACCTGCTCTACCGGAACCGGGCGGGCGAGGATTTCGACGTGACGGGACGGCTCGACCGCATCCGGGCGCGAACGCTCATCCTCCACGTGGCCAACGACCACTGGGTCCGGCTGTGCATGGCCCGCAAGGCCCACGAGCGAATCCCCGGATCCCGGCTCTGCTCCTTCGAGCACCCCCTGGGCCACTACGCCCTGTTCCAGGCGCCGAACGTCTTCCGCGACACGATCCGGGCGTTCCTGGAGGATGCGACGGGGCCGCTTTCAGGAGAACGGACATGAACCGCGATGCCGTCGAGATCTTCAACGAGGCGCTCCGCGCCGTAGACCCCCGCGCCGCCGTCGCGAGGCACGCCGAGCGGATCCGCGCGATCTGCCGTGACGAGGGCCTGAAGGACATCGTCGTCGTCGCCTTCGGCAAGGCCGCCTGCCCCATGGCCCGCGCCCTCCTCGACGAGATGGGAGAGAGCGTCCGCGGGGGCGTCGTCGTGACCAAGTACGGCCACTGCGACGGCGGTGCCCCTGCGGGGGCGATCGAGCTCATCGAGGCCGGGCACCCCGTTCCCGACGAAAACGGCGTTGCCGGCGCCGGCAGGGCCGTCGAGCTGATCCGGCAGGCGGGCGGCGAAACCCTCGTCGTCTGCCTGATCTCGGGAGGGGGATCGGCTCTTTTCGTTTCCCCGATGGAGGGCCTCTCGCTCGACGATAAGCAGGAGATGACCCGCATCCTCCTGCGCGGCGGGGCGGACATCATGGAACTCAACACGGTGCGCAAGCACCTTTCCCGCGTCAAGGCCGGGAGGCTGGCCGAGTCGGCCCGGCCGGCCCGGGTGGTCTCGCTCATCCTCTCCGACGTGATCGGGGATCC
>CAZPCN010000225.1:0-1766 GCA_964585095.1 uncultured Syntrophaceae bacterium | reverse complement strand
CCGCGGTCCAGGAGGTCCTGGAGGTAGCCGTGGGCGATCTCGACGGGCCAGCAGAAGGCGGCCCCCCTGCGGTCGACGCCCTCCTGACGGATCGTGCCGGGCAGGACGGGCCGCAGCCCCAGTTCCTCGAAGAACCGCCTGTAGAGCGGGAAGAAGGCGTTGGTGAAGAAGGACTTGTTGAGGCCGACGGTGCCCGTCGCCGGAGCCTCCCCCGGATCCTTCCCTTCGAAGGCGAGGCGCTCCCAGGCGTGGGCGAGGTCGAGCAACGCCGCATCCTCCCTCCGGTCGAAGCGCAGGTTGACCCAGCGGTTGCAGGCCCCCCCGAAGGGGTGCGTCCCGCCCTCGATGCGGATGCGGGCGATCTCGCAGCCGCGGTCGCAGCGTTCGGCGCCCCCGTTGCACCGGAAGGGCTCGCCGTACTCGATTGCCCGGTCCCTCAGGGCCGCGAGCGAGAATCGCTGCGGGCGCATGAGCCCCAGCTCGATGCGTCGCTTGATCTCGAGGGCCACGCCGAAGGCGCCCATGAGGCCGGGGTCGGGCGGGACGACGATCCGCCTGCCCGTGACGGCGGCCATGGCCAGGGGCACGGCGCGGTTGTAGCACACCCCGCCCTGCATGAAGACCTTCCTGCCCACGGCCCGGCTGCCCTTGACGCGCTTGTGGTAGTTCATGCAGATCGAGTAGACCAGTCCCGCCACGACGTCCTCCCGGGCGATCCCCTCGTGGAAGGCGCGCTTGATGTCGCTGTTGATGAAAGCCGCGCACTGGTCGTTGAAGTCGGGCGGACGCGTGCCGCGCAGGGCGATCCCGGCGATCTCCTCCGTGGCGATGCCGAGCGACTCCCGGGCCGCCTCCTCGAGGAAGGAGCCCGTCCCCGCGCTGCAGGCCTCGTTCATGGCGTAATCCGACGGCACGCCCCCGGTAAGGAAGGTGTACTTGGCGTCCTGGCCGCCGATCTCGAAGATCGTGTCGACGCCCGGGTCGAACCGGACGGCGGCGGCGGCGTGGGCGGCGATCTCGTTGACGATGCCCTCCGTCATGGCGTGCAGGCCCGCGATCTGGCGGCCCGAGCCCGTCACGCCGAGCCCCTCGATGCGGACGCCTGCGGCAAGCGGGCCCAGCTGCGCGCAGAGCGCGCGGTAGCAGGCGCGCGAGGCGCCGACGGGGTCGCCGTCGGTGCGCAGGTACACGGAGGCCACGACGGCGTCGTCCTCACAACGGAGCAGGACGGCCTTCGTCGTCGTCGAGCCCACGTCGAGGCCGAGGATCAGCGTGTCCCCCGCCCTCGCCTCGCCCCGGCGCGAGGGCTTGAACTCGACGTGCTCGGTGAAATCGGAGAGGGGCGGCAGGACGTCAAAGGAGCTTTCCTGGCTGCGGAAGAGGCCGCCGGTCCCCGGGTACGGGGCCGTTTCGTGCGCGAGGGCCCAGAGGGCCGCGCCGAGGGCCTCGAAGTAGGGCGCCTCGTCGGGCACCCGGAGGTTTGCGATCTCCTTTCGCAGCCGGTCCATCACGACGTCGTTGCGGGCCGTGCCCCCGATGACCATGATGTCCCGCCGGGGCACCTGGCGGAGGATCTCGAGGATCTTCCCCGCCATCATCTCGCACAGGCCCGCCACGATGCGCCCCCGCGGCACGCCCTTGTTGGCGGCGTGGGTGCAGTCGCTCTTGCAGAAGACGCTGCAGCGGCCCGAGACCCGGTAGGGGCTCTCCGAGCGGGCAAGCCCCGTCGCCTCGTCCACGCCCATGCCCAGGCGCTTGACCTGCTG
>CAZPCN010000224.1:0-1768 GCA_964585095.1 uncultured Syntrophaceae bacterium | reverse complement strand
CTCTTCCCGACCTACGCCGTCGTGCAGGGGGTCGACACGTTCCTGCCCGTCGACATCTACATCCCGGGATGCCCCGTCAAGCCGGAGGCGCTGCTCGACGGCCTCATCCGGCTCCAGGAAAAAATCGCCCGCGAGGCGGCAGGAGGCGCGCGATGAACCTCGACGTCCTCCGGGCGCGCTTCGGCACGGCCCTTAGCGAGCCGAAAACGTTTCGCGGCGAAACGAGCCTGACGGTTGATCACGGCAGCATCGTTGCGCTCTGCGAATTCCTGCGCGATGACGAACCCCTTGCCTTCGATTTCCTCGCCGATCTGTGCGGCGTGGACCGCCACCCCGCCGCGCCGCGCTTCGAAGTGGTCTACCACCTCTATTCGGTGAGACACGGGCACCGTCTCCGGGTCAAGGTCGCACTCGGAGAAGAGGACCCTGTCGTCGACTCCGTCACCGCCGTCTGGGAGACGGCGGACTGGCACGAGCGGGAGTGCTTCGACCTCTTCGGGATCCGGTTCCGCAACCACCCGGACCTCAGGCGGATCCTGCTCCCCGACGACTTCGAGGGGCACCCGCTGCGGAAGGACTTCCCCCTGGAGGGAACGGGCAAGCCATGAGCGCCGAGACCCTGAGCCTCAACCTGGGCCCCCAGCACCCAAGCACCCACGGGGTTCTGCGCGTCGTCCTCGAACTCGACGGCGAGACCGTCGTCGACGCTCGACCCGACATCGGCTTTCTGCACCGGGGCATCGAGAAGCTCGCCGAGAACCGCACGTACCACCAGGTCATCGTGCTCACCGACCGCCTCGACTACCTGGCGGCCCTGAGCAACAACCTGGCCTACGTCCTGGCGGTGGAGAAGCTCATGGACATCGAGGTCCCCCGTCGGGCCTGCTACGTCCGCGTCGCCCTGGCGGAGCTGCAGCGGATCGCGAGCCACCTGTTCTGGCTCGGCACTCACGCCCACGACCTCGGGGCCATGACGCCGCTGTTCTACGCCCTGCGCGAGCGGGAGGCCCTCATGGACATCTTCGAGACCCTTTCGGGCTCCCGCCTGACGCCGAGCTTTCTGCGGATCGGGGGCCTGGCGGCCGATATCGACGCCCGCTTCGTCGAGTCCGTGCAGGCCTTCACGGACACCTTCCAGGGGCGGGTGGACGAGTACGAGACGCTGCTGACGGAAAACCCCATCTGGAAGTACCGGACGAAGGGGGTGGGCGTCCTCGACGCGGGGCAGTGCATCCGCCTGGGCATCTCGGGGCCCATGCTGCGCAGCGCCGGCATGCCGCACGACCTCCGGAAGGCCCAACCCTACTCCTGTTATGATGAATTTCATTTTGAAATACCCGCCGGGAAGGCAGGCGACGTCTACGACCGCTACCTGGTCCGCATCCGGGAGATGCGCGAAAGCGCCCGCATCGCCAGGCAGGCCGTCGACGGGCTCCCCGAGGGGCCCTGGACGGCGGCGGGCTCGCCGGCCGTCTTCCCCGCGAAGGACGAGTTGAAGCACAGCATCGCCGGCCTCATCCGGCATTTCGGCCTCGTCATGGAGGGCATGAAGCCCCCGGCGGGCGAGGTCTACCACGCCGTCGAGTCGCCGCGGGGCGAGCTCGGCTTCTACCTCGTCAGCGACGGGGGACCGCAGCCCCTGCGGCTCAAGGTCCGCCCCCCGTCCTTCGTGAACCTCCAGGGCCTGGTGAAGATGATCCGCGGCAGGCTCCTGGCCGACGTGGTGGCCGTCATCGGCGCCGTGGACATCGTGCTGGCCGAGGTGGAC
>CAZPCN010000223.1:0-1786 GCA_964585095.1 uncultured Syntrophaceae bacterium | reverse complement strand
CCATACCCGATCGGGATGAAGGCCAGCGACAGGGTCCAGGCCTTCTCGTATTGCATGGACTCGACGGCTTCGTAGATGGCGATCGAGGCCACCCGCGTCTCCCCGGCGATGCTCCCGCCGACCATCAGGACGACGCCGAAGGCGCCCATGGTGTGCAGGAACACGAGGATCGCCGCCGCCGCGATCCCGTTGACGCTGTTGGGGATGATGACCCGGAAAAATGTCGCCACAGGCGACAGGCCTAGGACATAGGCGCTCTCCTTGAGGCGGGGGTCGATCTTCTCGAAGGACGCCTTGATCGGCTGGATGGCGAAGGGGAGGCTGTAGAAGATCGAGGCGACGACGATTCCCGTGAAAGTGAACAGAAGGGGGCCGCCGAACAGGGCCTCCCACATCCGCCCCACGGACCCGTTCGGTCCCAGGACAAAGAGCAGGTAGAACCCGATGACCGTGGGCGGCAGGGCGATGGGCAGATTGAAAAGGGCCTCGACGAAGGATTTCCCCGGCCAGGAGACATTCGTCAGCAGATAGGCCAGCGGCGCCGCGATGGCGATGAGGATCACCGTCGCGATGGCGGCCAGTTTCGCCGAGAGGTAAAGGGGCAGCAGTTCCATCTAGAAATAGCCGTACCGTTTCTTGATTTCCAGCGACTTCGGGGAATCGAGGTATTTCAGCAGCCGCGAGGCATCTGCTTTTGCAGCCGTCCGGGTCAGCAGGCAGGCGGCCTGCCGGATGGGCGGCGCCTCTTCGATCAGATAGTGGCAGCCCTTGCCGCCCTGCTCCGACAGGGCCGAGGAAAGGGCGCAAAAGGAGCCGTCCGTACCGCCCGACATGGCATACTGGAAGGACTGTCCCACGTTCTGGGCGACGACGATGCGTTCCCGGATCCCGTCCCAGAGGCCGGTTCTTTTCAGGGCCGCCTCGGCCGCCGCACCGTAGGGGGCCGTGACGGGGTTGGCGATCGCGATCTTCTTCGCCCCGGGTCGCTTGAGCGCGTCCTGCCAGGTTTTCGCTCCGCAGAAATCCTTGCCGTTCCCCCAGAGGACGACCCGCCCGGTCGCGTACAACATGGGCTTTTCCGCCAGGCCCTTTTCGAAAAGCGACTGCGGTGTCTTCTCGTCGGCGGAGAGGAACACGTCGTAGGGGGCCCCGTTGACGATCTGGCTGTAGAAATTTCCCGTTGAGGAATAGGTCGGCTCGACACGGATCTTCGTCTCCGCCTCGAAGGCGGCGGCGATCTCCTTGAAGGGGATCATGAAGTTCGCCGCCACGGCGGCCTTCAGGCTCTCCGCCGCGTGAGACTGGGCCGGGCAGAGGAAGACGAGGGCGGCGGCGCAGATCACGACGGCCCGGCGCAGGGGATGAAGGGCCCTCCTCGAAAAGATCCGGAACCGGGTTGCGTTCATCGTGGGTTTTCTTCCTTTCGGAGATGCTTCAGCCGGTAAAGCGGGGTCAGGTTATGTTATTGCTAGCATGACGGCGGGCAAAAAAAAGAGGCCTTGCCCGTCCCTTCGGGAAAGGCCCGTCCGCAAATGGGCCTTTCCCCGAAGGATGGCGTCTTATCCGTGCCCTCCGGCGGGTTTTTTCTCTTCCCCGTAGACGACGAGGGTTCCGTGATGCTCCATCTCCTTGAGCCACTTGGGGTGCTGCTTCTTGACCCAGCCCCGGGTCACCCAGCCCGTGATCATGGCCTGGAAGGAGCCGGGGTTGCCGACCGTCCCGAGGTAGACATGGACGAAGAAGAAGGCAAACAGCGTCACAAACCCCACCGCGTGCAGCGTGTACA
>CAZPCN010000222.1:0-1786 GCA_964585095.1 uncultured Syntrophaceae bacterium | reverse complement strand
CTGGTGCCGAAGCCGGGACTTGAACCCGGACGGGTCTCCCCACTACCCCCTCAAGATAGCGTGTCTACCAAATTCCACCACTTCGGCGTTCGTTGAGGTTTTCTTAGCCTGTTCGGGCTTTTTTGTCAATAGCGCAGCGCTATTTCTTCTCCGGCGCCGGTGCGGGAGGGGCGGCCGGTGCGGGGGCCGGCTGCTCGATGGGTGCCGGCGCGGCGCCCTGCATGACGGAGCTGCCCTTGTGCACTGCGAAGTAGGCCAGCCACAGGGAGGTCAGCATGAACACCACGGCTACGCCGGTGGTCATCTTGCCGAGCAGGGTGCCGGGGCCGGAGCTGCCGAACAGGGTCTGGCTCGAGCCGCCGAAGGCCGCCCCCATGCTGGCCCCCTTGCCGCGCTGGAGCAGCACGATCACGACCAGCAGGACGCAAACCAAAACATGGATGATGCTGATGAAGATGTGCAACGTTCTTTCCTCTCAATACTCGATGATCTTCCGGAAGGAATCGACGTCGAGGCTCGCGGCCCCCACCAGGACCCCGTCGACGTCCTTCTGCGCCATGAGCGCCCCCGCGTTGGCGGGGTTGACGCTTCCTCCGTACAGGATGCGGATCGCGTCCGCCCGTTCCTTTCCGGCCATGCGCTCGACAAACTGCCGGATGAAGTGGTGGACTTCCTCGGCCTGCTCGGGAGAGGCCGTTCTGCCGGTCCCGATGGCCCACACCGGTTCGTAGGCGACAATGGAGCGCCTTATATCATCGGCGGAAAGATTATTCAATCCCTCTTTTAGCTGGCGCCTGACGACGCTGGTGGTCTGGTCGGCCTCCCGCTCCTCCAGGGATTCCCCCACGCACAGGACGGGAGTGAGGCCCGCCCGGAGCAGGGCCTTCACCTTGCGGTTGACGTCGTCGTTGGTCTCCCCGAAGAGACGGCGGCGTTCCGAATGGCCCGCGAGACCGTAGCGGCAGCCCACGTCGCGGAGCATGGGCGCCGACACCTCGCCGGTGAAGGCTCCCCGGTCCTCCCCGTGGACATCCTGGGCGCAAAGGGCGATCGCCGTGTCTCTCAACAGCGGCGCGAGGGCGAGGAGAGCCGTGAAAGGCGGGGCGATGGCAACGTCCCGGTCGGCCGCATCCGGAAGCGACGCCGCCAGGGCCCGTGCAAACTCGGCCGCCTCGCCGACGGTCTTGTTCATCTTCCAGTTGCCGATGATAAGCGCCCTGCGCACAATCCCCCCCTTCCGCTTCAAACCCGAGACCCGATGCGCGAAACCCGAACCCCTCGATTCCGGGCCTGCGGCCTAGAATCGTTTCGCCATGTACCGTGCCAGGTCGAGCATCCGGCAGGCGAAGCCGCTCTCGTTGTCGTACCAGGCAAAGATCTTCACCAGGTTGCCGTCGAGGACGTTGGTGAGCGGCGCGTCGAAGATCGCCGAGTAGGGGCTGCTCACGAAGTCCACCGAGACGAGCTCCTCCTCGCAGTACTGGAGGATGCCCTTCATCGACCCCGCCGCGGCGGCCTTGACGGCGTCGTTCACCTCGCTGACGGTGACGTTGCGGCCCACCTCGGCGACGAAGTCCACGCAGCTCACGTTGGGCGTGGGGACACGCAGGGCGACGCCGTCCAGCTTGCCTTTCAGGGCGGGGATGACTTCCCCGACGGTCTTGGCCGCGCCCGTCGTCGTGGGGACGATCGACAGGCCGGCTGCCCGGGCCCTGCGCAGGTCCTTGTGGGACCCGTCGAGGAGGCGCTGGTCCATCGTGTAGGCGTGGCAGGTCGTCATGAAGCC
>CAZPCN010000221.1:0-1788 GCA_964585095.1 uncultured Syntrophaceae bacterium | reverse complement strand
GCTTGAGGGACTTGCCGACGACTCCACCGGACAGGACGGCCGCAAGGCCTTTCTTGCGCGAATGAATGAGCGGCTCTCCTCCGGGGGGGCCGGTGACTATGTTGATTTCATCCGGGCCCTGGACCGGGAGTCTGCGGATGCCGGTACGGCCTGGCTTCAGTCCGTTGTGGACGCTGTCGTATCCCGTGCCCTGGACGCCCTCCCCTCGTTCCGGGGGTAGGGACAAGCCCCTGCGGGGAGCCGCTCCGGGGGATGCGGGACGTTGCCGCGGCGAGGGTAAACCCCGGGAACGACAGAGTCTGTGAGAGGAACCCATGATCAAAAAGTTCTTCAGGCGGATCCGTTCATCCCTTGCGACGTGGCACTTCTTTCTCGGCCGCGATCCCCGGCAGACCCCGCCCTTCTCGATCATCCTCTTCCCGCTGCACGCGTTGGCGCTCTTCTGCGGCATCGGCGGCATCCTGGCCGTCAAGTCAGGCCCGAAGCCTGCCGCCGCGGATGCCGGCGCCAACCTCGCCTCCTGTTTCGCCGAGATCCGAAGGGCGCCGCTTTCAAGGGTCATCGCGGGCAAGGTCAAACCCGAGGGGTACCTGGCCGGCACGGGCCCGCTTGCACAGATGGAGCGCGACCTCGTGCTCCTGAGGCAGGAGCCGCACTTTCAGGCCGTCTTCCTGAATCCCGCCAGGGCGCAGGCGATGCATGCTCTCGTCCCCGGGGTGGCGGCCTTCCTGGCCGGCGAAGAGGCCCTGCTGGAAGCCGAGGCGGGGCGTTTCGCAACGGGCGAGATGGAAATCATCACGAGCCGCCTCATCCTCCTGAAGGACATCGTCTGGGGCCTCGAGAAGGACATCCTCGCCAACATCGGAAAAATCCTGCACCTGGCGGGTGCGTCAGACCCCGGAGACCTCACCCCCGAGAGCTTCGCCCAGTACTGCCGCGTCAACTTCCTGCTCAACTGCATCGACCGGCTCGAGGTCCGGGGGCGCGACTCGGCGGGCCTGCAGGTTTCGCTCACGCTCAAGGACCGTGAGACCCTGGAGCGGGTCGTCGAGGAACTCGAGCGAACGGGGCTCCGCGAGGACTTCCGCCGCCGCTCCGCGGAGCACGACCTTCTCCACGGCTCCATCCTCCTGGCCGATCACCGCCACCCCGACGGGGGCGTCTGGCTCTCCTTCGTCTACAAGACGGCCTCCATCATCGGCAAGCTCGGCGAGAACGTCCACAAGCTCCGCGAGGCCGTCCGCGAGGACCGCATCTTCCGCGCCTTCGCGCGGCAGGCCACGGTCTCCGAGTCGACCTTCGCCCACACCCGGTGGGCCTCCGTGGGCTCCATCACCGAGGAGAACTGCCACCCCATCAGCAACTTCACCCTCTGCGCGCAGGGAGCCGACGGCCAGATCCCGCCGGCGGGCCTGTGCGCCATCCCCGAGTCCGTCGCCTCGGCGTTCGACGGCGCCATCGTCCCGGGCATGAAGTTCTACCCCGCCTACGGGCCGGGCCGCTGGACGATCAGCGTCGTCCTCAACGGCGACATCGACAACTACCAGATGCTGCGCTCCCTGCTGGAGTCGGCCTTCGGCTACGAGATCGCCCCCGAGATCACCTCGGACACGAAGATCATCCCCCTGCAGGTGGAGCGCTACCTCATGGCAGGAATGGCGCTCGAGGAGGCCTTCCGGCTCGCCGTGAACGACTTCGAGGGATCCCACGCCATCGCGCTCGTCAGCAACGTCGAGCCGGGGAAGATCTACCTCGCCCTCAAGGGCAGCGGCCAGGCGCTCTTCGTGG
>CAZPCN010000220.1:0-1788 GCA_964585095.1 uncultured Syntrophaceae bacterium | reverse complement strand
CGGCGTACGCGACCTGCCAGCCCGCCAGCCAGTTCATGAGCCCCGCCAGGAAAGGCCCCACGATGAGCCCGACGGTCCCCGCGACGCTGAAAAGGCCCAGGCCCGCACCCCTGCTTTTCATGGCGCGCGAGATGAGTCCCATGCCCGCCGGGTGGCAGATGCAGGAAAAGGTCCCGATGACGGCAAGCGACCACAGGATGCCCGAGGGGGTCGTCGAGAGGGACGTGAGAAACGAACCCGCGGCAACGCCGAAAAAGCCGATGATCAGCGCAAGCCGGTTGCTCGTGTGATCGGCGAAGAGGCCCCAGGGCAGAGCGCCGAGGCCGAAGAGCAGGTACATCGGGAACCCCAGGGCGAGCACGTCCTTCAGGTCCATGCCCAGGGAGAGGGTCAGCGGGATGGCGAGCGCCGGGAAGGCGATCTCGTAGAAGTGGAAGAGGAAGTGAGACGCCACCGGGAAGAGGAGGATCTTCTTTTCGTTGTCCATGGGTTGTCCGAAGGGTTTACTGCCGGCGGCCTGCAGGGCCGGTTCGAGCACCATACGGCAGGGATTGTGAAAAAGCAAGGGCACAGGGGCCCAAATGCGCTTTCCAGCATCGGTCCGATCGTGTATGATCGACCCGTTTGAAGGGAGCAGGAGTCAGGTGAGCACGGACGCGGACAATCGAAAACGAAAGGTCGCTCTCCTGTCGGTTGTCTCCAACACGACCCTCGTCGTGCTGAAGCTCGCCGTGGGCCTTGCCATCGGCGCCGTCTCCGTCATCTCCGAGGCGATCCACTCCGGCGTCGATCTCGTCGCCGCGGGGATTGCTTACTACTCCGTCCGCACCTCCGGGATCCCCGCCGACCGGGAGCATCCCTACGGGCACGGCAAGATCGAGAACATCTCGGGCACCGTCGAGGCCCTGCTCATCTTCCTGGCGGCGATCTGGATCGTCTATGAGGCCGTTCAAAAAATCATCCGCCCCGAGCCCCTCGGCATGGCCTCGTGGGGCGTTGCCGTCATGCTCCTGTCGGCCGTCGTCAACCTGTTCGTGTCGCGCAAGCTCTTCCAGGTGGGCAAGGAGACCGACTCGGTGGCGCTGATCGCCGACGGGTGGCACCTGCGGACCGACGTGTACACCTCGGCGGGCGTCATGCTGGGACTGGCGGCCATCTGGGCCGCCTCTCGCCTTGCCCCCGGCGTGGATCTGCACTGGGTGGACCCCGCGGCGGCCATCGGGGTTGCCGCCCTCATCCTCAAGGCCGCCTGGGATCTGACGGTGCAGTCGGCGCGGGATCTGCTGGACGTGCAGCTTCCCGGCGACGAGATCGCCTGGATCGAGTCGCTCATCCTCAAGCGCCGGCCCGTCGTGAAGGGGTACCACAAGCTCCGCACGCGCAAGGCCGGCCACTTCCGGTTCGTCGAGTTCCACATCAAGGTGGAGGCGGAGATGAGCGTGGCATCCTCCCACCGCATCACCCAGGAGTTCGCCCGGGAAATCCGGGAGCGCTTCCCGGGCGCCAGTGTCACCGTCCACATCGAGCCCTGTGACGGCCGTTGCGGGGAGAGTTGCCTCGAAAGCTGCCTGCTGACGGATCAGGAGCGGCAGTCCGTCCGGGCGCGTTGAAAACCGGTTTTGATCTCGGGGGAATTCTGATATCCTTAAACGGTCATTTCATTCCCTGGAAAAGGAGACACAGGCCCATGAAACGGATCCTCCCAGCCATTCCGGTCCTCCTTTCGATCCTGCTGGCCGGCTGCGCCTCGCTCTTCTGGGCGGGGGAGAAGCCGCGCGTCGACATCGT
>CAZPCN010000219.1:0-1795 GCA_964585095.1 uncultured Syntrophaceae bacterium | reverse complement strand
CTTTCGTCACCTTCCACACCCTGCGCCCGCAGGGGTAGGCGCCGATCGGCTCGACGCTCCCTCCCAGGTCGCCAAGCAGGAAGACCGCATCGTGCCGATAGGGGTAGCCGTCTTTCAATACCGTGTCGATGACGAGGCATCCCCCGGGGCTCAGGTTGTCGCGAAACAGCCGGGAGACGCCGGTCTTCAAGGGTTCCGGCGGGATGGAATGGGGCCAGTTTGTCAGGATGACGGCATCGAAGCAGCCCTCCAGGCGGTCCTCCGGGAAGGAGAAGACGGCAAATCTCGCGCTGCCCTTCAGATGGCTGCGGCGCACGATCCCGGCCGCTTTCAGGACGGCCGGGTTGCTGTCGAGGCCGAGGCGCTCCTCGTAGTCCAGGTTGAGCAGGATGTCTCCGAGGCCGCAGCCGATCTCGGCAACTCGCCCCCGCCGCCCGGCGGGGAGGGCATTCAGGTGGGCGATGATGCCGGCGGCGTAATCCTTGGCGGCAAGAGGCGCGCAGTGCCATGAATCAAAGCGCAGGAACCCCCGAAGAAGAAAACGGTAGGCGACCTCGGCCCGGTTCCCGGCCGCCCTGATGATTCGTTGCGGGCTCATCTGCATGCCCGCAGGTCATGCAGGAAAGGTGCCGCGTTGCTAGCGACCGATTCGTTTCAGGAACCCGTCGATCCCCTCCCGGTAAGCGCCGACGGAGTTGAAGAGGGCATCGTTGTGCCCACCGCGCAGTTTGATGAAGGCTTTCGGCTCCGGCGCCGCCTCGTAGAGGGCAACCCCCTGGCTGAACGGCGTGATCTCGTCGTCGGGACTGTGGATGACGAGCACGGGGCAACGGACATTGCGAACCTGAGCGAGCGTGTTGTACTCGAAACGGGCAAGCCACCGCACGGGCAGGAACGGGTAGTGGTGCCCCGCGATGTCGACGAAACTGGTGAAGGAGGAGTCCAGGATGAGGGCTGCGGGGTTTTTCTCCCGGGCGAGCTTTGCCGCGACGGGGCCGCCGAGGGACTGGCCGTAGAGCAGGATCTGCCCGGCGGGGATCTTCCGGTTTTCCGTCAGGTAGCGCCAGGCCCCCGCTACGTCGCTGTACGTTCCTTCTTCGGAGGGTTTTCCCTGGCTGCGGCCGTAGCCCCTGTAATCGTAGATGAATGTGGAGAGTCCCACACGGTGCAGGATCTCGACGAAGGGGAGATTGTAGGAGATGTTGCCGCCGTTTCCGTGGCTGAAGAGGACAACCCCCCGCCCGGCCTCGGACGGCACGTACCAGGCGGAGAGCTGCACGCCGTCGTCCGCCTCGAAGGTCACCTCCTCGTAGGCCATCCCCCGATCCCCCGGCGTGGCGACGATCTGCCCGTCCGGGAAATAGACGAGCCGAGACTGCAGCAGGAACATCAAGGCGAGAACCCCCGTGACGGAAAGTGCGATGGCGCGCAGGGCCGAGGTGAGCATGGCTCTCTCAAATGGCACGGTATCCTTCAGGCGAATGGACATTTTTTGACCGCTCTAGGATCTTGCTTCGCTGCGGTCGCAAAAACTCGCCCTGCGGGCTCAAACAGTTTGCGCCGCGGACGCTCCGCTTCGATCAGAGCGGTTTGCAAAAAACGCCCAACTTCGCCCCCAGGATACCGCGCCATCTCGAAATATAATGGGCGGAAAAACAAGGGGAGCCTCGGCGGCTCCCCTTCTTCACGATCAAACCCGGTCTTTCAGGACGGCGCCCGTGCTCCCGGAGGTGACGAGGCTTGCGTACCGGGAGAGGTAGCCCGACTGGATCTTCGGCTTCGGGGGCTTCCAGGC
>CAZPCN010000218.1:0-1849 GCA_964585095.1 uncultured Syntrophaceae bacterium | reverse complement strand
ACTTTGAGGAGGGAGGTACCGTTTCATGTCGCTTGGCATTCCCCTGACGGACGCGGACAAGGCGAAGTTCAACACAC
Organism: uncultured Syntrophaceae bacterium; assembly: GCA_964585095.1. Lineage (GTDB taxonomy): Bacteria > Desulfobacterota > Syntrophia > Syntrophales > UBA2192 > UBA2192. The sequence goes on along the minus strand of CAZPCN010000218.1, from coordinate 1,772 downwards.
TCAACAAGGACACTGTCGAGTACCTGATGACCCGCTACAACAGGGTCAACCGCTGGGTCATCGCCGACATGATCCGCCGCAGCGCCTACCACTACCCCGAGAAGACGGCCATGATCTTCGGGGACCGGAAAATGACCTACGCCGAGATGGAGGGGGAGTGCAACCGGGTGGCCAACGCACTCATCGACCTCGGCATCAAGAAATATGACCGCGTGGCCATCCTTGCGCACAACACGATCGACCACGTCCTGACGTGGTTCGGCTGCTGCAAGGCGGGAGCCGTGTACCTGGCCATCAACTACCTGCTGCGGGGCAAGGACATCGCCTACTGCATCAACCACTCCGAAAGCAAGCTCTTCATCGTGGAGGACGCTCTCTACGACCTGGTCAAGGACGTACTCAACGAGATGCCCTCGGTGAAAACCTGGATCTGGTCGCGACAGGGAGCGGGCAAGCCGCCCGTGAGCGACAAGTTCAAGGACTTCGAGCCCTGGTACAGGGCCTACCCCGCGACGGAGCCCGACACGGTCCTGCGCATCGAGGACCCCGTCCAGATGACCTACACGAGCGGCACCGAGTCGCTCCCCAAGGGGGTCATCATCTCGAACCAGGCTCTCATGGCCCAGTACATGGGCGCCATCGTCGACGGCCAGTACGACGAGGACGACGTGCAGGTCAACGCGCTGCCCATCTACCACTGCGCCCAGCGCGACGTCTTCCTGAATCCCGTCTTCTGGGTCGGCGGGACGAACATCCTCATCGCGCCCGACATGGTCCAGATCCTGAAGAACATCGCCGACTACAAGGCGACCATGTTCTTCGCGCCGCCCACGGTGTGGATCGGCCTGCTGCGGCACCCCGACTTCGCCAAGTACGATCTCAAGAGCCTCCGGAAGTGCTACTACGGGGCCTCCATCATGCCCGTGGAGATCCTCAAGGAGGTCATGGAGAAGTTCCCCGGGTCGGGGATCTGGAACTACTACGGCCAGACGGAACTGGCCCCCTACCACACGGTCCTCAAGGCCAAGGACGCCTTGAAAAAACTGGGTTCCGCCGGCATGGGCGGCATCAACATGGAGACCAGGCTCGAGGACGACGCCTTCAAGCCCATCACCCAGCCGGGCGTGGCCGGCGAGATCTGCGGCAAGGGGCCACACGCCCTGATGATGTACTTCAAGGACCCCGACAAGACCGATGAGGCCATGAAGGGCGGCTGGTTCCACTCGGGAGACGTGGGCATCATGGACGAGGACCGCTACATCACCGTGGCGGACCGCAAGAAGGACATGATCAAGACGGGCGGCGAGAACGTGCCCACCCGCGAAGTCGAGGAAGCCATCTACAAGGACCCGCGGGTGCAGGAAGTGGCCGTCATCGGCGTGCCGCACCCGAAGTGGGTCGAGGCCGTCACGGCCGTCATCGTGCCGAAGGCGGGCCAGACGATCACCGAGAAGGAGATCATCGAGCTTTGCCGCAAGGAGCTGGCGGGATTCAAGGTGCCCAAGGGGATCGTCTTCGTGCAGGCCCTGCCCAAGACCCCCACGGGAAAGATCCTCAAGCGCGACATGCGCGTGACGTACAAGGGGATGTTTGAGAAGGAAAAATAATACTCGGGGTAGAGGGTACAGGGGCCAGGGTACAGGGAATGAAGGCAGATTGTTTGACTGTATTTCACCCTGAACCCTGAACCCTTGACCCTGAACCCTATCTTTGCGAATGAACGTTCTTCTTGTCAATCCCCCCTTCGGGGGCCGCACGGACCTCCCCCCGCT
>CAZPCN010000217.1:0-1858 GCA_964585095.1 uncultured Syntrophaceae bacterium | reverse complement strand
ACATGGCAGATTCCTGGAAACCCCTGCAGAAGCAGGAGATGAAGCACTACGAGGCGATCAACAAGAAAAACCTCGAATTCCTGATGAACCGCTACAACAAGGTCAACCGCTGGGTCATCGCCGACATGATCCGCCGCAGCGCCTACCGCTACCCCGACAAGCAGGCGCTCATCTTCAAGGACCGCACGCTCACCTACTCGCAGCTCGAGGCGGACTGCAACCGCGTGGCCAACGCCCTAACGGACTTCGGCGTCGAAAAGTACGACCGCGTGGCCATCCTCGCCCACAACACGCTGGACCACGTGCTGACCTGGATCGGCTGCGCCAAGATCGGCGCCGTCTACCTGGCCATCAACTACCTGCTGCGGGGCAAGGACATCGCCTACTGCATCAATCACTCGGAGAGCACCGTGTTCATCGTCGAGGACTCCCTGTTCGACCTCGTCAAGGACGTGCTGGACGACATGCCCACGGTGAAGACCTGGATCTGGTCCCGGCAGGGGGCGGGCAAGCCCGCGGCCGACGGGCGCTTTCTCGAATTCGAGAGCTGGTACACGAAGTACCCCGCCGCCGAGCCCGACACGATCCTGCACATCGAGGAGCCCTGCCAGATGACCTACACGAGCGGCACCGAGTCGCTCCCCAAGGGGGTCATCATCTCGAACCAGGCCCTCATGGCCCAGTACATGGGGGCCATCGTCGACGGGCAGTACGACGAGACGGACATCAACGTCAACGCCCTGCCCATCTACCACTGTGCACAGCGGGACGTGTTCATGAACCCCGTGTTCTGGGTCGGAGGGACCAACGTCCTCATCATGCCCGACATCGGGCAGATCCTGAAGAGCCTGGCGGAGTACAAGGCCACCATGTTCTTCGCGCCGCCCACGGTGTGGATCGGCATGCTGCGGCACCCGGACCTGAAGAAGTACGATCTGTCGCACCTCAAGAAATGCTACTACGGGGCCTCCATCATGCCCGTGGAAATCCTGAAGGAGATCATGGAGAAGTTCCCCGGGACGGGGATCTGGAATTACTACGGCCAGACGGAACTGGCGCCCTACCACACGGTCCTCAAGGCCAAGGACGCCCTTGCGAAGCTCGGCTCGGCCGGCATGGGGGGCCTCAACATGGAGACGCGCCTGGAGGACGACGCGTACAACCCCATCACGCAGCCCGGCGTGCCCGGCGAGATCTGCGGCAAGGGCCCCCACGCCCTCATCATGTATTTCAAGGATCCCGTGAAGACCGAGGAGGCCATGAAAGGCGGCTGGTTCCACTCGGGCGACATCGGGGTGATGGACGAGGACCGCTACATCACGGTGGCCGACCGCAAGAAGGACATGATCAAGACGGGCGGCGAGAACGTGCCCACCCGCGAAGTCGAGGAGGCCATCTACCTCGATCCCCGCGTCCAGGAAGTGGCCGTTATCGGGCTTCCCGACCCGAAGTGGGTCGAGAAGGTGACGGCCGTCATCGTGCCGAAGGCGGGGCAGACGATCACCGAGGAGGAGATCTTCGCCCACTGCCGCAAGGAGCTCGCGGCGTTCAAGTGCCCGAAGAAGGTCCTCTTCGTGGACGCCCTGCCCAAGACGCCGACGGGCAAGATCCTCAAGCGGGAACTGCGGCAGATGTACAAATAGAAACAGGGTATCGGGTATAGGGTACAGGGTACAGGGTCCGAAGGTAAAAGAATTCTATAAATGAAATCTTCTTCCTTCCCGATACCCGAGTCCCGATACCCGATACCCCGCCTTATCTTCTGATACCCGAGACCCTAGAACTTGAATATAGGAGAGAGACCATGAAAGACGTTGTCATCGTATCGGCCTGCCGGACGGCCATCGGCGTATTCGGC
>CAZPCN010000216.1:0-1883 GCA_964585095.1 uncultured Syntrophaceae bacterium | reverse complement strand
CCCACGTCCTGCATCCGCTTGGCGTCGCCGCGCTTGCCGATGGAGGCGATCATGACCAGCACGGTCTGTCTCAGGCGGGCATCCTCCTTGATCCGGCGTCCCAGCTCCTCGCTGGCGCTCTGCTCGTCGTGGTAGGCGATGACGGCCATCCGGAACGGGTCCCCCGCGTCCTGGCTCTCGAGCAGGACCCTGTAGGCGTCGTCATTCGAAACGCAGCTGGTGTACCGCATGCCCCAGCCGGCGACCTGCTCCTCCAGCGTCCGGCGGTTGATCTCCCGGTCGTCGACGATGAGCAGGCGGACCCCCGAGAGATCGGCCTCCTCGACCACCGTGGAGGCGGCCTCGGGATCGATCGCCATGGGCAGGGAGAACCGGAACGTGGAGCCCTTCCCCACCCGGCTCGACACCCCCATCGTGCCCCCCATGCACTCGACGAGCTGCCTGGAGATGGCCAGGCCCAGGCCCGTGCCGCCGTAACGCCGCGTCGTCGACGCGTCGGCCTGCGTGAACTTCTCGAAGATGTAATCCAGTTTCTCCTCGGGGATGCCGATCCCCGTGTCCTCCACGCTGAAATGGAAGACCGTCGCGCCGTCCGGCTTCGTCTCGCAGCCCACGCCGATGATGACGTGGCCCGTCTCGGTGAACTTGACGGCATTGCTCACCAGATTGGTCAACACCTGCCGGATGCGTCCCGGGTCGCCGATGACGCGGCGCACGGGCCCGCAGAGGTACCGCACGATCAGGCTCAAGCCCTTCTCGTCGGAGCGCACGGCCAGCAGGTCGGCCAGCTTTTCCACCGTGGTGCGCAGGTCGAAGGGAATGGGTTCGATGGTGAGCTTTCCCGCCTCGATCTTGGAGAAGTCCAGGATGTCGTTGATGAGCGACAGCAGGTTTTCCGCAGACCCCTTGACGGCATCGGCGTACTCCCGCTGCTCGCCGTCGAGATCGGTTTCCAGCAGCAGCGTCGAGAACCCGATGATGCCGTTCATGGGCGTGCGGATCTCGTGGCTCATGTTGGCCAGGAATTCCGACTTCGCGCGGTTGGCCGCCTCGGCGGCCTGGGCCATGATGCCGGCCCGCTCGATGGACTCCTCGAGCTGGCGGTTGATCGCCTCGAGTTCCCGGTTGACCCGTTCGGCCTCCTCCTTGGCCTTCTTGAGCGCCTCCTCGGCCTGCTTGCGCTCCGTGATGTCCAACATGGAGGCTATGCTGTGCGCGGTGCCCGGGATCATGGCCACGCTCAGCAGGACGTGCCGGATCCGGCACTCGCCGTCCCGCACCTTGAGCTCGTAGCGGTGGGGGGCCGCGTCGGGGTTCTCGCGCCTCCGGTCGTGATACTCCTTGAGCCGCAGCAGCTCGTCGGGAGGCGTGAACTCGATCCAGCTCCGACGCCCCTCGATCTCGCGACGAGGCAGACCGGTGAACTTCTCGAACTCCGCGTTCACCAGCCGGATGGTCGTGTCGTCCTCGACGATCAGCATCGCCGTGCCGGAGCCCTCGAAAAGGGCCCGGTACATGGCCTCCGATTCCCGGAGGGCCGTCTCCGTCCGCTTGATGTCGGTGATGTCGACCACGATGCCCCGGATGCCCGCGGCCCTGCCGCCCCGGACGATCGGGGAGGCGTTGATCATCACGGGGAAGGTACACCCGTCCTTGCGCCGGGCCGTGTACTCCACGTCGGGCAGGATCTCTCCCTTCAGGATCCGGATGATGTTGCGCTGGATGCGTTCCTGGTCTTCGGGAATGAAGATGTCGAGTGCGTTGATGCCCCGCGCCAGGTCCTCCGGCGTGTACTGCAGCACCTCGAGGCCCCGGCGGTTGCCGAAGGTGATCTTGCCGACCACGTCCGTCTCGAAGACGATCTGCGGCAGCGAGTCGGCCAG
>CAZPCN010000215.1:0-1890 GCA_964585095.1 uncultured Syntrophaceae bacterium | reverse complement strand
TCTTTCCGGCCATCACCGTGGCCAGTGTTCCCATCATTCACCCCGCGGTGGCGGCGACGATGTGATCCAGCGTCGCCGCGTGCTCCTTCTCGGGGTCGACCTTGTAGAACCGCTTGATCCCCCCGTGGACGCCGTAGTAAACGGGTTCGGAAAACCCCTCGATCATGGCCCTGCGGGTGGGCCCCGTCTCCCGGACGATCCGGATTTTCGAGGTGTGAACCACTTCGCCCATGATGCCCTTCCCTCCTTTGCGTGTTTGCGTGAAGAGATCCCATCCGCCCAGAAAACAGCGGACGCTCATCCGAGAGTGGCCAGCCCGTCCAGGAACTCGGCCATCCACTCGTTGATCATCCGAAAGAAATTCAAGTCGGTCAGCATGTCCGCCGGCCCCTGGATGGTGGGCCCCTCGGTGAGGTCCTCGCGGCAGTTGTGCACGAGCTGCTCGACGCTCTCCCTCGTGGACTCGAGGTGGAACTGCAAGGCCACGGCGCGCTCCCCGAAGGAAAACGCCTGGTTTTCGCAGGCCTTGCTCCGGGCGAGATGGATCGCCCCGCGAGGGATCTCGAAGGTGTCGCCGTGCCAGTGGAACGCGGCGAACCGGTCCGGCAGGAAGCGCGCCGGGGGCGACTCCGCAGCCTGGGCCGTTTTCTCCACGGGGTGCCACCCGATCTCGCGGCAGTGGTTCCCCATCACCCGGGCGCCCAGGACGCAGGCCATCAGCTGGGCCCCGAGGCAGACCCCGATGACCGTTTTGCCATTGTGCAGCGCCTCGCCGATGAAGCGCTTCTCCCTGGCGAGCCAGGGATAGCGGTTCTCCTCGTAAACGTTCATGGGACCGCCGAGGATCACGAGCCAGTCGAGGTGATCGACCGGCGGCAGAAGCTGGCCGGCATACAGGCGTGTGGCCGTGAGGCTGTGCCCTCGCACCATGGCCCACGATTCGATGGATCCCGGCCCCTCGAAGGGGACGTGCTGCAAATAATGGATGCGCAGCTGCTTTTTCATCATTGGCAGTCCCTAAAAACAGCGTATGGGGTCTCGGGTTTCGGGTCTAGGGTTTCGGGGTAGAATCGGAATTTGTCTATAAAAACAATCTTCTTCCCTCCCTATACCCTATACCCTGGACCCGATACCCCTCTTCATCTTCTGATACCCTGGCCCCTGTACCCTTCCCAGGGCTTCTCAGCCCCTGTACAGCCCGTGTCTCTCGATGTACTCCCGCACCGCGTCCGGGACGAGGTAGCGGATGGAGCGGCCCTGCTTCACGCGCTCCCGGATGTCCGTCGCCCCGATCGCAAGCGCCGTGACCGGCGCAAAGGCGATCAGGGAGCCCGAGGGCCCCCGGTACCCGCGCGCCTTGCGGTCGTAGGCGAATCGCGACGCGTATGCGGGGGGAAGGGCTCTGCGCAACGCGCCCCTGGCCCAGCCGGGCCTGGACATGACGATGAAGTGGCACAGGGTCAGGAGGCGCCTCCAGTCCTTCCAGCGCCGGATGTCGGCGAAGGCGTCCTGGCCCAGGATGAAGAAGATCTCCAGCTCCTCGCCGAAGGTCTCCCGGAAATACCCGATCGTGTCCACCGTGTACGAACGTCCCTCGCGGCGGTTCTCCACGTCGGAAAAGGCAAACGCCGGATTCCCCTCGAGGGCGAGCCGCACCATGCGCTCGCGGTGCTCGTAGGGGCTGATGCCGGGCCCGTGCTTGAGGGGAGGGGTAGCCGAGGGAATGAAGACGACCCTGTCGAGGCCGTAGTCCTCCAGGATGTCCTGGGCGCATCGCAGGTGGGCCAGGTGGATCGGGTCGAAGGTGCCGCCCATTAAACCCCATTTCATAGTCACGCACCGTCTGGCCGAAGCAAGCTCCAGTGATGAATTTTGAGTTTTGAGTTTCGA
>CAZPCN010000214.1:0-1894 GCA_964585095.1 uncultured Syntrophaceae bacterium | reverse complement strand
TCCTTCTCGATGGCGGAGTGGGGGGCATGGTCGCTGGCGATGACCTCGAGGGTCCCGTCGCGCAGGCCCGCCCGCACGGCGGCCACATCCTCGGCGCTGCGCAGGGGCGGGTTGACCTTGCAGGAGGTCTCGAAGCCCTTGAGGGCCTCGTCGGTGAGCAGCAGGTATTGCGGGGCCGTCTCGGCCGTCACCCTCACGCCGCGCTCCCGTGCCTGGCGGATGATGCGCACGGCGCCGGCGGAGCTGACGTGGCAGATGTGGACGGAGGTGCCGACGTACTCGGCGATCAGGATGTCCCGCATCACCATGATGTCCTCGGAGATCGTGGGGATCCCCGGCATCCCGAGCTCCGTCGAGACGAGACCCTCGTTCATGAGACCGCCCTTCGAGAGCTGCCAGTCCTCGCAGTGGGCGACGACGGGCAGATCCAGGGAGTGGGCGTACTCGAGGGCCCGCTTCATGAGCCCCGCGTGCATGACGGGCTTGCCGTCGTCGGAGAAGCCCGCGGCGCCCGCCTCCTTGAGATCGCCGAACTCGGTGAGCACCTTCCCCTCGGAGCCCCGGCTGACGGCGGCAATGGGGAAGACGTTGGCGAGGCCCGCCTTCTGGGCCTGCCGCAGGATGAACTCCGTCACGGAGCGGTTGTCGTTGACGGGGTTGGTGTTGGGCATGCAGGCAATGGAGGTGAAGCCGCCCGCCACGGCCGCCGCGCACCCCGACTCGACGGTCTCCTTGTACTCGTAACCCGGTTCCCGCAGGTGGGTGTGGATATCGATGAGGCCCGGGACGACGAGCTTTCCCCTGAGGTCGACGACCGTCAGGCCCGGGTCCTTCTTCTTTCCCTTGCCGTCCTCGACGAGGTTGCGCCCCGTCGCGGCGATCTTCCCGCCCTCGATGAGGACGTCCAGCACGTCGTCGATCTTCTGGGAGGGGTCGATGACCCTGCCTCCCCTGAGCAGCATCGTCATGATTTGCCTCCCGACAAGAGATAGAGAAGGGCCATCCGCACGGCTACGCCGTTGGTGACCTGCTCGAGAATGACCGAGTAGGGGCCGTCGGCGATCTCCGGCGAGATCTCGACGCCGCGGTTCATGGGGCCCGGGTGCATGATGAGAACGTCGCCCTTGGCTGCGGCGATGTTCCGTGGGGTCAGGCAGTAGTAGCGGGCGTACTCCCTGAGCGAGGGGAAGAGGTTCGTCTCCTGCCTCTCGAGCTGGATGCGCAGCATCATGATGATGTCGGCGTCCCGGATGGCGTCTTCGAGCTTGTAGTGGACCTCGACGCCGAGGCGCTCGATGTAGCGGGGCATCATGGTGATGGGGCCGCCCACGCTCACCGTGGCCCCCATCTTGGTGAGGCCGTAGATGTTCGAGCGTGCCACCCGGCTGTGGGCGATGTCCCCCACGATGGCCACCTTGAGGCCCGCGAGTCGCTTTTTCTTTTCCCGCATGGTCATCATGTCCAGCAGGGCCTGCGTGGGGTGCTCGTGGGCGCCGTCGCCCGCGTTGATCACGGACTGGCGGACCACCCTGGAGAGCATGTGCGGGGAGCCCGCGGCGCTGTGCCGCAGGACGATGATGTCCGGGTTCATGGCCTCGAGGTTCCGGGCCGTGTCGACGAAGGTCTCGCCCTTGACGACGCTGCTCGTCGAGGTGGCGATGTTGATCGTGTCGGCGCTCAGGCGCTTGGCGGCGATCTCGAAGGAGGTCCGTGTCCGCGTGCTCGGCTCGTAGAAGAGGTTGACGACGGTCACGCCGCGCAGCGTGGGGACCTTCTTGATCTCCCGCGTGGAGACGTCGATGAAGGAATCCGCCGTGTCGAGGATGAGGTTGATCTCCTCGACGCTCAGGTCCTGGATGCCCAGGAGGTCTTTTCTGGCCAGTTTCATGTCAAA
>CAZPCN010000213.1:0-1906 GCA_964585095.1 uncultured Syntrophaceae bacterium | reverse complement strand
CCCTCGCCCGCCGTGGGGGGCATCCCGTACTCGAGGGCCGTGATGTAGTCCTCGTCCATCCCGTGGGCCTCCTCGTCGCCGGCTTCGCGCTGCTCGAGCTGCATGATAAAGCGGTTCTTCTGGTCCGCCGGGTCGTTGAGTTCGGAGAAGGCGTTGGCGATCTCGCGGCCGTGGATGTAGAGCTCGAAGCGGTCCACGACCCCGGGGTTCTGGCTGTTCTTCCTCGAGAGCGGGGAAACCTCCAGGGGGTAGTGGGTGACGAAGGTGGGCTGGATGAGCTTTCCCTCCACGACCTCGTCGAAGATGGCCATCAGGATCTTCCCCAGGGGCTCCTTGTCCTCCACGTGGACCCCGCGCTTTTCGGCCTGCCGAAGGGCCTCCTCACGGTCCCCCAGGGCGGCGGGGTCGAGGCCCGCGTACTGAACGAGGGCCTCCTTGACGGACACCCGGCGCCAGGGGGGCGTGAAGTCCAGCTCCGTCCCCTGGTAGGTGATCTTCAGGGTCCCGAAGGTCTCCCGGACGAGCGAGGTGATCAGCTCCTCGGTGAGCGTCATGAGGTCCTCGTACGTGGCGTAGGCCATGTAGAATTCCATCATGGTGAACTCGGGGTTGTGCAGCGTGGAGACTCCCTCGTTGCGGAAATTGCGGTTGAGCTCGAAGACCCGCTCCATCCCGCCCACGACGAGACGCTTGAGGTAGAGCTCGGGCGCGATCCGCAGGTAGAGGTCCTGTCCCAGGGCATTGTGGTGCGTCTTGAAGGGCTTGGCCATGGCCCCCCCGGCCATGGGCTGCATCATGGGGGTCTCCACCTCGAGGAAGTCCCGGTCGTGCAGGAACGTCCGGATGAACTGGATGATCCGGCTGCGCGCCTCGAAGACCTCCTTGACCTTCGGGTTGACGACCAGGTCGAGGTAGCGCTGGCGGTAGCGGATCTCCACGTCCGTCAGCCCGTGCCACTTTTCCGGCAGGGGCCGCAGGCACTTGGTGAGGAGCCTCAGCCCCTCGGCCTCGATCGTGAGTTCCCCCGTGCGTGTCTTGATGACCCGGCCCGTGAGGTGGACGATGTCGCCCACGTCGATCGTCTTGAACAGGGCGAAGAGCTCGTCGCCGAGCTTGTCCTTGCGGATGAAGGCCTGGATCCGCCCCTTGCGGTCCTGGAGGGCGACAAAGGCCCCCTTGCCGAAATTCCGGATCGCCATGACCCGGCCGGCGACGGCGAAGCGCTCCGTCACCCCTTCGAGCGCCTCGTTGTCCATCTGCCCGTAGACCTCGTGGAGCTGAGCGGAGAGGTGGGTCACCTTCGCGTCGTTGGGGTAGGCTTCCACGCCCGAAGCGGCGAGGGCCTCGATCTTATCTTTTCTCACCTTCAAAAGGTCGCTGTCTTCCATTGCCCGTCCCCGGAAGTGCTGATTTGCAATCGGCTTTTTACGCCTGCATGCAGGAACAAAGTGAATTTCACTATATTTTTTTTGCCCACCTGTCAAGGATGATTTGGACCGGCGAGGGACGGCGCGAACCCCCTCGGGACCGCGGCAGGGCGTCCGCAAGGGGGCGCGAGGCAGAAAAACATTGACAAAACAGGCATCTGGTACTAATATGCCGTTCCTTTAAGCATCACGTCAATCGGAAGGTTGCTGCACAGCTCTATGGAACGGACACTGATCACCGGCGGGGCGGGCTTTCTCGGAAGCCATCTGTGCGATTTCCTGATTGAAAAGGGTCACGAGGTCATCTGCATCGACAACCTCCTGACCGGCGACATGGAAAACATCTCCCACCTGTTGGGGCACAAGCGGTTCAGTTTCATCCAGTACGACGTGACGAATTACCTGCACGTCGACGGGCCGCTCCACAACATCCTGCACTTTGCCTCGCCCGCCAGCCCGATCGATTACCTGAAGATGCC
>CAZPCN010000212.1:0-1911 GCA_964585095.1 uncultured Syntrophaceae bacterium | reverse complement strand
GTGCAGGGGACGAGCAGGATCATGGTGTACTTGCTCAGAAGCCCCAGGCCGAGCGCCGTTCCCCAGCCGTACCACCACCGGCCCGGGCCGCCCGTCACGATGCGGCTTCCGCACCACGCCGCTGCCGCCCAGAAAAAGAGCATGGGCGTGTCGGGAGTCTGGACGATGCAGCCCGCGGGGAAGAGCAGCGTCGCGTTGAAGGCGAGCAGAACGTCGCCCGCGAGTTCGCGAAGGGATGGGAAGAGCGTCCGGGCGGTGTCCCAGAGGAAGAACAGGGCCGCCGCGGAGAGGAGAAAGCCGCCCAGGCGAACGAACAGCTCCGTATCGCCCCCCAGGGCCGTGAAGAACGCCATGACCCATGCGACCAGGGGAGGGTGATCGGAGTAAGCCAGCGACGGGTGGAGGCCCCAGTACCAGTAGTACGCTTCGTCGGGGGCCAGCTGGATGACGCTGATCGTGAGAAGCCGGAATGCGAAGAGGGCGGCGACGACGGAAAGAATGACTGTATCGCGGGGCGTGAGCACCATGGACCCAATTCCGATCGCATCGGCCGGACGCCTCGCGGCGTCATGGCCCGGCCGGTGCCGGTGCACGGCCGCCACGGCGACCGCTTCATGGACCGTCTGTCACGCCGCTGCCTTTCGACTCACAGGGCCTTTCGTTTGGCGGGATGCAGCAACGGGGAGCCCCGCGGGCGAACCGCGGGGAGTCCCCGAAGGCGTTAACGCTTCTTATGGCGGTTGGCCTTCAGGCGTTTGCGGTACTTGTGCTTGCTGATCTTTTTCCTTCTCTTCTTGACGACACTGCCCATATCTCACCTCGTGCGGGTTATCCTGCCGATTCCGAAGCGTTATTTATTCTCACATTCTTCGGCAGGAATCAAGCAATTCCTTGAAAAATTTACAGCAGGCACAGCCGGTCCGCCAGGGCCAGCCCGCGCCGCGTCGGGGACAGAACCTCCCCGTCGAGGCGGATCAGGCCTTCCTCTCTCATCCCGCGCAGGGCGGCTTCTTCCTCTCGGAAAAGATCGAGCCCGTAGCGTTCCCTGAATGCGGGGCCGCGGATCCCCCGCTTTGTCCGGAAGCCGAAGTAGAGGGCTTCCATCCGAAGCTGCTCCTGTAAGAGTTCCTCCCGGTCCTCCACCGGCTCATGGCCCGACCGGATATCGAGGACGTAGCGCCCCAGGTCGCGGTGATTCCACCATCGCCGGTTTCCTCGGAAGGAGTGGGCCGCCGGTCCCAGGCCGAGGTAGGGCGTGTGGTCCCAGTACTTGTGGTTGTGACGGGACACGTGGGACTCCGTGCGGGCGAAGTTGGAGACCTCGTAGTGGACGTACCCGTTGTCCTCCAGGAACGCCGAGGTCGTCGAAAAGAACCGGTATCCTTCCTCTTCGCAAAGGGCGGCCGCCTGTCCCGCTTCCACCCGGCGGTAAAGGGGGGTTCCCAGCTCGAGGGTCAGCTCGTAGCAGGAAAGGTGCTCGGGCCTGAAGGCAAGGGCGGCCTCCATCGTACGTTGCCACAGCTCGAGGGACTGGCCGGGGACGCCGTAGATGAGGTCCGCGGAGAGATTGTCGAATCCGGCCCTGCGTGCCGACTCGATCGCTTCGAGGCCTTCACGGCCGTTGTGCCGTCTCCCCAGGGTGGACAGGATGCCGTCGTCGAGGGACTGCACCCCGATGCTCACCCGGTTGAACCCGGCCTCGCGCAGGCGGCCCAGGAAGGCGGTGTCAACGTCGCCCGGGTTGACCTCCACGGTGATCTCGGCCGAGGGAACGACGGGGAAGGCGGATCGGACTTGCCGGAGCATCTCCGCCAGGCGCTCCGCGTTCAGGCACGAGGGGGTCCCGCCGCCGACATAGACCGTGTCGAAGGCCGGGGCGAAGCCCCGGTACATCTCCATCTCCAGGGACAG
>CAZPCN010000211.1:0-1916 GCA_964585095.1 uncultured Syntrophaceae bacterium | reverse complement strand
CGCATCGGGGGCGGAGTGGGTCTACTTCGCCACGACGGCGAAAGGGGCCCACTACTACGACAGGCAGGGCGTGAAGAAGACGAATGTGACGGTGAGCGTGCAGGAAAAGACCGTCTACAGCGAAGAGGGGAAACGGTCCGCGGAGAAATTTCTCACCGGGACGGGCGAGTACAGGGGGCAGAAGCCGGACCACGTGATCACGGTGAGCGAATTCAACTGCAAGGCCGCGAAGGCCAGGAGCCTCTCCATGACGATCTACGACGCAGAGGGGAAACGGATCGCCGGAAGCCCCGCGGGCGGATCCCCGTGGCGGGATCTTGCCCCCGGCACCCTGCACGACAGGCTTTCCCGGCAGGTTTGCCCGTAGCGATTGGAGGCAAATCGTCCGGTTCGACGAGGCGAACGACGGCAGGCAACGGGCAGCGGACGCGTTCCGGCTGCCCTATTTTTTCGGCTTTGCGTGGCTGTCGATGAACTCAGGGGGCTTGCGGCGGACCCAGCGGATGAACGCGGCGATCTCGGGGTGGGCGCGCACCGCCTCGGGCGTCCCGTACTCGGAGGCCAGCTCCTTCGGGGTGAACACGCTGTGGATCTTGCGGTGGCAGACCACGTGGATGGCCTCGGAGTCGCGGCCGCCCCGGGACCGGGGCAGCCAGTGATGGCGGTCGGCGCTGGGGCCACGGACGATGGGCCTGCCGCAGACGGGACAGGGTTCCTGCTCTTTCGATGCGCCTGCTTTCATGTCCGATCGCGCCTACGGCGCTTGCCTGAGGGCCCGGACCACATCGGTCATCGAGGTCTCGCCGCCCACGTTGCCGGGAAAGACGATGTAGCCCATCCCGGGGAAGCGCGACCCCTCGCCCAGCCGCCAGACGGGAACGCCGGGGATGATCTGGCCGGCAACGACGGCCCGCTTCACGCCGAGGGCCCTTGCGGCGATGTCGTGCGACGTGATGCCGCCCTTGGCCAGCACGTAGCGCGGCGCCGTGTCGATCCCCCGCACGATCTCGATGAGCGCGTCCGCCACGCCGGCCTGGATGCGGATGCTCTCCTCGGCCGTGGCTCCCGTCACGAGCTCGCGGCTCGTGAAGACGACCGTGTCGCGCCGGGCGGCAACGGACCGGTTCGCCTCGGCCGTCACCCGGCCGATCTCGGCCTTTCCGCCCCCGGCAAGCAATCGCCTCACGTCCAGCTCCACGCCGCCGACATCGCCGTGCTTCAGCAGGTGGGCAAGCTGGCGCGACGACATGGGGACGAAGGACCCCACGACAACGAGGCCGCAGCCGCTCTGCGGCGGCGGAAAATCCCCCGCACCGAGCAGCGCGCGCGGCTCGAGGCCGATGAGCGCGGGGATGATGGCGGCCGCCGTGCGGAAGAGGAACCGCTTGCCGTTTTCCATGGCCCGCAGGACGGCCAGGGCCGCGACGTCCATATCGCTTCGCTCGCAGGCATTGACGACGCAGAAGCTTCCTCCCGCGCAATCCTCGAGCTTCTCCGCGACCTTCTCGGGTCCTCCCCCGCGGATGTCTTCCAGGGAAATGGAGCAGACATCGCCCCGGGAAACGGCGCCGCCCATTTTCTCCTCGATGTACGCCTTCAGGTTCGACGAGGCAAAGCCGAAGGAGGGGTCCCTCGCATAGGGGGTCTCGGCGGCGGGCACCAGTTCGTCCCCCTCCTTGACGTAGTGGACATCGCCGATCGTGAAGCGCCCCCCCTCGAAGAAGGCGGGGATGCAGAGCGTGACGGCGTCCGACAGGCCGAATTCGTCGGTGAGCGTCTCGATCTCGGCCCGGAAGTGCCCGCGCAGGGTCGAGTCGCTGCGGCTGATGACCAGGAAGCGCCGGCCCTCGGCGGCTCTTGTGATGTTGCGGGCAACCTCGCGGTTGAGCGCCGCGGCCTCGCGGGCGGGCAGGCTC
>CAZPCN010000210.1:0-1927 GCA_964585095.1 uncultured Syntrophaceae bacterium | reverse complement strand
TTCGAGTTCTCCCAGCTTGCCGTCTCGCGCGGCGGGCAGGCCATCTTCACGGAAATCGGCGTGAACTGGGAGATCCCCCGGCACCTGCGGGACGTGCCCGCTATCGGTCCCGGCGGGGAGTTCACGGGCAGGGTGTACGGGGACTACGAAAAGGCCTCCCAGCGATTTGCCCGGGCCCTGTTCGAGATCTACCGGGACGGCGACGCCCTGGGGAGCCCCTTCTTTTTCCCCAAGCCCCTGCTGAGGATCACGGAGGACTTTTTCGAAACGCCCGGCCACGAGGAGTTCCTCCTGCACGTCTGCGACGCGGCCGCCGAGAAGGGCAACCCCCATTTCCTCTTCGACCGCAACGGGACGCACAAGGTCCTGCGCTGCTGCCTCCTCGATTTCAAGCGCGATCTCCGGGCCCGGGAAGACGCCCGAAAGCCCTGGCAGATGCGCTACGCCTCGATCCAGAACGTGACGCTCAACCTCCCGCGGCTGGGGGTTCTCTCCGGGGGCGACGACACGCACCTCTTCTCCCTGATCTCCGAGCGCATGGAACTCGTCGCGAAGGCCCACGCCCAGAAGCGGCAGTTCATCGAAAGGCTCATGGCGACAGGCGACGGCGGCCCCCTGGCCCTGCTGTCCATGGACTGCGAGGGCTCGGCCTACCTGCGGCTCGAGAGCGCCACCCACCTCATCGGCATGGTGGGCCTCAACGAGCTCGTGCTGGCGCACCGGGGGGCGCAGCTTCACGAGAACGAGAAAGCCCTCGCATTCGGGCTCAAGGTCCTCGGCCACATCCGGAAGGTGGCGGCCAAGCTCGGCCGGAAGCACAACCTGCGGTTCATCCTCGAGCAGAGCCCCGCGGAGAGCACGGCATACCGTTTCGCCCGGCTCGACCTGAAGTACCACTCCCCCCGGTCGGGGCGCCTCGTGCGGGGCGACATCGCCCGGGGCGAGCTCTACTACACCAACTCGACGCAGCTCAACATCGCGGCGCAAACGGCCCCCCTCGACCGCGTCCGCAGCGAGGGGACCTTTCACCCCCTCATCGAGGGCAATGCGATCACCCCGGTCTGGCTCGGGGACTCCAGGCCGTCGGCCGAGTCGCTGGCGCAGTTCGTGGAGAAGGCGTTCCGGGAAACTTCGAGCAGCCAGCTCGTCTTCTCGCCCGAATTCACGGTCTGCCCCGCCTGCAGGCAGACGTCCCGCGGCCTGAAGCCGGTCTGCCCCCGCTGCGGCTCCGCCCGCGTCGAGGGGGTCACCCGCGTGGGCGGGTACCTGACGCACACCTCCCGCCTGAACCGGGGGAAGATCGCGGAGCTGCGCGACACCTTTCGCACCGGCGCCCTCCGGTAGGCACCCGCCGAGCGGGTCCGCGCGAGGATCCGCCCGTCCCCTGCTCACGCGATAAATCCGCTTTTATCTCCCGGGCTTCCTTGACATCACAGGGACCGATGCCTAAATTGCAGATCGAGGACGCCGGATGCCCCAGGCGTCGAGGAACAAATCCCTCTTAAATCAGAGACATACGATCGGCTCCCTCCCGCGGGGGACCTGACGGGACGCGCGCATCGCCGCAAGGGGTTCCGGATGGAGAACATCGACGACATCATCAAGAGAATCTTTCGCGAGAGCATCCAGATCAAGGAAACCTTCCTGCGGGACAACCTCGAGAGGATCGCGAGGGTCGTCGAGGTCATCACGGACGCCCTGAAGAAGGGCAACAAGATCCTCCTGTTCGGCAACGGGGGCAGCGCGGCCGATGCGCAGCACATTGCCGGGGAGTTCGTGAACCGCTTCCTGATCGAGCGGCCGCCCTTGCCGGCCATCGCGCTGACGACGGACACGTCGGTGCTCACGAGCATCGGCAACGACTACGATTTCGCGGAGGTTTTCTCCAAGCAGATCCGGGCCCTGGGCCAGGAAGGGGACATCGCCT
>CAZPCN010000209.1:0-1933 GCA_964585095.1 uncultured Syntrophaceae bacterium | reverse complement strand
TCGGACCTTTCAAAAAGTCCAGCTGCAAGGCGCCCGATGTCATGAGGAGTGAAGCGTACTGAGACGTACGTTGAACGACGAATGACAAGGGCAACGCCGCAGATGGGTCTTTTTCAAAGGGACGCAGATAAAAAACCGGGCATCCGTGTAGGGATGCCCGGTTTTTCTGACAGCCTAATTTTTCCAGTGTACCTACTTCTTCGCCGGAGCTGCCGGGGCCGGAGCCGGGGCTGCCGGGGCCGGAGCCGCTGCCTTCTCAGGAGCCTTCTCAGGAGCCGGAGCGGGAGCCGCTGCGGGCGCAGGCGCGGGCTTCTTCTCCTCTTGCTTGGCGCAGCCTACGAACGAGAAAGAAACGGCGAGCAAAAGGGCGAGTACCAGTGCGAATGCCTTCTTCATCAGTTGTTTCACCTCCTTTTGACTTTTTACCCTTGCGGGCAGTTGTTCTCAAGGGTCGGTTTATACTTGATCGGGGGGGGCTTGTCAATAAAAAATATTGATGGTTAAGCGTGCGAAATCATACGTTGAACCTGAAATAGACGATGTCTCCGTCGACGATCTCGTACTCCTTTC
Organism: uncultured Syntrophaceae bacterium; assembly: GCA_964585095.1. Classification (GTDB taxonomy): domain Bacteria; phylum Desulfobacterota; class Syntrophia; order Syntrophales; family UBA2192; genus UBA2192. The sequence continues at coordinate 1,363 of CAZPCN010000209.1, read as the reverse complement.
CCTGGAAATGCAGAAGGCCTTTCTCCTTGGCCGCAGCGATGCTTCCGGCGCTGAGGAAGTCTTCGTAGTGAAGGACCTCGGCACGGATGAATCCTTTTTCCATGTCCGTGTGGATCTTCCCCGCGGCCTGGGGCGCCTTCGTTCCCTTGCGGATCGTCCAGGCCCGCAGCTCGGGGCCCACGGTGGTGTAGAACGTGATGAGATCGAGCAGGGCGTACCCTTCGCGGATGATCTGCTGCAGGCCCGATTCCTTCAGGCCGAGGTCCTCCAGGAAGTCTTTCCGCTCTGAGAAATCGAGCTTGGCGATCTCCATCTCGAGGTCGCCGCAGATGACCGCCACGCGCGAGCCTTCCTTCGCCGCAACCTCGCGGACCTTCGCGATGTAGGCGCCGTCCTCCTTGAGGACCTTCTCGCTCACGTTGGCCACGTAGAGGACTTTCTTGGAGGTCAGCAGGTGGGTCTCCGCCAGGATCTCCCGCTCATCCTCGTGGACGGCGAGGTTCCTCGCGGGCATGCCCCGCTTGAGGGCATCCTCGAAGCGCCGGTAGACCTCCAGGGCCTTGCGGGCTGCCTTGTCGCCCGCCTTGGCGATCTTGTCCGTTTTGGCGATCCGCCTGGCCAGGGTGTCCAGGTCGGCCAGGATCAGTTCCATGGTGATGATCTCGATGTCGCGGGCCGGGTCGATGGGGCCGTAGATGTGGGCGATGTCGGGATTGTCGAAGCAGCGCACGATGTGGACGATCGCGTCGACCTCGCGGATGTGACCCAGGAACTGGTTGCCCAGTCCCTCGCCTTTGCTTGCTCCCCTCACCAGCCCCGCGATGTCGATGAACTCCATCGTCGTGGGGGTTACCTTCGGGGGCTTGATCACGGAGGCGATGCGATCGAGCCGTTCGTCGGGGACGTGGACGATTCCCGCGTTGGGATCGATCGTGCAGAACGGGTAGTTGGCCACCTCGGCCCCTGCGCAGGTCAGCGCGTTGAAAAGGGTCGATTTCCCCACGTTGGGAAGGCCGATGATGCCGCAGTTGAAGCCCATGCAAGACGCCCTGAAGGGTTGGTGTGACGGCCGTTGGCGGCCGGTTGGGGCACCTTGAAGGTATTGAGTTTGACCCGGGCTGTCAAGGGAATTGTTCCCGAGGCGGGACAAAAAAGGGGCCGGCATGTCTGCCGGCCCCTTGGTTACACGGTTGGATCCCTTACTTCTCCAGGGGGATTCTCATGGAGTAGAAGGACCTGTAGACGAAGAAAATCGCGATGGCGAGGAACAGAAGCCCGACGGTGATCGCCGTACCCCTCATGTCCGGGGCGATGGCGATTTCCATCGCCAGGATGCCGAACAGGGTGGTGAACTTGATGATCG
>CAZPCN010000208.1:0-1954 GCA_964585095.1 uncultured Syntrophaceae bacterium | reverse complement strand
ACGGCCGCGCCCCGCTGCGGTAGAAGGCCCGCCAGTGGTCGGGCGTCCCGAGCACTTCGTGGGCGCGGATCCCGCTCAGCTCCTCCAGCGCGCGGTTCCAGTACAGGACCCGGTGGTCGCGGTCGATCACGAACTTCGGGACCGGCGAGCACTGCAGCACGCTCTGCAGGAGCTTCTCGCTCCGGGCGGGAACCCCGTCGGCGGGGCCCCGGCCTTTTGCAGGCTTCGCGGGCTGAGATCCGGGTTTGCGCCTTTTTGCCTCCGCTTTGTGGAGCGGCCCCCGTTCTGTGCGCTTCATGGCGGCGGACCTCCGGGAAGGTCGCGGGCTCGAGTGCGGTTCAGGGTTGGCCGGGAGAAACCCGTGACGACGCAAGCGGTTGGATGAGATTGATTTTTCCCTTTGCCGTTCTTATACTACGAACGCGCGGAATTGTGAACCCCGTTTCAGCCGGGAGGAATCATGAGTCGGCTTGCCCACATCTCGGACCTCCACTTCGGCCGCGAGGACCCCGCGATCATCCGGGAGCTCCTGGCCGACCTGCGCAGGCTCGAACCGGCGCTGGTCGCCGTGAGCGGCGATCTGACGCAACGCGCGAGGCGGCGCCAGTTCCTGGCCGCGCGTGCCTTCCTCGACCGCATCCCCTCCCCCAAGATCGTCGTGCCGGGCAACCACGACATCCCCCTGTACGACCCCGTACGGCGGTTCCTGCTCCCGCTGCACCGGTGGCGCCGCTACATCGCCACGGACATGGACCCCCTCTACATGGACGCCGAGATGGCCGTGCTGGGCGTCAACACGGCGCGCTCTCTCGCCCTCGTGAACGGGCGCATCTCGGACAGGCAGATCGCGCTGCTGCGCTGCCGGCTCTGCAGCATCCCGGGGCACATCTTCAAGATCGTCGTCACGCACCACCCCTTCATCCCTCCGCCCATCCCGCCCTACTCGATCGTGGGGCGCGCGGCCAAGGCCCTGACCGTCCTCGAGGAGTGCGGCGTGGAGCTGCTGCTGGCGGGCCACTACCACGTGGGCTATTCCGACGACATCCGGAGCCATCACGAAACCATCCGGTCGCACATCCTCGTCTGCCAGGCCCCGACGCTCTCCACGCGCCTGCGGCGCGAGCCGGCCGCCTACAACGTCTACACGCTCGAACCGCCCGATTTGACGCTGAGCGTGCGGGCTTGGAACGGCAAGCGGTTCGTCACGGCCCGCGAGACCCGCTACCGGGAGCTCAAGCGGACGTGGTCCGAGATCGGGAAGTGAGCGCTGCGGGAGACGCGGTCGGTCCCCGAGGCCCGCAGGGAACGCACAAAAAAAGGGCGGTGTCACGGGGACACCGCCCTTTCTATCATGAACCGGCCTGACCGGATTGTCTGCCGATTCCTACTGGCCCGACGTCTCGAACTTCGAGTGATCCACCGGCTTTTCCGCCAGGCAGAAGGCCGCCACGGAGGCCACGGCCGCCAGGGCCGACCAGAAGATGAACACGTTGGCGAAGTTGAACGAGCCGTCCGGCAGCGTGACCACGAGGTAGCCCGCGATCATGGGGGAGATGAAGGCGCCGAACTGCCCGAGGCCGTTGGTGATGCCCATGGCACGGCCGACGACTTCCTTGGGGTAGCGGACGGAGGGGAAGGCCTGCATCACGCCCCAGGGGAAGTTGATGAAGAAACCGCCCATGCCGAGCCAGAAGAGAAGCTGGCCCGCATCGCCCTTGGGAGACTGCCCGATGAAGTACAGAACGGGGATGCAGCCCAGGAAGCCGATGATGGTGACCATCTTCATCTTGCCCTTGAAGAACTTGTCCGCCACCTGTCCGCCCGCCCACATGGCGAAGAAGGCCACGATGAACGGCATGGCGGCGTAGAAGCCCATGGTCTTGATGTTGAGCCCGTGCATCTTCACGAGGAAGGTGCTGATCCAGGTCGTCATGCCCCAGTAGATCATGAGGAG
>CAZPCN010000207.1:0-1959 GCA_964585095.1 uncultured Syntrophaceae bacterium | reverse complement strand
AGGTGACAGGTAAAAGAAGGGATTAATTCAAGGTTATCATGGGTTGGACAGCAGGCGATCCAGTACAGCGAGAGCTTCCTCAACGGTGTCGACGGCAGTGAAGCGATTGCCATGGGGCAGGCCGATCGCGGGGGTTTTCAGGCCGATGACGGGGGTGTCGTTGCGCAGGGCGTGGGCGATCTCGGAGACCGTTCCCCACCCCCCGTCGACGGCGATCATCACGTGGGGCGTCTTGGCGTTGATGGCGTTCCGGGCATCGGCCATCCCGGTCTGGATGGCGATGTCGACATACTCGTTGGGGTACCCCGCAAGCGGGCGAACGCGGTCGCTGGGGAGAACGGCCACGACGAGACCCCCGGCGCGGAATGCCCCCTCGGAGGCTGCCTTCATCACCCCGTCGCCGCCCCCCGTAAGGAGGACGTGCCCCCTCGTCGCGATGCCCTCGCCGATTTGCCGGGCGTCGTCGAGGATGGCCGGCGGCGCATCGTGCCCGCCCATGACGCCGATGACGAAGGGTTTTCGCCTGACTTCGATTGTCGACATGCACTCATCTCCTCTTTCTTAAGTACCCCATAGCAACGCCGGAGTCAATTTGGAGGAGACGTATCGTCTTCCGCGTACACGACTGCCCGCCACGTCTTCTTTTCCCGATACCCGATACCCTATGCCCGATACCCCTCTATAGTGAGGTTTCCAGGCGCCCGATCCGGAACCGCAGCAGCATGTCGATGAACCTCGGGTTGTCCAGAGGGTTTTCCCCGAAGCCGAAGAGATGCGTCGGGCATCGGCAGTCGGAGGAGCCGAAGCGCGGTATGCTCCATCCCGCGAGCTTTCCGAGAGCCTCCGCGAGACTGTGCTCCAAGTCCTCGCTTGCGCGGACGGGCAGTGCCGTGCAGGAGTCGGCCGCGCTACGCAGGTAGTCGATGTGCCAGTGAAGCCGCTTGCGGAGCCTCAGGTGGCGCTCCACCCGTTTCGAGAGATTGGCGCGGGCCGAGCCGGCGTAGACGTAATATCCTTTCGGGAAGGGGATGCGGCCGAGGCCGCCCACGTCGATCCGCCGGTCGCGCGCCATCTCGAGCACCAGGAGGTAGGCCCCCTCGTCCCTCGCCTCCCGTTCGACGAGGTCCCAGGGGATCTCCAGGTCTCGGATACGCGGCCCCAGGCCCAGGTCTTCCTTCCACTCGACACCGACGGCCTTGACGTGGATGTCGTCCTTCACCTCCAGGAGGGCCTGCGAGAAGGCCAGGTCCGTGTGATAGTCGGGCAGGAAGGCATCGACCTGCGGCGTGTGGACGATAAAGACGACCCCCCCGGGCATTCCCTGCTTTGCGTGGAGGGCGAGCTGCTCGAGGTGCTTGCGGCCGCGCGCGGTGACGGCGTCGGGGAACATGGCGATCCGGCCCGCGAAGAGGGTGCAGGACTTGACCTCGAGGAAGAACTCCCGCCCGCCCCGCTCGAGGAGAAAGTCGTAACGGCTCGACCCCGCGACGGCCTCGCGCCGGATGACCGCAGCCCCTTCGAACCCCGGGAGCCTCCCCGCCGCCAGCAGGTGGGCTGCCACGTCGTTGGTGAGGTGCGTGTGGAGCAGGACGGGACGCCCCTCCCGCTCGACGGCGAGGGCCGTATAGGGCGTGCTCCGGGTTGTGCCGGGCGGGTTTGCCGAGAGATACAGGGCCCGTCCCGGAAGCAGCAGCTCCCGGAGCCGCCCGGGGTTGGGCAGGTAGGCCTCGACGGTCTTCCCGCCGAGATCGCAGAGGACGAGAAACCGGTTGGGCCGCCCGAGAAACCGGGCCTTGAGAATGGGCGATGCGAGAGGGATTCGGTAGGGAGTTACGTCAGGTTTCACGGGGGATCCGTCCCAAAGGCTGTTCAAAAGGGTCCAGATGCAAGGCGTCCGATATCCCGAGGAGCGAGGCGTACTTTGTCGCGTACGTCGCAGCGACGAGGGATGAGGCAACG
>CAZPCN010000206.1:0-1961 GCA_964585095.1 uncultured Syntrophaceae bacterium | reverse complement strand
AGGATCTCGACGATCCGGCGGTACCCGCCCGCCTGGATCGAGCCGATCGGGCCGCCGCCGAGGGTGTCGCGCCAGAAGGCGCCCCAGGCCGCGGCCTCCTCCGTGGTGAGATGATCCGCCGTGAGCAGGGCGATCGACGCCGCGCCGTGGGCGCGCCGGACACCGTCGAGGGCCATCGCGGCATGACCGACGGCCTCGCCCCAATCGGCCTCGCGCAGCGCCCCGTCCCTGCGCACCTGCGGGGCACCGAGACGGGCCGGGCTCTCGAAGGCCCGCCAGCCAAACTGTCCCCGCACGCAGAGAAGGCCCTTTTCTCTTCCCTCCGCGGCGACCGGCGTCACGCGCCGCAGTCGTCCCTCCTCGAGGTGAAAGTCGGCCCGGCAGGCGAGTCCGCAGTGGCTGCAGACGGAAGCCTCCCTGCGGATCTTCCAGACACGGGTCCGGTCCTTGAAGAGCTTGTCGTTGAGCGCGCCCACGGGACAGGTGGAGACGCAGAGCCCGCAGAAGTCGCAATCGAGGGCCCGGCCGCCGTCGGTTCCCACAACCGTCCTGTGGCCCCGGTGGAGAAACTCCAGCTCGTCGCGGCCCTGCAGCTCTCCGCAGATCCGCACGCAGCGGCCGCACAGAACGCAGCGGGTCATGTCGCGTTCGATGAGCGGCGAGCGGCGATCCACGTAGCGCGCGAAGCGCTCCGTGCCGTAGGGGGCCTCGGTGACGTTGTAGCGGATCACCAGGTCCTGCAGGGTGCACTCGCCCGCCTTGTCGCAGACGGGGCAGTCCAGGGGGTGGTTCACGAGAATGAGCTGGAGCTGGGTCCGCACGGCGTCGAGAACGGCGGGGGTCTCCGTGAGGATCTCCATGCGGTCCCGCGCGGGGGTAAAGCACGACGGGACGAGGTTGCCCGGTTTTTTCCGGTCCTCGACGACGCAGAGGCGGCAGGCCCCGTAGGGGGTGATCCGCCTGTCGTGGCAGAGCGTCGGGACGAAGACACCGGCCTTCTCGGCGGCCTGCAGGATGGTGCTCCCCCGGGGGACGGTGACCTCGATGTCGTTGACTTTCAGGGTGATCATGGGGTTCCTCTAGTGGATCGCCTTGAACTTGCAGGCCCGGATGCAGGACTTGCAGCGGATGCATTTCTCGCGGTGCAGGACGGCCACCTCCTTCTTCTGCCAGGTGATGGCATCGACGGGGCAGACCTTCGCGCACAGCCCGCAGCGCTTGCACGCCTCCGCGTCGACCTCGAAGCGGATGAGGTCCGTGCAGACCAGCGCCGGGCAGCGTTTCTCGCGGATGTGGGCCTCGTACTCGTCGTGGAAGTAGCGCAGGGTGCTCAGAACCGGGTTGGGAGCCGCCTGCCCGAGGCCGCAGTGGGAGGTGGCGGCGATGTGGTTGGCCTGCCTCTCCAGCAGCGCCAGGTCCGAGGGCTCCCCCTGTCCGACGATGATCTTCTCCAGCGTGCCCAGCATGACCTTGAGGCCCACGCGGCAGGGGACGCACTTGCCGCAGGACTCGTCGACGCTGAACTGCGTGAAGAAGCGGGCCACGTCCACCATGCAGTTCGTGTCGTCCATGACGACGACGCCGCCCGAGCCCATCATGGCTCCCGCGTCCTGCAGGGAATCGAACGTGACCGGCAGGTGGAGATGATGCTCCGTGAGGCATCCCCCCGAGGGGCCGCCCAGCTGGACAGCCTTGAAATGCGCGTTTCCCCGGATCCCCCCGCCGATCTCGAAGATGATCGTCCGCAAATCCGTCCCCATGGGCACTTCCACGAGGCCTACGTTCTTCACGGCCCCCGTCAGCGAGAAGACCTTCGTGCCCGTGCTGTCCTCGGTGCCGATGGAACGGAACCACGCACCCCCGTTGAGGACGATCTGGGGGACGTTGGCGAAGGTCTCCACGTTGTTGAGGCACGTGGGCCTTCCCCAGAGGCCCGACTCGGTGGAGCGGGGCGGCTTGAT
>CAZPCN010000205.1:0-1970 GCA_964585095.1 uncultured Syntrophaceae bacterium | reverse complement strand
GCCGGACCATCAGGGGCTTCGCGATCGTGATGGCGTGCCCCACGGCGCTCTGCTCGATCTCGGGGGCCACGACGAGACAGTCGGCGTCCCTGGACAGCTCCTGGTAGAGCGCGCCCAGCCCGCGCGCATAGATCCCGTCATCGTTGGTCAGCAGAAATCTCATGATTGTTTTCCGGTATTATTCTTTCCTGATACCCGATACCCGATACCCTTTTTTCAGTACGCCGGGGTGATATCCACGATGTTCTTCCCTTCCACCTTCAGAATGAACGATTTGCGCTGCATCTGCCCCGTCCTGGAAACACTCACCCAGCCGGTGACGCCCTCGAACGCCTCGATCTTGCTGAAGCGGTCCCGTAACGATGCCCTATCCTTGACGTTTCGGTTCCGGAGGGCTTCCGCCAGCATCCGGGCCGCGTCGAAGGCCAGCGCCTCGCGGTAGTCCGGCTCCCTCCCCGTGGCCCCGAAGATGGTGTCCGCAAAGTCCCTCACGGCCGGTTTGTCGCTCTCGGCAAAGAAGGGGGCCGTCAGGACGGCGCCTTCGAAGAACTCCGCCTCCCTGCGGATCCCCTCGGGGGAGTACCAGAGGGACGTGCCGAGAAGCTGGGCCCCCCGCACGTCGTGGAACGTGAGCTGCGGGAGGATCATCCGCAGCCTCGAAAATGCATCCGGGATGTAGAGGGCATCGAAATCGAGCTTCGGGGGAGGAACAGGCTTTGCCGCCTCGGCCCCTTTCCTCTTCGCAGGAGGCCGGGGGTTCTTGAAGGCCGCCAGCTTCCGGATCTCGACGGAGAAATCCGTCTGGTCCGTCCTGTAAGCCTGGACACGGCGAACCTTGCCGCCCAGACGCTGTGCTTCTTCCCGGAATGCCCTCATCATGGCCGTTCCGTAGGCGTTGTCGGGGTAGAAGATCGCGAGGCGGGTCAGGCCCAGATCCTTGACGGCGTAAGAGGCGAGAGTCTCGGCTTCCCGCTGGTCGGAGCGAAGCTCGCTGAAGACGTAGTCCCGCGATCCATCGGGCAGCTCGACGGGCCCCAGGACGAGAAGGGGGATCCTGGCCGCCTGCGCAGCCCTGGCGGCCTCGCGCGCCGCGTCGGCCTCGGGAGGGCCGAGGATGGCCATCAGCCCGGGTTCCGCGGCGAGCTTTTCCACGGCCCGGGCGGCGTCCGCAGGGTTGTCCCCGTAGTTCTCGATGCGCAGCGCGGACACCGCGGGCCGCTTCCCGTCGAAGAGCCCCAGCCCCGCGATGATCCCGTCGAGGGTCCGGTTGCCCAGGGCCGCCTGCTTTCCCGTGAGCGGCAGCAGCGCCCCGACGGATACCCGCTCTTCGGCCGCAGCGACACCCCCTGCGGCGACGGCCAGGACCGCCAGGACAAGCGGGAGAAACTGGAGGGGTTTGCGAATCATGTTCAGCTCTCTATATACCTTTTTGCCGGTAGATTTCAACCCGCGCTCCGGTGCCCCGGGCTAAAGGGCGCAACCGCAATAAAAAAGGCCCGGCACTCGCCGGGAGTGCCGGGCCTTCCGGGTGAAGTCCCGTTACTTGTTTTCCTCGAATTCCGCGTCGACGACGTTCTCGTCCTTCTTGCCGCCTCCGGGCTTGGGCCCGGCCTCGGGGCCTGCGCCGGGGCCCGCCCCGGGCTGCTGGCCCGCCGTCTTGGCGTACATGGCCTCGGCGAGCTTGTGGGAGGCCCGGGCGAGCTCGTCCTGGGCGCTGCGGATGGCACCCGCGTCGTCCCCCTCCAGGGCCTTCTTGACCCTGGCCACGTGCTCTTCGATCTTCGCCTTTTCGGAGGCGTCGATCTTGTCGCCGAACTCGCGGATGTTCTTCTCGATCTGGTAGACGAGGGAATCGGCCTGGTTGCGAGCCTCGATGAGGTCCTTTTTGCGCTTGTCGTCCTCCACGTGGGACTCCGCCTCGCGCACGAGCTTGTCGATCTCCTCCTTGGAGAGGCCGCTCGAGGCGGTGA
>CAZPCN010000204.1:0-2027 GCA_964585095.1 uncultured Syntrophaceae bacterium | reverse complement strand
GGACAGCCGCGACGGACCGTCCGTCTCTCCGAATCATCCATTCACCCATCGGCAGCGCAACGGAAGGAAGGTGTGGGCATGGCCTTCGCCACCATGGGGAAGATCCTGAACGTGGACCTCTCGACGGGCGGGCTCCAGGTCGAGGCAATCCCCGACGAGACCTACCGGGCCTACCTCTCCGGCACGGGCCTTGCCGCCCGGATCCTGGTCGACCGCATCCCCGCGGGCGCCGACCCGCTGGGCCCCGACAACATCCTCGGCTTTGTCTCGGGTCTCCTGACGGGGACCCCCAGCTACTTCACGGGCCGCTGGAGCGTCGTCGGCAAATCCCCTCTCACGGGCGCCTGGGGCGACGCCAACTGCGGCGGGACCTTCGCCCCCGCGATCAAGCGAAACGGTTTCGACGGCATCTTCTTCCGGGGGGCGAGCGAAACCCCCGTCTACCTCTACGTGAAGAACGGAAGGGCCGAGCTGCGCGATGCCGCGCACCTCTGGGGGAAGGATACGACCGAGGCCGAGGCGATGCTCCTCGCGGAGCACGGCGCGGGCGCCCGCGCGGCCGTCATCGGGCCGGCCGGCGAACGGCTCTCGCTCATCTCGGGGGTCTTCAACGACCGGGGCCGCATGGCCGCCCGATCGGGGCTGGGCGCCGTCATGGGTTCCAAGCGCCTCAAGGCGGTGGTCCTCGACGGCAAGCTGCGCGTCGCAGCCCGGGACCCCGCGGCGATGAAGCGCCTGAGCCGGTCCTGCAACAGGTGGGTACAGCTCCAGCCGCCCTTCCTGTCGGGAAGGGCCATGGCGTACCTCGGCGCCTTCATGCGGATCCTGCCCACCCAGATGGCCCTGGACGGCATGCTCTACAAGATCTTTCTGCGGAAGTGGGGCACGACGAGCATGAACCAGATGTCCGCCGAGATGGGTGACGCCCCCATACGGAACTGGAAGGGCACGAGCGCCGACTGGGGGATGCGCCGGTCCGCCTCCTCCAACCCCGACCGCATCCGGGCCGTCGAGAAGGCCAAGTACCACTGTTACGCCTGCCCGCTGGGATGCGGGGGCATCTGCATCCCGGGCCCGGGCGGCGCGGAGGCGCACAAGCCCGAGTACGAGTCGGTCCTCGCGCTGGGCGGCCAGTGCATGAATGAGGACCTCGACAGCATCTTCCGCATGAACGAGCAGCTCAACCGGGCCGGGATGGACACGATCTCGGCGGGGGGCACGATCTCCTTTGCCATGGAGTGCTGGGAGGAGGGGATCCTCACGAGGCAGGACACGGGCGGCCTCGAGCTCACCTGGGGGAATGCGGCGGCCATGGAGCAGCTTCTGGAGAAGATGATCCGGCGCGAGGGCATCGGGGACGTCCTGGCCGACGGGGTCCGCAGGGCGGCCGAGCGCATCGGCAGGGGCGCCTGGCAGTATGCCGTGCACGCGGGCGGCCAGGAGCTGCCCATGCACGACGGGCGCAACGACCCGGGCTACGCCGTCCACTACTCCGTGGAGCCTGCGCCGGGGCGCCACACGCTCGGGGCCCAGATGTACTACGAGATGTTCCAGCTCTGGAAGCGGGTCAGGCACCTCCCGAAGCCGGCGCTTTTCTACTTCAAGGGCAGCAAGTACCGGGCCGACGAGGAGAAGGCCGCCACGGCCGCGGCCTGCAGCAAGTACATGGCCCTGGCGAACGCCTCCGGCCTGTGCCTGTTCGGGCTCTTCCTGGGCGCGTCGCGGATCCCCGTCTTCGAGTGGCTCAACGCCGCCACGGGGTGGAACCGCACGCCCGAGGACTACCTTGCCGCGGGCGAGCGCATCCATACGCTCAAGCAGGCCTTCAACGTCAAGCACGGCGTCGACCCGCGGGCCAACCGGCTCTGCGACCGGGCGGCGGGCATCCCCGCCCAGAAGGCGGGGGCCAACAGGGGCCGCACCGTGGCGATTGCGAAGATGATGAGCGACTACTGGCGGCAGTTCGGCTGGGATGCCGAGACGGGCGCGCCGCCCTCTCCGGAGGAGAAGGTAAGAGGGTAAGAGGG
>CAZPCN010000203.1:0-2054 GCA_964585095.1 uncultured Syntrophaceae bacterium | reverse complement strand
CTGCGAAATCCACTACCGCGGCATCAAGTCCGTCAAACCCCACCTCATCCGCTAGAGACCACGCTTTCCCTCGTCAGCGCGTACAGCAGCGCCCCCGCCAGCATCGCCCCGGAGCAGACGGCGAACATCGCCGTGAAGGCCTCGTGACTGGTCGTCGCGGCGGGATAGAGCGCTTTCATGAGCAGCCCGAGGCCCTGCATGAAGACGCCGGCCCCCACGATGGCCAGAAAGTTGAGGAACGTCATGGCCGTCGCCGCGCGATCGGGCGGGGTGAGCTCCTTGAGGTGCGCATAGGGGAGGTTCCCGGTACCGGCGAAGATGCCGAACGCGGCAAACAGGAGCGCCACGAGCCACAGCGGGGCATCGGGGGGCACCCCCGCCAGGGCGGCGAGCGTGAGGGCGTATCCCGCCAGGGAAACGACCATGATCCCCTTGCGTTTCCGGAAAACGCGGTCCGACAGGAAGCCGCCCACCGGGTTGCCGATGACGACCCCGAGGGTCAGCAGGAAAAGCAGGTTCCCCGCCGTCACGGGGGGATACCCCATGACGCCCATGAGGTAGGGCCCCGCCCAGAGACCCTGTACGGCCGCCAGGACCCCGTACCGGATGAAGGCGGCCCAGGAAATGAGCCAGGCCTGCCGGTCCCGCAGGACCAGGCGAAGCCCCGCGAGCTGGCTCGCCCAGCTCGCGCCGGCCGGCGCCGACACGTCCCGGCTGCGCCCCTTCTCTCCCCGGGAGGCGAGGACAAACACCAGCGTCACCGTCAGGTGGAAGAGCCCCACGAGCAGAAAGGTCCTGCGCCATCCCAGGCCCTGGGCCCAGAGGACCAGCGGGGTTGTAGCAACGACGATGCCCAGGTTCCCCACGGACACGACGACGCCGGAGAGGGTGCCGAACCGGTCGGCGGCAAACTGCAGCGAGATGATTTTCAGGGCGCCGATGAACCCGCAGGCCATGCCGGCCCCCATGAGAAGCCGGCCGAGGACCATGAGGCCCGGCGACTCGGCGACGGCGAAGAGGACCGCCCCCGCCAGGGCCGCGAGGAAGAGGGCCGTCATGACCTTCGCCGGGTTGAAACGGTCGAGGAGGAGCCCGCCGGGGATCTGGAAGACGGCGTAGGTGTAGAAGAAGGCGGCCGATACGAGCCCCAGGTCCCCGAGGTCCATCGGGACGTCCCGCATCAGATCCGTCGTCAGAACGGCAATGGCGGACCGGTAGAACATGGAGAGGCCGAAGAGGACGGAAACGGCCCCGAAAAGAACCCAGCGGCGGCGGTCGCAAACCGGCCTGGACTGTGCGGCATCGTGATGCATAACGTTTCGCCCGTGATGACGCCCTTCGGCAGTCTGCCTGTTCCGGGAGGGCCCGCCATCATAGAACGATTCCCGCCCGGTCTCAACGGCAAATCTCGACTGTCGCGAAGGTCCCTCGAGACGGCAAAAGGGCCGCCCCGGAGGATGCGGCCCTTGCGCTTACGGGATCAGCCCGCGCCTAGTCGAAAAACTTGATGGAACTCTCCGGCGGCAGCGTGGCGGGGTCGGGGTACTCGTAGATGGCGTAATCCGCCTCCGCCCCCAGCAGGTCGTCGAGTTTCTTCCTGAATTCTTTGCGGCGCACGCTGGCGACGTAGGCATCCCAGGCCGAGAGCGTCTGCCAGGTGCTGATGATCAGGAACTCGTTTTTCTGCTTCGCATTCCGCATCGTTTCACCGGAAACGTAGCCGGGCTGGCGGGAAGCGAGCATCCGCATCGCCGCCATCAGGGCGAGCGCTTCCTGTTCCTTCTCCTTGGGCACGTTTCGCTTGATCATGACTCGAATTGCCATCGTGGTACCTCCTTCTCCCTGATCGGTGCATCACACCGGGTTGATTCATTGGATACCGGGACGGGCCGCGCCTCGTCAGGGGGAGCATGCTTCGCGACAGAGCCATTGAGGCAGCCGGGGAAACCCTCCCCCCGTTCGACGCGGGGGGAGGGCATTCAACCGTTATCCCAGAACGACGAGGACCTGGCTGGTGTTGACCTTGTCCCCTTCCTTGACCTTGATCTCCTTCA
>CAZPCN010000202.1:0-2068 GCA_964585095.1 uncultured Syntrophaceae bacterium | reverse complement strand
TCGGACTCCTACGACGTGCGCGCCGAGCTGGAGCGGTACCTGAACATGAGCGAGTGTCCCGCCTGCGGCGGGGCGCGCCTCAAGAAGGAAAGCCTCTCCGTAACGGTGGGCGGCAAGAGCATCCACGAACTGTGCTGCCTCTCCATCGCCGACGGCATGGACTTCCTGAGAACGCTTCCGCTCACGAGGCAGGAGGCGGCCATCTCGGAGCGCATCCTGAAGGAGATCCGGGACCGGCTGCGGTTCCTGCTGGACGTGGGGATGGATTACCTGAGCCTCGAGAGGGCCTCGGGGACCCTCTCGGGCGGGGAGTGGCAGCGCATCCGCCTGGCCACCCAGATCGGCTCGGGCCTCACGGGGGTGCTCTACGTCCTGGACGAGCCCACGATCGGGCTTCACCCCCGGGACAACGGCCGCCTTATCTCGACGCTCGCCCGGCTCAAGGACATGGGCAACACGGTGCTCGTCGTCGAGCACGACGCCGACATGATGACGGCCTCGGACCGGATCGTCGACATGGGCCCCGGCGCGGGACTCGAGGGCGGCGCGGTCGTCTTCCAGGGGACCCCGGCGGAGATCCTGGCGAGCGAGACATCCCTCACCGGCCGGTACCTGTCGGGCAGGCTCCGCATCCCCGTGCCGGAGAGGCGCCGGACGCCCGCGGGGCGGCACATCGTCCTCGAGGGCGCCACGGAGAACAACCTGAAGGACATCGACGTCCGCATCCCCGTCGGCGTGCTCACCTGCGTCACCGGGGTCTCCGGCTCGGGCAAGAGCACCCTCGTCCTGGAGACCCTGCACCGGGTGCTCGCCCGGCGGCTCTACCGCTACAGGGGAAAAGTCGGCAAGATACGCAACGTCAAGGACCTGGGAGGGATCGAGCGGGTTATCGTGATGAACCAGCAGCCCATCGGCCGGACACCGCGCTCCAACCCCATCACCTACACGGGGGCCTTCACCTTCATCCGCGACCTCTTCGCCCAGCTGCCCGAGTCGCGGACCCGGGGGTACAAGCCGGGACGGTTCAGCTTCAACGTCAAGGGGGGCCGCTGCGAGGCCTGCGAGGGCAACGGCCTCATCCGGATCGAGATGCACTTCCTGCCCGACGTGTACGTGACCTGCGACGTGTGCCGCGGCAGGCGCTTCAACCGCGACACCCTGGACGTCCAGTACAAGGGGAAGAGCGTCGCCGAGGTCCTGGACATGACGGTGAGCGAGGCGATCGGATTTTTCGAGAACGTCCCGCCGATCCGCTCGAAGCTCAAGCTCCTGCACGACGTGGGACTGGGCTACATCCGGCTGGGCCAGTCGGCCACGACGCTCTCCGGCGGCGAGGCCCAGCGGATCAAGCTCGCCCGCGAGCTGGGCAAGCCCTCTCGCGGCGACACGCTCTACATCCTCGACGAGCCGACGATCGGCCTGCACTTCGCCGACGTGCAGAAGCTGCTCGACGTGCTCATGCGCCTCGTCGACATGGGGAACTCCATCGTCGTGATCGAACACAACCTCGACGTGATCAAGTCCGCCGACTGGATCATCGACCTGGGGCCCGAGGGCGGCCCGGGCGGCGGCAGGATCGTGGCCGAGGGGACGCCGGAGGACGTGGCGCGCGCGGAAGGGTCGCTGACGGGGAAGTTCCTGCAAAAGGTCCTGAAGGAGGGTACAGGGGTCAGGGTACAGGGTACAGGCTGAAGAAAAAGAACAGGAAAGGGACAAGAAAATCCCCCTTCCTCCCCCTTTGAAAAAGGGGGAAAGAGGGGGATTTGTATTTCATTCGTTTACTTTATTTCTCGAAAATCAGCTCGTCCTGCAGCCGGATGCAGTCCTTGACGCTCTGGGCGGCGGGACAGCGCGTGATGTAGCTCGCGAATGCCTCCTTCGCATCGACGGCCTTCTCCTCGGGGCATTTCAGGTGCATTTTCACCCGGATCGTCGTGATCTTGAGGACGCCCCCCACATTCTCGATGTCGCCTTCCACGTCGGCCCAAAACAGGTGCTCGGGGGTGGGGATTTTCTTTCCGGCCATCACCGTGGCCAGTGTTCCCATCATTCACCCCGCGGTGGCGGC
>CAZPCN010000201.1:0-2080 GCA_964585095.1 uncultured Syntrophaceae bacterium | reverse complement strand
CGTTGGGTCCGAATATCAGGATGTTCATGTACCTCTCGCTCCTTTCGTGATGATCGTTCGTCTCTCTCCCTTATCTGTTTTCGGCCACGGCTTTCACCTTGGCCGCAAGGTTGATCCGATAGGGCCTTTCGGCCTGCTGGATGGCGCCCGTGTCCCGGTGGTCCTCCTTGAAGATCCGCTGGACGACCCTTTCCTGGATGCCTCCCGAGTCTGCGAGGTATTGCCGGATCCTCTCGGAAAAGGCAAAGGTGCTCTCCAGGGAATTTTTCAGATAATGCCGGGCGTCCGCCCCGGTGAGCACGTAGTGGTGGCTCAGCATGATGATCTCCACGTCCAGGCCGGCCAGTTTTTCGAGGGAGGCCACGTAATCTTTGTAGCTGGCGAGAAACTCGGGGTGGATCCTGAAATTGCGGTCGGGCACCCCCGCAGCCTCGCCGCAGATGAGGGCCTTGATGCCCGGGAAGTAGAAGGAGATGCCGTCGCGCGTGTGCCCCGGCGTGGCGATCACCCGGAAGGTCCAGCCGCCGCCGAGCTCGACCGTCTCGCCGTCCTCCAGGATGCGGTCCACCGCGAGGGCGTCGAAGGAGACGTTCTCGCTCCCGAAGAGCGCCTTGTGCTGCTCCTCGTAGTCCCGGCTGAGGCTCTGGATCAGGCTGACGGCATTGGGCTTTTTGAAAATATCGGCGGACAGGCGGCTTGCGGCCACCTGCAGCCCGGGGATCCGGCGCTTGAGGTAGGGGGCCGTCCCCGCGTGGTCGAAGTGGGCGTGGGTGATGAAGACCCAGCGCAACCGGCTTTCGTCTCCGAGAACCTGCCGGACCTCGCGGAGGTAGGAGGGCCCCATGAAGGTGATCCCGGCGTCGAAGAGCGAAGGGGTCTCGGCCGCAACGAGCCATGCGGGCAGATCGATGTCCGCCAGGGCGTAGAGACCCTCGACGATTTTGCCGGCCTTCTGGATGATCATGGCGACCGCGCACCCCCCTCCAAACCGGTCGGCATGTTAGAAGAAGGGCTTTGAAATGTCAAGCAGTTTCGGGACTCTCCTGTTGACGGGTGTCGGTCGGATGTGTTAGTGAGACAGGCGCAAGGCATTAGGCGTAAGGCGTAAGGCGAAGGGCGGAAGAAAGCGAATAATGCCGTTGGCCTTAAGCCCTGAGCCCGATGCCTTTCCTTTTGAAAGGAGGGCAACCATGGCGGTATCGAAGAAGATCGAAGGGATGATCACGAAGTCCTCGTGGATCCGCAAAATGTTCGAAGACGGCATCCGGCTCAAGCAGCAGTTCGGGGCCGAAAACGTTTTCGACTTCAGCCTGGGAAACCCGAACGTGCCGCCTCCTCCGGAGCTCAAGAAAGCCCTCCTGGATGTGGCGAAGGACGAACGCCCCGGCGTGCACGCCTACATGCCCAACGCGGGATACCCAGAAACCCGCGCCGCCGTGGCGTCGAAGCTGAGCCGGGACCACGGGGTGAAACTCGCGGCTGACCACGTGATCATGACCTGCGGGGCCGCAGGGGCCCTCAACGTGATCCTGAAGACCCTCCTCGACCCGGGAGACGAGGTCATCATCCCGGCCCCGTACTTCGTCGAGTACCAATCCTACGTGGACAACCACGGCGGGGCCGTCCGGCTGGTCAAGTCGAAGGAGGACTTCTCCCTCGATCTCTGGGCTGTCGAGGAGGCCATCACGGAGAAGACGAAGGCCGTCCTCATCAACACGCCGAACAATCCCACGGGACGTGTCTACGACGAGGCTTCCATTCGCGCTCTGGCGTCGTTGCTGGAAGACAGGGGGAAGAAGATCGGCCGGGCGATCCACCTCATTTCCGACGAACCCTACGACAAGATCGTCTACGACGGAATATCGGTTCCGAGCCTGCTGAAGGCCTACCGGCACAGCCTGATCGCGAACTCCTACTCGAAAACGCTCTCCATTCCCGGCGAGAGGATCGGGTTCATCGCCGTGAACCCCGCCACGGACAGTCTCGACCTGATGCTGGGGGGGCTTGTCATGTGCAACCGCACGCTCGGCTTCGTCAACGCGCCGGCCTTTATTCAGCGTGTCCTGCCCAGGGTCCTGGA
>CAZPCN010000200.1:0-2081 GCA_964585095.1 uncultured Syntrophaceae bacterium | reverse complement strand
CAGCGTGTCCAGGTGCTCGAGCCCGAAGAATCCCCGCATGGCGAGGCAGGTGTAGAGGACGGGGCAGGCGTGCCCTTTCGACAGGAGGAAGCGGTCCCGGTCGGGCCAGCGCGGGTTGGCCGGGTCCACCCGCAGGATGTCGAAGTAGAGGGCCGTCACGATGTCGGCCGCCGAGAGGGCGCCGCCGGGGTGCCCGGACTTGGCCTTGTAGATCATGTCGACGATGCGGGAACGGACCTCGCGGGCCTTTTCGGTGAGCAAGGCCGCCCGCTCGTCGAGGGTGAGGGTGCGGTTCTGGGTCGATGCCATCAGGATACTCCCGTCTTCTTCGCTGCGGGGCCGGGGGCGCCGCCCTCAGTCGGGCTGCTTCTGCGGCCCCGCGCTCTTTTCCTGTTTCATGTCCCGGAGAAGCTGCAGCCTGGAGCGGTGGAAGTGCTGCCGGGCCACCTTTTCCGCCTGTTCCGGCCTGCCCGACGCGATGGCCTCGATGAGGGCCTCGTGCTCGGGCAGCGTTTCGCGGGGGTGCCTGACGAGACCTTCCATGACGTCGATGCGGTAGCTCACGGTGATGATGTTGTAATTTTCGAGGATGTCGTTCAGCAGGTCGAACCCCCCCAGTTCGATGAGGTACTGGTGAAAGCGGCGGTCTTCGTCGGCGTAGCGCTTGATGCCCTGCGCGCTGTCCGAAAGGTCGGCATCGCGGAAGAACCCGCGGAGCTTCTCGGCCTGCGCCGGGCTGATAACCTGGGCCGCGCGTCGGGCCGCAAGCCCCTCCAGGATTTCCCTCAGCTCGAAGGCCTCGAGGACCTCCTCCTTCGTGAATCGCCGGACGTAGAAGCCCCTTCGGGGAACGGCCTGGACGAGCTTTTCCTGCTCCAGCTTCTTGAGGGCGCACATCAGCGGCGTGCGGCTCACGCCGAACTCCCGGGCGATCTTTTCCTGGAGGATCTTGTCGCCCGGCTTGAGCTTGCGGTCGACGATCATGGACTTGAGTTCCCTGTACACCTTGAAGTCCAGGTTCTCGTGTCGCGTACCCAGTTTTTTCATGGCCTCTCCCCCGGGAACAGGTGGGTCGTGAATTGAATATTGTATGCAAAAATCACTAAATCGTTTCCCGGACATTTTGTCAAGGGAAAAAGAGAGGGTATAGGGGATCGGGACTGGATCAGGGGTCTAGGGTCTAGGGTTTCGGGTATAGGGGCTGAAGGGAGTAAAGAATTTTTATGGGCCGAATCTTTTCATTCCCGATACCCGAGCCCCGAGACCCCTCTTCATGTGCCGACACCCGAGCCCCGAGACCCGGAGAACCCGTCAGGGTTCGATGAGGATGATCTGGAGGTCCATCACATTCGTTCCCGTCGGTCCCGTCTTGAACAGGCCGCCCGCCTGTTCGAAGAACCGGTAGGAGTCGTTGTCGTCGAGAAAGGCCTGAGCGTTGAGACCGAGGGTGCGCGCTCCCGGGACCGTCTGCCCGTCGGCAAGGGCCCCCGCGGCGTCGGTGGGGCCGTCGGTGCCGTCGGTGCCGGCCGAGAGAAACGTGACGCCCGACGTCCCCTCGATGGCGAGGGCGAAGGCGAGGGCCATCTCCGTGTTGCGGCCTCCGAGGCCCTTGCCCCGCACGGTGACCGTGGTCTCGCCCCCGGCGATGAGGCAGAGGCGCCTCCGGCCCGACTCCAGGCAGGACTGCGATTCGAGGACCTGCCGGTAGAGCCGCTGTGCGGCCTCGCGGGCCTCCCCCCGCAGCTCCGTGGTGAGCACGACCGGTTCGTACCCCATGGCGAGGGCCTTGCGGCGGGCGGCCTCCGTGGCGATGCGGTTGCTGCCGATGACGATGTTTTCCACCCGGTCGAACACGGGGTCGCCCTGTTTCGGGGTGTCGGGGATCTTCCCCTCCGCGCCGTCGCGGAGAATCCGCATGATGCGCTGCGGCATCTCGCCGGCCCTGTCGTATCGGGTCACGATCTCGAGAGCCTCGGCCCAGGTCGTCCTGTCGGGCGCCGTGGGGCCCGAGGCGATGAAATCGACGGGATCCCCGATCACGTCGGAGAGGATGAGCGAGACCACCCGGGCCGGCCGGGCCG
>CAZPCN010000199.1:0-2086 GCA_964585095.1 uncultured Syntrophaceae bacterium | reverse complement strand
CAGCCAGGTTTCGCTTCACCGCCTCGAGGATCAGCGGCATGACCTCCCCGGCTTTCCCGTGGATGACCACATCGGCCTGGAGATCGAAATCCGTCACGGTAAGGTTGACGATCGCGACGGCCGCACCCGCCTCCTTGGCGTAGACGGGCATGTAGGCCGCCGGGTAGACCACCAGGGAGGAGCCGACGACGATGAGCAGGTCGCACCGGCGAGAGTGGTCGACGGCGTGCCGGAGCGCCTCCGCGGGAAGCTGCTCCCCGAAGAAAATCACGTCGGGCTTGAGAATGCCGTCGCACTCGGGGCACAGGGGCGCCCCCTCGTCGAGCCGGATCCGGTCAAGCAGCTCCGCCATGGCGTATCGCCGCTGGCAGCCCAGGCACCGTGCGTGGCTCATGGTCCCGTGAAGCTCGTAGACCCTCCCGGGGTCGTTGCCCGCCTTCTGGTGGAGGTTGTCGATGTTCTGGGTGATGACGCAGTCGAGCTTCCCGAGCTTCTCCAGCTCCGCCACGGCGAGGTGGGCCCCGTTGGGCCTCGCGTTGACGATCAGACCGCTCTCGACGAGGATCTTCCACTGCTTGAGACGCGTCTCGGGGCTCGCCAGGAAGCGGTAGATGGTGAACTCCTCGGGGTCGAACCGGGACCAGATCCCGCCGGGGCTGCGGAAATCGGGAATGCCCGATTCGGTGCTCACCCCCGCCCCGGTGAAAACCACGATTCGACTCGCGCCTGCGATCAGCGAGGCCAGTCTCTCGATGTTGCGGTTCAGTCCGTCGTCGGTCACGGGACACGTCCGGGCGCCGGAGTCGCCCCGCGCGCGCGGCGGGGCATCGCCTCAGCATGCATAGTATATTTCTGGGGAAAAGAAAAGATGTCATACGAGGGTATCGGGGCTAGGGTATCGGGTATCGGGAAGGAACAAGAATTTTTCCTTCAGCCCCTATACCCAAGACCCTATACCCGAGACCCATTAATGCCGCCGGCATCACGGGTGGTGCAGAATCTCGCGGATGCTCTTGGAGAGGTCCCTCAGCTTGAAGGGTTTCTGGATGAAGCCGTCGCAGCCCCGCTGGATGATCTCCGTGGCCTCTCCGTCGATGCTGTAGCCGGAGAGCAGCAGGCACTTCATGTCCGGGTTCATGCTCTTGAGGCGGTCGAACACTTCCCCGCCGCCCAGGCCCGGCATGACCACGTCGAGCAGGACGAGGTCGATCCCGCTGCCCTGGCTCTCGTAGAGCTTGATGGCCTCCTCGCCGTCCTTCGCGGTCACGACCTGGTAGCCCATGGTCTCGAGCAGTGCCCGCCCGATCTCGAGGACCATGTCCTCGTCGTCGATCAGCAGAACCGTCCCCTGACCCCGGACGATCCCCTCCTGTCCGCGGTGGAGCTTGGAGATCTTCTTGGACGAAGCGGGCAGGTAGATGGAGAAGGTCGCGCCCTGGCCGGGCTGGGACTCCACGTCGATGAACCCGCCGTGTCCCTTGATGATCCCGTAGGTCGACGCCAGCCCCAGGCCCGTCCCCCGCCCCATCTCCTTGGTCGTGAAGAAGGGCTCGAAGATCCGCTCTTTCGTCTTCTCGTCCATCCCGATGCCCGTGTCGCTCACCGACAGCAGGACGTACTTCCCGGGCTTGGGGTTGTAGAGCTTCCCCTTCATGTGCTCGTGGGTCGTGTTCGCCGTGCGGATGATCACGGTCCCGCCGCCCCGCATCGCGTCAGCGGCGTTCACCAGGAGGTTCATCAGGACCTGCTCGACCTGGCCGGCGTCGGCCTCGATGGGGGCAAGGCCCCTGTCGAGCTGCAGCTGAACGCGGATTTCCTTTCTCGTCCGGTTGAAGGTCTCGCAGGCATCCTGCACGGTCTGGTTGAGGTTGATGGGCCTCACCTCGTAGCGGCCCTTGCGGGCGTAGCCCAGCAGCTGGGACGTGAGGCGGGAACCGCTGTCGACGAGCTTCTCGATGTTGCGCAGCCGCTCGAAGTGCTCGTGTTTCGGGCTCAGGTCGAAGAGCATCAGCGAGGCGTTGCCCTGGATGGCCATGAGCAGGTTGTTGAAGTCGTGGGCGATCCCGCCGGCCAGGGTGCCGATGGC
>CAZPCN010000198.1:0-2094 GCA_964585095.1 uncultured Syntrophaceae bacterium | reverse complement strand
CGGGTCTTGTCGGCCAGGATGCTTCCGCCCGTCCGGGGGCTGCTCGGGTCGACGGCCAGCACGGCAACCCGGAGGCCTTTCTCGGTGAGCATCGTGCCGAAACTCTCGATGAAGGTGCTCTTGCCGGCGCCGGGCACGCCCGTGATCCCCAGGCGGACCGCCTTCCCCGTGTGGGGGAGCAGCGCGTCCATGACCTGTCGGGACAGCTCCTGGTGTGCCGGCAGGGTGCTCTCGATCAGCGTGATGGTCTTTGCCATGACCAGCCGGTTGCGGCCGATCACGCCCTGGGCGTAGTAGTCGATTCCCTTGTTCTGCATCACCCCGTCCCGGATCCGGTCCAGTCGTTCCATGCGGCGTTGCCGGGGGGAAACGCCCCCCGGCAACGGTTCTTGTCAGCGTCTACTTCAGGTATTTCTGCTCCAGCAGGGTGAGCACCTTGTCCGCCGAGTCGGGAATCGAGGTCCCCGGCCCGAAGATCCCGACGACGCCCGTCTTGTAGAGGAAGTCGTAGTCCGTCGGCGGGATGACGCCGCCGGCGATGACCAGGATGTCGCCCGCGCCGGAGGCTTTGAGCTTCTCGATGAGCTGCGGGACGAGCGTTTTGTGGCCCGCCGTGAGGCTCGAGGCGCCCACGACGTGGACGTCGTTCTCGAGGGCCATCTTGGCCGCCTCGTCGGGTGTCTGGAACATGGGGCTGATGTCGATGTCGAACCCGAGGTCGGCAAAGGCCGTGGCGACGACCTTGATGCCGCGGTCGTGGCCGTCCTGGCCCATCTTCGTCACGAGCATCCTCGGGCGCCGGCCCGTCTGCTTGAGGAAGTTCTCCGTGCGCTTCTGCAGGCCCTTGATCACGTCGCTCTCGCCGTACTCGGAGGAGTACACGCCCGAGATCATCCGGGTCGTGGCCACGTAGCGGCCGAAGACCTTCTCCATGGCGTCGCTGACCTCGCCCACGGTGGCGCGCAGCCGCATGGCCTGGATGGCGGCCTCCAGGAGGTTGCCGCCCTTCTCGGCCACGGCCGTGATGTTCTCGAGGGCCTTCTTCACGGCGGCGCCGTCGCGCTTGGCCTTGGTCTCCTTGATGCGGGCGATCTGCTCGTCGCGGACCGTGCTGGGCACTTCCAGCGTCTCGATGGGGGCCTCTTCCTTCACCCGGTACTTGTTGACGCCGACGATGACGTCCTTGCCCTGGTCGATGCGGGCCTGGCGGCGGGCCGCCGACTCCTCGATGCGCAGCTTCGGCATCCCCGTCTCGATGGCGCGGGCCATGCCGCCGAGGGCCTCGATCTCGTCCATGATCTTCTTGGCCTCGCGGACGATGGACCCCGTGAGGGCCTCGATGTAGTAGGAGCCTCCCAGGGGGTCGACCACGTGGCAGACCTGGGACTCTTCCTGGATGATGATCTGGGTGTTGCGGGCGATGCGGGCCGAGAAGTCCGTCGGCAGGCTGATGGCCTCGTCCAGGGCGTTGGTGTGCAGCGACTGCGTGCCGCCCAGGGCCGCCGCGAGGGCCTCGAGGGTCGTGCGGATCACGTTGTTGTAGGGGTCCTGCTCCGTGAGGCTCCAGCCGGAGGTCTGGCAGTGGGTCCTCAGGATGGTGGAGCGGGGGTTCTTCGGGTTGAACTCGCTGACCGTCTTGTTCCAGAGGTAGCGGGCCGCCCGCAGCATGGCGATCTCCATGAAGAAGTTCATGCCGATGCCGAAGAAGAAGGAGAGCCGGGGGGCGAAGTCGTCGATGGAGAGGCCGCCGTCGATGGCCGCCCGGATGTACTGCTTGCCGTCGGCCAGCGTGAAGGCCGTCTGCAGCACCGAGTTGGCGCCCGCTTCCATGATGTGGTAGCCGCTGATGGAGATCGTGTTGTAGCGCGGCATGTTCTTGGAGCAGTAGGCGATGATGTCCGAGACGATCCGCATCGAGGGCAGGGGCGGGTAGATGTAGGTGTTGCGGGTGAGGAACTCCTTGAGGATGTCGTTCTGGATCGTGCCGGCCAGCTGCTCCTGCTTCACACCCTGCTCCTCGGCGGTCACGATGTAACCCGCGAGGATGGGGAGCACGGCGCCGTTCATCGTCATGGAGACGGTCACCTTGTCCAG
>CAZPCN010000197.1:0-2160 GCA_964585095.1 uncultured Syntrophaceae bacterium | reverse complement strand
TTCGACAGGCCGGGCATGCGGAGGATCTCGCCCGTGATGGGGATGAGGAACCCGGCCCCGGAAGCGATCTTGATCTCCCGGACGGTGACGATGAAATCGCGGGGAAGCCCCAGGAGGTTGGGGTTGTCCGAGAGGGACTGCTGCGTCTTGGCGATGCAGACGGGAAGCTTGTCGAAGCCGTAGCGGTTGATCAGGTCGAGGTTGCGGCGCGCCAGGGGCTGGTAGTCGATGGAGACGGCCCCGTAGATCTCGCTGGCCACGGTGAAGATCTTGTCCTCCACGGGCAGTTTCCAGTCGTAGAGCGGGCGGAACCCGCCGGGGCTCCGGTCGAGGATCGCGACGGTCTTCTCGGCCAGCTCGAGGCCCCCCTCGCCGCCCAGGCGGAAGATGTCGCAGGGCGCGATGTTCATCCCCTCGTTTTCCGCCGCCTTCACGACGGCCCGGATCTCCTCGTCCGTGTCGGACGGGAAGCGGTTCAGGGCGACGACGCAGGGGATGCGGAACTTGTCGATGGTCTGGTAGTGCTTCCGGAGATTCGCCATGCCCAGGACGGCCGCCCGCGGGTTCGAGCGGTCGAGGTCCGCCCGGGCGACGCCCGCGTGGTACTTCAGGGCGCGCACCGTGGCGACGAGGACCACGATGCGCGGGTCGAGGTTGCCGTAGGGGGCGACGATGTCGAAGAACTTCTCCGCGCCCAGGTCGAACCCGAAGCCCGCCTCGGTGACCACGTAATCGGCCAGCCGCAGCGCCAGGTCGGTGCCCATGATGCTGTTGGTCCCCTGGGCGATGTTGGCGAAGGGCCCGCCGTGGACGATGGCCGGGACGTTCTCCGTGGTCTGCACCAGGTTGGGCAGCAGGGCGTACTTCAGGAGCGCCGTGACGGCCCCCTCCACTTTCAGGTCCCCCGCCACCACCGGCCGGTCGTCGCGGGTGAACCCCACCAGGATCCTGCGGATCTTCTCCTTCAGCTCCGCGTAGGAGCGCGAGAGGCACAGGATGGCCATGATCTCGCTGGAGGGAACGATGTCGAACCCCGTTTCCCGGGGCACGCCGTTGATGGAGCCGCCGAGGCCGATGACGATGTCCCGGAGGAAGCGGTCGTTCATGTCGAGGACGCGGCGCCAGGTGATCTTCCGCGGGTCGATGTTCAGCGGGTTGTCGTGGTAGACCGAGTTGTCCACCATGGTGGACAGCAGGTTGTGTGCGCTCTCCACGGCGTGGAAGTCGTTGGTGAAGTGCAGGTTGATGTCGTCCACCGGGTGGACCCGGGAGAGCCCTCCCCCCGTGGCGCCGCCCTTCATGCCGAAGACGGGGCCCATGGACGGCTCCCGCAGGGCGGCGATGGTGGCCTTGCCCAGCCGCGCCAGGGCCTGGGCGAGCCCGATGGAGACCGTCGTCTTGCCCTCGCCCGCCGGCGTGGGCGTCATGGCCGAGACGAGGATGAGGGAAGAGCCGGGGCGGCGCTGAAAGCGGCGGATCGCCTCGAGGCGGACCTTGGCCTTGTAGCGGCCGTAGGTCTCCAGGTCGTCCTCGGCGAGGCCGATGGAGGCCGCGATCTCCACGATGGGTTTCAGGGGCGGTGCCGCCGGTTGATGGTTGCGCCGGGTCATGGGCCTACTTGCAGATCACCGCGTCGAACCGGATGTCGATGTTGTACTCATCGCCGATGCGGTTGAGGTCGTTTTTCAAATCCAGGATCTTGACGGCCGGCGGCAGCGAGAAGAAGCAGACCATCTGGAAGACGTTCGCACCCGTCACCGGGTTGTTGTCCACGTTGGTGGAGATGTCGTCGATGTTGATGCCCCTGCTCTGCAGGGCCTTGCAGATCTGGTGGATGATGCCGGGGCGGTCGATGGAGGTGGCGATCAGCTTGTAGGGAATGGACGGGGCGAGTTCCCGGTGGATCGGCGCCTTGGTCTTGCGGACGTGGATGTCGAGGCCCGTCTTCTCCCGCAGGCTGTCCAGGTCCTTGATGAACCGCTCGATGTCGTCGGTGCTCCCCGAGGTGAGGATGACCATGCCGAACTCCCCCCCGAGGACGCAGCCGCGCGAGCGCTCGATGTTGATGCCCCGCGCCGTGAAGAATTCCGCGATCTGCCTGGCCAGGCCCGGGCGGTCCGGCCCCATGGACGAAAAGACAACGTAGGATCTCATCGGTCA
>CAZPCN010000196.1:0-2173 GCA_964585095.1 uncultured Syntrophaceae bacterium | reverse complement strand
CGATTCAGGCTCATCTTCATCCCCACCGTCAATTCTCCTAACATTGCAATTTCTTTGCCTTGTTGTCGTGTTTTTTGTCTTTTCCCGAACCCCTATACCCGATACCCGGTTTTCAGAAGGGCCACACCCAGTCGACAACCCGCGTCAGCCATCCCGGCCGCATCTTGTCGTCCACCACGCCCTTGCCGGCATAGACGATCCGGGCGTCGGCGATGTACTGCGAGTAGATCAGGTTGTCCGTCGTGACGTCGTCGGGGCGGCAGATCCCGGTGATCACCATGAACTGGTCCTCGGCATTGACCGTGAGCATGCGCCGGCCCTCGATGACGAGGTTGCCGTTGGGCAGCACGCGAACGACGCGGGCGCTGATCTTTCCCTTGAGGAGGCCGTCACGGTTGGTCTTGCCCTCGCCCTTCAGGGAGTTGTCCGACGCGCCGCCCAGGTTGTACCCCGAGACGAAGCGCTTGTCGGGGTTGGACTGCACGAACCCGGTGATCCCCGCCGTCGTCGTCGTCTCGCGCTTGGTTTCCGTGTTGGCGTTGTTTTCGCCTTCCGCTTTCTCGTCGACCACGATGGTCACGATGTCGCCGATGTTGCGGGCCTTGCGATCGGTGAAGAGCAGGTTGTTGGACGTCGCCCCCGCCCAGATCGAGCCCGGCGACGGCGTCGGCTTTACCTCGAGAGCGGGCGGCGGCAGCACGACGGGCTCCCGGTTCATCGCGGCATCGTAACTCGTGGCCAGGCAGCCCGTGAGCGACAGCATCAGGATCGGCAGCAGAGAACACGTGAAGAGTTTCATGAGCTTGACGTTTCCTTTCTCAGAAGTCCACGCGCACGAGGGACGTGCCCATCACCCGGGCGAAGATGATCTTTTTCGACGACACGTTCTGGACGCGGACGAGATCCCCCTTGCCCCCGTCCTCCTGGCAGAGACCGACGGCCGAGATGACCATGGGGCCGCTCTCGAGAACGATGCGGACGACCTCTCCCTTCTTCACGACAGGCGCCGACCGCAGCATCTGGCTTTTGATCTCCGCTCCCGCGTTGAGCCGCATGACGGCCTTCTTTCCCAAGGCCTGGGCCGCATCGGCCAGGATTCCCGCAGGGGCCGTGTCCATCCACTTGCTCATCACGGTCACGTCCTCGGGGCCGATCACGGTGTCGCGCATGATCCCGCGGGCGGCGACGACGACGTCGGTGAGGACCTCGATCCGCACGCGGACCGTTTCCTCGCGCACGACGGTATCGCCCTTCGAGAAGCGCACGGTGAACGACGTGCGCCCGACGTAGTCCTCGCCGGCGCGGCTGCGGACCTGGACGTTCGCGGGACCCTCGGGGAGGGACACCTCGGGCATGGGTGCGAAGAACTCGACGCGCACACGGTCCCTGGGCCAGGGCGCGTTGTCCTCGACGTGCTTCTTGACGGCCGACTGGATCGCCTTTTCCCCGACGGCCGCCGCGCCACCGTCGGGCGCGAACCCGCACAGGCAGGCCAGGGCGATCAGGAGCGCGGCGATCCGGGACAGGGCGGTTGAGCGTTTCATCGCGTCTTACCTCTTGAGGTTGTTGACCAGCTGCAGCATGTTGTCCGCCGTCTGGATGGCCTTGGAGTTGATCTCGTAGGCCCGCTGGCCGACGATCATCTGGACCATTTCATCGACGACGTTGACGTTGGACATTTCCAGGAAGTTCTGGGAGATGGTTCCGAATCCCTCGGTGTCCGGGTTTCCCGTAACGGGGTCGCCGGAGCCGTCGGTCTTCGCGTAGAGGTTGCGGCCCAGGTTGGTCAGGCCCGCGGGGTTGGCGAACTTGGCCAGCTCCAGGCGTCCCGTCGAAAGGGTCGTCCCGGCCTTGTCCTTGGCCGTCCAGGTGCCGCCGGCATCGACGGTGAAGGTGACCGTCCCCGAGGGCACGGTGACTTCGGGGGTGAGCTTGAGCCCCTCGGAGTTCACGAGGTAGAGATCCTTGCTGATCTTCCAGCTCCCCGAGCGGGTGTAGAGGGTCTTCCCGTTGCCGTCGTCGATCTGGAAGAAGCCGTCGCCCTCGATGGCCCAGTCGAACCGGTTGCCCGTCTGCTGATAGTCGCCCTGGGTAAAGCTCTTCTGGATCGCCGTGAGTTTCGAGCCCAGGCCCACTTCCATGCCCAGGGGCAGGGCGGTCCCGGAGGTGGTCT
>CAZPCN010000195.1:0-2201 GCA_964585095.1 uncultured Syntrophaceae bacterium | reverse complement strand
CTCACTTCTTCCCCGCCTGGTCCCGCAGGAACCGAAGCATCAGGCGCACGCCCACGGCCGAGGCGCCGCGGGGGATGTAGGGCTTCTCCTTGTTGAGCCAGGCCGGCCCGGCGATGTCCAGGTGCACCCACGGGGTGTCGCCCACGAACTTGCCCAGGAAGACGGCCGCCGTGATCGCCCCGCCGGCGCGCCCCCCCGTGTTCTTCATGTCGGCCACGTCGCTCTTGATGAGCTCGGCGTAATCGTCCCAGATCGGCAGCTCCCAGAGCTTCTCGCCCGTTTCGTCGGCCGCTTTCCGCAGGCTGTCCTTCAGGGCCGCGTCGGTGCCCATCATGCCGATCACGTCGTCGCCCAGCGCGATGATGCAGGCCCCCGTCAGGGTCGCCATGTCGATGATGGCCTTCGGCTTGAAGCGGCCCGCGTAGGTCAGCGCATCGGCCAGGATGAGCCGTCCCTCGGCATCGGTGCTGATCACCTCGATCGTCTGGCCCGACATGGATCTCAACACGTCGCCGGGCTTGTAGGCGCGCCCGCCCGGCAGGTTCTCCGTGGCCGGGACGAGCCCCACCAGGTTCAGGGGCAGCCCCAGTTCGGCCGCTGCCCTGATGACGGCCAGCACGGCGGCCCCGCCCGACATGTCGGACTTCATCTCCTCCATCTTGTCCGGCGGCTTCAGCGAGATCCCGCCGCTGTCGAAGGTGATGCCCTTGCCTACAATGGCAAGGGGCTTGTCGCCCCGGCTTCCGCCCGAGTACTCGAGGATGATGAAGCGGGCCGGCTCCGAGCTGCCCTTGGCAACTGAAAGCAGCGCGCGCATCCCCAGCTTCTCCATCTCGCGGTTGCCGAGAACGGTCAGACGGACCTTCTTCGACACAACCGCCTCCCGGGCCCGGCGCGCCATGTCGGTGGGCGTCATCTCGTTGGAGGGCGTCGAGACAAGGTCCCGCGCAAAGCAGACGGCCCTCGAGACGACTTCGGCCGCCCCGGCCGCGGCTTTCATCCTTCGCGCCTCCTGGTCGCCGGCGGCGAGGAGGTGCACCTTGCGGATCTCCTTGTTCCCGTCCTTGTCGGAGGTCTTGAACTGCGTGAACCGGTAGAGCCCGAGGAGCACGCCCTCGACGACTGCCTCGGTCAGGTCCTCCGGGCTCTGCGCCCCCCCGACCGGGTCGAGCCCGATGGCGAACTCCGCGACGCCCAGCTCGCGAACCGCACGGGCCGCCTTCGAGAACCCCCTGCGCAGCTTTTCGAGGTCGCACTCCTTCTTCTTCCCCAGGCCCAGCAGCAGAACCCTGTGCGCGGGCAAGGCGCCCCGGGTGTAGACGACGGACACCTGCGCGTGCTTGCCGGTGAAATCTCCGTGTTCGAGCAGATCCCCCAGGATGCCTCCCGACGCCCTGTCGATCTCCAGCGCCGCCCCCTCGAGCTTTTTTGAGCCCTCGAAGTGACAGACCACTATCAATTCCCCTCGAAACGCGGCGGCGCTTGCCTTCCTTACCTCAACGTTTGTCATGCCGATCTTCCGCCTCCATCACTGAGATTCCACACCCTGTAACATCGGTCACAATGGTGACATTAGTCGCTGCTGTCTATAACCTGCGGCGCCGCAAGAGTAGCACAAGACCGCGAAAATTGGAATCATTTCTCGCTTTGCCTTTCTTCGGTCTAATGCTTGATGGATTACTTTACCTGATTTTTCTCATGATATTTTCTTAGGCAAATTCATACTTTTTTAGGTATTGCTTTTGCCCCCCCACGCGATAGACTGCATCCATAAAAGCACGCCGGAGCGATGCCGGATGGTTGAACGAAGGAAATTCGAGCGCTACGATCTCGCCGTGCCTGTGAAAATCGAGACCCTGGCGAGAACGGCGAAGAAAAAGAAGATCTCTCTCAAAACGGCCAACGTCTGCGCCGGCGGCGCCTACTTCCACACCGATACGGCCCTGACGGAGGGCACAAAGGTGCAGCTCGATCTTATGCTGTCCTACGACAGTCTCCGTGCATTCCGCAGCCCCCGAAACGCCCGGATCCGCATCCTGGGAACCGTCACCCGCTCCCGGCAGGACGGCATGGCCATCCGGTTCAGCGATGAATACGTGATCGCCCCGATTGCATCCCGTGTTTCGAACATCGGCTGACGCAGCATTCTCCTTCATCAATTCAAAACTCAACACTCAAAACTCTGCCCTTCTCCACTTCCC
>CAZPCN010000194.1:0-2229 GCA_964585095.1 uncultured Syntrophaceae bacterium | reverse complement strand
CCCATCAGTGGGAGCACCGCAACCCGACGCTGGGCCGGCACTACTCCATCGTCGACCGCATCATCACGTGGCCCGACGGCCGGGACGTGAGGGTCGAGTTCGCCACGGACATCACGGAGCACAGCCTCGCGGAGACGGCCCTGCGGAACAGCGAGAGGCGGTACCGGGAGCTCGCCGAAAGCCTGCCCGTTGGCATCTACGAGGCCGATTTGGACGGCCGTTTCACGTACGCGAACCGGGCGGCATTCGAGATGTTCGGGTACACGGAAAAGGATCTCGAGCGAGGGATGCGCTACCTGCAGGTGATCGTCCCGGAAGAGCGCGATGCGGCCCTGCGCCGATCCATGGCGGTCCGGGAGGGGAGGCCGCTCGAAAAAACCGAATACACGTTCCTGCGAAAAGATTCGACCCGCTTCACCGGGCTGCTCGAGGCGCGGCCCGTCATCCGGGAGGGCGTGGTCACGGCGTCGACCGGTGTCGTGAGCGACATCAGCGACCGCAAGCGGGCCGAGGAGGCCCTGCGCGACAGCCTCGAGACGGCGAGCGCCATGCTCAATGCCGCCACGGAATCCTTCGCACTCGTCGACACGAAGGGGAATGTGCTGGCGGCCAACGAGACGTTTGCCCGGAGGCTGGGGACGACCCTGGATGCCATCATCGGGACGTGCGCCTACGGGTACCTGAGCCCGGAGCTGGCAGCGCAACGCCGGGAGCGGCTCCGGGAAGTGATCCGGAACGGGCATCCCCTTCGTTTCACCGACGAGCGCGCCGGGCGCTGGCTGGAACAGAGCATCTACCCCATCTTCGACTCCCGGGGCAAGGTCGGGCGGCTCGTCATCTACGCCCAGGACATCACCGACCGGCGGCGATCCGAGGAGGCCCTGAAGCAGAGCGAGGCGCTCCTGAAGAGCATCTTCCAGGCGGCCCCGATCGGCATCGGGCTCGTCTACAGCCGGGTGCTGGGCTGGACCAACGACCAGGTGGCGCTCATGCTGGGTTACGCCGTGGAGGAACTGGCCGAGAAGAGCGCGCGGATCCTCTACGAAAGCGACGAGGAGTTCGAACGCGTGGGCCGCGAGAAGTACGTCGAGGTCCTCCAGGGCGACACGGGGGTGATCGAGACCCGCTGGCGGCGCAAGGACGGCACGATGCTGGACATCCTGCTCAGTTCGAAGGCCATCGACCCCCGGGATCTGTCCGCCGGAGTCGTCTTCACGGCCCTGGACATCACGGACCGCAAGCGCAGCGAGGAGGCCCTGCAGCGATACCAGGACGAGCTGGAGAGGCGCGTGCTGGAGCGGACCTCGGAGCTGATGGTGGCCAACCAGGCCCTGATCCTGGAGATCGAGGACCGCAACCGGGCCGACAAGGCCCTCCGGGACTCCGAGAGGAGGCTCTCGGACATCATCTCCTTTCTTCCCGACCCCACCTTCGTCATCGACTGCGACGGCAAGGTCATCGCCTGGAACCGCGCCATGGAAACCATGACCGGGATCGAGGCGAAGGACATGCTCGGCAGGGGCAACTACGAGTATGCCGTGCCGTTCTACGGGGAGCGAAGGCCGCTGCTCATCGACATGGTGCTGTCGGGAGACGACAGCGGCGCGGGCCGCCATGCCCGGGTGAGAAGACGCGGGGAGATCCTGTTCGGCGAGAGCTACACGCCGCGGCGCGGGTCCCACAAGGAGAGGGTCTACCTCTCCGGCACGGCGGCGCCGCTGTACGACTCGCAGGGCAATCTCGTGGGGGCCATCGAGTCGATCCGGGACATCACGGAGCGGAAGCGCGCCGAGGAGGAGCTGCGCTACCGCGACGCCATCCTCGAGGTCGCCAGCTTCGCGGCGGAGCGGTTCCTGAAGGCCCCCTCCTGGGAGACGGACATCCGGGAGATCCTGGCGCGGCTGGGCACCGTCACCGGCGTGAGCCGCGTCTACATCTTCGAGAACCGGACCTCGGAGGAGGGCGTCCTGCTCACGACCCAGCGCTACGAGTGGGTTGCCGAGGGGATCCAGGCCGAGATCGACAACCCCGTCCTCCGCGATCTCGCCATGGAAAGGGACGGATTCGCCCGCTGGGTCGAGGTCATGGGGCGCGGGGGGCACATCTTCGGCACCGTCCGGGAGTTTCCCGAGAGCGAGCGGGGCATCCTCCAGGAGCAGAGCGTTCTTTCCATTGCCGCCGTCCCCGTCTATCTGGGCGACCGCTGGTGGGGGTTCATCGGTTTCGACG
>CAZPCN010000193.1:0-2240 GCA_964585095.1 uncultured Syntrophaceae bacterium | reverse complement strand
TCGCCGAACTCGAGGGGCGCGGCATGTCCGTCGTCTCCATGGACCGCGACGCCGTTGCCCCGCGCCCGGACGACCGGGTGGACACGAAGGGGTGGCTCAGACCCCGACTTCTCGGCCATAGGGCGGTCGTACCCGTCCTACCTTCCGGCAACGGTCTGTGGTACACTCTCTGGGAAAAGCGCAGCAAGTCCCACGGGAGGTGACGAACATGCCGGGTAAAATTTTCTACCGCGAACGCGGAAAGGTCGGCGAGGGGGAGAAGAAGCCCCGATTCAAGCTCGTGGCCGTGGCGGGCGTGGCCATCGATTTCTACGCCAACCATCTCCGGAAAAAGGAACTGGAGCAGATCGCCAAGGCCATCGGCGCAAAGCTCGTCCTGATGGAGAAAGGCGCGAAGCGCGGCGAAGAGGAAGTGGAAGTGGTGGAGCCGCCGAGGAGCCGCAAGGCCCGAAAGTAGAGGGCACGGCTTCACCTGAATCACCGAGGCGCCAAACCGCGCCGCTGACAAACGAATGGAGGAACCATGGCGCTGATCCGGGAGCGCGACGGGAAACGATTGCACGTCAAGAGCAAGCTCATGGGGGAGAGCCTTGTCAGCCAGTCCTTCGCCGAAGGATATGACGTGGCCCCTCAACAGAGGCTCTTTCCCGACGTGCATGTCCTGAAGATCGGCGGGCAGTCCATCTGCGATCTCGGCAAGAAGGCCCTGCCGCAAGTAGTGCGCGAGATCGCCGCCAACAAGAAAACCCACAAGATGTTTCTCCTGACCGGCGGAGGGACGCGGAGCCGGCACATCTACGCCATCGGCCTCGAGCTGGGGATGCCCACGGGGATCATCGCCAAGTTCGGCAGCTCCATCTCCGAACAGAACGCCCTGCTGGTGGCCACGCTGCTCTCCCCCTGGGGCGGCATCAAGATCGGCCACGACGAGATCATGAAACTGCCGACCTACTTCGCCCAGGGCTGCATCCCCGTGATGCACGGGATGCCCCCCTATGACTACTACGCCCTGCCGTCACCGAAATGGCGGATCCCCATCCACCGCACCGACGTGGGCACCCTGATCGTGGCGGATCTCATCGGGGCGAAGAGCTGCATCCTGGTCAAGGACGAGGACGGCCTCTACACGGACAACCCCAAGAAAAACAAGAAAGCCCAATTCATGCCCGAGATCGGCGCAAAAGAGCTGATCCGGAGGAATCTGGACGACCTGATCATCGAAAGGCCCTGCCTGGAGATCCTCCAGAACAGCGAGGTCCTCGACCGCGTCCAGATCGTCAACGGCCTCAAGAAGGGAAACATCTCGAAGGCCCTGGCCGGAAAACACGTGGGGACGATCATCACGAAGTGATCTCGCCCGTCCGCGACGTAACCGTTTTTGTCATCCCCCACAGGCGATGTGCGTTAACGTCGCCATGAGGTAAGGAAGACGTGCAGCGATTTGACTCCATCAGAAAAGAGGATTGGACCATGAAGAAAGGATTGATCGTTTTCACCATCGTACTCGCCGTGACGCTGGCCCTGACGGGCATGCTCTTCGCCCAGGCCAAGAAGGGCCCGGCCGCCGACGGCAAGGCCCTCTGGGATTTCATCCAGAAGGAGAAGTACCAGAGCTGGAAGATGTGGCCCGGCACCGAGGCCCAGTACAAGGGCCCCGAGCCCCACGGCGCCTTCCTGACGACCTACGTCAACCAGGCCGCCTTCGACTCCATCAAGGCCAAGAAGGGCAAGTTTGCCGACGGGGCCATGATCGTCCAGGACAACTTCGACAAGAACAAAAAGCTCAAGCACGTCGACGTGATGTACAAGGTCAAGGGCTACAACCCCAAGGGCGGCGACTGGTTCTGGGCGCAGTTCAAGGCCAGCGGCAAGGTGGACCAGGAGGGAAAGATCGACGAGTGCATCAAGTGCCACGAAGCCCAGAAGACCAACGACTACGTCTACACGAGCAAAATGAAGTAACGATCGCGGCGTCGGACCCTCACGGGCCGTTTTGTCGCAGATGATGGAAAGACAAGAAAACTGATCTCTCCGAGCAGCGTGGCCTAAGGGAATCGTCCTACGGTGCGCCTGCCGGAACGGGTATGGCTGGAAACGGCCATGCCTCCCATTGCGGAAAGGAGAGGCGGTAGCGTAAGACCTGCGCGCGCCTGTCCTCGTCCTGCCGGGGCAGGCGTTTTTTTGCCTCCCCGGAGGCCGGGGATGGCGGGGCAGGTCCGCTTGCCGCACTCTCCGGGGTG
>CAZPCN010000192.1:0-2245 GCA_964585095.1 uncultured Syntrophaceae bacterium | reverse complement strand
TCGCCGAACTCGAGGGGCGCGGCATGTCCGTCGTCTCCATGGACCGCGACGCCGTCTCCCCGAGGCCCGAGGACCGGGTGGACACGAAGGGGTGGCTGAGGCCGCGCCTCCTGGGCCACAGGGCGGTCGTTCCCGTGCTACCCTCCAGCGACGGGTTGTGGTACACTCTCTGGGAAAAACGTAGCCGGAAATCCCACGGGAGGTGACGAACATGCCGGGTAAAATTTTTTACCGTGAGCGCGGAAAGGTCGGCGAGGGGGAGAAGAAGCCCCGATTTAAGCTCGTGGCCGTGTCGGGCGTGGCCATCGATTTCTACGCCAACCATCTCCGTAAAAAGGAGCTCGAACAAATCGCCAAGGCCGTCGGCGCAAAGCTCGTCCTGATGGAGAGGGGCCAAAAGGGCGAGGAGGCGGAAGTGGAAGTGGCGGAGCCGGCCAAAGGGAGAAAACCCCGGTCTTGACGGGGCGAGTCGCCGCCTCAACAGGGCGTCGGAGACCCGAGCCGGACGGACAATACGAATGGAGGAGCCATGGCGCTGATCCGGGAGCGCGACGGGAAACGATTGCACGTCAAGAGCAAGCTCATGGGGGAGAGCCTTGTCAGCCAGTCCTTCGCCGAAGGATATGACGTGGCCCCTCAACAGAGGCTCTTTCCCGACGTGCATGTCCTGAAGATCGGCGGGCAGTCCATCTGCGATCTCGGCAAGAAGGCCCTGCCGCAAGTAGTGCGCGAGATCGCCGCCAACAAGAAAACCCACAAGATGTTTCTCCTGACCGGCGGAGGGACGCGGAGCCGGCACATCTACGCCATCGGCCTCGAGCTGGGGATGCCCACGGGGATCATCGCCAAGTTCGGCAGCTCCATCTCCGAACAGAACGCCCTGCTGGTGGCCACGCTGCTCTCCCCCTGGGGCGGCATCAAGATCGGCCACGACGAGATCATGAAACTGCCGACCTACTTCGCCCAGGGCTGCATCCCCGTGATGCACGGGATGCCCCCCTATGACTACTACGCCCTGCCGTCACCGAAATGGCGGATCCCCATCCACCGCACCGACGTGGGCACCCTGATCGTGGCGGATCTCATCGGGGCGAAGAGCTGCATCCTGGTCAAGGACGAGGACGGCCTCTACACGGACAACCCCAAGAAAAACAAGAAAGCCCAATTCATGCCCGAGATCGGCGCAAAAGAGCTGATCCGGAGGAATCTGGACGACCTGATCATCGAAAGGCCCTGCCTGGAGATCCTCCAGAACAGCGAGGTCCTCGACCGCGTCCAGATCGTCAACGGCCTCAAGAAGGGAAACATCTCGAAGGCCCTGGCCGGAAAACACGTGGGGACGATCATCACGAAGTGATCTCGCCCGTCCGCGACGTAACCGTTTTTGTCATCCCCCACAGGCGATGTGCGTTAACGTCGCCATGAGGTAAGGAAGACGTGCAGCGATTTGACTCCATCAGAAAAGAGGATTGGACCATGAAGAAAGGATTGATCGTTTTCACCATCGTACTCGCCGTGACGCTGGCCCTGACGGGCATGCTCTTCGCCCAGGCCAAGAAGGGCCCGGCCGCCGACGGCAAGGCCCTCTGGGATTTCATCCAGAAGGAGAAGTACCAGAGCTGGAAGATGTGGCCCGGCACCGAGGCCCAGTACAAGGGCCCCGAGCCCCACGGCGCCTTCCTGACGACCTACGTCAACCAGGCCGCCTTCGACTCCATCAAGGCCAAGAAGGGCAAGTTTGCCGACGGGGCCATGATCGTCCAGGACAACTTCGACAAGAACAAAAAGCTCAAGCACGTCGACGTGATGTACAAGGTCAAGGGCTACAACCCCAAGGGCGGCGACTGGTTCTGGGCGCAGTTCAAGGCCGGCGGCAAGGTGGACCAGGAGGGCAAGATCGACGAGTGCATCAAGTGCCACGAGGCCCAGAAGACCAACGACTACGTCTACACGAGCAAGATGAAGTAGAAACCGGCGGGGCGGCCCGGATAAGCGGCCGCCGATCGATCGGCTGACACCACAATAAAACAAGGATCTCTCCGAGCAGCGTTGCCTAACGGTTAATCCCACGGCGCGCCTGCCGGAAGGGTGTGGCTGGAAACGGCCATGCCTCCCAATGCGGAAAGGAGAGGCGGTGGCGTGAGAACTGCGCGCGCCTGCCCTCGTCCTGCCGGGGCAGGCGTTTTTTGTCTCCCCGGAGGCCGGGGATGGCGGGGCAGGTCCGCTTGCCGCACTCTCCGGGGTG
>CAZPCN010000191.1:0-2270 GCA_964585095.1 uncultured Syntrophaceae bacterium | reverse complement strand
CGATCGTGACCTTCTTCGGCCAGCGGGGGAAAATCTTCCTGTAATCGTATTCCGTCATAAGACTCCTACCTCCTCAAAAATTAGACTCTGCAACACGATGTTGTTTTGCACACCCTCAGGGGCGGCTTTACCTCTCGGGGCAAGCCGAACGACTCGGCGACTCCCGCGCTGCCTCCCGGCGGTGCGGGCACGTCGGGCCGATTGCAGTCCGTCTCACTCTCCCGTAAAGTTCGGTTTTCTCTTCTCCGCGAAGGCGGCCAGGGCTTCCAGGCGGTCCTTCGTGGGGATCGTCACTTCGTAGGCCTTCGACTCGAGCGGCAGCGCCACGCCGAGGCTCGCCTCGGAGCCGTAGTTGATGGCGAACTTCGCCTGCGCCACGCCGACGGGGCCGTTCTTCGCGATCTCGCGGGCCAGTTCCATGGCCGCGTCCATCAGCTTGTCGGGCTCGACAACCTTGCTCACCAGGCCGATCTCAAGGGCCGTCTTCGCGTCGAAGCGGCGGGCCGTGTAGATGAGCTCCTTCGCCTTGGCCACGCCGACCACGCGGGTCATGCGCTGCGTGCCGCCCGCGCCGGGGATGATGGCGAGGCTCGTCTCGGTCAGTCCCATCAGGACGTTCGAGGAGCAGATGCGGATGTCGCAGGCCAGCGCCAGCTCCGTGCCGCCGCCGAAGGCAAAGCCGTTGATCGCGGCGATGACGGGGATGCGGACGTTCTCGACGGCCGTGAAGGTGTTGCGGATCGTGAAGATGAAGCGGCGGACCTGGTCCTGCGTGAGCGTGCGCCTCTCCTTCAGGTCGGCACCCGTGGAGAAGGACCACTTCTTCGGGTCGTCGCCGGCCTTGGAGCCCGTGATGATGATGCACCGCAGGCTAAGATCGAAGTTGGCCTCGCGGATGACATCGGCCAGAACGGCCAGCAGGTCGAAGTTGAAGCAGTTCATGGCATCCGGACGGTTCAGCGTCAGGATCAGGATGCCGTCGTCGGTTTTTTGCTGAAGCAGAATATCGGACATAACTACCTCCCTCTCTCTCTATCCCTTTCTTCAATTTCACAAAGCTGGAAGGGGCCCCGGCCCGGCGGGCCGGGGCTTCCTTCCGGACATGTCGGATGGACGGTTTAAACCTTCAGATCACCCCAATCGGTCTTGCCCATGGGCTGGCGATAGCAGAGCTCGAGAGCCCGGGCCAGCTTGCCGCGGACTTCGCTGAAGGCGATGGCGCCGTCGTGGAACAGCAGCGACCCGGTGAGGAACGGGTGGCCTTCGGCATCGTAGCGGTCGCGCATCATCTGGCGGAACTTGGCCATGTCGTCCTCGTTGACCTGCTGTCCCTTGTCGATGATGTTCTTGCGGCGCACGGACTCGACGATGAAGCCCGCCGTGTCGCCGGACATGACCGTCGTGCGGCCTCTCATGTTGGTGAAGCAGAAGACCGGCCGGAAGGCGCGGCCGCACATGCCGTAGTTGGCGGCGCCGTGGTCGGGGCCGATGACGTACTGGATCTTGGGGACGTTGAGCACGGAGCACGTGCGGACCATGTCGGAGCCGTACTTGCCGATGCCGCCCCACTCCTCGGCCTTGCCGACCATGTAGCCGGGCGAGCCCTGGAGGAACAGGACGGGCAGACCCTGGTTGCCGCAGCGGATCATCCACTCGGTGGCCTTGCGGGCCGCCTCGATGTAGATGACGCCGTTGGCGTTGGAGGCGATGAAGCCGACGGGCAGGCCGCCGAGCCACATCTTGCCGGCCACGATCGAGTCGCCGCGGTTTTCACCGTAGGTGGGCTTGTACTCGTGGACGTAGCTGTCGTCGGCCAGGCACTTCAGGGTCTTGCGGATGTCGATGAACTGATAGGTGTTGGTGGGCGTGTCGCGCATCATCTCCTTGAAGTCGAACTTGGGCTCGACGGCCTTGCGGCGCTCCACGTAGAGCGACTGGGAAGGTTCGAAATCGATGATGTCGCGCAGCTTCTTGATCCCCTCGGCCTGGCTCTTCACGATGTGATCGCAGCCGCCGGAGTGCTTGGTGTGGACGTAGGCGCCGCCGAGGTCCTCGGGGGACACGGTCTCGCCGATGGCCGACTTGACCATGGGGGGACCCGCCAGGAAGGCGTAAGCCATCTTCTCGATCATGATGGACTCGGAGGCCAGGTAGACGATGTAGGCGCCGCCCGCCGTGTTGCCGCCCGTGGAGAGCGTGTACTGGCGGATGCCGTTGGCGGACATGCGGCACATGTTGTAGAACATGCTGCCGAAGTGGCCGTCGTCGGC
>CAZPCN010000190.1:0-2282 GCA_964585095.1 uncultured Syntrophaceae bacterium | reverse complement strand
ACAAAGTCCTTCTCCCCGAGCGCCTCGAGGACCTTCTCGGCCTTCCCGACGTAGTTCGTGTCGATGTAGCCCGTGGCCCCCGGCACCTTGAGGATCTCGAGGCCCGCGTAGACCCCGAGGCCGTTGAGGAGGTCCACGGCCGAGATCATGCCCCCGCGCAGCCCGTACTTCGCCGACAGGGGCTCCATGGCGGGCTTGCCGCCCTGTCCCCAGAGCCAGGCGGAGGTCGCCTGCTTCTTGCCCGCACCGGCCCGCTTGCGGTTCACGGGATGGTCCTTCAGGATCTCCCGGGAGCGCAGCATGACGCCGATCACGTCGTCGGCGCCTTTCCCCTTCGGCAGGTAGCCGGCCGTGGCCTGCCCCGTGATGTCGTGGGGCGGGGTGGTCTCCACCTCGGGCCCCCCGCCTTTCCAGACGAGCAGGTGGCGGTATCCGACTCCCGGGTAGAACTTCAGGGTCCGAGTCCCCATCCGCCGGTCGAGGTCGAGGATGATCTCGCGGGCCTCGTCCGAGGAGATGTGACCCGCCGTGAAGTCCGCCATGACGGGATCGGCCCCGTGGCCCAGGGTGACGAGGTTGCAGCGGAAGGCCAGGTCGCCCGGGTCGAGACGGACGCCCATGCTGGCCGCCTCCAGCGGGCCCCGCCCCGTGTAGCACACCGCGGGGTCGTAGCCGAGCACGGAGAGGATGGCCACGTCGCTGCCCGGCTTGAGTCCCCCGGGGACCGTGTCGATGAGGCCGAGGGTCCCCTCGCGCGCGATCCGGTCCATGTGGGGGGTCTTCGCGTAGGCCAGCGGGGTTTTCCCGCCCAGGCTCTCGATGTCCCAGTCGGCCATGCCGTCGCCGAGAAGCACCACGTATTTCATTTCAGCCTGTCGTCCTCGATGCGGATTCTCACCGTCTTGCCCTTCAGGACGGCAAGCCGGTCGATCTCCTTCAGGGCTGCCCGCACGTCCTTCTCCCGGGATTCGTGCGTCGTCATGACGACGGGCACGGAACCCGTCCTGTCGGGCGCCCTTCCCTTCTGGATGACGGACGCGATGCTGATGTTGTATTTCCCGAGAATCCCCGAGATCCTCGACAGCACGCCGGGCCGGTCCAGGGCCGAGAACCGGAAGTAGTAGTTCGTCACGATCTCGTCCATGGGCATCAGCTCGATCTCCTCGATGCCGCCCTCCGAAAGCGAGCGCGACGGGACGCGCCGCGAGATCCCCTTCTGGATGTCCCGCGCGATGTCGATCAGGTCGGCCACGACGGCGCTCGCCGTGGGCATCATCCCGGAGCCCTGCCCGTAGAGGAACACGGACCCCGAGGCGTCGCCGCGGATGTGCAACGCATTGTAGTTGCTGTTCACGCTCGACAGGAGGTGGTCGAAGGGGATCATGGTGGGGTGGATCCTCGCCTCGATGGCATCCTCTCGCTGGATGGCGATGGCCAGCAGCTTGATCTTGTAGCCCAGCTCCTTGGCGAACTCGATGTCCTGCTGGCTCACCCCGGTGATGCCCTCCCGGTAGATGTCTTCCAGGCGGACCCGCTTGCCGTAGGACAGGGAGAGCACGATGCCGAGCTTGTGCGCCGTGTCGATCCCCTCCACGTCGAAGGTGGGGTCGGCCTCGGCGAACCCGAGCGACTGGGCCTCCCGGAGGACCGTCTTGTAGTTCTTGCCCTCGTCGCTCATCTTCGTGAGGATGAAGTTCGTCGTCCCGTTGAGGATGCTGAAAATCGAGCGCACCCGGTTGGCCGCGAGGCTCTCGCGCAGGGTCTTGATGACGGGGATGGTGCCGCCGACGCTGGCCTCGAACCCGATGTCGACCCCGCGGGCCTCGGCGGCCTTGAAGATCTCGTCGCCGTGAGTGGCCAGCAGGGCCTTGTTGGCCGTGACGACGTGCTTGCCCTGCCGGATCGCCTCGAGGATGAAACTCTTCGCCGGTTCGTATCCTCCGACCAGTTCGATGACGATCGAGATCTCCGGGTCGTTCAGGATGGCCTTGGCGTCCCGGGTCAGGATCTTGCGGTCCACCGCCACGGGGCGGGGCGTCTTCAGGTCGAGGTCGGCGATCCGCCTGATGACGATCCTGGCCCCGAGACGCTTCTCGATCAGGCCGCCGTTTTCCACGAGCAGCTTGACGGTGCCCGACCCGATATTGCCGAACCCGA
The DNA here is from genome assembly GCA_964585095.1 of uncultured Syntrophaceae bacterium. Classification (GTDB taxonomy): domain Bacteria; phylum Desulfobacterota; class Syntrophia; order Syntrophales; family UBA2192; genus UBA2192. The sequence goes on along the minus strand of CAZPCN010000190.1, from coordinate 125 downwards.
TCAACCCGGCGTAGATGGTTTTCATCGAGCAAGCTCCTGTTTCGCAACCCCGCGGCGCGAGCCGCAGGGCGGGGGTTCATGACGTTCGAAGGTTTCGATTATAGTGAAAATCGTTGTTTTGTCAA
>CAZPCN010000189.1:0-2297 GCA_964585095.1 uncultured Syntrophaceae bacterium | reverse complement strand
TCGAGGTCATGGTCCGGGAAGAGGACGACAAGGAGTTCGAGATCCCCGAGGGGTTCTTCACCCACGACGGGGTCCTGTTTCTAAATGCCCTCGACCCGGAGTCCGAGCCTTTCCTGAGGGAACTGACCAGCGCCGTAGCCGCAGCCAGTCTGCCTGCATTTCAAACCCTGATGACCAGCCTCGCCAGCACGGTGCCCTCCGAGATGGAGGAGGGGATGTACCGGATGCGTAACGTGAGGCTCGCCGAATTCGGGTTTCTGCCCCTCGAAGAGGCCGTCTCTCTCTACTCACCCCTTTCCCCCGGGCAGTTGAGCCGCGAGGGGAACCCTGCCGTCCTCGACGTAACCCCCGGGGATGAACCGGCAGCCCTCATCCCCTTCCTTCCGCTTCACGAGGGCGGACAGGCAGGCTGCCTGCGGGAGGCGATCGCCGGCATCCGGGACCCCCTGGTCCTCGATCGGCTTCGCCTCGAGTTCGCGGGACTGGCAAACCGGATCGCGGCCGTGGAGGGGCTTGCCCGGATGGAACTCGACGGGATTGTCGGGACGACCCGCAAGGCTGCCGGGTACCTCAACATCGCCCTGGAGGAACTGACGGGCAAAGACCGCGAAGCCGCGGCGGGCTTGCTCACGCAGAACCCGCTGGAGTCGGTTTTTCGCGTCGGCTTCGGGTTCGTCCTGCGGCTGAAGCGGGTGGCCGAGAACTGGCGGCGGATCGCCTGGTTCCGGAAGGCGGGCTTCGAGAACGGCTTCTGGGGCGAGGAGCGCGGCGAGCTGCTGTCGGGCCTTCTGCTGAAGAGGCCCCTGCTGTACACGGGGCTGAAGGATGGGGAGCTTTACCGGGACTTTGCCGGCGCCGAAGACCTCTCGCGAGCCGGCAGGGCCCTGATGAATCTGATTTCCCTGGACGGCTTCATGAACGCCCTGACGGAACGGTCCCCCCTCGACCGCGAAGCGCCCGGGCGCGAAGGTCTGACCTTCCTGCACCTGCTCTTCACATTCTGGGCCCGCAAACGGCTCGGGCTCGAACCCGGCTTCGCGGCCATCACGCCCGACGAGGCGCGATCCCTTTTCGCGGCCCTGCGCGAGGGAGAGACGGCGCCGCCTTACCGGATGGCCCGTCACAATGACGCTTTCGTCGAGGAGATGCTCGCCTGTGCGGAAGACTTGCAGGGTGAATTGCGCGCCTCCCTGCGGGAGGAATTGGCGGGAGCCTGGGACGAGTTCCGCGAGGAGTACGAGGAGGTGCCCCCTGCCGACACGGACATGAAACACAACCCGTTCCTGATCATCCGTTGACACAGGGTCAGAGCCGCAAGGCGGGGGAAGTTTTCCTTTCCTCCCCTATCCCCGATACCCTAAACTCGATACCCTAATTTTTCGCCACGAGGCGTCTCACCGCCGCCTCCAGCCCGTCCAGGGTCAGCTCGTACATGGGGAAGACCTGGCGGACGATGCCGATGGTTCGTACGCGATCCCACTCCCAGAGCGGCGCGGGGTTGAGCCAGACGGCGTGACGGAAAAGGCTCGCAAGAAACTTGAGCCGATCGATGCTCGGGCGGGTGCTGCGCTGCGTGTAGTCGATGGCGCCGCCGGCGTACATCAGCTCGTAGGGCGACATGCTCGCGTCGCCCAGGACGATGAGCCTCGTCTCGGGGTCGCGCAGGGAGAAGTCGTCGAGCCGCTCGGGACGGTAGAAGCGCTGGGGGTCCTGCCAGACGACGTCGTAGACGGAGTTGTGGAAGAAGTAGGTCCGGAGGTCCTTGAACTGCGAGCGGGCGTAACTGAAGAGCGTCTGGACGATCTCCACGTAGGGCTCCATGGACCAGCCGCCGTTGTCGATCATGAGGATGACCTTGAGGCGGTCCGTGAGCCTGCGGTCGAAGATGATTTCGATCTCGCCTGCGTTGCGTATCGTCTCGCGGATTGTCTTGTCCACGTTGACGAGGTCCTTCGGGCCCGCCGGCACCATCCGGCGAAGCCGCTTGAGGGCCTCGCCCATCTGGGCCTGCGTGAGGGGCCCGTCCTGGGAGTAGTCCCGGTATCGGCGGTCCATGGCCACCTTGATGGCCGATTTGCCGCGGGAGACGCCTCCCACGCGCATCCCCTCCGGGTGATGCCCCGAGTGCCCCACGGGCGAGGTGCCCCGCGTGCCGATCCAGCGGTTGCCCCCGTGGTGGGACTCCGTCTGCTCCTTGAGCCTTTCGAGGAAGTACTGGATGAGCTCCTCGGGGGTCATCCTTTTGAGCTTCTTCTCGTCCGCGCCGAAGGCCGCCGCCACGCCGGCCGGGTCCTTCA
>CAZPCN010000188.1:0-2305 GCA_964585095.1 uncultured Syntrophaceae bacterium | reverse complement strand
CTGCGGGAAAGCGAGCTGCGGATGAAGGCCGTCGCCGACCATCTGCCCGTCGGCGTTTGGTTCGCCGACGCAACAGGAAAGATCGTGTATGGCAACGAGGCCGGCAGGCGGATCTGGGAAGGTGCGCGTTACGTCGACCCTGGCGATTTCCACGTTTACAGGGCCTGGTGGGCGGACACGGGGAAACCCCTTGAGCCGGAGGACTGGGCCGTTGCGCGTGCCGTCCGGAAGGGAGAAACGAGCCTCAACGAGGTCCTCGAGATCGAGTGCTTCGATGGATCGCGGAAGACCATCCGCAACGCCGCCGTCCCGCTCAAGTCGTCCAACGGCAGCCTTCTGGGCGTTGTCGTGCTCAACGAAGACATCACCGAGAGAAAGCAGGCGGAGGCGGCCCTGAGAGGCAGCCGTGAGCGCTTCCGCATTCTGGCGGAGACGGCGGGCGAACTCCTCAAGTCGGAGGATCCGCAAAGAATCGTCAATGCGCTCTGTGAAAAAGTGATGGGGCACCTGGACTGCGACGTCTTTTTCAACTTCCTGGCTCATGACGAACTCGGCCGCCTGCACCTGAATGCCTGGGCGGGAATCCCGCCGGAAGAGGCAGCGCGGCTCGAGTGGCTCGACGTTGGAGTCGCCGTGTGCGGATGCGTGGCCCGTGACGGGGTGGCGATCGTGGCCGAGCACATCCCCGCGACACCCGACGTGCGGACCGAGCTGGTCAGGACGTACGGCGTCAAGGCCTACGCCTGTCACCCCCTGCTGGGCCCCGGCGGGACGGTTATCGGCACGCTGTCCTTCGGCACACGAACTCGAGAGACTTTCAGCCCCGAAGACCTCTCTCTCATGAAGGCGGTGACCGACCAGGTGGCGACGGCCATGAATCGCGTGCGCGCGGAGGACACCATCCGAAGGGCAAAGGAGGATCTGGAAGCGAAGGTCCGGGAGCGGACGGTGGAGCTGATGCTGCTCATGGAGGACCTGGAGAAGAGCCGGGATGATCTGCGGCGCCTTGCCTCGGAGCTGGTCATCGCCGAGGAGCGGGAACGAAAGCGGATCTCCGTCGTCCTGCACGACGAGGTGGCACAGACACTGGCGGCCACGAAGATGCGTCTCGACCTGCTGCGGAGCTTGTCCGGCGGAGATGAATACAGGAAAGCGATCTCCGAGGCCGAGGACCTCATCAGCCAGTCCATTCGACAGACAAGGGAACTGATGACCGACATCACCAACCCCGTGCTCTACGACATGGGGCTGCGAGCCGCCGTGGAAGCGCTGGCGGAGGAAGTGAAAACGCGGCGGGGCATTTCCTTCGCGTGCACCTTTGCAGGAAAGCTCGGGAGCCTGGGCCAGGAGCTGGAAGTGATGATCTTCCAGGTCGTCAAGGAACTTGTCCAGAACGTGGTCAAACACAGCCGGGCCCGCAGTGCCGGCATCGCAATCGAAGAGGAAGGAAAATTCGTCCGGATGATCGTCGCCGATGACGGCGCGGGATTCGATGCGGGGAGTGTCGGCCTGGCAGGTTCCGAGGGCGGCTTCGGCCTGTTCAGTATCCGCGAACGGGTGAAATCCTACGGGGGAACCATCGCGATCGATTCCGAACCGGAGAAGGGAACCAGAGTGACCGTGACGCTGCCGAAGACGGCAGGCAGCGTCAGGCCGGCGGGAAAGGCGAACCGGACGGAAAGGAAATGACGGGCTACCCCTCGATGCTGACCAGCCCCTCGCGGACGGCATACTTGGTCAGCTCGGCGATGCTGCGCATGTTGAGCTTTTCCATCATGTTGCGGCGGTGCGTCTCGACGGTCTTGACGCTCACGTTGAGGTGTGCAGCGATCTCTTTTGTGGCCATCCCCTCGGCCAGCAGCTGGAGCACCTCCCGCTCGCGTGGGGTCAACGCGGCGCCCAGCCCATGACCCGGTACGGGCACCTTGTCAAGATACCCCTTGACGACGACGTCCGCAATTTTCGGGCTGAGGTACGTGTTCCCTCTGGCCACGTTGCGGATGGCCGAGGCCAGTTCTTCGAAGGCGCAATCCTTGAGAAGATAGCCGCACGCGCCTGCTTCGAGCATGCCCAGGATGTACCGCCGGTCCGAGTGCATCGAGAGGCCGATGACCCGCACCCCGTGAGCTTCTTCGGCGATCTTCCGCGTGGCGTCGATGCCGTTCATGTCCGGCATGGTCACATCCATAATAACCACGTTGGGGCGCAACTTCTGGGCCAGACGAGCCGTCTGGCGGCCGTTTTCCGCCTCGGCGACCACTTCCATCCCCGGTTCCTTGTCGATCAGCGTCCTGAGCCCGTCGCG
>CAZPCN010000187.1:0-2330 GCA_964585095.1 uncultured Syntrophaceae bacterium | reverse complement strand
GGCAACTTCTCCTTCGGCGACTACTTCAAGAAGGAGTCCATCGCCTGGGGCTGGGACTTCCTGATCAACGTCATGGGCCTCCCCAAGGACAAGATGTACATCACGATCTACAAGGACGACGACGAGGCCTTCGAGATCTGGAACAAGCAGGAGGGCGTCCCCGCCGAGCGCATCGTCCGCATGGGCATGGACAGCAACTTCTGGATGGTGGGCGAGACGGGCCCCTGCGGCCCCTGCTCGGAGATCCTCTACGACCAGGGCCCCGAGGTGGGCTGCGGCCGCCCCGAGTGCAACGTGGAGTGCTCCTGCGACAGGCACCTGGAGATCTGGAACCACGTCTTCACGCAGTTCGACCGCCAGCTCGACGGCAGCTTCGTTCCCCTTCCCAAGCCCAACATCGACACGGGCATGGGCCTCGAGCGCCTGGCGGCCATCGTGCAGGGCAAGCAGAGCAACTACGACACGGATCTCTTCACCCCCATCATCCTCTACATCGCGAAGCTCGCCGGCAAGACGTACGGCGCCAGCCCCGACAACGACGTCTCCATGCGCGTCATCGCCGATCACGCCCGGGCCGTCTTCTTCCTCATCGCCGACGGCATCCTGCCCTCCAACGAGGGCCGCGGCTACGTGCTGCGGCGCATCCTGCGCCGGGCCTGCCGGCACGGCAAGCTCCTGGGCTTCGACAAGCCCTTCCTCAATGACGTCGTCACCTCGGTGGTGGAGGTCATGAAGGACGCCTACCCCGAGATCGTCGACCGCCTGGCCTTCGTCCAGAAGGTCATCTTCAACGAGGAGCAGCGCTTCCTCGAGACCCTCGACACGGGCCTGCGCATCCTCACCGACGAGGTGGCCAAGCTCATGGCGGCGGGCGGCAGCATCATCCCCGGCGAAGTGGTCTTCAAGCTCTACGACACCTACGGCTTCCCCTCGGACCTCACCGCCGACATCGTGAAGAAGGACAAGCTCACCCTCGACATGGAAGGCTTCGAGAAGCTCATGGAGGAGCAGCGCGAGAAGGCCCGCGAGAGCTGGAAGGGCAGCGGCGAGAGCGCCGTGGCCGACAGCTACAAGAAGCTCTCCCTCAAGGGCATCAAGAGCGAGCTGGTGGGCTACGAGGAGGTCACCGAGGCCACCTCCTTCGTCACGGCCATCCTCAAAAAGGACGACGAGGTCGACACCATCACCGAGGGCACCAACGCCGAGATCTTCACCGACCAGACGCCCTTCTACGGCGAGACGGGCGGCCAGGTGGGCGACACGGGCGTCATCGAGGGCGAGGGCTTCCTCTTCGAGGTCTGGGACACCCAGCGCCCCGACGAGAACCTCATCACCCACATCGGCAAGCTCAAGAAGGGCACCCTCAGGGTGGGCGACACGGTTCACATGAAGGTCGAGCGCAACACGAGGCGCGCCACCGAGGCCAACCACTCGGCCACGCACCTGCTCAATGCGGCCCTGCACGCCGTGCTGGGCGATCACGTCAAGCAGGCGGGCTCGCTCGTCAACCCCGAGCGGCTGCGCTTCGACTTCACGCACTTCTCCCGCATCGACGAGAAGGAGCTGGACCGCATCGAGACGATCGCCAACGAGTTCATCCAGGCCAACCTCCCCGTCAAGACGAGCGTCCTCGACAAGGAGCAGGCCATGAAGACGGGGGCGCACGCCGTCTTCGACGAGAAGTACGCCGACAAGGTCCGCGTCGTCCAGATGGGCAAGGTCAGCGCCGAGCTCTGCGGCGGCACCCACGTGACCCGCACGGGCAACATCGGCGTTCTCAAGATCCTGAGCGAGTCCGCCGTGGCGGCGGGCGTGCGGCGCATCGAGGCCGTCACGGGCCCCGAGGCCGTCAAGTTCATCAAGAAGGAAGACCACGAGCTCAAGAAGGTGGCCAACCTGCTGCGCACCAACCCCTTCGAGGTGGCCGAGCGCGTCGACAAGATGATGAAGCACCAGCGCGACCTGGAGCGCGAGATCGAGGCCCTCAAGGGCAAGCTCGCGGCGAAGGAATCGGGCGACATCATCAAGAAGGCCAAGAAGGTGGGCGAGGTGAAGCTGCTGGCCGAGCGGGTCGAGGTGACCGACGTGAAGGCCCTGCGCGACTTCGGCGACAAGCTGCGCGACAAGCTGGGCTCCGGCGTCCTGTGCCTGGGCAGCCAGGTGGGCGAAAAGGCGATGCTGCTGTGCATGGTCACCAAGGACCTGGCGGGCAAGATCAACGCGGGCGAGATCGTCAAGGAGATCGCCCCCATCGTGGGCGGCAGCGGCGGCGGGCGGCCCGACATGGCCCAGGCCGGCGGCACCCAGCCCGAGAACATCGACAAGGCCCT
>CAZPCN010000186.1:0-2394 GCA_964585095.1 uncultured Syntrophaceae bacterium | reverse complement strand
ATTTCACGGTTAAGGTTCCAAACGTTTCCATCTATCTCCAAGCCTCCTTGTGACTTCTTAATCAGTGTATAGGGTCTCTAACATTCAGTAACCATATCAGAAAAGCCCGAATGGATAAAGGGCTTCTTCAAGCGGAACCGGCCGCCATGCCGGGCGCAGGAAAGATTCGTTCACAGGCCTTGAAATGCCAATATTTTAAGTCGGAACATCGTTTAATTTTGTCCCTCTCGGAAGGACAATATTGCGGATAGTCGTCCTTCCATAAATGACAAATGCGAATCTTCGCAAACGGCTGGTTCGATTGAAACTGCGATATCGTTCCGATGGTATTACGGGGAGCGATTAATAGATTGCATATTCGATGGGGAGACATGCATCCGACGATGTCATCCTCGCGAAAGCGGGAATCCAACTTGAATGCTGGATTCCGGGTCGAGCCCGGAATGACAGGAATTTCGTTTCTGGAAGATGTTTGTGGAACCTATTTTATGACCCCATTAATCGCGGCGCGGCAAGAGACGACATGCAGGAGGTGGGGGTGCAGCAGGCATTCAACTCCATCGCCTTCTATACAACGCTTCTGTCCAGAGCCCTGTACTGGATCGCCTCCGCCACATGCTGCGGGCCAATACCCGCCTCGCCCGCCAGGTCGGCGATCGTGCGGGCCACCTTGAGCACCCGCGTGTAGGCCCTCGCCGAGAGCCCCAGCCGGTCGACGGCCATCTCGAGAAGCTTCTGCGACTCCTCGCCCAGCGTGCAGAACGAGCGCAGCTGCCTGCCCGTCATCTGCGCGTTGAGCCGGGTGGGCCCGCCGTCGAAGCGCCTTTGCTGGCTCGCGCGGGCACTCTGCACCCGCCCGCGCACGGCGGCCGACGATTCCGCCCGCACCGTCCCCGCCAGCTCCCGGTACGGCAGCGACGGCACCTCCACGTGAATGTCGATGCGGTCCAAAAGCGGCCCCGACACCTTGGCGCGGTACTGCCTCACCTGCTGGGCGCTGCAGCGGCAGCTCTTCCGCGCATCCGCCAGGTACCCGCAGGGGCAGGGGTTCATGGCCGCCACGAGCATGAACCGCGACGGGAAGGTCGCCGTGATCACCGAGCGGGTGATCGTGACCTGCCCGTCTTCGAGGGGCTGCCGCAGCACCTCGAGGACATTGCGCTTGAACTCCGGCAGCTCGTCGAGAAACAGCACCCCGTTGTGCGCGAGGCTGATCTCGCCGGGCTTCGGCGTGTGGCCGCCGCCCACGAGCCCCGCGTCGGAGATCGTGTGATGGGGGGCCCGGAAGGGCCTCGTCGCCACGATCGCCTCGCGCCGGTCCAGCAGGCCCGCCACGGAGTAGATCTTCGTCGTCTCCAGGGCCTCCTCGAAGGAAAGATCGGGCAGGACCGTCGGGATCCTCTGCGCGAGCATCGTCTTTCCCGACCCCGGGGGACCCGTCATCAGGATGTTGTGGCCTCCCGCGGCGGCGACCTCCATGGCCCGCTTGGCCTGTTCCTGGCCCTGGATCTCGCTGAAGTCGACGGGGTAGCTCCTCGCCGACTCGCAGACCGCCTCGCCCTCGAAGGCCGCGGCCGGGATGTCCTTCTCACCGTTGAGGAAGTCCACCAGGTCGCTCAGGTACGCAACGGGGATGACCTCGAGCCCCTTCACGAGGGCCGCCTCGCCGGCGTTTTCCGCCGGCACGATGAGGCCCTTCCACTTCTGCGTACGCGCCATGAAGGCCGAGGGCAGGACCCCCTGCACGCCCTTCACCCGGCCGTCGAGGGACAGCTCCCCCGTGACCAGGTAGTCCCGGAGCCGCTCGCGCTCGACGAGCCCTTCGGCCGCGAGGATCCCCAGCGCGATGGGCAGGTCGAACCCGGTCCCTTCCTTGCGGATGTCGGCGGGGGCCAGGTTCACGGTCACCCGGTTTTCGGGAAACCGGTACCCGGAATTCTTCATGGCCGCCTTGATGCGGTCCCGGCTCTCCTTCACAGCCGTATCGGGCAGGCCCACCGTCGAGAACTGCGGCAGGCCCGTCGAGATATCCACTTCCACGTCGACGGGGAATGAATCGATGCCGACAACAGCGCTGCTCAGGACCTTGACGATCAAGCGGACGACCCGGAAAAATCAATTTTCTTTGAAGTTATACTTAGTTGCGCATATTATAACAGGAAATGAAATTTGCAAGCACTTTCGCCCGCCATTTTCGTCGAGGAATGTCATTGCTTTTTTCTGTTCGAAATACTAAAGGCAACAGAATTCGTGAAATGGGGAAGGTTTCGGGCCAGGATTGCGAAGTGAACAAGCCAAGGGCGTTTCCTGGTTCTTTTTCTTCGATGTTTTCACCCTGTACCCTGTACCCTGGACCCTGGTTTTTCTATGATCGGCTTTTTCGACTCCGGTTTC
>CAZPCN010000185.1:0-2395 GCA_964585095.1 uncultured Syntrophaceae bacterium | reverse complement strand
TACTTTTGCCGGTACATCTCCATCTCTTTGGACAACCGGACCCCTTCCTCCCATCCGACCCTGAAATCGTGATAATAGAAGGGGACCTTCGTCTCCCGGGCGATGGCCTCGCCGGTTTCGCGGATCAGGTCGTGTTTCTGGTACCGGCTGTAGAGCAGGGTCGTCGTGAAGGCATCGAACCGCCCCTTCCGGGCATGCGCAGCCGTGCGCCTCAGCCTCACCTCGTAACAGTAGCTGCAGCGGTCTTGTCCCATGAAGGATGTCTTGCGAAGGAAGTCCTCCATGGGATAGTCCTCGGCTTCCTCGACCGAGAGGCCTTCGCGGGCGGCAAACTCCCGCAACGTCTCGAGCCGCTTTCGGTATTCGAGATAGGGGTGGATGTTGGGGTTGAAGAACAGCCCCTCGATCCTGCCCGTTTCATTCCGTAGGACCTCGAGCGGGTAGATCGTGCACGGCGCACAGCATATATGGAGAAGGATTTTCATTTTATTCTTCGGCTGGACTTGATGATATCAGGCTGTTCAAAAATGCCCAGATGCAAGGCGATGTACAAATAGAGGGTAAGAGGGTGTGAAGGTGAGAAGGTTGGAGAAGCAGCGGGCTGGATTCCGGCTACCGACTCGTCCAACTTTCTTACCCTCTCACCTTCTTACCTTCTCTGACCGGTCAACTGCGCCCGGTCAACAACCTGCCGCTAAAACAGTTCTTTTTGGTTGCCTACCCACGCCCTCCCCAGGTGATCGTAGGCGGCCTTCGTGGCAACCCGGCCCCGGGCGGTCCGGACGATGTAGCCCTCCTGCACGAGGTAAGGCTCGTAGACGTCTTCGATGGTGTGCCTCTCCTCCCCGAGGGACGAAGAGAGACTGTCGATTCCCACGGGCCCGCCGTTGAACTTGTCGATGAGCAGCAGCAGGAGCTTGCGGTCCATGATGTCGAACCCCCGGTGATCCACATCCAGGAATTCGAGGGCCTTCGCCGCCACCTCTTTCGTCACGACCCCGTCGGCCCGCACCTGCGCGTAGTCCCGCACACGCCGCAGCAGCCGGTTGGCGATGCGGGGCGTCCCGCGGGAACGCAGGGCGATCTCCACGGCTCCGTCGTCGTCCACCCGGATGTCGAGGATCCTTGCAGAGCGACGCACGATCGTGGCCAGCTCGGAGGAATTGTAGAACTCGAGGCGGAAACTCATGCCGAACCGGTCGCGAAGCGGCGACGTGAGAAGACCCGCGCGGGTCGTGGCCCCCACCAGCGTGAACCGGGGGATGTTGAGCTTCATGGAGCGCGCCGACGGGCCCTGCCCGACGAGGATGTCGATGTGATAGTCCTCCATGGCGGGGTAGAGGATCTCCTCCACCACGTTGGGGAGCCGGTGGATCTCGTCGATGAAGAGCACGTCGTGCTCCTGGAGGTTCGTGAGGATCGCGGCCAGGTCCCCCTGCCGCTCGATCACGGGCCCCGAGGTCACCTTGATGCCCACGCCCATCTCCCGCGAGAGGATGTAGGCCAGCGTCGTCTTCCCGAGGCCGGGAGGGCCGGAGAGCAGGACGTGGTCAAGGGCCTCGCCCCGCATGCGCGCCGCCTCGATGAACACGGCGAGGCTCTCCTTGACGCGCTCCTGGCCGACGTACTCGGCGAGCGTTCTCGGCCGAAGCGTACCTTCCTCCTCGCGCTCCCGCTCCAGGTTCCCGGGATCCACCAGGGAGTTTCTTTGCTCTTCCTTGTCCGACACCTTCGTCACATCCTGCCTTCCCGACGTCGCATCGCCGCTGCTCTCAGGAGAGTTCTTTCAGGGCGCGCTTCAGGACCTCTTCCAGCGCGAGGCCGTCGCCCGCCTCGTCCAGGACCCGGTCCAGCACCATCTTCGCCGCGCTTTTCTTGTACCCCAGGTTTACGAGGGCAGACAGGGCGTCTTCCCGGACGGCCTCGAGCGGCCTCTCCGCCCTCGCCTCTTCCCGGGCTTCCTGCGGGTCCAGCTTGATCACCCGGTCGCGAAGCTCCAGGATCATCCTCTCGGCCATCTTCTTTCCCACACCCGGGATCTTCGTCAGCGTCTGCCGGTCTTCCGTGAACACCGCGCGGATGAAGTCGGCCGAGGAGATGCCGGAGAGCAGGCCGATGGCCAGTTTCGGCCCGATGCCGTTGACGGAAAGCAGCAGTTCGAAGAGCTGCTTCTCCTCCGGCGTTCGGAACCCGTAGAGGTGGATCGCGTCCTCCCGCACGGCGGTGTAGACGTGCAGCGCGATCGGGGAGCCCTCGTCGGCAAGCTCGTAGAACGTGGACAGCGGGATGAAGACCCGGTACCCGACGCCGTTGACCTCTACGGTGATGTGCCCGGGGGATTTGAATCGGAGGATGCCGGCGAGGCTTGCGATCATGAGAGACCTTCAGTCAGGGT
>CAZPCN010000184.1:0-2420 GCA_964585095.1 uncultured Syntrophaceae bacterium | reverse complement strand
TCTTCACGAGGAAGGTGCTGATCCAGGTCGTCATGCCCCAGTAGATCATGAGGAGCACGAAGAAGGTGATCGTGAAGAGATAGTACTGGGGGTCCGTCGTGAAGATCTTGGTGCTGTAGGTCTTCCCGTGCACTGCGGAATCGGCGCCGATCGACGAGGTGATGAGCTCGTACTCCTCCTTGGTGACCTTTCCCTTCTCATACATCTCGCGCGGCGTGTCGCTCATGTACTTCCAGAGCAGGAAGATGCCGAGCAGACCCGGAACGGCGAGGACGAAGAACACGGGACGCCAGGCCCCGCCGAAGAGGTCCGCCGACATCCAGGTCACGACGATGGGCACCACGGCGGGCGCGACGGCCCAGGTCGTGGCGAAGTAGCCGTTGGCGCGGCCCTTCTCGGCCATGGGGAACCAGTTCGCGATGGCGCGCACGGCCGGCACGTAGTGGTTGCCCTCGCCCAGGGCCAGGGCCAGGCGCAGGGCAATGAACTGCGAAAAGGTCCGGACGAAACCGGTCACGAAGGTGACCGCCGTGAACACCCAGATGGCGATGTTCATGGTCTTCTTGGGACCGAACTTGTCGGCCAGGAACCCCGCGAAGAACTGCGCGATGGCGTAGCCGAAAAAGAAAATGGACCCGAGCCAGCCGATCTCGACGGCGTTGAGGTTCAGGTCTTTCTGAATGTAGGGCAGAAAGGTCAGAACGCTGATGCGGTCAAAGTAGTTGATGAGATAAAGCAGCCACACAATGAAGAGGATTACCCAGCGGTATCCCCAGGCTTTTTGAGCGACAGTCTGTGTTCCTTGAGCCATCGTCCACCTCCGTTGGATGTCTCATGCGGGACCGGTCCCCTCGTTTCCCTTCCTCCTCGACGTGACGCCCCCTGATGCGTGCGGATGAAACCCCAGCGAGGCGGGTAGCCGGCCGATCGGTTTATTGCGTTTCCTATCTAAAAGCGATGGATAATAACGACTTCTCTCTCTTTTCTCAACCCTTCAGCGGGATGACGGATGCGCGGACCTCCTTTCCAGTATTCTTATTGAGCGCTCACTCACTTTTTGCTCGCACGGACAGAACTCTCGTGCCATCCGTTTTTTTCGCCAGTGCGCGGCCTGCCGGTTTTCCCTCCCCTGCAGCGGGCGATTCGCCCGTGCGACTGGCATCCGACCTATATTGAAGTCCGGTCCGTTTGTCAAGAAAAAAGTGAGCACTCACTCAATTTTCTTTTATCTGCCCGAATTTCGAACACATTATCGGGTGTCGGGACCTGCACCCGTGCGGCCCCGAGTCCGCATTCCCGCTTGCCGGGCGACCGTCCGGGCGCCCGGCGTTGCCGTTGGCGCGCATCCTCCTGCACCCCTTCTCTCCGCCCGGGAAGCGGATCTCCGGTGTTACCGGCCCGACGCCCCGCCCCTCCGGTGGCTACTCGTCGATGCGGAATTCCCAGGCGCACCAGAACTCCTCGGGATGCGCGTCGGGCGGACAGGCCACGCATCGCGTCTTGATCCGAGGGTCCACGGCGGAAGCGAAGTGGCTGTATTCCTCGACCCCCGTCGTCTTGCAGGGGTAGTCGGGAAGGCCCTTCTTCTTGCGCATGGCCTGCACCCGGCACCCCCGCATGCGGAAGATGCAGCGCTTCTCCGTGACCTCCACGAAGTCCTGCTCGTTGATGAGGTGGTACATCCGGAACCGCAGCGCCTGCATGAGGACCGGGATCCCGCCGCCGGCGGGCAGCCCGAAACGCTTCAGGATCCGCTTGGCCTCGATCTCCGAGTAGGCCCCGATCGCCTCCCCGCTGCACTGCCGCCCCGCGTCGGTGCCGTAGCGGTTCTCCACGGCCTGGAACCACAGCCCGTCGTGTGCAAGCCAGTTCAGGGACGCGTCTTCGAGGAAGCCGAGCAGCTCCTCGCGCGTCAGGTCCCGGATGTCTCTCGTTTTCACCGTTGTCGACATGGCCCTTCCTCCTGTCTGCCGCCGACGCGCCGCCGCCCCCGTGGGGAGCCGGTTCGGGCCCGGCCGCCGAGATTTTTTTCACTCCTTCGAAATTGTGCTTGACAGCGCTTTCTCGATCGCGTATGAACACACCTGAGTAAGCGCTCAATCAATTTCTTGGCATCATAGCACTGAACGCGGACAAAGCAACTGTTTTTTTCTTCTCAGTACCTTCTGATGCGTGGTATGTAGGGTGCGACCTACACCATACCGCGCGGAGGGAGAGGAACATGAAGGTACACGGAAAGGAAGTCCAGGCGAACATCAAGAACGCGAGGCTCATCGACCTGCGGCGCAAGCAGATCATCGAGGGGGCCATGCAGGTCTTCGCCGCAAAGGGGTTCCACGGGGCCTCGGTCCGGGAGATCGCGGACGCGGCGGGACTCACGATGGGCACCATGTACAACTACGTCCGCAGCAAGGAAGACA
>CAZPCN010000183.1:0-2439 GCA_964585095.1 uncultured Syntrophaceae bacterium | reverse complement strand
TCGAGATGTCCCAGAGCGAGAACATCATGCGGGCCATGGGCTGGGTCTGGCCCTACCAGCAGGTGACGCAGAAGCACGCCGAGCCCTCGGGGAACCGGGACCAGTGCATCTGCCCCGCCGACACCTTCTACTGCAAGGACGGGAAGTTCGTGGCCCTGGCCGCGCCGGCGCCCGACGAGTTCAAGGGCCTCTGCGCCGCCATGGGGAAGCCCGAGCTGGCCGCGGACCCGCGGTTCAAGGACCACGCGACCCGCCTGAAGGACGAGAACACCCTCGCCATCCTCAAGATCATCTCCGACTGGGCGGCCGGCAAGACGGCCGACGAGGTCGAGCAGCTCGGGGTCAAGCACGGGTATGCGGCATCCCGGGTCTTCACGGCCAAGGACGAGTGCGAGGACCCGAACCGCCGGGCCCGAGGCGCCGTCAAGGAGATCGACGACCCCATGTACGGGCAGTACATGGATCACGAGATCCCCATCAACATGTCCAAGACTCCCCCCAAGCACCGCTGGTCGGTCCGGCCCGTGGGGTTCGACAACGACTACATCATGACGAGAATCCTGGGGCGCAGCGAACAGCAGCTCAAGGAGCTCTACGGTCACGGGGTGCTCGGGAAGTGGAAGGACCAGCAGGGCCGCAGGCCGCCGTCCGACTGGGACGGCCAGTCCGGCGCCATCTTGAGGAGGTGATGAGCCATGGCAGACTACAAGAGAGCAAAATGGGCGGCCTGGGCGGATCACGTCCGCTCCATGGACGACCCTGCGAAGAATTTCGAGAAGCCCGAGGCCCTCGATGACCTCGTCGTGATCGACCTCAGCTCCCGCAGCATGGCGGGCTGCTTCTGCTCCTCCATGCTGGCCGAGCTCGGCGCGGAAACCATCCGTATCGAGCCCCCGGGAGGGGACCTGGTCCGGACCTACTCCCCCGGCGGCATCATGGTGAAGGACACGGGGCTTGCCTATCTCCAGGAGGGGCGCAACAAGCACCACGTCACCCTGAACATGGAGACCCCCGAAGGCCGCGAGATCTTCAAGTGCCTCGTTGGGGGCGCCGACGTCCTCATCGAGACCTACCCCGCGGGGACCATGGACGGCTGGGGCGTGGGCTACGAGGAGCTGGCGAAGCTCAACCCGCGCCTCATCATGTGCTCCATCACGGGCTACGGGCAGTTCGGCCCCGACAGCGCCCGCAAGCAGTTCGACTACGACAACGTCGCCCAGGCGCGCTCCGGGATCCAGTACTGCACGGGCGAGGTGCTCCCCGAGGGCAAGACGGTGAAGGACATGCCCTGGGCCGTTCCCACCAAGGCGGGGCCCCACATCGCCTGGGCCGTCTCGGGAGGGTTCGGTGCCATGGGGATCCTCTCCGCCCTGTACCACCGCGACAAGACGGGCGAGGGGCAGGCCATCGACATCTGCTCGCCCGAGGCCTACAGCCGGCTCGCGGACTACCAGCTCATGTGGTACGCCCACGCCGGCGTCGTTGCCGAGCGCTTCGGCAGCCTCGACACGGCGCTCTGGCTCTACGGGTTCTTCCCGACGAAGGACGGCGGCGTGTTCCTGGGCGGCCTGAGGCTGGAGATGTGGAAGGCCTTCGTCGACATCATCGGCAAGTACGACGAGTGGAAGGCCGAGGAGTGGACGACGCTGGCGCCCTTCATGAAGAAGGACTGGCAGCTCGACTACCAGTCCCGGATCAACCCGGAGACCGTGAAGTACTCGAGCGAGGAACTGACGGCGAAGTCCGTCGAATACGCGAAGAGCGGCCGCCTGGCCCCGATCACGCCCGTCGTGGCCGAGATCGTGTCGCCCTGGAAGGCGATGCACGACGAGAACTGGCAGGACCGCGGCATCTTCGCGCCGGTGCAGGACCCCGTCTACGGCTCCGTCCTCTGCGCCCAGTCCCAGTGGAAGGCCACGGAGACGCCGCCGCGGACGAAGTGGGCCTGCCGCCCCGTGGGCTACGACAACGGGCAGATCTACCTGAAGTACCTGGGCTACGGCCCCGCGAAGCTCAAGGAGCTCGAGGGGAAGGGGATCATCTAGAAACAGTGGCAAAAGTGACAAGAGTGACAAGAGTGACAAAATCCCCCCCAACCCCCCCTTTTGCAAAGGGGGGCAGGGGGGATTTGACGAAATAAACGAACCAACGAACGAAAGCAACTAAACAAACGGTTGAACGCATGGGGGGTGCGGGCCGCCGGGGCCATGGGGGTCTGATCGAATAAGGGTCGCCCCGGCCCCGTTTCCCCATCTGTAACTCAAAACTCGAAACTCATAACTCATAACTCATAACGTACGGCTCATAACTCAAAACTCATAACTCAACACTGTCTGACCGAATAGACCGAACAGACCGAACAGACCGGATAGACCGGATAGACCACTTTGAGGAGGGAGGTACCGTTTCATGTCGCTTGGCATTCCCCTGACGGACGCG
>CAZPCN010000182.1:0-2446 GCA_964585095.1 uncultured Syntrophaceae bacterium | reverse complement strand
GTCGAAGGCGGGCTCGCCGTCGGCGAAGGCGTTCGACGGGATCGTGCGGAACATCATGACCTCCCTGCGCACGTGAACGGGGGCCCGGTTGATTTTGAAGGCCCGATGTGCTTAGTGGGGAAAGCAGGACGGATCGACAGGAAGACCCGCTTTTGCGATGGAACGTGACGCGGAGACGATACGGGCGCTGCTCGAAATGCTGTTCCAGCGGACGGGCAGGCGCTACTCGGAGAAACTGATCCGGCTCGGGACGGACGCGGCGAACAACCGCCGCATCGACAGGCCGGACGGCCATGCGACGCTCACGGGCGAGTGCGGCGACACGGTGGAGTTCTTCCTCCGCGTGGCCGACGGGAGGATCGAGGACGCCGCCTTCGTGATCGACGGCTGCATCTCGGCCTTCGCGTCGATGGCCGCCGCCGCCGAGATGGCCCGCGGACGGTCCCTGCGGGGCTGCCTGGGCATCAACCAGAGCGCCATCGCGGAATATCTCGGCGGGATGCCCGAGGAGGACCGCCACTGCGCCCTGCTGGCGGCCCGGGCCCTCCAGAAGGCCCTGCGGGACTATGCCGTGGGGAAAACGCGGAAAGGCTGAACAGGCCATGGAGGAGATACGATACAGATCCATCGGGACCATCCGCACCCCGTTTGCGTCGCCCGAGGGCGTGCCGATCCAGCCGGCCGCCGCGAAGGGGGTCGTGGGGAGGGTCGAACTGGACCCCAAGCTGGCGGACGGGTTGAAGGACCTCGACGGCTTCTCCCACGTCATCCTGCTTTACCATTTCGACAGGGCCAGGCCGGCGGCGCTGAGGGTGAAACCCTTTATGGACAGTGTCGAACGGGGGGTCTTCGCGACGCGGAGCCCCGCGCGGCCCAACGCGATCGGGATCTCGGTGGTGCGCCTGCTCGCGATCGAGAAGAACGTCCTGTTCGTCGAGAACGTGGACATCGTCGACGGCACGCCCCTGCTGGACATCAAGCCCTACGTCCCCCGGTTCGACGGGGCGGAGGATGTGCGGATCGGCTGGGTGCAGGATGCCATCGAAAAGCTCGGCCACACCCGGGACGACGGGCGTTTCGTTGCGAAAAGCGAATCCGTGAAATCCGAATGACGTCACGTCATGGAATACTACTGAGGAAGGGAGAGCGAGGTTATGTTCCACGAGGAAAGATGCGATTTTTGCGGTGACTGCCTGGCGCGGTGCAAGTACCTGGAGTTCGACAAGGAGAGCGGGTCGGCGGCGATGCGCAAGCTCGCTGCGGGCGAGAAGTCGCCATGGATCTACGACTGCGTGACCTGCATGGCCTGCGACGAGTACTGCCCCACGAACGCCAGGCCCTTCGACCTCATCATGAAGAGGCTGGAGGAGGCGGGCGATTTCACCGACCCGAAGCTGCGCGCCGACATGGCCGCGCGGTTCAAGCCCGAAGGCGAGCCCAAGCCCGTGAAACCCTCCGAGCGGGTCATGTCGATCTGCGTCATGCAGGGCAACATGCCCTGGGCCATCCAGGGGCAGCTCTTCGAAACGATCCCCCTGCTCAAGGGGAAGCACTATTTCTGCAACGTGCTCTTTTCCCACATGGGCGACGAGTCCATCGCGCGCGAACGCCTTCAGGGGATGATCGACAACCTGGCCAAGTCCGGGGCCAAGGAGATCGTCTTCCTGCACGACGACTGCTACGCGGCCATCAAGGGGGTGGCCCCCGAGCTGGGAATCAAGATCCCCTTCAAGCCGATCCACCTCTTCGAGCACCTCCGGGATGTCCTGAAGGAGAAGAAAGGCAGCCTGAAGAAGCTCGACATGAAGGTCGCCTACCAGCGGCCCTGCGCTTCGCGCTACACGCCCGAAAAGGACCCCGTCGTCAACGAGATCTTCGAGCTGGTCGGCGTGAAACGCATGAAGCGGCAGTACGAGGGCGAGGATGCCCTGTGCTGCGGCGTGGAGGTGGCGGGCCCGGGCCTCAAGCTCTTCCCCCGCGGGAAGAACTTCGAGCCCTTCCGGGTGAAGAACGTCGAGGATGCCAAGGCCAGCGGGGCCGAGGCGATGGTGTACCTCTGCCCCATGTGCTTCACGATCCTCAACAAGAAGGTCCGCGAGGCGGGCATGAAGAACTACATGATCAGCGACCTCTGCCGGCTCGCCCTTGGCGAGGAGCTGCCGGCGGAACGGCCGCAGTGACGACGCGAAGCGGCCGGGGATGAAAGTCCCTTGCGGGGCCGGCCCCGGCCGCCTACAATAGGCCAAATCGCGAAAGGAGGTGGACCCATTGGCAGAAGAGATCAAGGCCGGCTGTGCAAGGCCGACAGGGGGACTCGTCGGCGAAGAGCCTTCAGGGGATAAACCGACCGAGACGAAGGAAGAGAAAAAGGAGGTGAGGTCCATGATCATGATCGGCAGGAAGGCGCCCGATTTCATGGCGCCGGGGTATTTCCAGGGCAAGTTCA
>CAZPCN010000181.1:0-2448 GCA_964585095.1 uncultured Syntrophaceae bacterium | reverse complement strand
TCCACCGGGAGGCCGGAATGAAAGAGTACGAGGTCATCATCGTCGGCGGAGGCCCCGCGGGGATCTTTGCGGCGCTGACGCTGGCCGAAGGCGACGCAGGGGACGTCCTCCTGCTCGAGCAGGGCAAGGGGATCGGGGACCGCAGCCGCCGTTGCGCCGGCGACATGCTGTGCGGATGGGGCGGCGCCGGGGCCTACAGCGACGGCAAGCTGACCCTCTCCACCGAGGTGGGCGGGCACCTGGGCGAGTTCCTCGACGACAAGTCCCTGTTCGCACTTTTGGCCGAAGCCGACCGCATTTACGTGGAGCACGGGGCCCCGGACCGGCTCTTCGGCGATCTATCCCCCGAGGTGGAGGAACTGGGCGAGAAGGCGAGGCTGGCGGGCCTCGAGTTCATCCCCTCCCGGATCCGCCACATCGGCACCGAGAACTGCATCGACGTGCTGGGCCGGATGTACGAGTCGCTCTCCGGGAAAATCGAGATCTGCACGGACTGCCGCGTGCAGTCGATTCTCGCCCAGGAAGGACGGGTCATCGGGGTGAAGCTCGCGGACGGCCAAACCCGCTACGGCCGCCGCGTCATCGTGGCGCCGGGCCGTTCGGGCGCCGGTTGGATGAAGGGGGAGGCCAAATCGCTGGGGATCCGGACGACGGCGAGCGCCGTCGACATCGGCGTCCGCGTCGAGCTCCCCGCCACGGTTCTCAAACCGCTGACCGACGTGAGCTACGAATCCAAGCTCGTCTACTACTCGAAGAGCTTCGACGACCGGGTGCGCACCTTCTGCATGAACCCCTACGGGGAAGTGGTGGCCGAGAGCAACGAGGGGCTCGTCACGGTCAACGGCCACAGCTACGCGTCGAAGAAGTCCGACAACACCAATTTCGCCATCCTGGTGAGCAGCTCGTTCACGGAGCCTTTCGACGACCCCATTGCCTACGGCCGCTACATCGCGCAGCTTGCGAATCTGCTGGGACAGGGCGTGATCGTTCAGCGGATGGGCGATCTGCTGCAGGGGCGCCGGTCCACGAAGGAGCGCATCGCGAAGTGCCTCACGAGGCCGACCCTCGGAAACGCCACCCCGGGGGACCTGAGCTTTGTCTTCCCCTACCGGCACCTCAAGAATATCATCGAGATGCTCCAGGCCATGGACAGCCTCGCGCCGGGCGTCAACTCGCGCCACACGCTTCTCTACGGCGTGGAGGTCAAATTCTATTCGAACCGCATCGAGGTGTCGAAGGAGCTGGAGACGAGGATCGCAAACCTCTTCGCCGTCGGGGACGGGGCGGGGATCACCCGCGGCCTTCTGCAGGCCTCGGCAAGCGGCATCCTGGCCGCACGGGCGATCGCCGCGCGTATCGCGCAGGACCGGTAGCCCGGCGGGATCACAACGCTCGAACCACGAATCGGGAAAGGGTGCGCCAATGAGATGACTGGGGATGCTGCTCGCCGTTGCGGGCCTCGCGAGTCTGTGGATGGTTTTCCTGGCCCTTCAGGCGGGGGATGTCAGCGGGGCCCTGCTCTTCTTCGGCTTCGCCCTGCTGCTCGGCCTGATCGCGTTTGCCCTGATCCGGCAGTGGAACGCGGGATGCGCAGCCGATGCGGAAGGGACGAATGCCCCGCCGGCCGCCCCGGTCCGGTTCGTCCCGCACCGGTTCCTGATGGCCGCAATGATCCTCACTGCTCTGGCCGTCCTGGCAGCGATTCTGGTGCCGCTCGTTCTTCGCTAGGCGGCCTGTACGGCCGCGTCTACCGGTGACCGTCGAGGATCATGGTGATCCGCAGGTCGCTGTCGATCCCGTCGAAGAGATCCCGGATTTCCCAGTTGCCGCTGAACGCCAGCTTTTTCTCTTTCTTTTCAAGCGTCTCTTCGGTATGCTTTTCGTCGATTGCCGCAAACGTCATGGGGTGCCTTTCCGCCGCCCGCCGGACGGCATGCCCCCTGACAGACCCGGCACTCTTCTGCACGATTGAACCGCCTTTGTCAAGGGCCATCAACATCATCCGAGGAGGAGGAAGATGAAAAAGATCGGATTTGCGCTGGGGTTGATCGTGGCATTCCTGTTCGTGTTCTCTGCGGCATACGCGGCCAGCCCGGACGTTATCGTCGGCAAGTGGCTCAACGGGAAGCAAACGGCCCACGTGGAGATCTACCAGGCCGGCGGCAAGTACTACGGGAAGATCGTGTGGCTCAAAGAGCCCGCCTACCCCGCCGACGACAAGAAAGGCATGGCGGGAAAGCAGAAGGTGGACCGGGAAAACCCGGATGCGTCGAAGCGCAGCCAGCCCATCCTGGGCCTCGTCATTCTGCGCGACTTTACCTTCGTGAAGGACGGTCTCTGGGAGAACGGGTTGATCTACGACCCGGAAAACGGGAAGGACTACAAGTGCAAGATGACCCTGGAGTCGCCCGACATCCTCAACGTCCGCGGCTACATCGGCATCTCGCT
>CAZPCN010000180.1:0-2448 GCA_964585095.1 uncultured Syntrophaceae bacterium | reverse complement strand
ACGATCTCGCCCGTCTCCATCACGTAGCCGTAGTCGGCCACGTTGAGGGCCGCCATGGCGTTCTGCTCGATGAGCAGGATGGTCGTGCCCTCCTGGTGGATCTTGGTGATCACCCGGAAGACCTCGCGGATCAGCAGCGGCGCAAGCCCCAGGGAAGGTTCGTCCAGCAGCAGGAGTTTGGGCCTCGACATGAGGGCGCGCCCGAGGGCGAGCATCTGCTGCTCGCCGCCCGAAAGGGTGGCGGCGGGCTGGTCGCGGCGCTCGAGCAGGCGGGGGAAGGTCTCGAAGATCCACTCGATGTCGCGGTCGATCTCTTTCCTGTCGTCGCGGCAGTAGGCGCCCATCAGCAGGTTCTCGTAGACGCTCAGGTTGACGAAGACCCTTCGCCCCTCGGGGGACATGGCGATCCCCTCGCGGGCGATGCGGTGGGAGGCGATCCCGAGGATCTCGCGGCCCGCGTAGCGGATCTTGCCGCTCGAGGCCGGCACGAGGCCGCTGACGGCGCGCAGGAGGGTGCTCTTGCCCGCGCCGTTGGCCCCCACGAGGGTCACGACCTTCTCCTCGGGCACGTGGATCGACACGTTCTTCAGCGCGTGGATGCCGCCGTAGTGCACATTCAAGCCCTCGACCTTAAGCACACTGCACCTCCCCCAGGTAGGCCTCGATGACCCTGGGATTGTTCTGGATCTCGTGGGGCGTGCCCTCGGCAATCGTGGTGCCGTAGTCGAGCACCTTGATGCGCTCGCAGATCTCCATGACGAACTTCATGTCGTGCTCGATGAGGAACACCGTGAGGTCGTAGTCGCTCCGGAGTTTCAGGATGAGCTGCAGCAGGTCCTGCGTCTCGTTGGGGTTCATGCCGGCGGCCGGCTCGTCCAGCAGCAGGAGCTGCGGGCCCGTGGCCAGCGCCCGGGCGAT
Source organism: uncultured Syntrophaceae bacterium (assembly GCA_964585095.1). Classification (GTDB taxonomy): domain Bacteria; phylum Desulfobacterota; class Syntrophia; order Syntrophales; family UBA2192; genus UBA2192. The sequence goes on along the minus strand of CAZPCN010000180.1, from coordinate 1,530 downwards.
CTCCAGGCGCCGCTGCTTGCCGTAGGGAAGCGCCGTGGACAGCTCGTGCGCCACGTCCGTCAGCCCCACTTCGGCCAGCAGCTTCAGGGCCCCCTCGTACATCATCTTCTCCTCCCGGCGGTAGAGGGGCAGCTTCAGGGTCGCGCCGAGGAACGTGGAGCGGATGCGGCAGTGGTATCCGATCATCACGTTCTCGATGACCGACAGCTCGGAGAAGAGACGAATATTCTGGAAGGTGCGGGCGATGCCGGCCTTGGTGATCTGGTTGGCCTTCAGGCCCTGGATCGGTTTGCCCTGGAAGCGGATCGAGCCTTCCGTGGGCACGTAGTAGCCGGCGATCATGTTGAAGACGGTCGTCTTGCCCGCGCCGTTGGGGCCGATGAGCCCGACGATCTCGCCCTTGGCCAGCTCGAGGTTGAAGTCGTTCACGGCCACGAGGCCGCCGAACTTCATCGTGAGATGTTCGACCGAGAGCACGCTCATCGGGAGCGACCTCCGATTCCGAGTTTCCGGCACAGCCAGTTCCAGTTGAACTCCCGCGTCCCCATGATCCCGTGGCGGGCGAAGATCATGACGAAGATCAGGATGCACGAGAAGATGACCATGCGCATGCCGGGGATGCCGGGGATCTCGACGAAGCCGAGGTTCATGGGCTCGTCCACGAAGCGAAGCCACTCGCCGCCCCAGGTGAAGAGGATGGCCCCGAGGATCGCCCCGGTGGTGCTGCCGAGACCGCCCATGACGATGATGATCAGGAGGTTGAAGGTCAGGAAGAAGGTGAACAGCGTGGGCGAGATCGTGGTGATCAGGTGGGCCAGCAGGCCCCCGCCGATCCCCTGGAAGAAGCCGCTCGTCGTGAATGCGAGCATCTTGTGCCAGTAGGTGTTGATGCCCACGGCCTCCGCCGCCGCCTCGTCGTACTTGATGGCCTTCATGGCCATGCCGTAGCTGCTGCGGATCATCCGCGCAACCAGGAAAACGGTGAAGATGGCCGCGCCCCAGGACCACCAGAGAGTCGTGTGCTCGGCGATGCCCTTCAGGCCCAGCGGGCCGTTGGTGATGCTCTGGGTGTTGTTGGCGATCACGCGGACCACCTCCCCGAAGCCCAGGGTGACGATGGCGAGGTAGTCCCCGCGGGTGCGGAATACGGGGAAGCCCATGACGAACGCCAGGAGGGCCGACACCAGGCCCGCCGCCAGCAGCGACACGATGAAGGGGGTCGTGATCACGCTCAGGGGCCAGATGCAGGGCTCGATGATGAAGGAGATCTCCTTCTCGGCCGGCGTCAGGGTGAGCAGGGCCGACGTGTAGGCTCCGAGGGCCACGAAGGCGTTGGGCGCGAGAGAGAACTGCCCCGTCACGCCGTTGATGAGGTTGTAGCTCACGGCCATGACGATGAAGATCGCGATGTTGTTCAGGATGCGGATCTGGTACTCCGTGCCGTGGCTGCCGGCAAGCTGCACCATCGCCAGCACGAGCATCGTGCCGAGGACGGAGAGGAGAGCGTTTCGTCTATGATTGATGTCCATG
>CAZPCN010000179.1:0-2467 GCA_964585095.1 uncultured Syntrophaceae bacterium | reverse complement strand
AGAAGATTGTTTTATAGACAAAATCCGATTCCTTCCCGATACCCGAGCCCCGATACCCGATACCCCGCTTCATCTTCTGATACCCTGGCCCCTATACTATTTTCCCCGCCTTGAAGGCCTTTTCGAAGGCCCGGACCAGGACGGGGTCGAACTGGCTGCCGGAGCACTTCAGGATCTCGTCGTAGGCGATCCGGGCGTCGAGCCCCTTTCGGTAGGGACGGTCCGACGTCATGGCGTCGTAGGTGTCGGCGATGGCCAGGAGCCTGCCCTGGATGGCGATCTCCTCCCCCCTGAGCCCGGCGGGGTATCCCCGGCCGTCGTAGCGTTCGTGATGCTGGGCGATGTAGGGCAGCAGAGGCTCGAGGAAGGTGATGCCGCCGATGATCTGGGCGCCGATCGACGGGTGGGCCTTCATGATCGCGAATTCCTCGTCCGTGAGCTTGCCGGGCTTGTTGAGGATCGTGTCGCTGATGCCCACCTTGCCGAGGTCGTGGAGCACGCCGCCCCAGTCGATCATCTCGAGGTCCCGCCGGCCCCAACCCATCTCGGCCGCGATGATCTTGGAGATGGCCGCCACGCGGTTGGAGTGGCCGCGGGTGTAGGCGTCCCGCGCTTCCACGGAGTTGGCCACGGCCCGGATCGTGTCGAAGTAGGTCTTCTTGAGGTCCTCGAAGAGGTAGGCGTTCTCGAGGGACAGGGAGAAGAAGCCCGAGAGGATGTAGAGCAGCTTCAGCGTCTGCTGGCGGATGAAGTCCTCGTCCTGCTCGAAGACGATGGTGGCGGCCCCCAGCGTGCGCTCCTTGTTCGAAAGGGGCGCGATCATCACGCTGAGCCGCCGACTCTCCGTTTTGCCGAAGACCTCCGCCGGGACACAGGCGGGCGTGCCGCTGCTGATGATCCAGCCGAAGGTGCCCGACAAGATCTGGGCGTCGATTTCCTTTTCCATGAGCGTCCCGACCCGCTCGGGGATCGAGATCTCGTGGCGGAACTCGAAGCCGTCGGCATCGACGAGGAAAACCGAACAGGCCTCCGTCTTGACAAGCTCCTGGAACCTGGCGATGCCGGACTGGAGGATCTCCGGGATGTCGTGCGACAGGATCATGTCCGAGCGGAAGTCGGAGAGCCGCTCGAGCTTGTCCTGGATCGCGACGAGGGCGCGGTTCTGCTCGTCGAGGTACTGGATCCTCTTCTGCATCGTCCGGGGGTCGCCGCTGTCGACCGCTAGGTTCATGGGTTCCTGCATGTTTCCCGTGTGCCGCTACATCTCCAGGATTTCCGTGTTTTCCCCGTAGAGCTTCACGATTTTGTCCATGACGAGCTCGAGGCTGCTGAGGCTCAGCCCCAGAAGCTCCCACGCCTTCGGGTTGACGGTCGCCAGCTTCTTCTCGCCGCCCGAACCGAGCCCGAGGGCCATGCTGAGGATGTTGCCCATGTGAACGGCCGCGATGTCCTTGCGCGCCAGGACGGCCCCGTCGGCCAGGTGATGGGCGCCGATCATCTGGGCCGTGTCGGCGGGGAAGCGCCATTGGGCCGCAAGCGCGCTGCCCACCTGGCAGTGATCGTAGCCGAAGAACTTCCGCTCCGATTCGACCATGGGGGTGCCCGTGTGCTGCACCTCGTTGACGACGGCGCTGTACTTGTCGGGGTAGTGAACGGCGACGACGAGCTTTCCGATGTCGTGCAGCAGGCCCCCCGTGAAGACCTCGTCGGGGTTGCGCAGGTCCGCCGCCTCGGCCAGCACCCGCGAGGCCACGGCGCAGCCGATGCAGTGCTTCCAGAAATTCTTCTTGTCGAAGGCGCCCCCCGTGTCCATGCCCCGGAACATGTCGAAAACGGAGGTCGCGAAGACGAGATTCTTGATCGTGTTGAACCCGAGGATGACGATGGCCCGCTGGAGGCTTCCCACCCGCTGGGGGAACCCGTAGAAGGCCGAGTTGACGAATTTCAGGACTTTGGCGGCGATGACCTGGTCCTCGGAGATGATGTTGCTGACGGCCGCGATCGTCGCGTCGGGGGACTGCAGGAGCTTTCCCAGCTTGGAGTAGATGGCCGGGAGCGTGGGGATCTTGTCCAGCGAGCTGACGATTCGTTCGATGTCCTTGGCGTTCATGGTCTCTCGGGTCTCTTCGGTTCCGGCTGCGTCAGGCGGGAGTGCCTACGACTCCATGACCTGCTTGATCTTCAGCCTTCTGGCGATGCGGTAGATTTCCGACATGAGTTCGTTGCCGTCGAGGGGAGGGAAAAACTCGTTGAGCTCCCTTTCGATGGTCTCGATCACCTCGGGCGAGACGGTCTTCATCTCCTCCTGGTGGAGCTGGTCCCGGTCGGCCCCCTCCACGTCGGCCTCCGGGATGCCCCAGGCCTTGAGGAGCATGATGTGCTTCTCCGTGAGGGTCATGCCCTGCTTGATCATGATGTTGCCGTGCTTGTTCTTCACATCGGCCGCGAGCGTCATGCCTTCCTTGAG
>CAZPCN010000178.1:0-2509 GCA_964585095.1 uncultured Syntrophaceae bacterium | reverse complement strand
GATCTGCGCGCTCGTGGACGTCTACGACGCCCTGACCTCGGACCGGCCCTACCGGGGGAAGATGCCCCCCTTCCGGGCGCTGAACCTCATCAAGGAAAGGCTGTACGACAGGACCCAGAAGGAGCTTTTCGAGAATCTCGTCATGGTCCTCGGCGAGAACTGACCCCGGTGCCTGCATGCCCGGGACACTTGGAAAATGTCGACACCATGCTCCCAGCCGGAAGGGGGCAGGGCCGCAGAGGTTCTGCCCCCTCTTCTTTTACCCGACGCGGGGGGACCGGAAAAAAACATGGACCGGCGGGCCGAAGGGCATATAATGACGGCCATACCAGAGGGAGGTCCTGCCTCGCATGCAAACGAAAAGCGGGCCCGGCAGGAAACACGGGGAGAGATCGGCGCCGGGCCGGGGCGAGCTTGCGGTTCCCACCAATCCCGTCATCATGGCGGCGCTGCGCGCGATCTACGCCGGGGGGCCGAAAAACCGCTGGCGATCGGATTCCTACGGACGTCCCTATTACCGTCACGCGGCGCGCGACGGGAGCGTCTGCCTCTTTTTCGACAGCCCGCCGGACTTCAAATCCCGCTTCCACCCTTACTACATTGCCACTCCCCGCATGGATTTCGTCTACGCGGGGAAGATCCGGCAGATCGTTTCCGGACTTTCCGTGGAGACGGCCGACGTCTTCCTGATCCTCATGTCCCGCATCGCGGGGCTCACCGATCCGGTCAACGGCGTTGCCCGCATCGGCCTGGAGGAGATCGCGAGGCTCCGGGGCGTGAACCTGCGCCACGGGCGTTCCCGCACGCTCTTCGAGGACTTCCGGCAGGAGGTGCTGCGGCTTGCGGACATGCGCCTGACCCTGCTGTGGAAGGACTACCGGGGCGGGGGCACGGTCAGCCTGGGCCGCGAGAGGCCGGACCGGCTTCTCGACATCCTGGACATGGAGCACGAGAGGGACGGCCGGACCTGGACGGCTTTCCGCTTCCGCTGCGGGCAGGCCCTGTCCCACTTCCTCGATCCCGAGGGCCTGCGCTGGATCGGCTATTACAGCCGGGCCCTCCTGCGGCTCAATCCCTACACGGATGGCTTCACGAAAAAGCTGGGGACCTACTGGATCATGCTCGGCATCATCGCCGGCAAGAAGGGGCAGCAGCCCGCGGCGACGCCGAAGACGATCCTCGATTTCTGCGGCGAGGCCGTCCACGGGCAGGCCCCGGGCAGGACGGTGGACGCCTTCATCCGGGCCCACGAGCGGCTCGCCGACATCGGCGTGCTGGAATCCCTGCCGGTCCTGGAGCCGCCCGACCGGGGGCGGGGCTATTTCGGCGAGTGGCTGGACCGGCCATTGACCGTCAGGCTCTCCGATCGCCTGTGGCGGATCCGGAAGGCCACGCGAACGGGATTCTCTCCGAAGCGGCGCAGGAAGCGAGAGGCCCCTGCCCTGGAGCCGTCCACCGCGAGGGAGCTGCAGGCAAACCCTGCACTGATCCGGCAGTTGCGAGCCGAGCGCAGGATGCGGCAGGACGAGCTGGCGGGCACCCTGGGCGTGACCCGCCAGACGCTCTCCGGGTACGAGCGGGGGCTGAGGCCGCTGCCGGAGGACAAGGCCATCGCCCTTCTCGATCTCTGGCAGCGGGGCGAGCGGCGATGACGCGGTCCGATGCGAACGTCCCCGCACCCATGCCGGGACGAATCGCACCCATCGCACGGGCAAGGGACACCCATCGCGCAGCGAAGTTTTTCCCGGCCGGCCCGATCGGCCCTTGCACCCTGCGTTTGCGCCGGCTTAACATTCCTTAAAAGTAATACCAGAAATAACCCCGTGCTTTCCGTGAAAACGGGTTTTCCCTCCTTTCCTATACTGGGGCCGTTTCCAAACGCCACCGCACAGGAGGGAGCCATGGAATACGTATCCAGGACCGATCACGACGGGGTTTCCCGGATCGTGATCCGCCGCGGTAAAGTCAACGCGTTCAACGATGCCCTCATCGACGAGATGAGCCGGACCTTCGCGGAGCTGGCCCTCGACCCGTCGGTCCGGGCGGTCATCCTGACGGGCACGGGGAAGTTCTTCTCCTTCGGGTTCGACATCCCCCAGTTCCTGGGCTACGACAGGGAGCGGTTCACCCGCTACCTGATGAACTTCACCCGTCTGTACCGGGAGATCTTTCTGCACCCCAAGCCCGTCGTGGCGGCGCTCAACGGCCACACGATCGCCGGGGCCTGCATGATCGCCGCTTCCTGCGACTACCGGATCATGGTCCCGGGCAAGGCCAGGATTTCGCTCAACGAGATCAACTTCGGCTCGTCCGTCTTCGCGGGGTCCGTGGAGATGCTCAGGCTGCTCGTCGGGCCCCGGATGGCCGAGAACGTGCTCTACAGCGGCGCCATGTATTCCGCCGAGGAGGCGCAGCGGATGGGCCTGGTCGACCGGGTCGTGACCGAGGACGACCTCGAATCGGAGGCGGTGACGATCGCCCGGGAGTTTGCCGCCAGGGACCCCGACGC
>CAZPCN010000177.1:0-2514 GCA_964585095.1 uncultured Syntrophaceae bacterium | reverse complement strand
TGCCTGCAAGCCTCTTCTCGGCATCGGCAATCGCCTTGCGGATGACGGGCACCGAGTCGAGCTCCAGGCGCTTCTCCACGGTCGTGTTGACCAGCACCTGCGGCAGGGTCGTCATGACGGCCGCCAGCTCCGAGAGGGGCTTGCCCCGTTTTTTTATGACGGCCAGGACCTGCAGGGCCGAGAGGATCCCGTCGCCCGTCGTCGTGTGGTCGAGGAAGATGAGATGCCCGGACTGCTCGCCGCCCAGGTTGTATCCCGCTTTCAGCATCTGTTCGAGAATGTAGCGGTCCCCCACCTGCGTCCGGAGGAGCTTTATGCCGGCCTTTCTCATGGCGATCTCGAAGCCCATGTTGCTCATCACGGTGGCCACCACGGTGTTCTTCTTGAGCTGCCTTCGCGCCTTCATGTCGGTCGCGCAGATCGCCATCAGGTGATCGCCGTCGACCACGTTGCCTTTCTCGTCGGCGCAGATCACCCGGTCGGCGTCCCCGTCGAGCGCGATCCCCGCGTGGGCCCTGTGCCTGCGGACCGCGGCGGCGACCGTCTCGGGGTGGGTGGCCCCGCACTTGAGGTTGATGTTCTTCCCGTCGGGGTTGTTTGCCATGGGGATCACCTCGGCGCCGAGCTCTTCGAGGACGAGCGGCGCGAGTCGGTATCCCGCGCCGTGGGCGCAGTCGACGACCACCCGGAGCCCCTCCAGCGACAGGGTCTTCGGGAAGGCGTTCTTCAAAAACACGGCGTATCGCCCCTCGGCCCCGGCAATCTCTTTTGCCCGACCGAGCGAAGCGCCCGACGGCGCCGGCTCGCCGAGGCTGCCGGAGGCCATGAGGGCTTCGATCCGCGCCTCTGCCTTATCGGGGAGCTTCAGGCCGTTGCCCTGGAAGATCTTGATCCCGTTGTCTTCGAAGGGGTTGTGGGAAGCGGAGATCATGATGGCGGCGTCGGCCTTCATGTCCTGCGTGAGAAAGGCCACGGCCGGCGTGGGGAGCACCCCCACGGTGAGGGCGTCGACGCCCATGGAGCAGATCCCCGCCACCAGGGCGTCCTCGATCATCGGGCCCGAGAGGCGCGTGTCGCGGCCGATGAGGATGCGGTGCCTGCGCCGGGTGTTGCGATACAGGCTGGCAACGGCCATGCCCGCCCGCAGCATGAGCTCCGGGGTCATGGGGTGCCGGTTGGCCACGCCGCGTATCCCGTCGGTGCCGAAGAGCTTTCGTTCCGTCTCTGCCATAGGGTACAACCTCCACCGGCTGCGCCGGAACGGGTTGGATTCACATGAGAATATCCGTTTCGGAACCGGTGCAAAAGTCGGCCCGTTTATAGCACGGACAACGGCGGAATTGAAGTTTTTTCCTTGCAAAGGCGACCCCTGACCCCTAAGTTAGGGGCGAATCCGAATGGGAACGAAACGATGAACATTGCCACGCTTGCGCTTTCCAACCCTCTCATCCTGGCCCCCCTGGCGGGGATTTCGGACCTGCCGTTCCGGACGATCGTCCGGCGATTCGGCTGCGGCCTCTGCTACTCGGAGATGGTCAGCGCCGACGGCATCGTGCGGGGGCAGAGAAAGACCCTGGACATCCTGGTCAGCAGCCCGGACGACCGGCCCCTGATCGCGCAGATCTTCGGTTCCGACCCCGGCGTGCTGGCCGCGGCGGCTGCGATCATCGAGGAGAGGGGGCTTGCCGACGCCGTGGACATCAACATGGGCTGTCCCGTGAAGCCCGTGATCCGCCGGGGAGCCGGCGCAGCCCTGATGAGGGAGCCCGAACGGGTCCGCCTCATCGTCCGCGAGACTCGGCGATCCATCCGGGTCCCCCTGACCGTCAAGATTCGGTCCGGCTGGTCGCCGAAGGAGAAAAACGCCCTCGAAATCGCCCGAATCGCCGAGGGCGAAGGCGCCGACGCCGTCGCCGTGCACCCGCGGACGGCCTCCCAGGGGTTCGGCGGCCGGTCCGACTGGTCCGTGATCGCCGAAGTCAAGGCGGCCCTGAAGATCCCCGTCATCGGGAACGGGGACGTGGAGGCCCCGGGGGACGCCTCGGCCCTGCTCGGGCAGACGGGATGCGACGCCGTCATGATCGGGCGTGCGGCCCTGGGGAACCCCTGGATCTTCAGAAACACGCGCAGGCATCTGGCCGGCGAGGGCATCGAACTTGCACCTCTCGACGAAAAGCGGAGGGTCATCGCGGAGCACCTCGAGATGTCCGTCGGGCGCTACGGGGAAATCACGGGGGTGAAGAACTTCCGGAAACACCTGTTCTGGTACACCAAGGGGCTCCGGGGCAGCGCGACCTTCCGGAAAGGGGCCGGGACCATCACGGGAGGGCAGAACGTCCTCGAGGCGCTCTCGGCATACTTCGAAACGCTGGAAAAAGGGGCGGCGGAAGAGAAAAAGCCGCTTGACTTTTTGGGAAATTTGAACATAAGCTTCAATCAAAGCAAGGCTTTTTCCCGGATCGATCCGGGAGGCACGGAGGAGAGGTAGAACGGCATCGTGGAACTCGTCAAGTT
>CAZPCN010000176.1:0-2515 GCA_964585095.1 uncultured Syntrophaceae bacterium | reverse complement strand
GCGGAGGTTTTCTCCAAGCAGATCCGGGCCCTGGGCCAGGAAGGGGACATCGCCTGGGGGTTCAGCACCAGCGGCGGCTCCGTCAACGTCATCCGGGCCCTCGAGGCGGCCAAGAAGATGGGACTCGTCACGATCGGGTTCACGGGTCGCGACGGCGGCACGGTGGGGATGATCTCGGACTATCACCTCAACGTGCCCTCGAACGTCACGCCCCGCGTGCAGGAAGTCCACATCGTCGTTTCGCACGCGATCTGCGAGCTGGTGGACTGGCGCCTGTTCCAGCGGCCCGATCACCGATAGCAGGGAAGGAAAGAGGCACCGGACGAACATGGCAGGCAAATCGAAGCACAAGAAGGAGAGCGAACCCTTCAAGGCCGACGCACCCGAGGCAGCGCCCGTCGAGACGGCGGCCGAGACGACGGCCACGGAGACCGGGCCCGGCGAGGATCTCCGCGCGCGCCTGGAGGCCAGGGAAAAAGAGGCCGCGGAGAACTACGACCGCTACCTGCGGGCGGCGGCGGAGCTGGACAACTACCGCAAGAGGGCGGCCCGGGACAAGGAAGACGCGATCAAGTACGGCAACGAGAAACTGATCAAGGACATCCTGCCCATCCTGGACAGCCTGGACAGGGCCCTCCACCAGACGTCGGATCTGTCGGCCCGGAACAACTTCGAGGCCTTCCAGCAGGGGCTCGAGCTCATCCACACGCAGATCCTGGGCTGCCTGGAGCGGCACGGGGTCGTGAAGATCGCGGCCAAGGGCGAAGAATTCGACCCGGAGAAGCACGAGGCCCTCATGCAGGTGCAAACGCCGGAGATGGAGAGCAACCGGGTCGTCGACGAGTACGAGAGCGGCTACACGCTGCACGGGAGGCTGCTGAGGCCTTCCAAGGTATCCGTTTCGAAGAACGTTTCTCAAGACCAAGAGGGGCAGTAAGACAGCACTTCGAGCAGCAACAGGAGGTTTGAGCACCATGGGAAAAGTGATCGGAATCGATTTGGGCACGACGAACTCCTGCGTGGCCATCATGGAAGGCGGTGACCCCGTCGTCATCGCAAACCAGGAAGGCAGCAGGACCACCCCGTCGATGGTGGCCTTCACCGACAAGGGAGAGAGGCTCGTGGGCCAATCCGCCAAGAGGCAGGCCGTCACGAACCCCGAGAACACCGTCTACGCCATCAAGCGGCTCATCGGGCGGAAGTTCACGTCCCGGGAAGTCCAGTACGACAAGGGGATCGTTGCCTACAAGATCACCGAGGCCCCCAACGGCGATGCCCAGGTCACCATCCGGGACCGCAGCTACAGCCCGGCGGAGATCTCGGCCTTCATCCTCATGAAGATGAAGCAGACCGCCGAGGATTACCTGGGCGAAAAGGTGACCGATGCCGTCATCACCGTGCCCGCCTACTTCGACGACTCGCAGCGCCAGGCCACGAAGGACGCCGGCAAGGTGGCCGGCCTCAACGTCCTGCGCATCATCAACGAGCCAACGGCGGCCTCGCTGGCCTACGGCCTCGACAAGAAGAAGGACGAGAAGATCGCCGTCTTCGACCTCGGCGGCGGGACCTTCGACATCTCCATCCTCGAGCTGGGCGAGGGCGTCTTCGAAGTGAAGTCCACCAACGGCGACACCCACCTGGGAGGCGAGGACTTCGACCAGCGCCTGATGGATTACGTCTGCGACGAGTTCAACAAGGAGCAGGGCATCAACCTGCGCAAGGACCGCATGGCCCTGCAGCGCATCAAGGAAGCCGCCGAAAAGGCCAAGATGGAGCTCTCGACGGCCATGGAGACGGACATCAACCTGCCCTTCATCACGGCCGATGCCGCCGGTCCGAAGCACCTCCTGATGAAGCTCACCCGGGCCAAGCTCGAGGCGCTGGTGGAGGAACTGATCCAGAAGATCGTGCCCCCCTGCCAGACGGCCCTGAAGGACGCCGGGCTCTCCCCGAAGGACATCGACGAGGTGATCCTCGTGGGCGGCATGACGCGCATGCCCCGCGTCCAGCAGAAGGTCCGCGAGATTTTCGGGAAGGAGCCCCACCGGGGCGTCAACCCCGACGAGGTCGTGGCCGTGGGCGCCGCCATCCAGGCGGGCGTGCTGGCCGGCGAGGTGAAGGACGTGCTGCTGCTGGACGTCACGCCCCTTTCCCTGGGGATCGAGACGCTGGGCGGCGTGCACACGAAGCTCATCGAGAAGAACACGACGATCCCTACCCGCAAGAGCCAGATCTTCTCCACGGCGGCCGACAACCAGCCTGCCGTGAGCATCCACGTGCTCCAGGGCGAGCGGGCCATGGCCGGGGACAACAAGACCCTCGGGCGCTTCGAGCTGGTGGGGATCCCGCCGGCGCCGCGCGGGGTGCCGCAGATCGAGGTCACCTTCGACATCGACGCCAACGGCATCGTCCACGTCTCCGCCAAGGACCTCGGCACCGGCAAGGAGCAGAGCATCCGGATCACCGCCTCGAGCGGCCTCTCCAAGGAGGAGATCGACAAGCTCGTGCGCGAGGC
>CAZPCN010000175.1:0-2541 GCA_964585095.1 uncultured Syntrophaceae bacterium | reverse complement strand
TAGGAGGCGCCCATGACGATGAGCATGATCATGCAGCTCGTCTTGACGGAGTTGACGAGGCTCACCTTGAAGACGTCCCAGGTGAGGCTGCGGGTCAGCGCCGCGAAGAAGAAGGCCCCCACAACCCCCACGGCGCCGGCCTCCGTCGGCGTCGCCCATCCCAGGTAGATGCTCCCGAGCACCATCATGACGAGGATGACGACGGGCGCGACGGCCGGGATGGCGCGGATGCGGTCCGACCAGGTGAAACGGTCGTCGGCCTTCGGCGCAAGGTCCGGTCGGAGCAGGCAGCGCATGAAGATGTAGCCGCTGAAGAGGCCCGCGATCATGAAGCCGGGGATGAAGCCCGCGATGAAGAGCTTGCCGATGCTCACGTCGCCGATGATGCCGTAGACGAGCATCATCATGCTCGGCGGGATCATGAACCCCAGGGTGCCCGCGCCGGCGAGCGAGCCGATGGAAAGGTCGTGGTCGTAGTTGCGCTTCTGCAGCTCGGGAACGGTGATCTTGCCCACGGTGGCCGTCGTGGCCGCCGAGGAACCGCTCACGGCGGCAAAGAAGGTGCAGGCCATGATGTTGACGTGGACGAGCCTGCCCGGGATCGCATCCATCCAGGGCGCTAGCCCCCGGAAGAGATCCGACGAGATGCGGCTTCGGAAGAGGATCTCGCCCATCCAGATGAAGAAGGGCAGCGCCATCATGGCCGAGCCGCTCGTCTGGTTCCAGGCCACGTTGGCGATGATCGAGCCGAAGGCCACGTCGCTGTAAAAGAAAAACCCGCCGATCCCCACGAGGAACAGGGAGATCCCGATCCAGACGGAACCGCCCAGCATAAGGATGAGCAGGCCGCAGATCGTGGCCGATACGGGTCCCATGTCCGGTTGCATCGTGCGATCACTCCCCGTTCAAAAACAAATCACCGGCCGAGGTCGTCGGCCTCCTCCAGGATGCGAAGCCCCTGCGTGTCGCCCCGCAGCACGGCAAGGCCCTTCAGAAACTCCGCCGCGAATTGCAGGGTCAAAAGCAGCGACCCCACGGGCAGGAAGAACTGCGGGATCGCCAGGTAGGTTTCCGACACCTGCATGGACTGGGACTCGCTGACCACGGAGTCCCAGAAGAACTCCCCCGTGAACCACGTCAGCCCCGCGCAGAACAGGAAGCCCACCAAGTAGCAGACCATGTTGAAAATGACGTGGGCCCTGCCCTTGATGATGTGGGGCAGGAACATCATGCGGATGTGGCCGCGCTCGCGCAGCGTGTAGGCAAGCCCCATGAACGTCAGCATGGCCATGAGGTAGCCCGTGTACTCGTCGGTGACGTACAGCGTGGCGTCGAAGCCGCTGCGGACGACGATCTCGGCAACGGAGATTGCCAGCGCCACGGCCATCAGGATGCCCGCCAGCCAGCCGCCGATCCCGGAAAGATTGTCGATGAGGTTGATCAGTCTTTTCATGCCGCCCCCGCCCGCGCCGGCCGGCCGCGCGGGCAAAATAGCGAGGGACCACGGAATTCGACGACCCGTGGTCCCCGCATGGACTCCGTCAGGATTGCCTCGCTCAGCGGCCGACCTTCTTCAGGAAGTCCGCGTAGATCTTTTTGCCCTCGGGCGGCGCCGTCTTGAGCCACTCGGCGCGGATTCCCTGGGTGATCTTCTCGAGGTCCTGCACCATCTGCTTGGACGGCTTCACCGTCTCGATGCCGTTCTTGTTGCTGATGGCCTCCATGTCTTTGTCCCACTTGGGGCCGCGCTCCCACATGATCTGCTCCATCTCCTTGCCGGCCTTCACCAGGGCGTCCTGCTGGGCCTTGGGAAGCTTCTTGAAGGCGGCCAGGTTGACGGTGACCATGTTCGTGGCGATCGTGATGTTCAGGGGCTCGAAGTACTTGAGCACTTCCCAGAACTTGGCGTCCACGGCGGTCGGCGTCGAGGTCATGACGGAGTCGATGACGCCCGTCTGCAGGGAGGTGTAGACCTCGCTGAAGGGCAGCGCCAGCGGGGTGGCCCCGACGGCCTCCATCACGAGGGCGCCGTTTTTGTCATAGGTGCGGGTCTTGAGGCCCTTCATGTCCGCAACGGAGGTGATCTTCTTCTTCGTCCAGAGACCGGCGCCCGGCCAGGGGGCGATGTAGAGGATCTTCTGCTTCCACTTGCCCTCGGCCGTCTTGTCGAAGGCGGGACGGGACAGGTCGATGAGCGTCTTGAGCTCCTTGAAGTCGCGCACGAGGAAGGGGAGCGTCACGATCTGGAAGACCTTCTCGTCGCCCGCCACGCCGCTGATGAGCATGTCGGAGACGGGCACCAGGCCGTCCCGGACCACCTTCAGCAACTCGGGGCCCTTGTAGCCCAGGGCGCCGCCGCTGCTCACCACCAGCTCCAGCTCGCCGTTGGTGGCCTTCTTCACCTTGTCGGCGAATTCCGTCAGCCCGACGCTGTGGTTGTTCTTCGGGGGCCATACCGAGTTTGCGTTCCACGTGGTCTTCGCGAAGCAGGGCGTCGCCAGAAACGCCGCCGCGACGACCGTGACGATCATGAGCGTCCAG
>CAZPCN010000174.1:0-2576 GCA_964585095.1 uncultured Syntrophaceae bacterium | reverse complement strand
AGCGGGGTGATCAGGATGCCGCCCGTCTCGGTCTGCCACCAGGTGTCCACGATGGGGCACTCGCCGCGGCCGATCAGGTTGTAGTACCAGTTCCAGGCCTCGGGGTTGATGGGCTCGCCGACGGTGCCGAGGATGCGCAGCGTGGAGATGTCGGCCTTTTTCACCCACTCGTTGCCTTCCTTCGCGATGGCGCGGATGGCCGTGGGGGCCGTGTAGAAGATGTTGACCTTGTACTTCTCGACGACCTTCCAGAAGCGGCTCATGTCGGGGTAGTTGGGCACGCCCTCGAACATGACCGACGTGGCGCCGTTGCACAGGGGCCCGTAGACGATGTAGCTGTGTCCCGTGACCCAGCCGATGTCGGCGGTGCACCAGTAGATGTCCTCTTCATGGTAGTCGAAGATGATCTTGTGGGTGTAGGCCACGTAGACGAGGTAGCCGCCCGTGGTGTGCATGACGCCCTTGGGCTTGCCTGTGGAGCCGGAGGTGTAAAGGATGAAGAGGGGATCTTCGGCGTCCATCCACTCGGGGGCGCAGTCGGCGCTGGCCTTGGCCATGGCCTCCTCGTACCAGATGTCCTTGGGGCCCATGGAGGTCTTGATCTTGTCGCCCACGCGCTTGACGATGATGACCTTCTCGACGGAGGGGCTGTCCTTGACGGCCTCGTCGGCGTTGGTCTTCTGGGGAACGGCCTTGGCGCCGCGGAAGGTGCCGTCGCAGGTCACGAGGACCTTCGAGGTGCTGTCCTGGAGGCGGTCGCGGAGGGCGTCGGAGCTGAACCCGCCGAAGACGACGCTGTGGATCGCGCCGATGCGGGTGCAGGCCAGAAGGCCGATCGCCAGCTCGGGGATCATGGGCAGGTAGAAGCAGACCCTGTCGCCCTTCTTCACGCCGAGGCCCTTCAGCACGTTGGCAAACTTGCAGACTTCCGCGTGGAGCTGCTTGTAGGTGAGGGCCCTGTCGTCGCCGGGCTCGTTGCCCTCGAACTGGATGGCGACCTTGTTGCCGCGGGTCTTCAGGTGCCTGTCGAGGCAGTTGTAGGATACGTTGAGCTTGCCGCCCTCGAAGAACTTGACGTAGATGGGGCCCTTCTTGATGTCGAAGTTGAAGTCCATGACCTTGTCCCACTTCTTGAACCACTCGACATACTCGCTGGCCACTTCCGCCCAGAATGCATCGGGCTCTTCGATGGAGCGCTTCCAAAGCTTGTCGTAGGCCGCTCTCCCGGCTACCCAGGCCGACTTCTTCAGCTTCTCCGGAATCGGATACACATCTTTCAATTGTACATCTGCCATCTCCACTCCACCTCCATATGAACTTTGTTTTCGGTGATATTCCAGGGAGAACCTTCCCGGTATCGAAACACCCTGCCCGCAGGCCGGGTCCTCTGGCCGGTTGAGCGCCCGGAAGAAGCCCCGTGCCCGCGCACGGCGGGCTGGAGATCCGGCAGAAGCGCCACCGGGTTGGCGAGTGCGCCCTCCCGAATGGAAAAGGCGCATGAAGTTACTCCCTTGTACCCCTCTCTGAAAAGCCGACGCACTATAAGTTGAAGGTCCTTTTTTTGTCAAGAAAAAAGTGGGTTATTTAACAGGATTTTACGGTCAAAACCGTTGCAAAAAAACCTCGGTCCGTCTCGTGTGTGGTTTTTAAAACACACCCCAGACAGCTCTCCGGGGGCAAGACAGACCCAGGAGAATGCGCTTACAGGATGATATATTTCATACAATCAATAACTTACATGCATGACGCCGCACCGGGCCCTCTATGGTATGGGAATTGCTCAATGATCGGGGCATCCGCTTGGAAACGGAGCGGGAACATTATGTGCCGTGCAGTCTGCGGGGACGCCACAGGCCTCGGTTTCGAGGCATGGGAAGCCAGAAAATGCTTGACAGGGGTTCCCGCCGATGCTAGTTCTTGACGCTAACAAAATAGGGGGGGCACTATGCCCCGCGAAGGGGGGTGGTGAGACAGGGCAGTATCGGCCTCGGGAAGGAGCGCGAATCCGTCCCGACACCGGCGGCTGAAAGGCCGCAAGATCCGAAGGATGTCCGCCGGGCCAGCCCGGGGGACGTTCCCCAATCTCAAATTCAATGAGGAGGAGAAAATGAAGAAGCTTTTAATCGGTTTCCTCGCTGTCGGCCTGATCATGGGCTTCGCCATGACGGCCTCCGCTCAGCCCAACATCAAGGCGAGCGGCCAACTCTACATGTACGGCACCTACGCCGACAATCCGTCCCTTCTGAAGGACGGCAGCTCCCGCGCCAACATCGCGAACCGCCTGAGAATGCAGTTCGAGATCCAGGTGCAGGAAGGCCTGAAGCTCACGACCCGCTTCGACGCCCTGGAAAGGGTGTGGGGCGAGAACGCAGCCGCCGCGGCCCCCAGCCCCACCGCATCGACGGCCACCTCGGGCGCGATCGCGACGGAGCGCAACATCTCCTGGGAACGCGCCTTCGTGACCTTCAACGCCCTGTACGGCGTGTTTGATGTGGGTTACCAGCAGTCCCGCGCCTGGGGCACCTGCGCGTTCTGCGACGACTTCGACTCCGACGCCGGGATCCATTACCGCTACA
>CAZPCN010000173.1:0-2583 GCA_964585095.1 uncultured Syntrophaceae bacterium | reverse complement strand
TATCGGGGCTCGGGTATCGGGAAGGAATCGGATTTTGTCTATAAAACAATCTTCTTCATACCCTATACCCTATCCCCGAGACCCTAGACCCTATCTTTTCTTCCCCATGTCCATCACGTCCACCCCGGCGGGGGGCTTGAAGGTGAAGAGGCTGTCGGGGAGGTCCCGGTTGAGTTCGATGCCCGAAAAGGCCAGCGTCGTCACGTTGCCGTACGGGTCGAACAGGACGACCTTCACGATCTGGAAGGTCTCGCGGCTGACGGCGACCTGGAGTTTCTTCACCCCTTGTTCGGGTTTGACGGGCACGAGTTCGAGCAGGTAATTCGACGGCTTCTCGGCCCCCTTGTCCGCGGCAAAGGCAATCTTGAAATCGTCCTTGAGCTTGCCGATCCCGGCGAGGAACCGCACGCTCACGGTGGACCGGAAGATGCCGTCGGCGTCCTGCACGTAGGCCACCCTGTCGGCGGGGACATAGAGCCAGGCCTTTTCGGGGTTGATCACAAGCTCCTTGGCGGCCGGCTTCGTGTACACCCATCGCATGCGCTTGGGTTTCTTGAAGTAAAAGACTCCCTCCTCCCGCTCCGTCTTCTTCATCGCCTTCAGGGTCACCGTCTGGGTGAAGCGGGCCTTCACCTGGCCCGTCTGCTCGTAGGTGTCCTGGATCTTCCGGACCACGTCGTCGAGGCTCAGGGGTTCAGCCGCCCACGCAGGGGCCGAAAAAAAAAGGAGCAGGGAAAAAACCAGCGCTGAAAAGGGGTTTCTCATCGTGTGTTCCACACCGCGGGAATGAGGTTTCCCGGTAACGGGAAATGTGGCATGATTTTTCAATGGTGAACAAGTCGGAACGGGCGTGGCCGAAAAAGGCCGGCAATGACAAAAAATACGCAAAACATTGATATTATTAATATATTTTTATGCCCGTTCCGTAGGCAATTTGGTAAAAAACTCTGTGATTCTTGAAGTTGGAACTCTTGCCAACAGCTTTATCCACATACCTGTCCACATCGTTGTGGATGTTGCCGCCGGCCTCCTTTGCCGTCCTCGATATACCTGAATTTCACGGCGGTGGTGCCCCGGGACCTGCGGAGGGAATGGCTCTCTCTTCCCGCCTCGACTCAAAGCCGCAGGGGAGGGGTCCGGCAGAGCCGCCCCTCCCTCGTAGCCTCTGTTTATGCGATTTTCAGCCGCCACCCGAAGGGATCGTCCGCCAGCCCATATTGGATCTCGAGGATCTGGTTGTAGAGCTTCTCGGTGACGGGCCCCGTCTTTCCGCCGTTGATCAGCAGCTCCTTGCCGCGGCAGAAGATCTGCCCCACGGGGGAGACGATGGCCGCCGTGCCGGAGGCAAAGCCCTCCTTGAGGGTCCCCTTGTCGCCGGCCGCCAGGATCTCGTCGAGCGAGAGCAGCCGTTCGGACACCTTCATGCCGTTTCGTTTCGCGATCTGGATGACGGAGTCCCGCGTGATGCCCGGAAGGATGCTCCCCCCCAGCGGCGGGGTGACGAGTTCGTCGCCGATGAGGAAGAAGATGTTGCTCGTCCCCACCTCCTCGACGTACTTGCGCTCGACGGCGTCGAGCCAGAGGACCTGGGTGTAGCCCCTGGCGCCGGCCTTCTGGCTGGCCATGAGGCTTGCCGCGTAGTTTCCCGCAGCCTTGCAGAAGCCGATGCCGCCCCGCACGGCGCGGACGTACTCCTCCTCGACCCAGATCTTCGTGGGACTGAAACCCTGGGGGTAGTAGGCGCCCACGGGCCCCACGATGACGAAGTAGAGGTACTCGTTGGCCGGGCGCACGCCCAGGGCCGGCTCCGTGGCAAGCATGGTGGGCCGGATGTACATCGAGGTCCCCAGCCCCTTGGGGATCCAGTCCTTCTCCACGATGACGAGCTGTTTGAGCGCCTCGAGGGCGAGCGTCTCGTCGAGGGTCGGCATGCAGAGCCTCGCGGCGGATGCGTTCATGCGCCGGATGTTTTCCCACGGGCGGAACAGGTACACGGACCCGTCGGCGCCCCGGTAGGCCTTGAGGCCTTCGAAGATCAGCTGCCCGTAGTGGAGGCTCATGGCGGCCGGGTCCATCTGGAGGGCGCGGTAGGGCTCGATCTGCGGATCGTGCCATCCCAGGCCGGTCTTGTACTTCAACGTGAAGAAATGATCGCTGAAGAGCTGCCCAAACCCCAATTTCGACTCGTCCGTCGGCTTCGGTTTCATCCTGTCCGCTGGAACCCTTGTCACTTTGATTTCCATGGCTTCTGCTGCTTCCTCCTCTTCTCGAAACGTTCCTCCCCCCGGAGTACCAACCGTGCAACAGGCACGATGTTTTCTGCAATACGCCTTTATGAACCATTCGTCAAGATACAACGGGCCCGTTAATTCCCGCGATACTGTAACAGGTTCTCTTTCCCGATCTTCGAGATCTCGAGGCCCTTCATGGGCTCGCCCAGCGACTTGGACACCTCGGCGAGGATCTCGGGGTTCTTGTAGTGCGTCACGGCCTTCACGATGGCCGCGGCGCGCTTGGCCGGATCCTTGGACTTGAAGATGCCCGAGCCCACGAACACGCCGTCGGCGCCGAGCTGCATCATCA
>CAZPCN010000172.1:0-2612 GCA_964585095.1 uncultured Syntrophaceae bacterium | reverse complement strand
CCCTCCGGGAAGGCGGGGCGCAGGCCCCGCCTTCCCTCTCTGCCATCTGGTCTCTTCCGTCTATTCGGTCTGTCCGGTCTGTCCCGTCGAAAAAGAAAGACAAATCGGATAGGATAGGCGCTGTAAAAGAAATGCCGTTGACGCCGCCTGCAAAGCCGCTGCGGAAACGAGCGTCATGGAAGGAGAAATAAACAGGATGAACCCGGCAAAACCCGATTGGCTGCGCAAGAGGCTTCCCGTGGGGGCCGACGTGCAGGCGATGGAGGGCAACCTGGAACAGAACCGCCTCCACACCATCTGCCAGGAGGCCTGCTGCCCCAACCAGGGCGAGTGCTTCTCCAGGGGGGTGGCCACCTTCCTCATCCTCGGCAAGGTCTGCACGCGCAACTGCCGCTTCTGCGCCGTCGACTCGGGGACCCCCGAAGCGCTCGACGCCGGAGAGCCTCTGCGCCTGGCCGCGGAAGTGAAGCGCCTGGGCCTGCGTTTCGTCGTGATCACCTCCGTGACGAGGGATGACCTGCCCGACGGGGGCGCCGGGCACTTCGCCCGGGTCATCGAGGTCATGCGCCGCGAGTGCCCCGACGTGGGCATCGAGGTCCTGATCCCCGACTTCCAGGGGTCGAGCGCCGCTCTCCGGACCGTCGTCGACGCCGCCCCGGAGGTCCTGAACCACAACGTGGAAACCGTTCCCCGGCTCTACGCCTCCGTCCGCCCCCAGGCCGACTACCGGCGCTCCCTGGCCCTGCTTCTCGAGGCCAGGGCCATGAACCCTTTGCTCACCACCAAGTCGGGCCTCATGGTCGGTCTCGGCGAGACGCGCGAGGAGGTCCTCGAGGTGATGGTCGATCTGCGCTCGGCCTCGTGCGACGTGATCACCATCGGGCAGTACCTCAGCCCCTCACCGGCCCACCATCCCGTCGTGGAATACGTCAAGCCCCAGATCTTCGAGAAATACCGCCGCGACGCCCTGCGACTGGGTTTCCAGGACGCCGCATCGGGTCCCTTCGTGCGGAGTTCCTACATGGCGGAGAAGTACTATCGGAAGACCTGAGAGGGGTACAGGGTACAGGAAAGAGAAACACAAGAAGAAGGCCCTCCGGACAACCGGGGGGCCTTCCTCGCTGGAGTGGAGAGGCGATGGGTTGCGTCACTTGACGATTTCCATGGCCTGGATGATCTTCATGATCTGCGGGGTCCCCGTGGCAGGGAAGATCTCCACCGCGTCGGCCAGCAGCCGGGGCAGGTGATACTCGGGGCTCACCCCGTAGCCGCCCAGGACCTGCATGGCCTTCATCGTGACGCTCGCCGCCACCTCTCCGCCCGCGTACTTCGCGCGGGCAGAGAGCTTGCCCAGGTCGCGGGGCGCCATGCCCCGGTCGAGGCAGGCGGCGGGATGGTAGATGAGCCAGCGGGCGGCGTCGATCTCGGTGTCCATGTCCACGAGCAGGAACTGGATCGCCTGGAGGCTCGCGATGGGCTTACCGTAGAGCGCCCTCTCCTTCGCATACTTCAGCGCAATCTCGAAGGCCCCCCGGGCAATCCCCAGCCCCACGGCCCCCACTGCGGCGCGGCTCACCGTGAAGGTCGCCATGGCCGCCGCCTGCCCGCCGCCCTCCTTGCCGACGAGGTTCGCCTTCGGCACGCGGCAGTTGCTGAAGCCCAGTTCGCAGACGTCGCCCGAGCGGAACCCCATGAGGTCCTGCCTGCGGCTCACGACGAACCCGGGCGTCCCCTTCTCGAGGGCAAGGATGCTTGCCCGTTCGCCCGTCCTGGCCAGCACGAGGACCAGGTCGCCCACGCTGCCGTTGGTGATGTAGACCTTCCGGCCGTTGAGGACCCAGGCATCCCCGTCGGCGACGGCCGTGGTGTTGAGCGTGGCCAGGTCGGAGCCCCCCGTGGGCTCCGTGGCCGCCACGGCGGCGATCTTCTCGCCCCGGATGAGCGGCGGCAGCCAGGCCTGCCTCTGCTCCGGCGTCCCCCAGGTCTCGATCATGTACAGCGGCGCCTGGGTCACCTCGAGGATGAAGGCCAGCGAGGGGTAGACGCGGGCGATTTCCTCGACGGCGATCACCGCCGGCAGGTGCCCGGCTTTCGATCCCCCGTACTCCCGCGGGGAGGCGATCCCGATGATCCCCAGCATCCCGACCCTGCGGACGAGTTCGAAGGGGAATTCCCCCCTGCGGTCCAGTTCGAGCGCCTTCGGCGCGAGTTCCGCATCGGCGAACTCGCGCACCATGGCCCGGATCATCTCCTGCTCTTTCGTGAATTCAAACATGGCGATTCCCCCTTCCCTCCTGCTCTGTGCGTGATGTCTCTCGCGCAGCCCGCCTGCGCTACGTTTTGCGTCTCAGTTCCTCCACGAGGGCGGGCAGGACCTCCCGCAGGTCGCCCGCGATGCCGAAGTCGGCGACGTCGAAGACGGGCGCCTTCGGGTTGCGGTCGACGGCGACGACGATTTTCGACTTCGCGAAGCCCGTCGTGTAGTGGGGCGCGCCGGAGGCCCCGACACTGATGAAGAGATCGGGACTCACGGTCCTGCCGCTCTGGCCGATCAGGCGCGACTCGGGGACCCAGCCCGCGTCGCAGGCGGGCCGCGAGCCGGCCGTCACGCC
>CAZPCN010000171.1:0-2686 GCA_964585095.1 uncultured Syntrophaceae bacterium | reverse complement strand
CAGACGCAGAAGGAGCGCGTGAAACTCGTCTACCTCGTGGAAATCGCCGTGTCCAACCCGGACCTGGAGCTCAAGACGGGGATGCCGGCGGACGCGTGGCTCAAATAAGGGGCTCGGGTCTAGGGTATAGGGTCAAGAGACAGAGGAAAGAAAACGTGACAGAGGGCAAGGCCATCGTCGAGGTCGACAACGTCACCTGCCGGTTCGGGGCGGTCACGGCCGTGGAGGGCGTGTCGCTCGCCATCGGCGAGGGGACGATCTTCGGGCTCGTGGGCTCCGACGGCGCGGGCAAGTCGACGCTGCTCCGGGCCATGACCACCATGATCCGCCCGGACTCCGGCCGGGTCGCGATGGCCGGGCGCGACACCGTCCGGGAGCGCCGCCAGGTGAAGCGGCTCATCGGATACATGCCCCAGCGGTTCGGTCTCTATCAGGACCTCACGGTGGACGAGAACCTCCGGTTCTTCATGGACATCTACGGCATCCCGGTCCGCGAGAGGACGGCGAGGCGCGAGCGCTACCTCGGCTTCTCCAACCTCCTGCCCTTCGCGGACAGGCCGGCGGGGAAGCTCTCGGG
Organism: uncultured Syntrophaceae bacterium; assembly: GCA_964585095.1. Taxonomy (GTDB): domain Bacteria; phylum Desulfobacterota; class Syntrophia; order Syntrophales; family UBA2192; genus UBA2192. Next base: position 2,109 of record CAZPCN010000171.1, on the reverse strand, counting down.
AGGCATGAAGCAGAAACTGGGGCTTGCCTGCGTGCTCGTGCACGAGCCCCGGATCCTCGTCCTCGACGAGCCGACCAACGGGGTGGACCCCGTCTCCCGCCGGGAATTCTGGGAGATCCTGCTCGAGATGAAGCGCACGGGCATGACGATCGTCGTCTCGACGGCGTACCTCGACGAGGGGGAACGATGTGACCGGCTCGCCCTGATGCACCGCGCGCGCATCCTGGCCGAGGGCTCGCCCGGCGAGATCCGGGCCTCCTCCGCGAGCCTGGAGGACGCGATGATCCGCCGCATCGAGGAAACGGAAGGGGCACGGGACCATGCCGGCACCCGCATCTGAGATCGTCTCCGTGAGAGACCTGGAGAAACGGTTCGGCGATTTCGTCGCCGTCGACCGCGTCAGCTTCTCCATCGGCCGGGGAGAGATCTTCGGGTTCCTGGGCCCCAACGGCGCCGGCAAGTCGACCACCATCCGGATGCTCTGCGGCATCATCACCCCCTCGTCGGGAACGGGGCAGGTCGCCGGGCTCGACGTGGTGCGGCAGTCCGAGTCGATCAAGCAGACGATCGGCTACATGTCGCAGAAATTTTCCCTCTACGAGGACCTCACGCCGGCGGAGAACATCCGCTTCTACCTGGGGATCTACAACGTGCCCGAGAGGGACTGGGAGGAGAGGACCCGCTGGGCCCTGGACACCGCCCGGCTGCAGGAGATGCGCGACCGGCTCACCCGGGAGCTCACGCCGGGGTGGCGGCAGCGGCTCGCCTTGGCCTGCGCGCTGCTGCACCGGCCCGAGATCCTCTTTCTCGACGAGCCCACCTCGGGCGTCGACCCCATCACGCGGCGGCATTTCTGGGAATTCATCCGGGAGCTGGCCGGGCAGGGGGTTACCGTCTTCGTGACAACGCATTACATGGACGAGGCCCTGAACTGCGACCGCATCGTGATGATTAACGAGGGCCGAATCGTCGCGATCGGGAGCCCGGGCGAGATTGTCGCGGAGGCCTGCCCGGGGGAGCCGGGAGCGACGCTCAACGATGCGTTCATCCGACTGATGAAAAAAGAAAGGGTTTAGGGTACAGGGTCTCGGGTATAGGGGCTGAAGGTATTGAGATTGTTTTTAGAAGAATTCTTTTTCCACCCCTAGACCCGATACCCTTCCTGCTCGCATAATGGACCGGACAGACCGGACAGACCGAAGACGGAATAGACCATCATGTTGATCCATCCCCGAAATGTGCAGGCCGTGGCCCGGAAAGAGTTCTACCACATCATCCGGGATTACCGGAGCCTCTACATGGCCTTCGCGCTGCCGCTCGTGCTCATCCTGCTGTTCGGCTACGCGCTTTCGCTGGACGTGGACAACGTGAGGGTCGTCGTGGTCGACCACGACCGCACGGAGCTTTCCCGCGATTTCGCAAGCCGCCTCGATGCCTCGGCCTACTTCGATCTCGTGACGACCCTGCCGGACGACCGGGCGGCCGCGGCCTGGCTCGACGCCGGTCGCGCGACGATCGCACTCGTCATCCCCCCGCGATGGACCGAGGAGATCCGCTCGAATCGCGAAGCGCCCCTGCAGGTCCTGATCGACGCGAGCGACCCCAATATCGGGTCGATTTCCCGCGGCTACATCACCTCCTTCGTCGAGCGGTACAACGCGCAGCTGCTCGCCGATTTCCTGACCCGGCAGGGGATCGAGAAACTCCACCCGCCCGTCGAGGGGCGCGTCCGGGTCTGGTTCAACGAGGAGCTCGAGAGCCGCAACTTCATCGTGCCCGGCATCATCGCCGTCATCATCATGATCGTGGGCGCCATGCTGACCTCGCTCATCATCGCCAGGGAGTACGAGAACGGCACCATGGAGACGATCCGGTCCCTGCCGATCAACGCGCTCGAGTTCCTCACGGGGAAGGCCATCCCCTACTACCTCATCGCCATGACGGACGTCCTCGTGGCGCTGCTCATGGGGCAGCTGCTCTTCGGGGTCGTCATGAAGGGAAGCTTCTGGCTCATGATCCTCGCCTCGTCGCTCTACCTCTCGGTGGCGCTCGGTCTCGGGCTCTTCATCTCGATCGCCACGAAGTCCCAGCTCGTGGCCAACCAGATCG
>CAZPCN010000170.1:0-2691 GCA_964585095.1 uncultured Syntrophaceae bacterium | reverse complement strand
CAGGGCGCCATGGTCATGAGACCCCGGATGGAAAGGTTCGCCATCTGCGCGACGGCGCGGATCAGCGCCGGCGCCTCCTCGGGCGGCGCGCCGCTCTTCGATTCCTCGCCGCCGAGGTTCACCTCGACGAGGACGCGGCAGACGACCCCCGCGGCGGCCGCCCGGCGGTTGAGCTCCTCGGCGAGGCTCATCCGGTTCACGGAGTGGATCAGGTCGAAGAGGCGCACGGCGTACTTGGCCTTGTTGGTCTGCAGGTGGCCGATGAAGTGCCATTCCACGTTCTTGCCCATCAGCTCGATCTTCCGTTTGGCCTCCTGGACGTAGTTCTCCCCGATGATGTCGATGCCCGCCTCGACGGCCTGCAGGATCCGGTCGTCGCCGACGGTCTTGGTGACGCCCATGAGCCGCACCCCGGCCGGATCGCGGCCTGCCCGCGCGGCGGCGGCGGCGATCCGTTCCCGGATCCGGAGGATGTTCTCCTTTACGTCGGCCATGCGTCCCTCCTTGTGAAATCCACCAGGCCGAGCCCCTTGAGCGCCTCGACGACCTCGCAGAGCGGCAGCCCCACGATGTTGGTCCAGGACCCGTGAACCTCGGAGACGAGGACGGCGGCCTTCCCCTGGACGGCGTACCCGCCTGCCTTGTCGTAGGGCTCGTCGGTCGCCACGTACCACTCCAGCTCGTCGTCGGGGATCTCCTTGAAGAGCACTCTCGACGAAACGGCCCTGCGGACGGGCTCGTCCCGTTCGCTGTTGAACAGGGTGAATGCGGTGATGACCGTGTGCGACCGCCCGCTCAGCTTGCGGATCATGCAGCGCGCCTCGTCTCGCGTGGCCGGCTTGCCCAGCAGCTCCCCGTCGATCGTCACGATCGTGTCGGCCCCCAGGACCCAGCGTCCCGGCCGCGTCGCGGCAACGGCCCTCGCCTTCGCCTCGGAGAGCCGCAGGGCGTAAGCCTCCGGAGACTCGCCGGCATGCGGGCTTTCATCCACGTTGCCGTGCAGGACGGTGAACTCCACGCCCAGCATCCGCAGCATTTCACTGCGGCGGGGGGAGGCCGAAGCCAGGATCAGATTCGTAATCTTCATGGACGGTGTCGCCCCTGTCTTCGCATGCTGCATTCCCCGGGTTTCCTCAGGACGCCCCGGACGGCGTTGCCGGTGGGGCGGGGGGACCGAAAATCCGGTCCGTCAACTTAACATACCACGCCGCCGATTGCACCTGGACAATGTAGGCCGTGGCGATGACGAGCGCCGCCTCGGAACCCGCGGGGCCGAAGGCGTTCATCGCGACGGCCAGGGCGATGGAGAGGTTGCGCATCACCGTGCCGTAGACCAGCGCCACGGCATCGCCGCGCGAAAAGAACGCCTTGCCGACCAGGGTGCTCAGGCAGAAGTTGGCCCCGTAGACGATCGCGAGCGGGACGAGCAGCGTCGCGAGCAGCCCGGGCGAGGCCGCGATGTCCTTCGCCTTGAGCGCGAGCGCGATGAAGACGATGCCCAGCACCCCCAGGGTCGAGAGGCCCGGGAAGCGCGGCGCCCAGACCGACTGGAAGACCTGCTGGCCGTACCGCCGGACAAGGGCCCCCTGCGTCGCATAACCCGCCGCCATGGGCAGGAAGACGATAAGCGCGATCTGGGAGGCCACGCCTGCCAGATCGACTTCCACACGCGCCCCCATGAGGGTTTTCACGTAAAACGGCGTGGCGAGCGACCCCAGGGTCAGCCCCATGACGGTCATCTTCACCGCCGCCTCGAGATTGCCCCTGGCAAACCCCGTCCAGGAAATGGTCATCCCGCTGGTGGGAACCAATCCCGCCAACAGGAAGCCGAGCACCATGTAGGGGTGATCGGCAAGGAACCATCTGCCCACGCCGAGCGCCAGGAACGGGATGAGGCCGAAGTTGATCGCCTGCGAGACCCATTGCACCTTCCCGTCGCCCCCTTCGAAGACCTTGCGCACCCGCAGAGTGACCATCATGGGGTAGACCATGAGGAACGTGAGGGGCACGATCAGGCCCTTCAGAGGGGCGGCGTTCATGAAGAGTCCCGCCGTAAACCCGAGCGCCATCATGGCCGGGATCGCCCAGACCAGAAGTCCGCCGATCCGGGCGAGGATTTTCCAGATCATGGGGTTCGTTCTCCTCGCTTATCCTCTTAACACAAAAGAGGAATCCGATAAAGGGTGCGGCGCGGCGAAGACGCCGTTTCGCTGGTATGCTTCGTGCATCGCTTCCTTGGCGGTGAGGTGTGTACGGCCTGCGGGCAAAGAGCAGTGCCCGAGGCCCGGAATGCCCCCCGCCAAGACGCACACAGGATGCCTGCATGAGAATCGAGGCCCGCAGAACCCCCGACAGCGAGCAGAACCCGGCAACCGGCCACGAAGAGTACCTGAAGGCCCTCTTCGACGCGGTGCATACGGGGATCCTCGTCATCGATCCGGCCACGCACCGGATCGTCGACGTCAACCCCGCGGCGTTGCGCATGATCGGACTTTCCCGCGGCGAGATCGTCGGCTCCGTCTGCCACCGTTTCGTCTGCCCCGCCGAGGAGGGCGCCTGTCCCGTCACGGATCTCGGCCAGGCGGTCCACCGGTCGGAGCGGTTCCTGCGAACCGCAGACGGCCGGGACATCCCGATCGTCAAGACCGTGGTCCCCGCGTCCATGAACGGCAGGCGCTGCCTCATCGAGAG
>CAZPCN010000169.1:0-2710 GCA_964585095.1 uncultured Syntrophaceae bacterium | reverse complement strand
GTCACGTGGATCTTGCCGGCCTCCATGGGGCGGATGAACCACTCGCGGTTCGAGTAGTCCGTGCCGACGCCGAAATTCTCGTACTTGGCCCGGTCCGTGATGTGGGTGATGTTCCGGGTGACTTTCTTGCCGTGCGTGTCCACCACGTAGGCGAACTGGATCGACGGGTTGTCGTCGATGAACTGCTGCATGATCGTTTCCTGCATCTCCGGGTTCATCCCCTTCATGACGGGGTGTTCGATCACCTGCTGCACGACCGCCACGGCGGCCTGGGCCGCGCGGTACTTGATCTTCTCGAGATCGGACATGAACAGCTCGGGCAGGAACTTCCGCACGACCTTCTCCATCTCGTCGTTGGAGATGCTCGTCATGCGGCCGCCCTCGTACTGTTTCATGACCCACTTGTGGATCGCCGAGATGCCCGGGTGGCGCTTGTCGATGACCTCGCCGTTGCTCAGGTCGAGCCGGGAGTTGATCCAGTGGACGATCCCGGCTTTTCCCGACTTGTCGGTGATCTCGAGCATGATGGGGCGCTTCAGGATCTTCGTCGTGTCGAAGATGTTGTAGATCTCCTCGTTCTTCACCAGGCCGTCGAGGTGCACGCCCGCCCGGGTGACGTTGAACTCGGAGCCCACGAAGGGGTAGTTCGGGGCGATCTTGAATTTCATCTCCCGCCGGACGTAATCGGCGATCTCCGTGATCACCGTCGTGTCGATCCCGTGGTTTTCGCCGTGGAGCTGGATGTACTCGAAGATGAGGCCCTCGACGGGCGGGTTCCCCGTGCGCTCGCCGATGCCCATCAGCGTGCCGTTGGCGCCGCTGCAGCCGTACAGCCAGGCCGTGGTGGCGTTGATCAGGGCCTTGTGGAAGTCGTTGTGGCCGTGCCACTCGAGCAGGTGCCCGGGGACCCCCGCGTCCTCGATGAAGGCGCGGACGATCTTGTCCACGCTGCGCGGCAGGGCCGCCCCGGGGTAGGTGATGCCGTAGCCCATGGTGTCGCAGAGCCGGATTTTCACGTCGATGCCGCTCTGCTCGCGCAGCTTCATCAGCTCGATGGCGAAGGGGATCACGAAGCCGTAGATGTCCGACCGGGTGAGGTCTTCGAAGTGGCACCGGGCGACAATCCCGGCCTCGAGGATGGAGCGCACCACGTCGAGGTACATCTCCATGGCCTGCTTGCGCGTAACGCCGAGCTTGAGGAAGACGTGGTAGTCCGACACGGAGGTGAGGATGCCCGTCTCCTTGAGGCCCGCTTCCTTGACGAGGGGGACGTCCTCCTTGACGGCGCGGATCCATCCCGTGATCTCCGGGTAGCGGAGGTTCATGCTGCGGCAGGCCTCGAGGGCCTCGCGGTCGCGCTGGCTGTACAGGAAGAACTCGGTCTGGCGGATGACGCCCTTCTCGCCGCCGAGGCGGCTCATCATGCGGTAGAGATCGGCGATCTGCTTGACCGTATAGGGCGGGCGCGCCTGCTGGCCGTCCCGGAAGGTCGTGTCGGTGATGAAGATGTCCTCGGCGGGGCTCATTGAGACAAGCTTGTGATCGAAGACGATCCGGCAGACCTCGTCGTAGGGGAAGACGTCCTTCTGGAGGTTGGGCTGCTCGACGTCCTTCACCTCGTAGCGCCAGAATTTTGTGTGCTCGTGATCGAGGACCCTCTTTTCCTTGTTCCACTTTGCCATGATGTTTCTCCCTGCGCCTGCATTGGATGGATGATCAATCGGCCGGCCGACTGCCCGCGGCCCGGTGCCGCAGAAAAAAAAGGGGAGGGAACGCTTTCATGTTCCCTCCCGTGTCTCTTCCGTATGAAGTGTGGATTCAACCTGTCATGGAGGGACCATGCCGTGCCGGTTCGCTCGTAGGCCGCGGTTCACCCGCCGTCGGGCGCTCCGAGTCCGGCCTGGTTGCGATGCGGCGGTTGATGATCCCGTTTTTCATGATGGCGACCTCGTGTACCTGCAATAAAGAATTGCCCCGGCTTTGTCAATAGGTAAAAACGTACCCCCGCCGCTTACTGGACGATCTTCAGCGAAAGCTCCATGAGCTGCTCGATGCTCACCTTCGACGGCGCGTCGGTCATGGCGTCGGTGGCCTTCTGCGTCTTGGGGAAGGCAATGACGTCGCGGATCGACGGGGCCCCGGTCATGATCATGATCAGGCGGTCGAATCCGAAGGCGATCCCGCCGTGCGGCGGCGTGCCGAACTCGAGCGCGTCGAGGAGGAACCCGAACTTGAGGCGCGTGTCCTCGGGGGTGAGCCCCAGGGTCTGGAAAAGCTTCTGCTGGACGTCGGTGCGGTGAATCCGGATGCTGCCGCCGCCGATCTCGGTGCCGTTCAGGACGAGGTCGTAGGCCCGTGCCCGTGCCTTTCCGGGGTCCGAGTCCAGAAGCGGGAGATCCTCCGGCACGGGCGACGTGAAGGGGTGGTGCTTGGCCACGAATCGCTTCTCCGTGTCGCTGTACTCCAGCAGCGGGAACTCGACGACCCACGTGAAGGCGAGCTGATCGGGCTTGATGAGATCGAGCTTTCGCGCCACGTGGATTCTCAGGTTCGCGAGCGCGTCGTTGACGATGCCGGGGTTGTCGGCCACGAAGACGATCAGGTCGCCCTCGCGGGCCCCCATGGCCCTGTTGATGGTCTCCACCTCTTCGGGCTTGAGGAACTTCACGATGGGCGAGGTCCACCCGTCGGCGTTCACGCGGGCCCAGGC
>CAZPCN010000168.1:0-2721 GCA_964585095.1 uncultured Syntrophaceae bacterium | reverse complement strand
TCCTCCTTGGCCCAGCCCTCCAGCATGGAGCGGTTGGCGGGGACGGCGGCCAGGTCCCGGTTCTCGGCGAGGACCCAGGGAAGCAGCCCCTCGTAGAGGCGGTGGTAAAACTCGTTCTGGGCCCTCACGGTCCGCGTGAACGTCTCGCCGAGGCCGGCCTCGCCGATCTCCCGGGGGACGATGAAATCGTCCTGCAGCAGCACGTAGCGCTGGGACTTCTCCGTGTAGGAACAGAGGCGGAATTTCTCGATCTCCTCGACGAGCAGGCGGGAGACCCCCAGGACGTCGATGTTGAAGACGGCGTGCTCGGCGATCGAGCTGTGCCCCATGTCGAAGACGATGGACTGGTTGGAGCGCCTCGCCTTTTCCACTTCCCCGCGGGCGGCGGCGCGCAGCTCGTTGACGGGCGCCGGGTTGCGGCTGATGCGCGCGTAGGCCGCGGAGATCGTCTCGGGCGTGAAGTGCTCCGCCCCGGGGTGCGCGGCCTGGAGTTCGCGGATGGTTTCGTAGTCGAGATTGAAGCCGGCGAGGATGATGTTCAAGCGGTGCCTTCCTTCCCGTCGGGGCTGGTGTGGGCCATTTTTATAACAGCATTTCCCGTACCGGTCAAACCGCTTTTCGACGCCCGCGGATGCCTGCATCAGGGCCGCAGGCGGGTGTTTCGGACCACCGGGTAAAAATAGGGTAGCGTTTTGGGGAAAATGTGTTACATAAAGACGGCGCCTGTTTCCCGGCGCTCGACGGAAACGGGGATGGCACTCAACGAGCTCGACCGGGTGGAGATTCTCTCCCTCCAGGACAACTACATCGACATCACGGCCGTGGACGACAGCGACGTCGTCCGGAGGGCCCGGAACGTCCGGGACGGCGTGATCTGCAACTCCATCCAGGCCGAACACGGTTTTTCGGCCCTTGTCCGGTTGAGCCGCGAAGGCCGGACGAGAACGCTCCTGTTCGACTTCGGCTTCTCCGAACACGGCTCGGCGTTCAATGCCGAGGCCCTCGGCGTGGATTTGCGCCAGGTCGAGGCGCTCGTTCTTTCCCACGGCCACGGCGACCACACGGGCGGCCTGAAGAGGCTGCTTGCGAAAATCGGCAGGAAAGGCCTCGATCTCGTCCTGCACCCCGGGGCCTTCAAACCCGACCGCTATCTCACCCGGCGCGGGGTGAAGGACCGTTTCCCCAGGCTCTCCCGCGAGGAGCTGGAGGCGCTGGGACTTCGCGTCGTGCCGACGCGCGAGCCCCTGCCGCTGCTGGACGGAGACGCCCTGTTCCTCGGCGAGATCCCGCGCGCGACGCCCTTCGAAAAGGGCGTGCCCCACGCCTTCTTCCTCCAGGACGGGAAGGAGACACGGGATGCCAACGAGGACGACTCCTCCCTGGCGATGCGGCTCAGGGGCAAGGGGCTCATCGTCCTGTCGGGCTGCGCCCACGCGGGGATCATCAACACGGTGCGCCACGCCATGGCCGTCACGGGAGTCGGAGAGGTCCACGCCGTGATGGGGGGCTTTCATCTCTCCGGGCCCGCGTTCGATCCGGTCATCGAGCCCACCGTGGAGGAGATGAAGAGGATCGGGCCCGATCACGTCATCCCCTGCCACTGCACGGGCCGGAAAGCGATCATGGGCCTGGAGCGGGCCATGCCCCGGCAGTTCATCCTGAACATGTCCGGGACGACCCTGACGTTTCATGCCTGATCGGCCTCCCCGGGGCCCATCCCGGCGCGCAGCTTGCATGGGGAGTCTGCGGCCGGTCACGATACAACGAGAAAGCAAACGCGGACGACGATGGAGATCACGACCCTCGTACACAGCTTCCGGATCCAGGACTTTTTCGACATCCTCCTGATCACGTTCATGATCTACGGGCTCCTGGTCTGGTTCCGCGACGCCGCCTCGCGGTTCGTCCTCGTCGGGATCGGCATCCTGGGCATCATCTACTACCTGGCCCGCTCCTTCCAGCTCTACCTTTCGGCGGCGGTGCTGCAGGGGTTTTTTGCCGTCATCCTGCTGGCCATGGTGATCATCTTCCAGGAGGAGTTCCGGCGGTTTTTCGAGCGCATCGCCACGTGGGGCCGCATCCGCAAGAGCGGCCGGGTCTCCTCGCTCCACGAGGAGGTGGAGATCATCGTCCAGTCCGTGGCCACGCTGGCCCGCCAGCACACGGGCGCCCTCATCGTCATCCATGGCGATGATCCCCTGGACCGGCACCTGGCCGGGGGGGTTCCCCTCGACGGCGTGCTCAGCCAGCCCCTGCTGGAGAGCATCTTCGACCCCCACTCCATCGGCCACGACGGGGCCGTCGTCATCGACCACGGGCGCGTCGTCAGCTTCGGGTGCCACCTCCCTCTGTCGACCAACACCGACAAGATCGGCAACCTAGGCCTGCGCCACACGGCCGCCCTCGGCCTTTCGGAACGCACCGACGCGACCTGCATCGTCGTCTCCGAGGAGCGGGGAACCGTTTCCGTGGCCTTCGGGGGCCGGATCGACGTCCTGAAGAGCCCCACCGAACTCGGTATGATCCTCGAGCGCCTCTACGGGAAGAAGATGCCGAAGGGCAAGGCCGGGCACCTCCTGGGCTGGTTCCGGCGCAACCCCCTGGAGAAGGCGACGGCCATCCTGCTGGCCTCCCTGCTGTGGTTCGCCTTTGGCTACCAGAAGGACCTCGTCCGGCGCGACTTCACCCTGCCCATCGAGTACCGCAACCTCTCGCCCCAGT
>CAZPCN010000167.1:0-2769 GCA_964585095.1 uncultured Syntrophaceae bacterium | reverse complement strand
GTCTTGAACCGGTCGTAGAAGTCGAAGAGGACCTCGGCGAGCGGCATCTCGTAGACGAGCTCCACCCTGCCCGGGCTGAGGTAGTTCATGGTCGAGTTCGCGCCGCGCTTCTCCGTGCAGAGCTTCATGACGCCCCCGAGGTACTTCTCGGGCATGATCATGGTGGCCCGGATGAAGGGCTCTTCGGCCTTTTCGATCGATGCGGGGTCCGGGTAGTGCGAGGGGTTGTCCACCTGCACGATGCTGCCGTCCTTGAGGGTGAAGCGGTACCGGACGCTCGGCACGGAGAGGATGATGGACTGGTCGAACTCCCGCTCGAGGCGCTCCTGGACAATCTCGAGGTGCAGAAGCCCCAGGAAGCCGCAGCGGAATCCCAGCCCGAGCGCTGCGGAGGAGTCCTTCGTGTACACCAGGGCGGCGTCGTTGAGCTTGTACTTCTCCAGCGCGACGGCCAGGTCCTCGTAATCGTCCGACGCGATCGGGTAAATGGACGAGAAGACGACGGGCTTGATCTCCTTGAAGCCGGGCAGGGCTTTCTCGACGGGGCGGTCGTCGAGGGTGATCGTGTCTCCGATGCGGACGTCGGACACGGTCTTCACGCCGGCGATGACGTACCCCACCTCGCCTGCCGACAGAATGTCCTTCTTCGAACGGGTCAGGGCGAATCGGCCCACCTCCTCCACGCGGTAGGTGGACCCGGTGGACATGAACCGGATGATGTTGCCCGGCCGGACGGCCCCGTCGAAGACCCGGCAGTGGATGACGGTGCCCCGGAAGGAGTCGTACTGGGCGTCGAAGATGAGCGCAGAGAGCGGCTTTTCCGGGTCGCCTGTGGGGTGCGGGACGCGCTCGACGATGGCTTCCAGGACGTCCTCGATCCCGATCCCCTGCTTGGCGGAGCACTTGATGTGACTGAAGGGGTCGAGACCCAACTCGCCGTCGATCTGCTCGAGCACCCGGTCCACGTCCGCCGTCAGGAGGTCGATCTTGTTGATCACGGGGATGATGGCCAGGTTGTGCTCCATGGCGAGGTAGAGGTTGGCGATCGTCTGGGCCTGCACGCCCTGCGACGCGTCGATGAGCAGCAGCACCCCCTCGCAGGAGGCCAGGGACCGCGAGACCTCGTAGGTGAAATCCACGTGGCCCGGCGTGTCGATGAGGTTCAGGATGTACTCCTGGCCGTCTTTTGCCCGGTAGGGCAGGGTGACGGCCTGGCTCTTGATCGTGATCCCCCGCTCGCGCTCGATGTCCATGTTGTCGAGGATCTGGTCGCGGAAGTTGCGGTCCTCGATCATGCCCGTGTGCTGGATGAGGCGGTCGGCCAGGGTCGATTTGCCGTGGTCGATGTGGGCGATGATGCTGAAGTTGCGGATGTTTTTCATAATATCGATTCTTTATGGATGTAACTGAATGGGCTCGGGCGGGATTCTTCCCGCGAATAGACGGTTTTGGACCGTTCTAACGCTCGCTACGCTGCAGGCGCAAAAACTCGCCCTTCGGGCTCAGACAATTTGCGCTGCGGCCGCTCCGCTTCGCGAAGAACGTTTACCCAAAACGCGTCTAACTTCGCTGCACAGAATCTCGCCAGAGCCCATTACGGGAACCCAGTATCTCTTCGCTTCTAAATACCGATTTCACCGCGAGGCAAAACCGTTTCACGCGGCCTTCTGGATAAAAAAATCCTCCCGTCGGGAGAGTCCCGGCGGGAGGGTTCGTATATACATTGAAATAATTAATAAATCAACCCAGTTTTTTCATGAGGTCCTCGGAGACTTCCTTCACGCCGGGCGTGCCGTCCACCTCGATGACCTTCACGCGCTGCTTGAAGAAGTTCACGGCCGCAAGCGAGCCTGTCTTGGTGTCGTAGTAGATGCCGTGGCGCTTGTCGATGGCGGCCTCGTCCTGGTCGTCGGCGCGCGTCTTGAGGTTGTCGGCGCCGCAGACCCGGCACACCGTCTTGCCGCCCTTCTCGGCGGGCTTGATGGCGTCGATGAAAATGTTGTTCGGGTGGTTGTTGTCAACCGGGCAGAGCCTGCGGCCCATGATGCGCTTCTTGGCGATGTCGCGGGCCAGCAGGATCTCGACGACGAAGTCGAGCTTCATGTTGCGCGCCTGCAGAGCCTTCCACATGGCTTCGGCCTGGGCGAGGTTGCGGGGGAAGCCGTCGAGGAGCCAGCCCTTTGCGCAGTCGGGCTCCTGGAGCCGGTCGAGGATCATGGGGATCGTGATGTCGTCGGGGACCAGATCGCCCTTGTCGATGTACACTTTCGCCTTCTTGCCGAGTTCCGTGCCCTTCGAGATGTTCTCGCGGAAGATCACCCCCGTCTCGATGTGGGGTACGCCGTACTTCTTCTGGACGATGGCGCCCTGGGTCCCCTTGCCGCTGCCGTTGGGTCCGAATATCAGGATGTTCATGTACCTCTCGCTCCTTTCGTGATGATCATGCGTCTCTCTCCCGTGTTTTCTCCATCGCGCCCGCACGGGGCGACGAATAAATGCCTTGGCGCCGGGCCACGGCAATTGGATTCGAGATGAAGAAGTGACGAAGAGCGGAAGCGCAGAGTGGATGAAACATTATTTTCGTAGCTTCCTAACTTCTGCTCTTCCTGGTTCCCCGGGCGAAGTGTCCAATGCCGAAGGGCATCCACTTGCCACGGTTACCGAAGAAACCACCCGGTCACTTATTCTCGGCCACGGCCTTCACCTTGGCCGCGAGGTTGATCAGGTAGGGCCTCTCGGCCTGCTGGATGGCGCCCGTGTCCCGGTGGT
>CAZPCN010000166.1:0-2776 GCA_964585095.1 uncultured Syntrophaceae bacterium | reverse complement strand
ACCGCACCCGCCCCGCCTCGCCCAGCGCGACCGTCGAGATGTCCGCCAGCTTGACTGCATAGTCGTCGGCAGGCGGGCCGAGGGCTGCCGACGTGCTGAAGTTGCGGAAGGATATGTCAACCGCGGGGGCCGGCTGCACCGAGAATAAAACCGCGCAAACAATCACCGCGAAAGCGGCAATTGCAGGCAACCGATGTCCTGTGTAAGGTTTCATGCGCTCCCTCCTTGAGTGGGTTTTGCTGGCGAATGCCAGGACCGGTTTTCTATATAGTACATCCGGGTGAAAATAGCCAAGACGGAGAAGGGCGGCTCAGGTTTCGAGAAGTGCAAAATCAGCCATTCACCGATGGCCGGATACGATGCCTGCGGTATCTTTTTACAAAAGATCCCGATTCCCCCGGAGTCAGGGGGCCAGGAAAGAGAGGATACGACAGTGGAGAATTCAGAACGGAATTTTGTCCTCCAGCAGGGCCTGGAGGATCCCGGTCGGGACGCTCACCTGCGTTCCGAGGCGCTGCTCTTTCAGCCGCGGGTGATCGGGCCGGTTGTCCTCGTCGGCATGATGCTTCAGTCCCCGGCTGTTTTTCTCGGTCTTGCCGCGGTCCTGTGGTGGTGCGCGCTGCTGCCGCACGCGAACCCCTTCGATGTCCTCTACAACCTCACTCGGGGTGCCCGGCCCGGCGCCATCCGTCTTGGTCCCGCGCCGTCTCCACGGCGCTTCGCCCAGGGTATGGCCGGCACCTTTGCTCTGGCGGTCGGCGTGGCGCGGCTGAGGGAATGGTGGATCGCGGCTTACGTGCTGGAAGGTTTTTTTGCAGCGGCGATCGTGGCCCTCGTCTTCGGCCGCTTCTGCCTGGGGTCTTTCACGTACCATCTCCTGCGCGGTCAAGCGGATTTCGCCAGGAAAACCGCGCCCTGGGCCGGGCGATAGGACCGTCAGCAGATGACGGCGGGCATCACGGGCTCGGCACGCCTCAACAGCGGATCCCGCCTTCCGCTCAGGGGAAGATCTTACCCGGGTTGAGAATGTTCAGGGGATCGAAGAGAGCCTTGATCCGCTTCTGGAGAGCAATCAGCTCCGGGCTCATGACGATGGGCAGATAGGACGCCCGCTTCGAGCCGATGCCGTGCTCGCCGCTGATGGTCCCCCCGAGGCCGAAGACAATCCCGTAGAGCTCCGTCAGGATGCGCGGAAGCTTTTCTTTCCAGTCTTCCACGGGGGTCTCGGGTTTCTTGACAGGCGTGGCGTGCAGGTTGCCGTCCCCCGCGTGGCCGTAACAGGGGATCAGGATGTCGTACTTCGCCGCCAGGCGCTCCAGCTCCCGGATCAGATCGGGGATCCGCGCCGTGGGCACGACGATGTCCTCGAGACTCTGCACGGGGCAGACGGTCTTGAACGCCTCGGCGAGATTCACGCGAGGGGCCCACATCTTCCGTTCCGTCCCAGGGGTGTTGCCCACGTAGACGTCGAGGGCACCTTCCTCGAGGAACTGCTCCCCGATTCGCTGGCTCTCCTCGTCGACTCTCTCCCGGCTCGAGCCGTCGAGCTCGACGAGCAGCATGGCGCCGATGCCCGGCCTCGGCGGGGTCTCGCCCAGGAACCGGTACACGGTCTCCACGGAAAGGCGGTCCATGAACTCGATGGACGTCGGGAGGATCCCCGCCCGGGCCAAAACCCGGGGGAAGGCCTCGACGGCTTCGGAGGCGCTCCCGAAGGGGATGAGGAGGACAGCCGCGGCGGCAGGCCGGGGGAGCAGCCGCAGGGTGATCTTCGTGAAGACGGCCAGGGTCCCCTCCGAACCGACCAGCAGGTGGATAAGGTCGTAGCCCGTGACGTCCTTGACCCGCTTGCCGCCCATCTGCACGATTTCACCCGTCGGCAGAACGGCCTCCAGGCCCAGGACGTGGTGCCCCGTGACGCCGTACTTGATCGCGCGGCCGCCGCCGGCGTTCTCGGCCAGGTTGCCCCCGATGAAGCAGGACTCGAAGCTCATGGGGTAGCCCGCGTAGAACAGGCCGAACTCCCGGACGGCTTTCCCGATCTCGCTGGTCACAACCCCGGGCTCCACGACGGCCGTCATGTTTTCCCGGTCGATCTCGAGAATCCGGTTCATCCTTTCGAGCGACAGGACGATGCCCCCGTATAGGGGCACGGCCCCGCAGGAAAGCCCCGTCCCGCCGCCTCGCGGGGTCACGGGAACCCGATGCCGGTTGGCGATTTTCAGGACCTCTGACACCTCGCGGGCCGAGGCGGGCTTGACAACGAGATCGGGCATGCGGGCATATTCGGAACCTGCGACCTCGTCGTGCGAATAATTCCGCAGGCGCTCCTCGTCGCCGAATACCAGGTTCTTCTCCCCCACGATAGCCAGCAACTCATCGACAATCTCCCGTGTCACCGGCCGATAGGATGTCTCGCCGCTCATTGCCCCGCCCTCCTTCGCCCTCGAAGGGTCTCTGTCCTTTTACCATCTTTCAGGCCCGCATGCCCGACCTTTTGCGGCGGAAAGGTGGCACCGGTCCTGCATGAAACGCGGCAAAGCCAAAAACACCGCCTGCGAGGAACCCGATGGCTCATTCCCTGTCGCGATGCTCTGTTCCGCTTGTCCTGCTCACCCTGTTGGCCCTGGCGGCCTTTCCCCCTGCGGGCCCCGCGGAAGCCCAGGGGATCGATGACCTGACCCGTACGGGCCGGGCCGATTACGCCGCCTGCCGGCACAAGCTGGCCCAGATGATCGACGAGGCCCGGTACTATGACCGCATGAAAGAGGACCTT
>CAZPCN010000165.1:0-2783 GCA_964585095.1 uncultured Syntrophaceae bacterium | reverse complement strand
CCGACACGGCGGCGAAGTACGGCATCGGCGAGGGCGACGACGTGATCATCGAGACGAAGTACGGCTCCATCACCCAGAAGGCCCGCGTCACGGACATCATCGACCCCCGCGTGGTGAGTCCCGCCCTGGGCTGGTGGTTCCCCGAGGCATCGCCGGAGAGCCAGTACGACTGGCGGAAGTCCAACTACAACATGCTCACGTCGGTCGGGAAGCTGGGAAAGGAGTTCGGGACGCCGAACATCAAGAACCTGCCCTGCCGGATCCGGAAGGTGTCGTGATGACCTGCGCCGCACCCTGTCGGCCGGAGAACGTCCGCGCTCTGCCGCGGGGGGCATGTGAGGGCAGAGGTGTTTTGAATTTCGTGCAAAGAAGGCTCCCGGGAGGGAGTCTTTTTTGTTCGTGAAGCCGGGGGAGGACCGGTTTCGAAAAAAGCCCGCTGAACCGCTTGCGCGATGAAGGAGATCGTCACGTGAAAAGGAACCCGAACGAGATTGACGATGGCATTGGCTACATCGGTTACCGGGAAGCCCTGGACATCGTCACGGCCGATGTCCGGCCGCTGGGGGATGAGGAGCTGCCGCTCAATCTGTGCGTGGGCCGCGTTTCTTCGGCGGACGCAGCGGCAAAGGTGAGCTACCCCTCCGTCGACGTGTCGCTCAAGGACGGGTTTGCCGTGTTCTCGGCGGATATCGCCCGGGCCGAACGGGGCACGCCGGTCCGCCTGAACGTCATCGGCTCATCGTTTGCCGGCGTTCCCTTCGGCGGCCGGATCGAAAGCGGGGAGGCCGTCAAGGTGTGCTCCGGCGCATCCATCCCCGACGGCGCCGACGCCGTCGTATCGGGCGAGTTCTGCGAGGAGCGGCCGGGCGGGGAGGTGGTCGTAAGGACGGATGCCGGTCCGGGCAGGAACATCCTGCGGGCCGGCATCGAGGTGGCGGCCGGGGCGACGGTAATCCGCAGAGGGGAACGGATCGCGCCGGGCCACCTGGGACTGGCGGCGGCTGCGGGCATCAGCACGGTCCGGGTCCGCCGCAGACCCTGTGCGGCGATCGTCAGCATCGGCGACGAAGTCGTGTCGCCCGGTGAAGCGCTGCAGGCGGGCCAGCTCTATGCGAGCAACCTCGTGACCATGGAGGCGTGGCTTACCTCCTTCGGCATTCCCTGCGTCACGTCCGTCGTGCGGGATGACGTCGATGCCATTCAACGGGCGCTGAGAGCGCATCTGCCGGGCGTGAACGCCATCCTGACCACCGGGGGCGCCTGGGGAAGCGAGCGAGACCTGGTTGTCGGGACGCTTGACGAACTGGGCTGGGTCAAACGGTTCCACTACGTGCGCATGGGACCGGGCAAGGGAGTCGCGTTCGGGGCCCTGGAAAACATGCCGGTTTTCTGTCTGCCGGGCGGGCCGCTCAGCAACCAGATGGCGTTTCTGCAGCTTGCCCTGCCTGCGCTTCTCCGCATCGAGGGCGACGCGAGACCCCCGCTGCAAATCGTGCGCGCCAGGCTGACCGAAGACGTGAAGAGCCGGCACCGGGCCTGGACGGAATTCCGGGATGCCGTTGTAACAATCGATGAGGAGGGGCGATACGCCGTCGCGCTTTACAGGGGCAGGAGCCGCATCGAGGCGATTGCCAGGGCCGCCGGCCTGATCTGCATCCCGGAGGGGGTGGAACGGCTGAGCCGCGGCGACGTGGTGCCGGTGCAGCTGCTCGCGCGGCCTGGATGACAGACGCTCCCCGGCAGGACAGGGCGGCCTTTACCCGGCGGCGGGGTTCAGTGGGAACCGGCCCTGTTCAGCATGGCCGTCGCCGGCTCGCAGCCCAGGTTTTTCGCGCGGATCAGATCGGCGATGGCGCGCGCGGAGTCCGGGTCGAGTCTTGAGCGGGTGATGCCGCGGTTGTACCAGGCCAGGGCGAAGTCGGGCTTGAGCCGGATCGCCGTGCTGAAATCGCGGATGGCCGACGGGTAATGCCCGCACTGGGCGCGGGATGCGCCCCGGGCGTTGTAGACCTCGGCGACGGCGAAGCCCGTCCGTATGGCCCGGGTGTAATCGCGGGCCGCTTCCTCGAAGGCCCTCAACTCCTGGCGGCTGAGGCCTCGGAAATAGTAAGCCTCTGCATAACCCGGTTTCAATGCAATCGCCCTGTCGAAGGCGGCGATCGCCTTGCCGTGTTGTTCCAGGATGGCCAGGATGTTTCCCCGGAGGTTGTGGGCCTCGGCCAGCTCCGGATTCCCATCGAGGATGAGGTTCGACAGGGTCAGCGCCTTCCCGTAATCCTCCGCGTCGATGGCGGACCAGCCCATCTCCAGCAGTTGATCGACCTGGCTCGTTTTCATTCTCGACGTCACCTCCGGATAACCCGTCCTGTTCCGATCGCATGGGTTCCGCCGCGATGCGGCTCACAGATAGGGCGACTCGCCCCCGCAGGCCCGGCAGCACTCGCCGTCCCGCACCGGGTAGGCCTCTCCGCACTGCGGGCATGCGGCCACGGGCCCCATCTTCCTGCGTCTCACCGCATCCGGCCGGACGCGAACGCGCTGAACACTCAAGAACTTCTCCCCCGCTTCCTTGATCTCCTCGAGCAGCCGTTCGGGATCCTGCTCCTTCTTGGGCTTGAGCTTGAAGAACCAGGACTTCACTTCCGGCCAGGCGTCCATCTTAGAAGGGTCGAGGTAGACCCGCACCCCCTCGCCGCCGTATTTTTCATAGAAGGTGATGGCGAAGCGGCCGAAGGGCAGGACCGTGAGCCACCCGTTGCCGACCGTGCAGGGGGTGAGGATCT
>CAZPCN010000164.1:0-2794 GCA_964585095.1 uncultured Syntrophaceae bacterium | reverse complement strand
TTCTCCCCGCGGTTGATTTTTCCCCTGCGTTCATGTATGGACAGGTGGGGTCAATACAGGGTACCGCCTGCCTCGAGTGTGCTCCGCCGCGGAAAGGGTCTCCGCCGGCGGGCCGGTCATCATCACATCTACTGCCACAAGGAGGGAGAACCATGTCGGATCTGAAGAACGTGAAGAAGCCCGAGGATCTCAGCCAGGAGGATCTGGCCCGCTTCGTCGTCGACGCCTTCCACCGGGTCATCGTCCACTACACCATGTGGTTCATGGAAACGGAACACCAGCTGGGCCTGCCCAAATCCCTCGACATCCTGAAGGAAGCCCGCAAGAACAGCTACAACATCCAGATGGACCGCCTGTCCAAGACGCTGGGCTTCGCGATGAAGGACGGCGTGCCGAAGGTGCTCGCCGACATGCCGAAGGATCAGCTGATCAACATCCTGAACAACGTGGGGATCAACTGGCTGGCCAACGACGGCGTGTGGTTCACCTGCGTCGAGGCGGCCCGCGACATGTTCGACGCCAAGCGCTGCAACGACTCCACCTGGACGCGCTTCTCGCCCTTCGAGGCCTGGTCCATCAAGCAGTTCCTGGGGCTTCCCGAACAGGCGGGGCTCGAGGGGCTGAAGGTGGCCCTGCAGTTCCGGATGTACGCCCGCATCAACGTCCAGTCCATCCTCGACGACGGCCCCAACGCCATCATCTTCCAGATGAACGACTGCCGCGTCCAGTCCGCGAGGAAACGCAAGAAGCTCGACGACTACCCCTGCAAGTCGGCGGGTCTCGTCGAGTACACCACGTTTGCCGAGACGATCGACTCCCGCATCAAGACGGAGTGCATCGGCTGCCCGCCGGACAAGCACCCGGACGAATGGTTCTGCTCCTGGCGGTTCAGCATCCCCGAGAAGAAGTAGGACGCAGGGCCCCGCGCCCGGACCGCTTATGAAGAAACCGCTGCTCATGGACCTGGAGGACAACGTCTTCCTCGAGGGCGATGCGCTCGTCGTCATCGACCGGCGCAGGCTGCCGGGCGAGATCGTCCGCCTGCGCTGCCCCGACCACGAGGCCGTGGCACGGGCCATCGAGGAGATGGCCGTCCAGGGGGCGGGCGACATCGCCATCACGGCGGGCTTCGGCCTGTACCTGGCGGCGCGCAAGGCGGAGCGGGGCGGCGCCGCGACAAGAGACGACGCGCTGCGCGCGGCCGCGGCGCGGCTCGTCGCGACGAGGCCCACGGGCTTCCACCTGGCGGCCCTGGTCGACAAGCTCCTGCGCCGCATCGGGGAGGCCGGGGGGTCGGCGCCCGCATCCGAGGTCATCCTCGCGTCCCTGCGCAGGGCCCTGGAGGCGCAGCGCCGGATTTCCGAGGACACGGGACGCCACGCCGAAACGCTGCTCGTTTCGGGCGACCGCATCCTGACGCACTGCTTCGCGGGCCCGGCGCTTCTGTACATGCTGCGCTTCGCCCTCGGGAAGGGCAAGGACGTGAGGGTCGTCTGCACGGAAACGCGGCCCTACCTGCAGGGGGCGAGGCTGACGGCCTGGTCGGTGAGCGAGCTGGGCGTCGACACGACGCTCATCACCGACAACATGGCCGCCCACTGCATGTCCCGGGGGATGGTGAGCAAGGTCTTCGCCGCCGCCGACCGCGTGGCCATGGACGGGACGGTGGCCAACAAGGTGGGGACGCTGCAGCTGGCGATCTGCGCCGACTACTTCCGCATCCCCTTCTACATCCTGGCCTACGGGGGGCCGGACGCAAAGACGCCGCGCGGGGAAGACATCCCGATCGAGGAGAGGGACCCTCGCGAAGTCCTCGAGTTCCGGGGCACGCCGATCAGCGGGCCCGACGTGCGGGGCTTCTACCCGGCCTTCGATCTCACGCCGGCGGGGCTGGTGACGGGGATCGTGACGGCAAAAGGGGTCGCGCGCAGGGGGGAGGAACGCAACGGAAAGGGATAAAAAAGAGGGGGCGATTCCGGGAACCGCCCCCTTCTTCGTTTCCCGCCCGGGTTTCCGGGCCAACCTTTCCGTGCAAGGGCCGATCACTGGTACAGGAGGTCCCGCTCCGCCGACGGGCCCACCTTCTCCACCTCCAGGGCCGAGCCGGGGATCAGGTAGCTGCGCATCCGGCTGGGCAGGTAGACGAGGTACCAAAAGTCGTCGGGGCGGTATTCCCCGCGACGGCCGACGATCTTCCCCCGGGCGCCCTTCATCGGGTGGCCGGGATGGGTGACGACGACGAAATCGCCGAGTTCCATGGCGCTGCTCCTTGCGGGTTGTCTCATCAGGTCTTCGGACCGACACCGCCGCCGACAACGAGCCAGGTTGAGAAAGAAAACCCATCGGCGGGCAGATGGTAGCACAGGGGCGGGGGGAGTACAACCCATAAGAAGTGGGGTATCGGGTATAGGGTCCCGGGTCAAGGGTAACAGGAAGAAGAGTAGATTGATCCGGGACAGGGCGCAGGGTCCAGGGAACGCAAGAAGACAACGGTTGAGGAGGGACGCCGATGACGGAAATCAAGATGCCCATTCATTTCCACGCCAACTACAGGGTCATCATCCGCACGAAGGACTGGGAGACCCGGGAGCGGGCCCAGAAGCTCACCGTCCGGGAGCTGAGCCCGGAGGAGCAGAAGGCCTCCTTCAAGGACCTCGCCGAGAAGGACATGCCGACCCACCAGATCACGTTCTACGACTTCGGCTGCAAGAGGGTGATCGAGGGGAAGATGCTGGAAAACGTGCAGGAGAAGATCGTCTTCAAGGTCCAGGAGAAGGAGTACGAGTTCTCGCAC
>CAZPCN010000163.1:0-2828 GCA_964585095.1 uncultured Syntrophaceae bacterium | reverse complement strand
CCCGAGGGCGACAAGTCCACCCTCACGAGCCTTCTGTACCGGGTGGACGACTACAACGCGTTTCTCGACACCATCGAGCGGTCCCCCGTGTTCGCGGCCTCGGAGCCGCGCAAACCCGGCGCGACCCTGCCTGCGAAAGTGCTTCGCTTCTACTGGCTTCAGAGGGAGGGAGCGAAAGGGTCTCTCCAGAGCTCCCCGGGCGTCCTCTTCCTGAAGCGGGATTCGCTTGTCGTCCAGTGCTCGTCGGCAAAGCGGGCGGAGACCCTGCGCGCCATCCTGGACAGGATGTTCGGGACGGCCATCGCTTACCGGACCACCGTCCACAAGAGCGTCGAGAAGCCGGCCGAACCGGCCGCAGCGGAAAAGTCCGCCGGCTTCCCGGATGGGGCGTCGATCGGCCGCGAGACGACGTCCCGGCCGTTCGAGAACTGGATTGACGAGAAGATCTCGGCCATCGGCAACATCACCCCACGGGAGGCCGTCAAGACCCCCGAGGGAAAACGGCGCCTGATCGATCTTCTCAAGGAGTTCGAGAACCAGAACGAGCGGGCCCTTCGCAGGGGTCTCAAGGGCCAGGACACCGTCTTTTTCCCCGTCGAGCAGATACGCAAGGAACTGGGTCTGTAGCGGCTGCGCGGCGTTTGGCGGTCCTTCCGGAGAATGCGAACGTGAGAGGGTAAGAGGGTGAGAAGGTTGGAGAAGCTGACGGTCAAACGAATGCTCTCGGCCTTTCCGACCTTCTTACCCTCAAACCTTCTTACCTTCTGCGTTTAAGCGTAGCCCGTATCCAACCAACGTCCATACCTTCAAGGAATCGAACCGGACGACCATGAACTGGGATCTCTTTGCCCCGAAACGCAAAGACGGGGAACATATCTCCCATTACCACAAGGGCCAGGTCCGGGAGAGGCGCAACTACCTCAAGGGGAAGCTCGACGGGATCTACGAGTCCTACTACGAGAACGGGCAGCTCCTGGTCCGGATGTCCTTCAAGGACGGGCAGCGGCACGGGGAGGCAGCCTCGTACTATCGCGACGGAAAGGTCCGGGAGAAGTGCACCTTCGAGAAGGACAGGATCGTCGGCGAGTACACGTCCTATTACGAGACGGGGCAGCTCAGGGAGAAGGAGTTCTACAACCGGGACGGCCGGCTCGAGGGGGAGTACCTGCTCTACTACCGAAACGGCCAGCTCAAGGAGAAGGAGACCTTCCTCGACGGGAAGTTCGAGGGGGATTACGTTTCCTATTACAAAAACGGCCAGGTCCGCGAGAAGGGAACCTTCCGCGGCGAGAAGAGGGAAGGCCCCTATACCGCCTTCGACCGGGACGGCCAGCTCCTGGAGCAGGCGACCTTCAAGGGCGGGAAACCCGTCGGCGCCCACACGATGCTGGCAGCCGGTTCTGCCGCGGCCCTGACCATCGGCCAGGGCGACGAGGACCTCGACGAACACGAGTTTGACCGCATGCTCAGGAAAATGGCCGACTTCGACAAGAAGGCCGTTGACGGCCCGGCGAAAAAGGCAGCGGTGACGGACGAGGACGACGAGGAGGACGATTGATGTTCCGGGACATCCTCATCCCGACTGACGGGTCGGACTACAGCCGGACGGCCCTCGAATACGGGATCTACATCGCCCAAAGACTCGATGCCCGCCTCACGGGCCTCCACGTGATCGACATCAAGGTGCTCCAGGGCCCCGTGTTCAACGACATCTGCAGCGCGGCAAGCCTATGCCCGGGCCCCGAATTTTTCTCCGTCATCGAAAAGGCGCTCGAGGCGCGCGCCGACAACATCCTGGGCGAGTTCCGCAGGCGCTGCGAGGCGCAGGGGCTCAAGGCCGACGTCCGGAAGGTCACGGGGATCATCGACGAGGAGATCATCCGCGAAGGCCAGGCGGCCGATCTCATCCTGCTGGCCCAGCGGGGCGAGCACTACCCCCTGAGCCACAGCGTGATGCTGGGCTCCACGGCCGAGGCGGTGGTGCGGAAGGCCGGCAAGCCCGTCCTGGTGACGCCGGTGAAGTTCGTCGAGATCGAGAGCATGGGCATCGCCTACGACGGCAGCCCCCCTGCCGATCGCGCCCTGAAAATCGCCGCCGAGCTCTCCGACAAGGCCCGCTGGCCGCTTACGGTGCTGATCGTGACGGACCAGGCTAAGCTCTCGGCCGATCTGAGTGCGAGGGTGGAAGCTGCCCTGGACGATTACCTCATCGACAAGGACATCATCGTACTTGGGGGGAAAGAGGAAAAAGAGATTCTGAAGTTCATCGAGGAAGGGGCCGTGGAGTTGATGCTGATGGGGACTCACGGGCACAGCCGCTTCAAGGAGCTCCTGCTCGGGAGCACCACCTCCCACGTCGTGCGCAAGAGCCGGATCCCCGTTCTTCTGACCCGCTGAAAAATCCCCCCTCGTTTCCCCTTTTATTAAGGGGGAACGAAGGGGATTTTCTTTGCCCTGTGGCTGGCTGCTCGAGGCTTGCAGCTCTCAGGGCGCGAGCTTCCCGATCGTTTCCCTCAGCTCCTCCATCACGTCGTAGCGAGTCAGGTCGTAGTAGATGGGCGTAATGGAGATCATGCCGTTACGCAGGGCCAGGAAGTCCGTTCCGTTGTCCTCCGAGTCCGCGACCTGCGTCTCCCCGGCAAGCCAGTAGTAGACGTTCTCCCGGGGATCGACCCGCTTTTCGAACTGCTCCATGAGCCGGGCCTGCCCCTGGCGGGTGACGACGATGCCCTGGACGTCCTTCTCCGGGATGGCGGGAACGTTGACGTTCAGGGGGATGTGGCGGTTCGGGTTGTGCTCGAGCATGAACCGGGCCACCTTGCGGGCGA
>CAZPCN010000162.1:0-2829 GCA_964585095.1 uncultured Syntrophaceae bacterium | reverse complement strand
CCCCCATCCCCGCCACCAGCATCGTGATGCCGAATGTGAAATTGTCCATCTCCATGGTAAAAAACCTCCTTCGTACGGTTAAATGAATGAATGCCCACCCTCTTCAGGGCCGTGCCGGTTATAGCCGGCAGCGGTTCTAGAGAGGAATGTTGCCGTGTTTCTTCCAGGGGCGGTCTTCCTTCTTGTTCTCGAGCATCTTGAGGGCCTTGATGATCATGGGCCGCGTTTCCTTCGGCTCGATGACGTGTTCGATCAGGCCGTGCCGCGCCGCCTGGTAGGGGGTCGCGAAGTTGTCGATGTACTCCTGCGTCTTCTTCTTGAGGTTCTCGGGGTCTTCCTTGCGGAAGATGATCTTGGCCGCCCCCTCGGCGCCCATGACGGCGATCTCCGCCGAGGGCCAGGCCATGACCACGTCGGCGCCCGTCTGGCCGGAGCACATGCCCAGGTAGGAACCCCCGTAGGCTTTCCGAAGGACGATCGTGATCTTCGGCACCGTCGCCTCGGGGTAGACGTAGAGCATCTTCGCGCCGTGGCGGATGATGCCGCCGTACTCCTGCCCCGTTCCGGGGAGGTAACCCGGGACGTCGACGAAGGTGAGGATCGGGAGGTTGAAGCAGTCGCAGAAGCGGATGAAGCGCGAGGCCTTGTCGGAGGAGTTGATGTCGAGGCACCCCGCGAGCACGGCCGGCTGGTTGGCGATGATCCCCACGGGCTGGCCGTTCATCCGGGCGAAGCAGGTGACCATGTTCATCGCGTAGAGGGCCTGGCTCTCGTAGATCTCGCCGTTGTCGACGACGAGCTTGATGACCCGCTTGATGTCGTAGGGCCGGTTGCTGGCCTCGGGGACGAGCGTGTTGAGCTTCTCCTCCATGCGGTCCGCCGGGTCCGTGCAGGCGGCCACGGGCGGCTTCTCGCGGTTGTTCAGGGGGAGGTAGCTCAGGAGCTTCTTGATCTGGTCGATGCAGTCCTCGTCGGAGGCGGCCACGAAATGCGCCACCCCGCTCTTGGTGTTGTGCGTCATGGCGCCGCCGAGTTCCATGGCCGTCACTTCCTCGCCCATGACGGCCTTGACGACCTGGGGGCCCGTGATGAACATCTGGGCGTATTCCTTGTCCACCATGTAGATGAAGTCCATGAGCGCGGGCGAGTAGACGGCGCCGCCGGCCGAGGGGCCCATGATGGCGCTCACCTGCGGGATGATGCCCGAGGCCATGGTGTTGCGGTAGAAGATCCGGCCGTAGCCCGCCAGCGAGTCGACGGCCTCCTGGATCCGCGCGCCGCCCGAGTCGTTGAGGCCCACGATGGGGGCGCCCGCCGACAGGGCGCGCTCCTGGCACTTGACGATCTTGGCGGCGTGCATCTCGCCCAGCGACCCGCCCATGGTGCTGAAGTCCTGCGCGAAGGCGAACACGGTGCGGCCGTTCACCAGGCCGTATCCCGTCACGACGCCCTCGCCGGGGACTTCCGTCTGGTCCATGCCGAAGTTTACGCAGCGGTGCTCCACGAACTTGTCCAGTTCCACGAAGCTGCCTGTGTCGAAGAGGCGCGCCAGCCTCTCGCGGGCCGTCAGCCGCCCCGTGGACTTCACCTTCTCGAGGGCCTTGGCGCCGCCGCCGAGCTCGATCTTCTGCTCGCGGG
This sequence comes from uncultured Syntrophaceae bacterium, assembly GCA_964585095.1. Taxonomy (GTDB): domain Bacteria; phylum Desulfobacterota; class Syntrophia; order Syntrophales; family UBA2192; genus UBA2192. Next base: position 1,191 of record CAZPCN010000162.1, on the reverse strand, counting down.
CCCTCATGAGCTCGATTTTTTCCTTATTTGTCACGGTCGTTCTCCTCCTGGGGTCTCGAATGGGTTGTTGCGGTGCTTACTCCCTCTCGCTCAGTTCGAGCAGCACGCCGCCCGTGGAGCGGGGGTGCACGAAGGCGATCTTCGCGCCGCCCGCGCCGTAGCGGGGCTTCTCGTCGATGAGGCGCACGCCCTTGGCCTTCATCTCCGCCAGCGCCGCCTCGAGGTTGTCCACGCGCAGCGCCAGGTGCTGGATGCCCTCGCCGTTCTTCTCGATGTACTTGGCCACGGGGCCGTCCGGCGCGGTGGACTCGAGCAGCTCGATCTCCGTTTCGCCGATGGGGAGGAACGCCACGCGGACCTTCTGCTCGGCCACTTCCTCGACGCCCACGGATTTCAGGCCCATCGCCTCGTAGACCTTCAGGGATTCGGCGATGCTTTTCACCGCGATTCCGATGTGATCCAAACGGGTAACTTTCATATGTCCTGACCCTCCTGACTCGTCTGATTTCTTCACGTCACGGTTAAGTTGTAATTCTGGAGAAACGAGAGGATCCGCGCCGCCCCCGACGTGGCCGTGATTTTTCCGCTGACCACTTCCCTCTCGATCAGGGGCAGCAGGTTGACCACCTGGGCATTCTTGGAGAACCACTCTTCCAGCCCTTCCCGGACCAACGCCCACATCCACAAACGCGACTGTTCGTGCCGCTTCCTCTCCAGCTCCCCCTTGTCGTTCATGATCTTCCGGTGCTTCAGGACCGTCTCCCAGACTTCCTCGAGCCCGCTGCCCGTCAGGGAGCTGCACATCAGCACCGGCGTGCTCCAGTCGGGCGAGGGCGGCGAGAGCAGGTGCATGGCCGTCTCGTACTGCGCCCGGGCGAGCTTGGCCCGCTCGACGTTGTCGCCGTCGGCCTTGTTGACCGTGATGGCGTCGGCCAGCTCCAGCACGCCCTTCTTGATTCCCTGCAGCTCGTCGCCGGCCCCTGCGATCATCAGCACGAGGAAGAAGTCCACCATGGAGGCCACGGCGACTTCGGATTGCCCCACGCCCACCGTCTCCACCAGGATGACGTCGTAGCCCGCGGCCTCGCAGATCATCATGGTCTCGCGGGTCTTGCGGGCCACCCCGCCGAGGGTGCCCCCCGAGGGGGAGGGCCGGATGAAGGCCTGCTCGTTCACCGAGAGCTTCTCCAT
>CAZPCN010000161.1:0-2851 GCA_964585095.1 uncultured Syntrophaceae bacterium | reverse complement strand
TGCGCTGGGCGACCGGGGCCGACGCGGCGATCCAGAACAACGGGGGCATCCGGACAACGATCCCGAAGGGCAGGATCACCCTGGAGCAGGTCTTCATGCTGCTGCCCTTCGACAACAACCTGATGACCATGGAACTCACGGGGGCGCAGATCGCCGGCATCCTCGAGCAGAACGCAAAGACGGACGGCATGCTTCAGGTGTCGGGCCTCAGGGTCGTCTACGACAGGTCGGCCCCCGAAGGCTCCCGGGTGAAGGAACTGGCAGTCGGCGGCAAACCGGCGGACCCGTCGCGCATCTATCGGGTGACGACCAACGATTTCCTCGCCGCGGGCGGGGACCGCTTCGGGATCTTCCGCGAGGGGAAGAACGCGGTGATCGGGGACAATGTGCGGGACGCTTTTCTTGCATACCTCGAGAAAAACTCCCCCGTTTCCCCCCGAATCGAAGGAAGGATCGTGGTGACGCCATGAGCGACGAAAAGATGACCGTCTACGTGAACGGCAACGAGGTCCGGCTCCACCGGGGCATGAAGGTGAAACATGCCCTCATCGCCTGCGACCAGTCCCTCTACGACGCGGCGGAGGCCGGCGACCTGGCCGTGCGCGACGCCGGCGGGTTCAACGTGGGACTCGAGGGGTCGCTGCGCGACGGGGCGAAGCTATACACCGGCAAGCCCGACGAGTGATGGCACGTTGGTGACCGGGGGCGCATCGGGTCAAGCAGAGAAGGTAAGAAGGTGAGGGGGTAAGAACGTTGGAAGAGCCGGTGGCCAAATTTCTGCCCGCCGCTTCTCCAACCTTCTCACCTTCAAACCCTCTTACCCTCTGCACAACAGGGCGCCTTGCATCTAACCCTTTTTGACCAGCCTGAAATAGCACCCTTGTTTATCGTGGTGGGCAGGTGAGAAACCGGTATGACGTGATCATCATCGGCGCGGGGCCCGCGGGGATCGCCTGCGCGCAGGCGCTGGCAGGCTCGAGCCTCAGCGTCCTGTTGATCGAGAAAAGCCGGACCATCGGCCCCAAGGCCTGCGCGGGCGGGCTGACCCGCATGGCCGTCCGATTCGGCGTGCCGGGGGACCGCGCACGCTCGTTTCGCGAGCAGGTCGTCTGCCTGGACGGCCGGTCGCCCTTTCGCATCGTGCTGAATCACCCCATGATCACGGTGGACCGCGTCGACCTGGCCCGTCATCATCTGGCCGGGATTGAAGGGGCCTCGAACATCGAAATCGCCGTCGGGACCAGGGTAACCCGCCTTTCCGACAGCGCCGTGTGGACGGACCGGGGCGTGTTCCCCTTCCGGTTCCTCGTCGGCGCCGACGGGTCGCAGTCCATCGTCAGAAAACACCTCGGCCTCCCCTCCCGGTTCGGCGTCGGCCTGTACTATGAAGTCCCGCGGCGATCCGACGAGGTCCGGTTTCACTTCAAGCCGGGAACCGTCCGCTCGGGGTACCTGTGGGCCTTCCCGCACCGCGACTGCACCAACGTCGGGATCGGCTTCAATCCCGACCGGCTCACGGCGGGCCTCGCCAAGGGGATTCTCCGGCAGTTCGTGAAGGAGCGGGGGTTTGCGACAGACGGAGCCCGTCTCCGGGGGGGCACGATCAGCCACCTGTACCGGGGCTGCCGGTTCGGGAACCTTTGCCTCGCAGGGGACGCGGCGGGGCTGGCCTCGATGGCCTCGGGCGAAGGCATCCCCTTCGCCCTCGTGAGCGGGCGGGAAATCGGCCGCGCCATCCTCGACCCCGGCTACCCGATGGATGAATTCCGCAGAATGCTCGCGCTGAAACGGCGCCAGGAAGGATACTGGAGCTTCTTCGAGAGCGTCCCCCGGCTGCACCGGACCCTGCTGGCGGCGTATTTCACGATGATGAAGAGACACTGGATGCAGGTCTACATGGGCTATTAGCGGTCGGATGGCCGCGGGTATCGGGCATCGGGTCTCGGGAAACAACCGGGCCTCTCATCGTCGAGAGGCAACGTCGATGGACCAAGCGCATGAGCGAGAAGCACGCAGGAAAAGTACGGTATACGCCGGGCAACCTGGGCGATCTGCTCAAGCACGGCTGGCTGGTGGAGATCGTCCGCTTCCTCGACCGGCACAACGCGGGGGGGCCCCTGCGGTATGCCGACACGTTCTGCGGCTTTCCGGAATACGACATCGGCGGCGAATGCGCGGAGCGCATCCGCGAGCGGTTCCACGTCCTGAACTTCCGCAGGCTCCAGGAGCCTTTCCTGGCCCGCGGGAAATACGCGGGAAGCGTAACCCTCGCAGGGCTTGCGGCGGAGGGTCGTCTGCGGCCCCGCATTTACGATATCGACCCCGGGGCCCTTGCGAGCTTCCCCGCCGGGAAGGCTGAGCAGCTGGAAATGCGATCGGGCTGTGATATACTGGAAGCGGGCGAGTCCTATGACCTGATCTTCCTCGACCCCTACGACGACATCTGGGACGACTGCGAGAGGGTGCTCGCAAGAGCCGCGGCGCGCAGCCTCGGCGCATCGATCCTGATCTTTCTTCCCTTCAGGGACGGGGCGCAGGGGGATCTCCTCGCGGCAGCGGTCGGCCGGCTCGGCATCAACTGCATGACGGGAATCGTGCAAAACCCGGGAAGCCCCCTGGACGGCACGCACCACTTCGCCACGGTGTTCATGCCGGCGGCCACGATGAACCTGGGGGCGGTCCTCGGTCTTTTCGGCGAGTTGAACATCGTCACGGCCCGCGTCAACGCACTCGCGGCCCCTCCCTCCACCGATGAGGGCACAGTCCGTGCACGATAGGGAAGGATCGGGAAACCCCTCCACCGGGAGGCCGGAATGAAAGAGTACGAGGTCATCATCGTCGGCGGAGGCCC
>CAZPCN010000160.1:0-2851 GCA_964585095.1 uncultured Syntrophaceae bacterium | reverse complement strand
CGGCTGTTGTCGTGCTGCGGCAATGCAAACCCCCGGAAGGAAATCCCGGGGGTGAATGGTTCTACTCCAGATCCGGAAATTTTTCCACGGCAAACATGGGGTCATTCGAACTCGGAGAGGTCGAACCCTTCCTGCTCCATCGTCTCCCGCACCGCCGCGATATCCTTGTGTCCTTCAACGGCGGCCTGGATCGCCTTTTCGCCGTGCAGGTCGCCCAGGAGAATGGCCCCGGCGACGGCGTGGTTTTCGATGATGAGCTTGCGGTAGACGCATTTTTCGTCGTCGGACAGGACGACGCACTCGTCCTCGCCCTCGGCGTCGATGTCCCCCATGGAGACGAGGTCGATCCCTGCGACCTTGAGACGGTGCGACTGCAGGGTCCCCTCATAGACCGTTTCTTTGCCCGCCATGTTGGCCCCGGCCGCGCGGCCCTGGGCCATGGCGGGGGGCCAGATGCCGTAGTAGACGCCGCGGTGCTCGACCAGGTCGCCGGCTGCATAGATATCCTCGATGCTTGTCCGGAGCCTGTCGTCGACCTGAACGGCCTTCCCGATCCTCAGGCCCAGCTTGCGGGCCAGGGCGAGGTCCGGGGCGGCGCCTGCCGAAAGGAGCACCATGTCCGTCTCCAGGGTCCTGCCGTCCTCCAGGGCGACGGCGAGGCGGCCGTCGAGACGCGCGATCTCCCGGGGGGTGACGCCGAGGTGGAACGCAAAGCCCATCTCCTCGAGGCGCCTCCGCAGAAAGACGGCGCCTGCGGCATCCATCTGCTTCGGCAGCAGGCGCTTGTTGCGCCCCACGACGGCCACCTGCATCCCCCGCTTGCGAAGTCCGTTGCCCGCCTCGATCCCGAGAATCCCCCCCCCGATGACAATCAGGTCCTTCGCCTTCTCGGCCCATCGGATCATGGCCTCGGCATCTGCTGCGGTGTGCAGGGTGAAAACCCCTTCGAGGTCGTTCCCCGGCATTTTCGGGACGACGGCGTGGCTCCCCGTGGCCAGCAGGAGCCGGTCGTATGCGTAAATTTTCCCGTCGGCGGTGACGACGATTTTCTCGGCGGGACGGACATCGGCGATCTCCGTCGAAAGGTGGACCTCGATTCGGTTCTTTTCGTACCAGGCTCCGTCGTGGAGGGTGACGGCCTTGAGGGTCTTTTCTCCCGCGAGAAATTCGGGAAGTGCGGGCCGGTAATAGTAAAAACAGCCCTCGCGGGTGAACACCCGGATCTCCGATTCAATATCGAGCTTCCGGATGGTCTCGGCAGCGGCATTTCCCGCCGCCCCGCTGCCGACGATGACGTAGCGATTCATCTTTTTCCCTTTTTGTTGCCTGCATTTGAGAATCGCTTACAGATTACACCCCGAAACAGCATATCGTCAAGATGCAACCAACCTCTTGATTCAGTTATTATTTGTTACTATTTGTTGCTCTTTGTAATATTTTTTACTATTATTCGCATCTTGGAGGTGACCATGTCTGACGAGATGATGAGCACGAAGGACGTCGCCGCCTACCTGGGCATCAACGAGAAGCAGGTCTACGCCCTCGTCAAGGCGGGGCGCATCCCCGGAACCCGGATCACGGGCAAGTGGGTCTTCCCGAGAAAACTCATTGATGAGTGGATCGAGGAAAGCGCGCGCGGCGGCCTGAAGCAGGCACGGGAGAAGAGCCGAACCGTCGAGGGGGCTCTCCTGGCCTCGGGGAGCAACGATCCGGTGCTGGACTTTCTTCTCACGGGCCTGCGGCAGTCGCACCCCGATTTCTACTTTTTCTGCGCCAACACGGGGAGCACCGACGGTCTGAAAGCGCTGGGGGCGGGACACACGGACATCGCCTGGACCCACCTGCTCGACGCGGAGACGGGACGCTACAACACCCCCTTCATCGCCAGGTATCTCCCCGGGGTGAAGACCGTCCTGGTCCACCTGTTCCGCCGGGAGATCGGCATCGTCACCGCCCCCGGAAACCCTAAAAAGATCAATGGGTTTGAAGATTTTACCGCCGATGCGGTCCGTTTCGTGAACCGCCAGGCGGGCTCGGGTACGAGGCTTTTGCTGGACAGTGAACTGGGGAAACGGCGCATCCCGCGCGAGGGTATCGCGGGGTACGACCGCGAGGTCTACACCCATGTCGAGGTGGGGCTCTCCATCCTCTCGGGCGAGTCCGACGCCGGACTGGCAACGGTGGCCATCTCGCGCCTGATGGGGCTTCACTTCATCCCCGTGGCCCGTGAGGACTTCGACATGGCCCTGGGGCAGTCGACCTACTTCCACAGGGGAATCCAGGCCCTCATGGACATCCTTCGCTCCCCCGGGTTCCGCGGGCGTTTCGAGAAGCTGGGAGGCTACGGGTTCGAGGATTCGGGGAAGATTCTCTATTCCAATATCTGAAGAAGGAGGAACGCGATGAAAAAGAGTCTGTTACCGGTGTTGTTGAGCGTCCTGCTCCTCGTGCCCGGACTTTGCTGGGCACAACAAAAGGGCGGCTTTGTCTTCATGGCCAGCACCATCGGCCCCATCGACTCGGGGATCGTGGGAGCTCTCGAGGATCAGTTCGAGAAGGAGACGGGCATCCGGGTCCGCCACGTGGGCGCCGGGACCGGCGCCGCCCTGAAGATCGGCGAAAAGGGCAACGTGGATCTCGTCATGGCCCACGCAAAGGCCCTGGAGGAGAAGTTCATCGCCGACGGCTACGGCACCGAGCGGATTCCCCTGATGTACAACGACTTCGTCATCCTCGGCCCGGCCGCCGACCCTGCCGGGATCAAGGGCATGAAGACGGGCGCCGATGCCCTGAAGACGATCGCCGCGAAGAAGGCCCTCTTCATCACCCGCGGCGACAAGTCGGGGACCCA
>CAZPCN010000159.1:0-2852 GCA_964585095.1 uncultured Syntrophaceae bacterium | reverse complement strand
CGGCTGTTGTCGTGCTGCGGCAATGCAAACCCCCGGAAGGAAATCCCGGGGGTGATTGGTTCTACTCCAGATCCGGAAATTTTTCCACGGCAAACATGGGGGTCATTCGAACTCGGAAAGGTCGAACCCTACCTGCTCCATCGTCTCCCGCACCGCCGCGATATCCTTGTGCCCCTCGACGGCGGCCTGGATCGCCTTTTCGCCGTGCAGGTCGCCCAGGAGGATGGCCCCGGCGACGGCGTGGTTCTCGATGATGAGCTTGCGGTAGACGCATTTTTCGTCGTCGGACAGGACGATGCACTCCTCGTCGCCCTCGGCGTCGATGTCGCCCATGGAGACGAGGTCGATTCCGGCGACCTTGAGACGGTGCGACTGCAGGGTCCCTTCGTAAACCGTCTCCTTGCCCGCCATGTTGGCCCCCGCCGCGCGGCCCTGGGCCATGGCGGGGGGCCAGATGCCGTAGTAGACGCCGCGGTGCTCGACCAGGTCGCCGGCTGCATAGATATCCTCGATGCTTGTCCGGAGCCTGTCGTCGACCTGAACGGCCTTCCCGATCCTCAGGCCCAGCTTGCGGGCCAGGGCGAGGTCCGGGGCGGCGCCTGCCGAAAGGAGCACCATGTCCGTCTCCAGGGTCCTGCCGTCCTCCAGGGCGACGGCGAGGCGGCCGTCGAGACGCGCGATCTCCCGGGGGGTGACGCCGAGGTGGAACGCAAAGCCCATCTCCTCGAGGCGCCTCCGCAGAAAGACGGCGCCTGCGGCATCCATCTGCTTCGGCAGCAGGCGCTTGTTGCGCCCCACGACGGCCACCTGCATCCCCCGCTTGCGAAGTCCGTTGCCCGCCTCGATCCCGAGAATCCCCCCCCCGATGACAATCAGGTCCTTCGCCTTCTCGGCCCATCGGATCATGGCCTCGGCATCTGCTGCGGTGTGCAGGGTGAAAACCCCTTCGAGGTCGTTCCCCGGCATTTTCGGGACGACGGCGTGGCTCCCCGTGGCCAGCAGGAGCCGGTCGTATGCGTAAATTTTCCCGTCGGCGGTGACGACGATTTTCTCGGCGGGACGGACATCGGCGATCTCCGTCGAAAGGTGGACCTCGATTCGGTTCTTTTCGTACCAGGCTCCGTCGTGGAGGGTGACGGCCTTGAGGGTCTTTTCTCCCGCGAGAAATTCGGGAAGTGCGGGCCGGTAATAGTAAAAACAGCCCTCGCGGGTGAACACCCGGATCTCCGATTCAATATCGAGCTTCCGGATGGTCTCGGCAGCGGCATTTCCCGCCGCCCCGCTGCCGACGATGACGTAGCGATTCATCTTTTTCCCTTTTTGTTGCCTGCATTTGAGAATCGCTTACAGATTACACCCCGAAACAGCATATCGTCAAGATGCAACCAACCTCTTGATTCAGTTATTATTTGTTACTATTTGTTGCTCTTTGTAATATTTTTTACTATTATTCGCATCTTGGAGGTGACCATGTCTGACGAGATGATGAGCACGAAGGACGTCGCCGCCTACCTGGGCATCAACGAGAAGCAGGTCTACGCCCTCGTCAAGGCGGGGCGCATCCCCGGAACCCGGATCACGGGCAAGTGGGTCTTCCCGAGAAAACTCATTGATGAGTGGATCGAGGAAAGCGCGCGCGGCGGCCTGAAGCAGGCACGGGAGAAGAGCCGAACCGTCGAGGGGGCTCTCCTGGCCTCGGGGAGCAACGATCCGGTGCTGGACTTTCTTCTCACGGGCCTGCGGCAGTCGCACCCCGATTTCTACTTTTTCTGCGCCAACACGGGGAGCACCGAGGGGCTGAAAGCGCTGGGGGCGGGGCACACGGACATAGCCTGGACCCACCTGCTAGACGCGGAGACGGGCCGCTACAACACCCCCTTCATCCCGAAATATCTGCCCGGGGCGAAAACCGTTCTGGTCCACCTCTTCCGCCGGGAGATCGGCATCGTCACCGCTCCCGGAAACCCTAAAGAGATCAGTGGTTTTGAAGATCTACCGGCCGGCGGTATCCGTTTCGTGAACCGCCAGGCGGGCTCGGGCACGAGGCTTCTGCTGGACAGCGAACTGGGGAAACGGCGCATCCTGCCCGAGGGTATCGAGGGGTACGACCGCGAGGTCTATACCCACGTCGAGGTGGGGCTCTCCATCCTCTCGGGCGATGCCGACGCGGGGCTGGCCACGGTGGCCGTCTCGCGGCTCATGGGGCTTCACTTTATCCCCGTGACCCGCGAGGACTTCGACATGGCCCTGGGGCAGTCGACCTACTTCCATAAAGGCATCCAGGCCCTCATGGAAATCCTGCGATCCCACGGGTTCCGGGGGCGTTTCGAGAAGCTGGGAGGTTACGGGTTCGAGGATTCGGGGAAGATTCTCTATTCCAATATCTGAAGAAGGAGGAACGCGATGAAAAAGAGTCTGTTACCGGTGTTGTTGAGCGTCCTGCTCCTCGTGCCCGGACTTTGCTGGGCACAACAAAAGGGCGGCTTTGTCTTCATGGCCAGCACCATCGGCCCCATCGACTCGGGGATCGTGGCGGCGCTGGAGGACCAATTCGAGAAGGAGACCGGCATCCGGGTCCGCCACGTGGGCGCCGGGACCGGAGCCGCCCTGAAGATCGGCGAAAAGGGCAACGTCGATCTCGTCATGGCCCACGCCAAGGCCCTGGAGGAGAAGTTCATCGCCGACGGATACGGCACCGAGCGGATCCCCCTGATGTACAACGACTTCGTCATCCTCGGCCCGGCCGCCGACCCCGCCGGGATCAAGGGCATGAAGACGGGCGCCGAGGCCCTGAAGGCGATCGCCGCGAAGAAGGCCCTCTTCATCACCCGCGGCGACAAGTCGGGGACCCA
>CAZPCN010000158.1:0-2885 GCA_964585095.1 uncultured Syntrophaceae bacterium | reverse complement strand
TGGAACGGGGTCCATTCCGACTCCCCGGCACCCGAATTCCCGATGAACTCCTGGAAGGCCATCACCTTGGCGTCGAGGTCGTCGACGAAGTGGACGATGAGGGCCTCCACGGTCTTGGGCCTCTTGGGGGACCCGAAGTCGAGCTCGCCGTGGTGGGCGAGAACCACGTGCTTGATCTCCAGGGCCAGGTCAGCCGGGAACCCCTCGATCGACGCGATCTTGCGATCGACCATCTCGACCCCGAGCAGGATGTGCCCAACGAGCCGCCCCGGTGTCGAGTAGTCGATGGCCCTGTCGTAGGTGAACTCTTCGATCTTGCCGATGTCGTGCAGGATCCCGCCGGCGATCAGCATGTCGCGGTTCGTCGTGGGGTAGTGCCGCGCCAGGAAGTCCAGGATCCGCACCATGGACAGGGTGTGCTCCAGCAGGCCCCCGAGGTAGGCGTGGTGGAACCCCTTCGCGGCGGGCGCCCGCTTGAGCCGCGCAGCCAGCTCGTCGTCTCCCAGGAACCCCTCCAGGAGCTTTTTCAGCCAGGGGTTCTCCAGGGTGCCCGCGTACCCCGCGAGCTCGGCAAACATCGCCTCCACGTCGCCCTTGGTGGCGGGGAAGTAGTCCCAGGGGTCGATCCCGGTCTCTTCGATCTTGCGGATGTCCAGAACGGCCAGCTGTGTGGCATCGCGGTAGCTCACGGCGCGGCCCTGCACGGCGACGATGTCGCCCTTGCGAAAAAGCGGGTCGAGGGCCGCCACGTTGTCCCAGACGCGCCCCTCGATGTCCCCCGAGCGGTCGCGCAGCTTCACGCTGAGATAGGGCGCCCCTTTCTGCGAGTAGGCGAGGTTCTTTTCCATGACGAGAAAGGACGCTTTGATCTTCTCGCCCGCCTTGATGTCTCTCACGTAGATGGATTTCATCCGGTTCCTTTCCGACGTTTCGTTCCCGATGCCTGTGTTCGCTGGCTCTTCGTTCCTGTTCCCTGCCGCCTGCGGGGTTTGTCAGGCTTTGACGGCCTCACGCCCCGCGTAGACGATGAACGTCCCCCCCCTCACGTACCCGACGATCGCGATTCCCAGGCCTTCCGCCAGCGAGACGGCCCTCGAGGTGGCCGCCGAGTGCGAGACGATGCACGGGACGCCCATCCGCCGGGCCTTGGCGACGATCTCCGAGGAGACGCGGCCCGTCGTCAGCAGGAGCTTGTCGTCGAGGGCGACCCTCTCGAGGAGCGCCCAGCCGCAGAGCATGTCGATCGTGTTGTGGCGCCCGATGTCCTCCCGCGCCGCGAGGATTCCCTGCGGCCCCGCAATGGCCGAGCAGTGGGTGCCCCGCGTGCGTTCGTGGATGGCCGTGGCGGCAAGCAGCGCATCCATGAGATCCCGGATCGACGACGCATCGAGTTCCGGACGGGCCGCCGTGCCCGGCTTCCGCCGGCCCGGCGACTGGAGCGTGCGGCTTCCCCGGGCGCCGCTCGAGGCGATCGTCCGCACCGCCGCGACGGGAAGCGCCCGGCCCTGGCGCCTCCGCGTCCGGATATCCACCCGGCCCGGCCTGAAGGCCATCCTCACGATGTCCGCGGCCTCTTCGATCAGGCCTTCCTGCTTCAGAAACCCTGCGGCGAGCTCCCGCAGGTGGATCCCCGCGCAGGCGATCGTCACGATGGAGCGGCCGTCGGCGACGACCTCCAGCAACTCCTCGCGCACCACGTCCACCCCGGAGGTGCGGAACCGCTTCCCGTCGAACCGGCGCAGGGGAAGCCGATCGATCCCTTCCACGGAAGTCTTTTTCCTCATCGCTACCGCTTCTCCCTCAGCGTCCGGTGATCGCCCACGCGGATCGTGAGCCGGGTCGCGTCGAAATATTCCATCAGGGGGATGATGTACTTGCGGGACAGCCCCGTGATGTCCTTGAAGGTGGCCGGCGTGGCCTTCCCGGCCTTCACGAGAGCCGCCGTGTAATCCTCCCTGAGCCTGTTGAGCGGCCCGCTGTGGACGTAGAGATCCTCGGTGACCTTCACGAGGACGCCCTCGTTGAGAAGGACCCCGAGGACGCTGAGGACCTCGGCCTTTTTGCCGCCCAGCGTTTCCATGACTTCCTTGACGGACGGTGCCGCGAGGCCCGCATCGCGGTAGATCGTCTCGATCCGGCCTCCCAGGTCCCCCAGGCTGCCCTTGAGGTCGACCCGGTGCGACGCGAGCCGGACGTGCTCCCGGTCGGCGAGAATCTTCTTTTCGTTTTCCAGCTCCTTCAGGGCCATGTTGTAGAGCCGGCCGTCGATCTCCTGGCCGGCCGTCATTCGGAGCTCTTCCTTGGGCACGCCTTCCTTGAGAGGAAACCGTTCGTGGTATTGCCCGATTTCCTTAAGCAGCGCCTCCTTCAGCTGCTGGTAGGCGGGGAACGAGACGATCCTGGTCTCCTCCCGGTCGATGCGGAGCAGGGCCTTCTTCTCGGCCATGTCCTTCAGGACCCGGCTCAGGACGGCCGGCGGGATCCCCGTCCGGACGGCCAGCCGGCTCGTCGTGAGCCCCTGGACCCCCGCGCGCCCGAGGATCACGGCCGCGCGTTCGGCCTCGGTCCCCGTGCGCAGCGCCTCCAGCTCGGCGGCAAAGCGGTCCTTTGTCTTTTTCTGCTTCACCGCATCGGGATCGAGGATCTCCCCGCCCCCGACCGTGCGGATGGGCGAGTAGCTGCGGATGACAAAGCGGTCCCGCGCCATGGCCACGACGGGCGCTTCCAGCAGGAGCTGCGCGTGGACGCGCTCCCCCGGCTTGAGCTCCTCCCGGTCCAGGAGGATGACCCGGGCCATGATCTCGCTCGTTCCCGCGTGGAAGCGCACGATCGCCCGGTTCTTCATCACCCGCCCGGTGCCCTTGAGGTACTCGAGGTACACGTCG
>CAZPCN010000157.1:0-2889 GCA_964585095.1 uncultured Syntrophaceae bacterium | reverse complement strand
ACGCAGGAAAGGAGTTTCAGCGATGCAGGCTCTCTTCACCCTTACCCCGTCGGAATCCAAGCGTCTCATCGGCAAGGGCATTGCGGCCCTGCCCGAGGTGCAGAACGCGAAGAAGAACGGCTACCTCCTCGTGAGCCGCGGCTCCACGACGGCCTACTGCCTCGAGGAGCTTCTCGGCCAGCCTATCGAAAAGAACCGCTACGCCGTGGGACAGACGATCAAAGGCATCCTCTGCGCGATCCAGCAGGAGGACCGCCTCAAACCCTACACGTTCCACAAGGGCGAGGTGCTGCCCGTCGAGCCCGGCACGGTCATCGACAAGCTCTCCGCCGGCGACATCCTCCTGAAGGGCGCCAACGCCATCGACCCCTTCGGCAACCTCGGCGTGCTGATGGCCAGCGCCAACGGCGGCACCATGGGGCAGTTCTACATGCCCATGAAGGCCCGGGGCCTCGAGATCATCTACCCCGTGGGCCTCGAGAAGCTGATCCCCTCGGTGGAAGAGGCGGCGCGCTACGGCGGCACGCTGGCCATCGGCAAGGCGATCGGGATCCCCGTCGGCATGGCCTGCGTCAGCGACGGCAGGCCCTTCACGGAGATCGACGCCCTCGAGGCGCTCTTCGACGTCTCGGCCGTGCACTACGCCTCGGGCGGATGGGGCGGCGCCGAGGGCTGCGTGACGATCATCGTCGAGGGACCCGACGACGGCGTGACGAGCTGCATGGAGTTCATCGACGGCAAGATCAAGGGCGAGCCCGCCCTGCCCGCCGTGAAGGGGCCCTGCAAGGCCTGCTTCATGACCCACTGCAGCTTCCACGGCAAGGACGAGGCCCAGCTGCCGGCCTGGCTGAAGTAAAAATGGAAGGGGGCCGGCAGATCCGCCGGCCCCCGTTTTCCCATCCCCGATCTTCGCCTGCCAACCGCCATGACCGCAATGGAGCTTGTCGACCCCATGGCCGATTACACGGAGAAACCGACGAACTGGAAAGACCTGCCGCCGGAGCAGCTGGCCGCCGTCATGAACCGCAAGAGCGAGGGGTACCTGATGTCGCTCCTCGGTTTCACGCTCACCTCGGTGTCGAGGGATCGCGTCGCGGCGCGCATGGAGATCAAGAAGCACCACCTGGCCCCCAACGAGTACCTGCACGCGGCCTCGGTGGTCGCCATGGCCGACTCGGTCTGCGGCTATGCGACGATCATGAACCTCCCCGACGAGGCGGCGGGCTTCACGACGATCGAGCTGAAGACCAACTTCCTCGGCACGACCCGCGACGGCGCCATTCTCTGCGAAGGCAGGCCCGCCCACGTCGGCAGGCGCACCATGGTGTGGGATGCCCGCGTGTGGGACGAGAAGACCGGCCGGGACATCGCCCTGTTCCGCTGCACCCAGATGATCCTGCCGAAGCAGAAATAAGCCATGACGAAATTCAAGCTCGAGGAAGCCACCATTGCCGACGTCCACAGGGCCTTCCGGTCCGGCGCGCTGACGGCGAGGAGGCTCGTCGGGATGTATCTGCAGCGCATCGAGGCCTACGACCATAAAGGTCCAAAACTCAACTCCGTCATCACCGTCAACCCCGGGGCTCTGAAGGCGGCCGCCGCGCTGGATGCGAAGTTCAGGAAGACCGGCCCCGCGGGCCCGCTCCACGGCATCCCCGTCCTTCTCAAGGACAACGTCAACACGATGGGCATGCCCACGACGGGCGGCTCCAGGAGCCTCGAGGGCTACGTCCCCCCGGCTGACGCCTTCATCGCGAGGAAACTGCGCAAGGCGGGCGCCATCCTCCTCGCCAAGGCGAACCTGCACGAGTTCGCCGTGTGGGGCGAGTCGGTGAGCTCCATCCTGGGGCAGACCCTGAACCCCTACGATCTCACCCGGACTCCCGGCGGCTCCAGCGGCGGCACCGGCGCAGCCCTGGCAGCCAACTTCGGCATCCTCGGCATCGGCACGGACACGGTGAACTCGATCCGCTCCCCCGCGTCGGCCAACAGTATCGCGGGCATCCGCCCCACGATCGGGCTCGTGAGCCGCGGCGGGATCATCCCCTACTCCCTCACGCAGGACGCGGCGGGCCCCATGGCCCGGACCGTCGCGGACGCGGCGAAGATGCTCAACGTGCTTGCCGGCTATGACCCCGGCGACCCGGCGACGGCCTGGAGCGTCGGCCGCATCGAGAAGGATTACACGAAGCACCTCAAGAAGGACGGCCTCCAGGGCAAGCGCGTCGGGATCCTCCGGAACTTCTTCGGCACCCAGCCCATCCACGGGGAAGTCAACGCCGTCGCGCACAGGGCCATCGAGGACTGCAAGAAGATGGGCGCCACGATGGTCGAGCTCGACACGCCGGACCTGGATTCGGGGCAAATCGTGTCTGAGATCAGCGTCCACCTCTACGATCTGAGGCCGGACCTGGACTCGTACCTGGGCGATCCGAAGGCGGGCACCCCCGTGAAGTCGCTGGGCGAGATCATCGCCTCGGGCAAGTACCACCCCGGCATCGAGAAGAACATCAAAGAGGCCATGACCCTGAAGCGCGATGCCGGCTACCATGAGCGGCTCGCCAAGCGAACGAAGCTGCAGGACCGAATCATGGGAATGATGGCCGAACAGAAGCTCGACGCCCTCATCTTCCCGCACCAGAAACGGCCCGTTGTCCCCGTCGGGGAAAGCCAGGTCGAGCGCAACGGGAGCCTCGGCTCCGTGACGGGCTTCCCCTCCATCGTCGTGCCCGGCGGGTTCACGAAGCCCACCGAGACGGCCAAAATCGGCGTGCCGGTGGGCGTGGAATTCCTCGGTCGGCCCTGGACGGAGGGGCTGCTCATCGAGATCGGATACGCCTACGAGCAGGGCACGAAGCATCGCCGCCCGCCTGCGACGACGCCGAAACT
>CAZPCN010000156.1:0-2922 GCA_964585095.1 uncultured Syntrophaceae bacterium | reverse complement strand
GCCCGCATGGCCATCGAGCGGGCGGGGATCGCCGTCGGGGACATCGGCATGGTCATCTCCGGCAGCTCGGCCCCCGACGTGGCCTCGCCGGCCGAGGCCTCCACGGTGGCCGCCGAGCTGGGGATCGACGTGCCCGCCTTCGACATGAACTCGGCCTGCACGAGCTTCGCCCTGCAGGTACACTTCCTGTCGAACATGAACGAGGGGGCCCTGCCCCCGTTCATCCTGATCACGCAGCCCGAGAACCTGACGCGCTGCCTCGATTACTCGGACCGCCGGTCGGCATGCCTCTTCGGCGACGGGAGCACCGCCGCCGTCGTGTCGCCGGCCGTGCCGTCCGACAGGATCATCGATGCCACGCACTTCGACGCCAAGCCCTCCTGCTGGGACAAGGTGGCGATCCGCCGGACGGGCCACTTCGGCCAGGACGGCAACGCCGTGCAGGGGTTCGCCATCCGCAAGACGACCGACGCCCTGCGCGTCATCCAGGCGGCCAACCCCTCGCTCAACGGCCATCTCAAGTTCGTGGGCCACCAGGCCAACCTCGGCATGCTCAGGACCGTCTGCGAGCGCTGCGGGATCAGCCCCGAGAACCACTGGCACAACGTCGAGCTCTTCGGCAACACGGCCACGGCCGGCGCCCCGGGGTCGCTCAGCCTCCACTGGGGCGACCTCGAACCCGGCGACCACGTCGCCCTCGTGCAGGTGGGCGCAGGACTGTCCTGGGCCCACATGATGCTGACTGTAAAGGAGTCCTCATGACGTATCAAGAATTCATGGACAGGGGCCATTTCGATCTGAAGGAGATCCTGGCCATCGCGTACGGCAACCTCGTCTCCGACCCGCCGACGGGTATGGACGCGAAGCTCCCTGCGCCGCCCTTTCTCATGGTCGACCGGATCCTCTCGGTCACGAAAGACAACCGCCATGGCACGATCGTTGCCGAGCAGGACGTCCGGCTCGACGCCTGGTACTTCCAGTGCCATCTGCCGGGCGACCCCGTCCAGCCGGGATGCCTCTGCGTGGACGCCGTCTGGCAGCTCCTGGGCTTCTACTGCCTCTGGCGCGGGGCCCTGGGAACCGGGAGGGCGCTGGGCTGCGGCGAGATCTTCTTCAGCGGCCAGATCCGGCCCTACAACAAGGTGGTGCGCTACGAGATCAACGTGAAGCGCTTTCAGCGGCTCAAGGACTCCGGGGCGAGCATCGTCATCGCCGACGCGAACATCTTCGTCGACAACGAGCTGATCATGACCCTGCAGGACGCCCGGACGGGCGTCTTCCACGGGATCGCCTACCCGGATTATCCGCACAAATCGAAAAATGCCGTCGGCGGCGTGATGGTGAGGGAATAGAGATGAGCGACAAGCCGGTGGCCGTCGTAACGGGAAGCGGAACGGGGATCGGCACGGCCTGCGCGCGGGCCCTGGCGAAGGAAGGCTTTCGCGTGGGCCTTCACTACAGAAAGAGCGCCGAGAGCGCAAAGGCCCTGCAGGCCGAACTGGGAGACGCCTTCCTGCTGCAGGCCGACCTGGCCGATCTCGACCAGGTGGAAGCCCTCGTCAACGCAATCAAGGAGCAGGCCGGCCGCGTGGACGTCCTCGTCAACAACGCGGGCCTCTCCATCAACGCCGACATCAACTCCATGAAGGTGGAGCAGTTCGACGAGCAGCGCGCGATCACGAGGGGGATCTGGTTCCTCACGAAACGGGTGCTTCGCCAGTACATGCTTCGGAAGGGGAGCGGGCGCATCATCAACATCTCGAGCGTCGTGGGGCACACAGGCAATGCGGGCCAGATCCCCTACACGATGGAGAAGGCGGCGATGGACGTCTTCACGAAGTCGCTGTGCCGGGAGCTTGCGGGCCGCAACATCCTGGTCAACTCCGTGGCGCCGGGCTTCATCGACACGGAGATGACCGCGGTGCTGCCCGAAGAGATCCGGGAGCGGCTCCTGGCGGGCGTGCCGCTCGGGCGCATGGGAAAGCCCGAGGAAGTGGCCGAGGCGGTGGCCTTCCTCGCGACGAAGGGCTCCTACATCACGGGAACCGTCATCCACGTCAACGGGGGGCTCTATGGCGGCTGATCGGGACATGCGCGAGAGGGTTCTGGCGGCGGTGCCGCAGCAGGCCCCCTTTCGCTTCATCGACGAGATCCTGGAGCTCGACGAGATACACATCGTCGGGGCCTACCGGTTCCGGGAGGACGAATCGTTCTACAAAGGACATTTCCCGGGGCGCCCCGTCACGCCGGGGGTCATCCTCGTGGAGGCCATGGCCCAGACGGGGGTGGTGGCCTTCGGGCTCTACCTCGTCATGGCGCAGGGCCGCGAGGCTGAGTTGAAGAGTGGAAATCTGACCACGCTCTTCACCGTCATCGAGAACATGGAGTTTGCGGGCATGGTGAAGCCGGGCGAGCGGGTCCTCATCCGGGGGGAGAAGATCTATTTCCGAAAAGGGAACCTGAAAGCGAAGGTCAGCATGGAGCGGGAGAACGGGGAGCCCGTCGCATCGGGCGTGCTGGCCGGCATGGGAGTCAACCTGCAATGAGAACGAGGATTGTGATCACGGGTCTCGGGATCATGGCCCCCAACGGTCATGGTCTTGACGAATACGAGAGGGCGCTCCGCGAGGGGCGCTCGGGCATCCGCTTCATCCCGCAGCTCAAGGAGTTGGGGTTTGCCTGCCAGGTGGGCGGTGTCCCCCAGGGGTTCGAGGAGCTCCGCACGAAGTACTTCGATGCCGAGGAGCTGCTCTCGGTGAACGACAACATCGGCTATGCCGGCATCGCAGCCATCGACGCGTGGCGTGACGCGGGGTTCACGGTACCGAAGCCGGACAGCACGGAGGTGGACTGGGACACGGGGGCCATCATGGGCTCCGGGATCGGCGGCATGGACACCATCGCCGGCCAGGTCGTCCCGAA
>CAZPCN010000155.1:0-2952 GCA_964585095.1 uncultured Syntrophaceae bacterium | reverse complement strand
GCCTGCAAGGTGCCCGGGCACGTGGCCGAGCGCGACGACCTCATCAACGTGGGGGTGATCGGCCTGATCTCGGCCCTGGAGAAATTCGACAAGGGCCGCAACGTCCAGTTCGAGACGTACGCCCGGTTCCGCATCCGAGGCGCCGTCCTCGACGAGCTGCGGGCGAGGGACTGGCAGCCGCGCTCGGCGCGGAACAAGGACGCCCGGATCGAGAAGGCGATGCTCGCCCTCCAGCGGCAGCTCGGCCGCCCTCCCGACGAGGTGGAAGTGGCCGAGTACATGGACCTGCCCCTCGAAGACTACTACCAGCTCCTCGACGAGGCGTCCGGCGTGTCGCTGCTCTCGAGCGAGGATCTGCCGCCCGACTACTGCGAGAAGTACGCGACCTACGACGTGCTCGAGAAGATGGACCAGGGAAGCCCCCTGTCGATCCTGGCCCGCGGCGAGGTGAAGAAGATCCTCAAGGATGCCATCGAGGCGCTTCCGGACAAGGAGAAGCTGGTGCTGTCGCTGTACTACTACGAGGAACTCACCATGAAGGAGATCGGCTGCGTTCTCAAGCTCACCGAGTCGCGGGTCTGCCAGCTCCACTCGCAGGCCGTGCTGCGCCTTCGGGGCAGGGTGAGAGAGCTTCGATAAGCGGGAAAGGCCATGGCGCGGAGAGTCGAACTCGATCTGCTGGAAAGCGACGGGGTTGCGGAAGCCCCGGAGACCGATCCTTCCGGGGCCCCCGGCGAAGCGGGGCTTCCCCCTCCGGTTCGCGCGTCGCTGCGGTTCCGGTTTCGCTCCCTCCTGGAGAAGACCCTCTCCCGCTTCAGGCGCCCGGGGGCTCCCTTCGACGGGAAGGGGCTCCTGAACTGGAAGGTTCTCACCGCGGGCCTGGCCGCGGCCGTTCTTGTGTCGGGCGCCGTCGCCTCCCTCCTGGTCTTCCAACACCGGGAGGCGGAGCGGGTTGCGGCCGAACAGAAGGCCCCTGCCGTCGCGGCCCCACCGGTCGTCCGCGAAGCCGCTTTCCCCGATTTCAGCATCGACCTCAAGGACGCCAGGGGCCGTTACCGCTTTCTCCAGTGCGATGTGACGCTCGAATTTCACGAGGCCGTGGAATTGACGGAGGACCGCAAGGTGGAGATCCGGAAGGTCATCTACCTGGCGGCGAAGAAGAAGGGCCCCGAGTGGATCGCAAGCCCCGAGTCGGGCAAGCGGTTCAAGAAGGACGTGCGCGAAGAGCTGCGCGGCATCCTGGGGGAGGGTGCCCTGAAGGACATCTACGTGACGCGGTACGTGCTGATCTAGCAGACCGGGTCTCGGGGATAGGGGATCGGGTCTAGGGGGAAAGGATGAAGAAACTTCTCGAAACAGCCGTCGTCATGATGATCATTGCGCTGGGAGCATCGTCGGCCGTTGCCCTCACGGCGGAGGAGGTCGTCAAGCTCAAGAAGGCCGGAGTGAGCGAGGAGACCATCCGCCTCATGATCGAGCAGGAACGTGCAGGCCGGCAGGCGGACCCGTCCGACCGGATCGGGGTTCGGGAGGTCAAGGATGCCGACGGCAACACGTCGGTCGTGTATTCAACGGGCGCCCCCACCGCGGCCACGCAGAGCGAGTCGGAACAGGAAAAGGTCGACAAGGCATGGAAAATGCTACAGAATCAAAATGTGATCATCGACGACCGGAGGCGATGAGCGCCCGCGGGGGCCCTGAAGGGCGCGTGTTTGCGACCCCGGGGAATCCCTTGAGCTTTTCGATTCGATGGTTTAGTCTTTCCGGCGGGCCCGGGGCCTGTCGATAACCGGAGAAAGAGAACATGATCAAATCCAAGGAAGTGAAAGAAACGAAGGAAGCCGACGTGTACCGGCTTCTGGAGAGGGAGTTCGAGGGCACCTTCATCGAGGAGCTGATCCCGGGGATCCTGCACAATTTCGCCAATCCGCTCAACGGGATCATCGGCCGCACGAGGCTTCTCCAGAGACGGCTCGAGGAAGCCATCCGCAAGACCCGGGAGGCCTACCCGGACGCGGAGCGCACCCTCGGGGAGGATCACGCAAAGCTCCTGAAGGACATCGAGCTCATCACCCACGAATCGGACCGGCTCTTCGACCTCTTCAAGCACGTCTCGGGGAAATTCTACGCCATCGGCGACCGCAACCTCCAGCAGGTAAACCTCTCGGAGCTCGTGGAGAACGAGATCCGGTTTTTCGACTTCTACCTGGACTTCAAGCACAACGTGAAGAAGATCATGGACCTCGACGGGGACCTGCACGACGTGGCCGGCTCCCCCGCCGACTACTCCATGTTCATCTCCACCTGGGTGCGCTACGCCATGGAGAACATGGCCGAGAGCCCCGTGAAGGAATTCTTCGTTTCCACGACCCGACGCAACGGCCGGGTCGCCCTCAAGTTCCAGGACACGGGGCGCCCCGTGCCGCCAGAGCTGAAGGATGCGATCCTGAAGGGCCGCGCGGGCCAGGACGTCAAGGACGAGAGGGCCTCTCGGCTCCTGATGGCCGTATCCCTGCTGCGCAAGTACGACGTGCAGTTCGACATCGGCCACGAGGCGGGCATCAACATCTTCTCGCTGGAGATCCCCTGCCAGGCGGCCGGGATGCGCAGGAAAGCGGCAAGGAGATAGGGCGAGGACAGGGGACAGGGTCCAGAGGCAGAGAACCGCGTACAAGGCACAGAGTCCAGAGGACAGAGGGTTGCACGGGTTCCTTCACATACGCGAGGCGCGGCGGAATTAAAGATTCCGGCCCGATCCGTCGATTGCATGAACAGGGACGCCGGAAATCACTTCGGGGTCCGCTGAGGGTCCGCAAGGACGGCTTCCCGCGGGAACCGCCCGCAGGGAAGGGGAGATCCGGTCATGCTGAGGGCGGTCGATGTACAGCAGATCCTGTTGCAGACGACGTCGGTGGAGCGAATCCAGCAGACGCAGCAGCAGCAGTCCGACCT
>CAZPCN010000154.1:0-2965 GCA_964585095.1 uncultured Syntrophaceae bacterium | reverse complement strand
AAGGCCCTCGTGGCCTACATCACGGCGGGCTACCCCGACCTGGAGACGACGCGGCGCCTGATCCCGGCCCTGGAGAGGGCCGGCGTGGACATCCTGGAGGTGGGCGTGCCTTTCTCGGACCCCACGGCCGACGGGCCCGTGATCCAGGCCGCATCCCAGGCGGCCCTGCAAAAGGGCGCGACACTCTCCCGCATCCTGGACCTCGTCGGCGATCTGCGGGGCGCCGTCGGGATCCCGATCGTGCTCTTCAGCTACTACAACCCCATCTTCTCCCTGGGGACCGAGACCTTCGCCCGGCGGGCCGCCGACGCGGGGGTGGACGGGGTGCTCGTCGTGGACCTCCCGGCGGAGGAAGCGGCGGAGCTTCGCCGCCACACCGACCCGGCCGGCATCGACTTCATCTCCCTCGTGGCTCCGACGACGGGGGCAGGCCGGGTTCCGAAGGTCGTGAAGGCCTCCACGGGCTTCGTCTACTACATCTCCGTCACCGGGGTCACGGGCACCCGCGGCCCCGAGATGGAAGAGACGCGCGCAAACGTCGAGACGATCCGCTCGCTGACGGAGCTGCCCGTCGTCGTCGGCTTCGGCGTCTCCACGCCCGAGCAGGCCCGCCAGGTAGGCGGCATGGCCGACGGCGCCGTCGTCGGGAGCGCCTTCGTGAGGCTCATCGGCGAGAAGACCGGCAGCGCGGGGCTGGTGGGCGACGTGGAATCCTATGCCGCTTCCCTGAAGGCGGCGCTGCGCCGGCCCGCTTCCGGCTGATCGAAAACCTTGTCGGCGGCAGGCGATCTCTGGTATAGGGGAATCACGGCGGTTGAAGCCGCTGTGCGAACTGGAGGCGATCTGTCCGCTTGAAACGAATCCTGGTTGTCGACAACGATGAGCCGGCGCGCGAGGCGCTGGCCGCCCTGCTTCGGGACGAGGGATACGAGATTGATGAAGCGACCACCGAGATCGAGGCCATGCAGCTCGTGGAGCGAAGCATCCCGGATCTGGTCGTTTCCGATCTGTGCGCCCCGGACTGCTTCTGCGTCGGTCTTCTGCACTGGATCAAGGAACACCACCCCCACCTGGACGTGATCATCGTCACGGCCTTCGGCTCCATCGACTGCGTCGTCAAGACGATCAAGATGGGCGCCCTCAACTACGTCATGAAACCCGTGAACAACGGCAAGTTCCTCGAGATCGTCCGCGATGCCCTGCACCGGCGCGAGCACGAGCTGAAATCGCTGCGCCGGGTCAACGAGCCGTACTGCTACCTCGTCGACGAGGTCGTGGGGGTCTCGCGCAGCATGGAGCAGGTCCTCAAGACGGCCCTCCGGGTCACCGACGTCGACAGCGGCATCCTCATCCACGGCGAGAGCGGCACGGGCAAGGAGCTCATCGCCCGGATCCTCCACAACCGCAGCACCCACCGGCGCAACCGGGAGTTTGTCGCCATCAACTGCGCCGCCATCCCCGGCGAGATCCTCGAGAGCGAACTCTTCGGCTCCGTCCGGGGGGCCTTCACGGGGGCGACGCAGACCCGCAAGGGGCTCATCGAGGTCGCCGACGGGGGGACGCTGTTCATGGACGAAATCGGCGATACGTCGCCGCAGTTCCAGTCGAAGCTGCTGCGGGTCATCCAGGAAAAGGAGATCCGGCGGGTGGGGGACACGGCGTCGCGCTCCGTCGATGTGCGCATCGTCGCCGCCACCAACCGGGACCTCAAGAAGATGATCGGCGAAGGGACCTTCCGCGAGGACCTGTACTACCGGCTGAGCGTCATCGACATCGTTATCCCGCCGCTACGGGATCGCAAGGAAGACATTCATCCCCTCGTCGACTACTTCCTCCAGGACATCAACGGCAGGCTCGGCACCGAGGTCGAGGGGGTCTCCGCGCAGGCCATGGCGGTTCTCATGGCCTACCCCTGGCCCGGAAACGTCCGGGAGCTGCGAAACAGCCTGGAGAGGGCCGCCGTGCTGTCTGGCCACAAGACGCTGCAGCCCGAGGACTTCCCCCTGGCCTGCGAGCACTATCTCCGGATCGCGGAGCAGCATCAGGACGACGAGATCATCCCCCTGAAGGAGATGGAACGCCGCCACCTGCTCAAGGCCATGCAGAAATACAACTACAACCAGAAACTCGTGGCGAAGAAACTCGGCATCGGCTACACGACGCTCTGGCGCAAGCTCAAGGAATCCGAGAAGGATCTCAACTCGACACCCTGAGGGCGTGCGCTGAGCGAACACGCCATTTCGTTTTGAAACACTCCCGTCCCCTCACGGCCCGTCCGCACCGTCCCGCAGGCGCGGTGACCCGCGGTCAATCCCCCCGACAGAATTAAATGTTTCCCTTTGGCATCATAGCTTTGAGCCATTGCCGGCCGGCCCGGCCCCGCCGCTTTCCACGGGGTGGATTGCGCGTGGCACGCCCGTTGCCATTCATCGCTCATCCTCGAAGGGGGCAACGCGCAAAGGGATGACGCCTTCCATTTCCATCTTCATCTACCTGCTGCTGGTCGTCGGGTCGGCCGCCATGATCCTGCTCGTCTCGCACCGGGTCGGGCGCCGTCCCCTGACGCCCGAAAAAGACGTGCCCTACGAGTGCGGCATGCCGCCCGTCGAGAAGGCGCACACGCAGTTCCCCGTCCGGTTCTACAAGATGGCCCTGCTCTTCGTCGTTTTCGACGTGGAAATCGTCTTCCTGTACCTCTGGGCCGTCGTGGTCCGCGATCTCGGCGTCTTCGGGCTCGTCGAGATGTTCGTCTTCATCGCCGTGTTGCTGGCGGCCCTCGTCGCCGTCTGGCGCAAAGGAGACCTGCAGTGGGAGTAGAGCGATTCGGCGCAACCACGGTCCTCACGGCCAACCTCGACCGCGTTGTCGGGTGGGCCCGGAAGAACTCTCTGTGGCCCCTGACCTTCGGGCTGGCCTGCTGCGCCATCGAGATGATCTCCACGGCCGCCGCCCGGTACGACATGGC
>CAZPCN010000153.1:0-3008 GCA_964585095.1 uncultured Syntrophaceae bacterium | reverse complement strand
GACGGGGTGAACCCGGCCCCCTCTCTCGAAGCGCAGCACCGTGTCCCTGTCCGCCGCATCGAAGCCGGTGAAGGTGACCACGACCCGGCCGGTCCCGGCCGCCTCGAAGAAGTGAAACGTCCGCTTCAGCCCCGGGTGGGTCCTGTCGACGCCGCAGACGAAGCAGTTCCGGTAGTAGGGCATGGGCGAAAGGGAGCGTTTCAGGATGTCGACAGACGACGGCAGGCAGGGTGGCGACCCCGGCGTTTCCTGCCCGGCCCCCCGCGTGATGTCCGCCTCCAGGTAGGGAAGATCGCTTCCCGGCAGGGTGACGACCCCCTTCGCATTGTCGCCTTCCGATGTGACGGCCACGGAAACCGTCTCGCCCGTTCTCAGGCGGCTGCCGCCCATCCGGATGTCCAGCGTAATCGGGCGGGGCAGACCCCGAACGCCGCGGGACTCGAGGAGATACTCGTACAGGTCCGCGACCGCCCCCATGCTGATCCCGCCGTGGGGGATGCCGATCCAGCCCTCCGTCCTGAGATCCATCCGGATCCGGGCGCGCACGCCGGTATCGTCGCGTGTAATGCCCTTGTCCCCGAACAGGAACTCTCGCACAAAGTCTTTCATGTTCTCTTTCACGATCCGCACCCGGCGCCGCCTTCAAATCCCCCCAACCCCCCTTTTTCAAAGGGGGGAACTTTTCATGGTCTCCCCCTTTGCAAAAGGGGGACGGAAGGGGGATTTAGATGTGCCTCTCGACGATCCGGTCCTCGCTGAAGTCCTTCAGCAGGAGGGACTGCGGCGTGACCCCCCTCAACGCCTCCTCGGGGATGAGGCCGACGAGCTCCGACTCGAGGACCTGCACGCCGAGGCGTTCGGCCTCGGTTTTCACGCGGTCGAAGACCTCCTTCACGGGGGTTTCCCGGAAGTTGGTGAGGTTCATGGACACCTGCACGATGCCCCGGGTCTTCAGGGGCACGCCGATGGCCTTCACGTGTTTCATCCCGCCGCTGGAAAACCGGATCGTCTCGGCGATCTTTCGGGCCGCTTCCAGGTCCGCCGAGGCGAGATTGACGTTGTAGGCAACCAGGAAATCCCGTGCCCCCACGGCCGTGGCCCCGCTGCGCGCGTTGAGGACGGCGGGGCCCGCATCGGGGACCCACCGCGGCTCCTTCATGCGCTTCTCCAGCGCCTCGTAGCCCCCCCTGCGGATGTGGGGCAGCTCGCGGCGCTCCTCGACGAGGGCCGCCTCGCCGTAAAAGTAGACGGGAAGGCCGTTGCGCTTCGCGAAGGCCCTGCCGAAACGGCGGGCCGCCTCGACGGCGTCGGCCATGACGGCGTTTTTGAGCGGGATGAAGGGGACGACGTCGACGGCGCCGATCCGCGGGTGCACGCCCCTCTGGGCGCGCATGTCGATGAGCGCCAGCGCCCTGTCGCAGGCCGCCGCCGCACCTTTCTCGATGTCGTCGGGGGGTCCGATGAAGGTGAAGACCGTCCGGTTGTGGTCGGCATCGGTGCAGATATCGAGGAGCCGCACCCCGCCGACCCGCAGCAGGGCGTCGGCGATGGCGTCGATCGTCCGCCTGTTCTGCCCCTCGCTGAAGTTGGGGACGCACTCGAGGATCTTCATGGCACTGTGATACCTGATCGTTCTCTTTAGGGCGGGTCAAAAAGGCCCGGATGCAAGGCGCCTGTTCATGCAGAGGGTAAGAGGGTATGAAGGTGAGAAGGTTGGAGAAGCAGGGAGCATGACTTTGGCCGCCGAGCCATCCAACGTTCTTACCCTCTCACCTTCTTACCTTCTCGGGCCGGAAGGATACTTCCCGCCCGGTCACCAGCCATCAGACTTGGTGGAACTTCATCGCCGGCAGCTCCAGGCACGTCAGCGTCCCGCCGTAGACTGCGCCCGTGTCGATGCCGATCATCTTCTCTCCCACGAAGGGCTCGCCCGTGAAGGGCGTGTGCCCGAAGACGACGGTTTTTTTCAGCCCGTGGTCGGCCAGGAAGAACTCGTGGCGGATCCAGATCATGTCATGGGGGTCCTGGATCTCCATGGGGATGCCGGGCCGCACGCCGGCGTGGACGAACAGGTGCGTCTCCGTCTCGTAAAACGGCAGCAGGGAGCGGAAGAAGGCCAGATGGTCGGGGGGAACCTTCGCCTCCCGGCCGGTGGCATCGGGCGCAATGCCGTAGGAGCGCAGGGTGCTGCGGCCTCCGTTTGCCAGGAAGAGCCCCTCCTCCCGGCCGTCGAGCCAGTTCAAGAACATCCGCTCGTGGTTGCCCATCAGGCAGATGACGCGCTCGTGTTTCCCGCGCAGCTCCAGGACTGCGTCGACCACCTCCTTCGACGCCGGGCCGCGGTCGATGTAGTCGCCCATGAAGACGACGGTGTCCGCGGACCAGTCGACGTCGATGACCGCAAGGAGCATCCGGAGCTTGTCCAGACAGCCGTGGATGTCGCCGATGGCAAAAATGCGTCCCATGCTTCCCTTTGCGGCCTTCTACCCCATCAGGGCGTCGACGAACTCCGCGCTGTTGAAGGGCCGCAGGTCGTCCATTTTCTCGCCGATGCCGATGTAGCGGATGGGGATGTCGAACTCCCGGGCGAGGCGGATGATGATGCCGCCCTTGGCCGTGCCGTCGAGCTTCGTGAGGACGAGGCCCGTCACCCCGATCGCATCGTTGAACATCTTCGCCTGGCTGACCGCGTTCTGGCCCGTCGTGGCATCGAGCACGAGGAGCACCTCGTGGGGCGACCCGGGAAACTCCCTCCCCATGATGCGCTTGACCTTCTTGAGCTCCTCCATGAGGTTGACCTTCGTGTGGAGCCGCCCCGCCGTGTCGATGATGAGGGTGTTCACCCCCCGGGCCCTGGCGGCCTGCAGCGCGTCGAAGACGACGGCCGAGGGGTCGGACCCCATCTTCTGCTTGATGACGGGAATGCCCACCCGCTCGCCCCAGACCTCGAGCTGCTCGATGGCGGCGGCCCGGAAGGTGTCCGCGGCGGCGAGCATCACGCTGTGCCC
>CAZPCN010000152.1:0-3029 GCA_964585095.1 uncultured Syntrophaceae bacterium | reverse complement strand
AGCAGAAACAGGGCCTGGAGCGTGACCAGGACGACGATGAAGATGCCGACAAAGAGGATGATATCCATAAGCAGGTTCCTCTAGGGTCAGATTTCAAAGGACTTGTTGGCGTCGAAGATGTTGTACGGGATCGGCACTCCCAGGGCGGCAAACCGTTCCATGAACTTCGGCAGGAAGCCCCGCATGACGAACTTCCCCTTGACGCGGCCGTTTTCGTCCAGTCCGGTCTGCTCGAAGGCGACGATCTCCTGCATCGTCACCGTGTTTCCCTCCATGCCCGTGATCTCCTGGAAGCTCACGATCTTCCGGCTGCCGTCCACGAGCCGCGAGATGTGGACGATGACGTGGATGGCCGAGCTGATGTAGCGCCGGACGGCCTCGTTGGGGATGTTGAGCCCCGTCATGGCGACGAGCGTCTCGAGCCGCAGCAGGGCGTCCCGGGGCGAGTTGGCGTGGATCGTCGTGAGCGAGCCGTCGTGGCCCGTGTTCATGGCCTGCAGCATGTCGAGAACCTCGGCCCCGCGCACCTCGCCCACGATGATCCTGTCGGGCCGCATGCGCAGGCTGTTGCGGACGAGGTCGCGCTGGGTGATCTCGCCCTTGCTCTCGATGTTGGGGGGCCGCGTCTCGAGGCGGACGACGTGCTCCTGCTTCATCTGCAGCTCCGCCGAGTCCTCGATCGTGACGATCCGCTCGTTGGCCGGGATGAACCGGGAGAGGACATTCAGCAGCGTTGTCTTGCCGCTGCCCGTTCCACCGGAAATCAAGACGTTGAGCCTGGCCTTGACAATGCCCTTAACAAGCTCGCCGATCTCGGGAATGAGGGTCTTGAGGGTGAGCAGGTCGTCGAGTTCCAGCGGGTCCACGGCGAAGCGCCGGATGGAAAGCGCCGGACCGTCCACCGAGACGGGGGGCACGACGGCGTTGACTCGCGAGCCGTCGGGCAGCCGGGCATCGACCATGGGCGAGGACTCGTCGATTCGGCGCCCCACGGCCGAGACGATGCGGTCGATGATCTTCTTGAGGTGGATGTCGTCCTTGAAGCGCGTCCCCGTGAGCTGGATCTTCCCGTATCGCTCCACGTAGACGTGCCTGTAGGAGTTGACCAGGATGTCCGACACCGTCGGGTCGTGCATGAAGGGCTCGATGGGCCCCAGTCCCAGGACCTCGTTGAAGATCTCCTCGTGGAACTGCTCCCGCTCCTCGTAGTTCATCGGCGTCGTGGCCAGCTCCTCCGCCAGGATGCGGTCCGTGAGCCGCCGGATCTCCTGCTTGAGCAGGTGCCGGTCCAGCGAGTCGATGAGGGAGAGGTCCAGCATGTCCACCAGGCGGTCGTGGACCTTGCTTTTCAGCTCGTTGTACTCGTCGGTGACGAGGAACACCATGGGTTTTTCTTTCGGAACGGCCATCTTTCAGTCCTCTTTTCTCCTGTTCGTTACAGTTTCATTCCCAGGAACGCGCGTTTTTCTTTTTCCTTCACATCCCCCTGACGCCTGCCGGCCACTGCGGCCGCCATGTCCCGGATCGCCTTCGTGATCTCGGCGTTCCCGTCGACCAGGGAGAGGGGCTTGCCCTGGTTGACGGCGTTCATCGAAAGCTGAAAGTCGTTGGGCACGATCCAGAAGGCCTTCTTGCCCATGCTCTCCTCGGCCTCCTTGAGGCTGATGATGGACCTGCGCTCGAAGCGGTTGACAACCAGCTCCACGTTGGGCTCCGGGGGATAGCCCATGTTGCGGAACGTGTTGAGGATCTTCTTGACGTTGATGAGGCAGGGGAGGCTCAACACCGAAACGAGCAGGACCTTGTCGGAGAGCCGCAGGATCATCTTCGAGATGTCGTCGACGGACTGGCCGCTGTCGATGACGATGAAGTCGAACATGGTGCGCATGAATCGCAGCAGCGTCTCGATGATCTGGGGCGTCACCATGAATGTGTCGTCCACCCTGTCCGGCGAGGGCAGCACCCGGAGCCCCGAACGGTGTCGGTAGAGGATGCTGGACAGGTACGTGGCATCGAGGCGGGCGATGTTCTTCGACACGTCCACCCAGTTGAAGACGTGGTCCATGCCGAGAAAGAGCGGGATCTCGCCGAAGAGGCGGTTCATGTCGATGAGGGCGACTGCAGGCTGGGGTTCGATCCGCGCCATGCTGTCTGCGAGGTTCACGGCGATCGTCGTCGTCCCGACGCCGCCCTTGCCGCCGAAGACGTTGATGATCTGACCCTTCCGCTGGGGACCGGAGACCGAGGCAGCAGGAAGGACCTCTCTGTCGCGCACCCTCGACAGGGCCGCGCGCACGTCGGCCTCGTTGACGGGCTGAGGGAAAAATTCCTTCACGCCCAGCCGCAGGGCCTGGATCAGCACGTCGGGACTTGCGGTCTTCGACGTCAGGAAGAATTCACGAGCGCCGCCGGCTGCCTTCGTCCGTCCCAGGTATTCGAAGTCCCTCGCGGGCTCGTCGCCCATTTCCAGGATCAGGATGTCCGGCGGCAGCGGGTCGTCGTTGCGCTGCACGAGAAACCCCTCCATGGAGGAGATCACGGCTGCAATCTGATTGCGGACCTTGTCGCTCTTGATTTCCAGTTTGACCGTCTTGTTCCGGTTCGGCATTCCCTTCACCTCGGGTTATTCAGAATATTTACCCGCTAGTACACAAGCCTGAGTTTGATGTCCCTTGCGATCCGGTTGAAAATGGCCTCCAGGTCGGCGGACGTCGGCGCAATGTAGGCAAAGCCGTCGCCGCTGGAAAGGCTCCGGAGATAGGCCGCATCGATCTGACTGCTCGATCCCAGGCCGATGGTGTAGATCCTGATGCCCTTGTCCTTGAGTTCCTGCGCGTGCTGGAGCGCCAGTTCCCGAGCGGCCCTGCAGACATAGCCGTTCGGTCCGTTGAAAAGATTCGACGGGATGTTGCAGTATTCCGGGGCGTACGTTCCCACGGGCCTCGTTTCGAATATGTACCACTTCGTCGTCGGGTTCCAGCAGTTCCAGCCCCTGCAGCAGTTCGAGTTCAGGCCGTGGCCCGTCGGTA
>CAZPCN010000151.1:0-3085 GCA_964585095.1 uncultured Syntrophaceae bacterium | reverse complement strand
CGTGCCCGCAGACCGTCCATCTGCTTGAGCAGTTCGTGTATTTTCTTTTCCTGCGTCTGATTTTCGGGGTCCATGAGGCGTCATCCCGAGTGTGAGGAAAGACCGTTACGCTGCAGGGACAAGGTCCCACAGAGGCACCCTTGCGTCCATCGGGGGAATGCCCGGAAGGACGGCCGATTGTTCTGATTTCCCTCTCAGGGATTGCGGGAGGAAGGGGGAAGGAAATGGGACTGCCACGGGAGGCG
This sequence comes from uncultured Syntrophaceae bacterium, assembly GCA_964585095.1. Classification (GTDB taxonomy): domain Bacteria; phylum Desulfobacterota; class Syntrophia; order Syntrophales; family UBA2192; genus UBA2192. Next base: position 2,840 of record CAZPCN010000151.1, on the reverse strand, counting down.
GAGCGCCCGCAGGCAGGGCACTCCGCCCGGTTCCATCCGATGTCGACGACGCGAATCTCGAAGATGAGGCTGCGGCCCGACAGCGGATGGTTTCCGTCGACCGTCACATGGTCGTCCTCGATCTTGACGACGCGCTCCACCTCTTCGCTCCCGTCGGCCAGCGTGAATGCGACGTCCGCTGAGCACGCGGCCGCCACGCGGACCTTCCGGGCCCGGCCCTCCCTCATGCACCGAGGCACTGGGACGCAAACGGCCAGTTGACCAGGTGGTCGAGGACGGCCCGGACGTATTCGGCGCGCCGGTTCTGGTAGTCCAGATAATAGGAGTGCTCCCAGACGTCGATGACCAGGAGCGGCGTCATGCCCATGGTCAGGGGCGTGTCCGCATTGGCCGTCTTCATGACCCGCAGCCGGCCGCCGTCCAAGGCCAACCAGGCCCAGCCGCTCCCGAACTGTCCCAGCGCTGCCTCCGTCCAGGCCTTCCTGAACCCCTCCAGGCTGTCGAAGGAAGACTCGATCCGCCGCAGCAGCGGGGCCGGCGGCACGCCCCCTCCTCCGGGAGTCAGGCTGCGCCAGTAGAGATCGTGGTTCCAGGCCTGAGCGGCATTGTTGAACAGGGACGCCGTCTCCGACTGTCCGGCGGAAGCCTTGACGATCTCTTCGAGGGGCCTGCCGGCGAACTCCGTGCCGGCGATCATGCGGTTGACGTTGTCGACGTACGCCTTGTGATGCTTCCCGTGATGGAACTCGAGGGTTCTCGCTGAAACGTAGGGCTCGAGAGCCTTGACGGAGAAGGGCAGGGGTGGCAGCCGGACGGTCTCGGAGGCCCGTGCCTTCCCCGCGAAGCCGCCGAGTAGCGCCATCAGCGCGACGGCAGCGGAGCCGCGCAGGAAATCGCGCCGGCTGCGTGAGGAGGGCCCGACGGCTGCCTCGGTCATATCGAAAAACAGGATCTCCTCTCCTCTCATGTCTTTCCTCCTCTCGAATCGGTAGTGCCCGGCCGCCATGGTCCCGCTCACCGGACCACGAGCACCTCGCACCCTGCGTTTCGGACGACCCGCTCCGCCACGCTCCCGATGAGGCTCTTCAGGAGACCCGTCCTGCCGTGGGAGCCCATCACGATCAGATCGATCCCCAGGTCCTTCTGCTCCTTGAGGATTGTCTCGACCGGCAGCCCTTTTTTGATGTCGTAAGCGATCTGGACCTTCCCGCCGGAAGCGATTGCCTTCACTTCTTCGTCCAGACGCTCTTTCGAAGTCTTGATGGCCGCATTCTCAAGGAAAGCGACCTGCTCGAACGGAAGACAGTAGTCGACCGCACACTGCTGCAGCCCCTCGTCATACACATGAAGAAGAAAGATCTTTGACTTGTGCTGCTCCGCGATCGCCACCGCCTCCCTGAGGGCCTTGTCGGCATGCTCTGAGAAATCTGTCGGCACTAAAATGTTCTTGGGCGCAAACATGGTTCTTCTCCTTTCTTTCCGTCATCAAAGCGGACGTATGCCCGGAAACGGTAACGTCAACGACCGGACCGCACGGCTTCACCCGGCAAGTTTCGCAGCGATCTCGGCTACATGCCTTCCCTGGTATCGGGCACCGTCCAGTTCGTTCTCCGACGGCAGCCGCTCACCCTTCCCTCCGGCAATGGTCGAAGCGCCATAGGGCGAGCAGCCGGTGATCTCGTCCATCCGCGTCTGGCCCGTGAACGAGTAAGGAAGGCCGACAACGATCATGCCCAGGTGGAGAAGTGTCGTGTGGAGACCCAGAATCGTCGCTTCCTGGCCGCCGTGCTGGGTGGCGCTGCTTGTGAACACGCTCCCGACCTTTCCCACCAGCGACCCCTTCGACCAGAGTCTTCCCGTCCCGTCGAGAAACTGCCTCATCTGGCCGCAGACAGTCCCGTATCGGGTCGGGGCGCCGAAGATGACGGCGGCCGCCCGCGGCAGGTCCTCCACGGTGCAGACGGGAATGTGCTCCTGCTTCTGCTGGGCCTCGAAAGCGCCCATTTTCCGCAGGATTTCTTCCGGGAGCGTCTCTGGTACGCGGAGCAGCTCGACATCCGCCCCGCTTACGCCCTTCGCGCCTTCCACGACGGCTTCGGCCATTCGGTGGATGTGCCCGTACGATGAATAATACACGACCAGGATCTTCATCTGCGTCCTCCTTTCGCTCGAGAATGGTTGTTCTCCGCGGAATCTGCCCGTCCCTTTCCGCCGGAGGGAACCGGCGGCTTTCATGGACCCCGAAGCCCCTCTGTCACCGCATCATCACGCAGGGCAGCCCCAGCTGGTTGCGGATGTCCTCGTCGGTGATCCTCTCTCCGTAAAGGGTCTTTCCCGTCCGGCATTCCGTCTCTTCGTTGCGGTACAGGATGCCGATGGGGATCCGGTCGCCCCACACGGCGGCGGTCTTCATGGCCTGGAACAGGTCTGTCCTCGGCTTCCTCAGCCGATAGACCCGCTCGCCGCACCACTCGTAGGTGTTGGTCCTGTTGAAGCTGACGCAGGGCTGGAGAATGTCCACGACGGATGTCCCCCGGAAGAGGATCGCCTCGCGGATCAGGTCCTTCAGGTGGCTCTTGTCGCCGGCATATCCCCGGGCCACGAACGGCGCCCCCATCGAGAGGGCCAGGAGCACCGGATTGAGGGGCAGGTTCCGGTTCCCCTCCGGATCAAGGGAATTCACGGTGCCGGGATCGGTGGTCGGTGATGTCTGGCCCTTGGTCAGGGCGTAGACCTGATTGTCCGACACGAGAATCGTGATGTCGAGCCGCCTGCGGATGGTCTGAATGAAATGGTTGCCGCCTTCCCCGTAGTGGCACCCGTCTCCGGAATAGGCGATC
>CAZPCN010000150.1:0-3118 GCA_964585095.1 uncultured Syntrophaceae bacterium | reverse complement strand
GGCCATCACGCGACGGGCCGTGCCGGTTTCGGCGCCATCATGGGATCGAAGAATCTCAAGGCCATCGTCGTCAAGGCCTCAAAAAAGGACATGGCGGTGGCGAACAAGGCCGGATACGAAGCCTTCCGGAAAGAACTCAACAAGCGGCTCGTGGAGGCCCTGCCGGCAGCGGTCATGCACGAGGACGGGACGGCCGCGAACCTGACCGGCGGGGTATACAGCGGGGATGTCCCGGTGAAGAACTGGCAATCCAACTTCTGGGAGGAGTCGGCGGACGCCCTGGCGGGAAGCACCCTGAGCGAGATGTACCTGACGAAGCGCACCGCCTGCGCCTTCTGCGGCATCGCCTGCAAACGGGTCGTTGAGGTCAAGGAGGGGCCTTTCGCCGTGCCGGAAGGACCGGGACCGGAATACGAGACCATCGTCTCCTTCGGAACCCTCATCGGCTCCATCGACCTGGCGGCCGCGTGCAAGGCGGGCCGTGTCTGCAATGAACTCGGCCTGGACACCATCTCCGCCGGGGGCACCCTCGCCTGGGCGATGGAAGCCTTCGAGAAGGGAGACCTGACGCTTGCCGACACGGACGGCATTCCCCTGAACTGGGGAGACATGGAGACGGTGATTGACGTGGTTCTGCCCAGGATTGCAGGCAGGGAAGGCAAGCTGGGGCAGCTCCTGGCCGAGGGCAGTGTGGCAGCCTCAAAAAAGATCGGGAAAGGCCTGGAATACACGGTCCACAGCAAGGGACTGGAAGCGCCCATGCATGACCCGCGGGGAGGCGGGCACGGCATGGCCCTGACCTACGCGATGAGCGCCAGGGGGGCCTGCCACGTGGCGGACCCCATGCTGTTCGTCGAGATGGGTGCGCGATACTATCCGGAGATCGGGTTCGATTACATCACGGGAAACGAGCCCCGGAGCGACGAGAACAAGCCGGAAGCGGCCGTCGTCTCCATCACCTTCGGCGCCCTGGAGAACAGTGCCTGCTGGTGCGCCTTCGCCGACACCCTGACCATCCCGGACTGGCTGAATCTCTTCAACGACGTAGCGGGTTACGGTTGGGATATCGAGGAAATGATGAAGGCCGGCCGCCGGGTCTTTTACCTGAAGCGGCTCATCAATTACCGGTGCGGGCTCACGGCGGAAGATGACTGCCTCACGCCGCGGATGCTGGAGCCGGCCAGGGACGGAGAGCCGGAGGGAATCGAGATGAACTTCGAGGGGATGAAATCGCGATTCTACGAGCTGGCGGGATTCGATCCGGTCAAGGGCATCCCGACAAAGGAAAAACTCGAAGAATACGGGATGGCCGAAGAGGCCAAAAAGGTGTGGTGACGCTGAAAGAAAAACCGTGAGGACGAAATGCAAAAGGATCGGGAGCGCTGCTCTCCGATCCTTATTTTTCTCTCCAATGCCCGATGCCCTAATCGGAGACGACCTCTGGCCTCATCGAGACGACCGCCGTCCGGCCCTCCTTCGGCTCCGTGCTGTACTGCTTGTAGAGGGACATGACGCGCTTGACGTAACCCTGCGTCTCCGCGTAGGGGGGAATGCCGCCGTACTTCGCCACGGCCTTTTCGCCTGCGTTGTAGGCGGCCAGGGCCAGCTGCAGGTGGCCGTTGTAGACGTTCATGAGATAGCGCAGGTACTTGACGCCGCCCTCGATGTTGGACTCGGGCTCGAAGCTGTCCTTCACCTGCAGGGTCGAGGCGGTCTTGGGCATGAGCTGCATGAGGCCCTGGGCACCCTTGGGCGAGACGGCCTTGTGGTTGAAATTGGACTCGGCCTTGATGACGGCCTTCACGAGGGAGTAGTCGACCTTGTACTTGTCCGAGGCCTTCTGGATCAGGGGCCCGTACTTCGTCATATCGATGCCGGCCTTGATGATGACCCGCCGCTCCTTGATCCAGAGCTTGTAGTCGGGGCTGGTGGGCAGGTTGGTGATGTGCATGACCCCGTTCTCGTCGGTGTAGCGGTAGATGTCGGCAAGGGCCGGCGCAACCGGGACGAGGACGCCAAGCGTCAAGATCCCGAGCACGATGGAAGCCAGAACGGGTTTCATGGAAGGATGCATTTGCGGCACCGAGGGGACAACAGCGTCTATTCTGTCGTTTCTTCTATCAAAATTGAGGCCTTGGAGAAAGCGGAATCTTTCCCGGTCCTTCACGCTCCATGAGAGAATTCAAGAACCGTACCACCCTCCTTTTCTATCGGTAGATGCAGCCATAACATGAGTTTCTCTTCATTTTCTTGTCTCGTCCGTTCTTCCTAACTTCCTGTCTTCTTAACTTCTTTCTTTCCCCCTTCCCACCCAGCACTTCATGCTCCCCGTGACCCCCATGATGACCACGAACTCCTGGAACGGGGAATCGGGCATGAGCCTCAATCGCGAGATCAGGTTGACCGTCCAGGGGCGTTTCGGGGAATACTTGCCTCGTTTCAGGGCCGACTCCACGATCGCCTCGACGATCACGTCGTGATCCTTCAGCAGAGGCGCGATCGGGCTTCCCGGGTATCCGAGTTTTGAGCCTTCGAACATGCCCCTGGCGATGTAGCTCGGGTGGATGGAGATTTTAGAGGCGGCCAGGCCGATCCCCATCGCCCCGCCCGGGACAACGGCTCACTTGCCCTTCGGCTCCATTTCAATCCCCTCCTTCCCGGATTGATGACCCCGACCCCGATGGCTAAAAATACCTTAATGATATTGGACCGATTGCCGATAATACACTCTAGAGACCGGCCGCGTTTCCCACCGGGTCCCCCTCCGGCGGAAAAGAGGGCCTCGCCAGCCTGCACCGCGCAGGGAGACGGCACAAGGAGCGAACATGAACGACAGGGTCAACGTGATCTTCTCGGGCACGAACAAGAACTTCCTCTACAACTGCGAGATCCCCACCTCCGTTCTGCCCCGCAACGGCGACCGGATCTGCCTGAGCATCCCCGGCCACAGCAACATCCGCTGCTACGTGGAAGACATGGAGTGGCAGTACGCAGAAATCAGCAAGAAGATCGACACCTCCATCGTGGCCAAGGTCAAGATCCTGCAGGAGGACTGACCCCGGAAGGAGTCCCCGCCTCGAAACCCGTCCCCGCGGCTCTGCCTTCTGCAGGGCCGGAC
>CAZPCN010000149.1:0-3138 GCA_964585095.1 uncultured Syntrophaceae bacterium | reverse complement strand
CTCCGGAACCAAAGGTCCTGGGTTCGAGCCCCAGATCGCCCGCCATGAATTCAGGGGGTCAGGCTACTAACAGCCTGGCCCCTTTTGATTGATGTTGCTACCCTATTGCTACCCAAGCGGTTTTATGGGGTTAAATACAACAAAGGCGGAGCCAATCGACTCCGCCCAGTCACATCCGCTATTCTGTTTTCTTCCTCAGATGCCGCAAACGAACCCTCGGTAAATGAAGAAGTATTCACCGCTATCCTGCTTTGTTTCCCTGAGGATCTTCTCCTTCTTCTGTTCGCTCCTTGTCTGTATCTGACGCTCCCTTTTAAGGGTCTTTCTCTCATGTTTCATTTTCATGGGAAGCACCCCCTATTTTCTATTTTGAAAATATACAAAGCCTGTCAAGAGGGGTATGGTCAGAGAAAAGCCAGGACAAACTTGGAGCCCTCTTCCCTTATATACCCGGATTGACAGGGGTCGGCATAGCCGATGTAAATGCTTGAATGCAGGTAGTTCTTTGGGGGACGTTCCACACATTTGCAGTTTTGTCAGCCCGGAAAGCATAGAATTGCTCTCGATCCGCACTGTGCCGCCGACCTGTTGATGCGACGGGGCAATGTCTCCCGAAGGCGCGAATCCGGAACGGTAAGGAATGTCCGGCCGTGCATAGGGTCAGGTGCAGGGGGTCGGGCCGGCCGGCCTTGACAGAAACGATCGGAATGGCAAGATTAGATAGGCGGGGCGGCACAGATTATCCAACCGGACGAAAATACAGGTCGCCCTGCATTGGAACCATGAGCACGAATGCAGACCTGCACGTAAAGAAAACGGTGAATTCCGTATTGGTCACCCTGGATCGTTGCGGCAAGCACGAACTCGCGGCCACGCTGCTGCGCAAGGGGTTCTTCGTCGCCCTGATTCGATCCGCCGAGATCGAGGAATACTGCAAAGATCTCAAGGACCGAGGGGATTGGCACGCCCTGCAGCACGGAAACTACGGTATCCTCATCGACACGCGGATCCCGCTCCCCGAGCATTACGATGAATTCATGGAGCATGCCCGGAGAGTCTCGGCGATTTTTGACGAGATCGAGCAGTGGTATCGGTCCTGAAAAATCCATGGCGGGGCAACCCTGAAACCGTCCATGGACAGGCATGAACGAGGAGGGGGTGAGCGATGAAAAAGATTCTCACCGGGGCCGTCTGTGCGGCGGCCATTGCGGCTGCCGCCGTCGTCCTTCTGCCCGTTGCCGCCGTCAAGATCGCCGTGGGGCTATCGAAGCCGCGGGATCGCGCAAGAGTGCCGAAACCCCGCGCCTCGAGGGAGCCGACCGATCGATTCTTGACGGCCCCCTTCGTCGAGCCGAAACGGCTGTCCCCCTCCCCTCCGGGGGAGAGATAAAGAACGAAGTCGAGCCCTGCGATTCGTCACCGCATCGGATTGCCCGCCGTGATTCCATCGGGGGCCGGGAGCATTCCCGGCCCCTTTTCAGTTGCCGCCTGCCGGGGGCCTCTGCTGCGCCGAACCGGCCCCATTCTCGGCCCTGCCCGTGTCGCGCGAACCGGCGGGCGCAGCGGGCAGGAACAGCCGGAAGGTCGTTCCCTCCCCCGGTTCGGACTCCACGGCGATCGTCCCGTCGTGATGCTTCAGGATCGCGTAGCAGATCGAGAGGCCCAGCCCCGCGCCCTTCCTGCCGCCCGTCGCCGTGAAGTAGGGGTCGAAGATCTTCGAGAGATCCTCCCGGCGGAAGCCGGCCCCGCTGTCCCGGATCGACACGGTAACGTAGGGCCCCTGCCCCAGGTTGTAGATGTTCCTCTCGCCGATCGTGATGCATTCCGCGGCGACATCCAGCGAGCCGCCTCCGGGCATGGCTTCCAGCCCGTTGCGGATGAGGTTCTCCAGCACCTGCCGGATCTGCCGGGAGTCCATCTCGACGGGCCAGAGGTCGTCGGGAACGGAGAGATTCCAGCGGATGCCGGGCGGGCTTCCGGCGGTCTGCACCGTTTCGCGCAGCAGCGGGATGAGGGATTCCGTTTTCCGCATCGCGTAGCCGCCCTTCGCGAAGGTGATCAGCTGGTGGGCCAGCTGCTTCGCCTGCAGGCCGGCCTTTTCCGCCGTGGCAAGACCCTCCTCCACCAGCTTGTCCTCGTCTGCGGCCGTCAGCTTGGCCAGGAAGATATTGCGCAGCACGGCGGACATGAGGCTGTCGAAGTCCTCTGCGACGCCGCCCGCAAAGGCGCCGAGCGATTCGTGTTTTTTCATCCGCATCAGCTCCTCGTCGGCCAGTTTCTCCTCCGTCACGTCCTCCGTCGTCTCGATGGCCCCGATGATCTCGCCCCGCTCCCCCCGGATGGCGGCGGCGGTGCAGCGAAACCACTGGCCGCGCCGGGAATTGATGAACACGGCCTCCAGGGTCCCGGCGACCATCTTGAACTTGCCCGGCTCGCCCGAATACCACTGGGGGGCCTGGTCCACCGCGCCGTCCACGATCAGGTCCGCGACACAGGGCCGCTTCGACGGGTAGAAGGCCCGCCAGTGCCCGTCGGTCCCGATCACGTCCTGCGCCTTGATGTTGCCGATTCTCTCCATGGCCTGATTCCAGCAGATGACGCGGTGATCCTTCCCGATCACGAAAACGGGGATCGGGGTTGCCTGGATGATCCGGCGCAGCATCCGTTCGTCCTTTTTGCAGGTCCGGGCCGAATGGGCTGTCCAGGCAAGAGCGATGCAGAGCAACACGATGAGCAGGAGTTCCATGCCATCCTCTTTTCCGATGTGCGACGTCCCTGGCGGGCAGGCCTTGTAGATAGAAAATTGCGGCCATGTTTTCAAGCACAAAACGAAACCATGACGGGCAAGGCCTGCGGTCCGCCATCCGCATTCCAATGAAGATTTGCAATTTTCCCCTCCATTGACTATGGTTTTTCCGGTCTCTTACCCGCCGGCGACGGTACGGCACCATTGCCGGATCCGGACAGCCCCCGGGAAACACGGCCTTCCCGCAGGAAGGAAAGGAGAACATCATGAGGGGTAAACGATCGTTCATCGCCGCCGCCGTTCTTTCCGTTGTCCTGCTCGCCGGGATCGCGGGCAGCGCATCGGGGGCGGAGTGGGTCTACTTCGCCACGACGGCGAAAGGGGCCCACTAC
>CAZPCN010000148.1:0-3159 GCA_964585095.1 uncultured Syntrophaceae bacterium | reverse complement strand
ATGATCCCCGCGGCCAGCGTGGTGCGCATCTGCACCAGTTCGAAGGCGGTGACACCGTTCAGGAACAGGTACTTGGCCGCCGTGCCCGACGCGGCCCAGAACAGGGCCGCCAGGGCGGCAAGCAGGTAACCCGTCCGGTCGATGCGCTTCTCCCCCATCCCCCGGGCCCCCTCAGCCGACCCAGGTCACGAGATCCGCCACGCCGGCCCTCTGGCGCTCGAAGCCGTTGACGGGCGCATCGGTCTCCGGGTACCCGAGAGCGGCGCCCATGATGACCCGCCGCGCCTCGGGGATGTTACCGTGCCTGCGCAGGCAATCGGCGTAGTGGACGGAGCTGGCCATGATGCAGGTCCCCAGCCCGCGGTCGTGCGCGGCCAGCGCGAGGGTCTGCAGGAAGAGGCCGACGTCCAGCATGGCGTACTCGACGAGAACGTCCCGGGGCACGGTCACGACGAGAAGGCAGGGCGCTCCGAAGAGGGCCCCCATGTTCAGCTGGTGGCGGCGGCGTCCCTCCCTGTCCTCGCGGGTGAGCCCCAGGGAGGTGACGACGGACTTACCGACCCCCATGTACCGCGCCTTGAGCTTCTCCGGCCAGGTCTCCGGCATGGGGACGTCCGTGCGTAGCGGCTCGGCGGCGGCCATGCCGTCCACGTTGGCCCGGCGGAAGGCCTCCAGGGGCTCCCCCGTGATCACGTGGATCTCCCAGGGCTGCGTGTTGCCCCACGAGGGGGCCCAGCGGGCGGTCTCGAGCAGCTCCTCGAGGACGGCCCTCGGGACCGGGTCGGTCCTGAACTTCCGGATGCTTCGTCTTCCCCGGATGGCGGCCTGCAGTTCCATGATCGGTTCCTTTCGCGGGATGCGGTCGTTGATGGGCCGTCACATGGTACATGAAAAACGCGATCTTGGATACAGCGGATCGGCGCGGGGCCGCCCCGAACGTCTCGACCATCGCCTTTGGGATCGCTCCGGGTAAATTCCCCGAAGCTTGCTTCGATTGTTGTCATTCTCTCGAAAGAGGGAATCCATATGGATGCCCGTTTGCACGGGCATGACATGTTTCGACACCCCGTGGCTTGCCGCGGGGTCGTTCATTCGGCCCGCGCTTGACAGGGGAGACCCCTTTGCCATACCCTAGTGCCTCGACAGGCCCCGTTCGTTTCCGGGGGGTGAGGAGCGTCACGCATGCGAGGAGAAGCAACCTGAACGACCGATACGAATACCGGTTCGGCCCCGAGAAGGAGTGGAGGGTCCTCCTTGCCGACACGAGGGAGCTCCGGGAGAGGGCCTTCCGGCTCGTCTACGACGTCTATCGGAAGGAAGGCTACGAATTGCGCTACGGCCGCGAGAGCGGCCTGTGGTGCACGATCCACCACCTGCACCCCGGCACGATGATCTTCCTGGCCGAGAGGGAGGGCAGGGACGCGGGCTCGGTGACGGTGATGCCCGACTCTCCGCTCGGGCTCCCGACGGACCGCATTTTCCCGGAGCCGCTGGCCGGCCTCCGGAAGGCCGGCCGCCGCGTCGGCGAGATCGCGTCCCTCGTGGTGGCGGAGGAGCCCGGGGGCGTCCCGCCCGAGCCGGCCATGCACCTCTACCGGCTGGCCCACCTGGCGGGCCTGCACGTCCTGGGGAGCACAGACCTCATCGCCTCGGTCATGGCCCATCACGGGGACTTCTACTCGCGCTTCCTGCTGTTCGACGAGGTCTCCCCGGAGCCCCGCGTGAGCCCCAAGACGGGCCAGAAGGTCACGTACGCGCGGCTCAACCTCGAGACGATGCGGGAGCGCTACCGGGATCGCTACGAGAGGGTTTCGGGCCGGCGCAACCTCTACCGCTGGTTCTTCCAGAACGAGGACGAGCCGGCCATTGCCGGGTGGCTGCGCGGCGGCCGGCGGCCCATGTCGACGGAGGAACTCTACTACTTCGGCGCGAAGCGGACGAACATCCTCGCCCGGGCCGGCCATGACGTCATCGCCCTCCTCGAGGCGGAATACCGCAAGGCGGGCGCTTCGGAGACTTGATTGCAAGGTTTCTTGCGGGACGGTACCGCATGATCCATGCCGGCCGGCTGTTGTGCACGAAGGTAGGAAGGTAGGAAGTTAGGAAGAGCGGCAAAAAGGAAGAGGGAGTCAGAATCCCGGAAAGCACACAGAACCATGTGGGAGCAACTTGTCGACCGGCAGAAGGGGATCGTGAACTTCACCGATGAGCTGACCGAGGCCATCGGCCGCACCCGCGTGCTCGTGGCGGGCGCCGGGGGCAACGGCGTCGTCCTCGACTTCCTGGTGCGCACGGGGTTCCAGCGCTTCGTCGTCATCGACTTCGACGTCGTCGACCCCACCAATCTCAACCGCCTGCCGTTCCTGCCGGATGCCGTGGGGAAGACGAAGACCGGGGCCTGGAAGGAGTATTTGCAGGCGGTGAACCCGGACTGCGAGGTGACCGCCCACTGCCGCAAGGTCACCCGGAACGACGAGGCCTGGCTAGCCGAGGTCATCGACGGGGTCGACATCGTGGCCCTGGGGATGACGGACATCGAGCCCAATTTCCTGATCCCCCGCGTGTGCCACCGCCTGCGCAAGCGCATGGTCGTGGGCCCGGGCACGTCGAACTGCTGGGCCGTGAGCACCCTCACCCACCAGGGGACGGTCTCCCTGGAGAGCGTGGGCGGCTTCGGGACGGAGGGCATCGACGCCCGCGACATCGACTACAGGGCCATCCTGCCCGCCTTCATGCGGATCTACATGTTCCCCGGCCGCGCGGAGAGGCTGACCCCGGAGGCGCTCCGGAAGGTCCGGAGCGGCGAGATCGCGCCGCGCAACGGCAAGATCTTCGTCTCCATGGTCAACGCCGCCGCCTGCTGGGAGATCGTCAAGAACACGGCGGTGATCAACGGCATTCCGCTCCAGAACACGAAGGTCATCGAGTTTCCCGTCGTGCAGGTCTTCGACCCCTTCCGCGGCAGCGCCTACTACTGGGACGCCGCGAAGAACCGGATCGGGATCCCGAACTGGCTGACGGGCAAGATCCGATGGCACAGGGCGCCCTGACCTCAAGCACCCGTCGCCTTTTTCCCCGCAATCTGGTATGAAATTCCCTGCGGCGGACAGCCGCGACGGACCGTCCGTCTCTCCGAATCATCCATTCACCCATCGGCAG
>CAZPCN010000147.1:0-3188 GCA_964585095.1 uncultured Syntrophaceae bacterium | reverse complement strand
GGTTTGCGTTCGAGGATCAGGGCCTCGATCCATGCGATTTCATCGCTCGGCAGCTGCACGTCCAGTAAATCCCTCGCCGACTGCCTTGTGAGATCCCAGGCCGCCTTGACGATCAGCGCGGCCACCCCGAGAGCCGCCGCGGGGTCCACCCAGTTGAGGTCCACCCCCGGAGCGACGTGCGACGCGGCCCAGATGGCCCCCAGGCCCGCCATGACACCCGCCGAGGTGTACACGTCGGTCCGCAGGTGCCACCCGTCGGCGATCAGGGCCACCGAGTCGGTTTCCTTGCCGACCGCGAAGAGCTTCCGCGAGACGGCGGTGTTGACGACGGCCGACAGGAGCATCACGGCCGCACCCCAGGAGGCCATCTCGAGGGGTTCGGGGCGGATGATTTTCCCCACGGCCTCGTAAACGATCCACCCGGCGGCCAGGAAAATCAGGAGGGCTTCGACGGTGCCCGAGACGTTTTCGATCTTGCCGTGTCCGTAGGGGTGTTCCCGGTCGGCGGGGATGCCGGAGGTGCGGACGGAATACCAGGCGATGCCCGAGGCAACGAGATCGACGCCGGAATGGATCGCCTCGGAGAGGACGGAAACGGCACCGATGGCGAGGCCCACGGCAAGCTTCAGGGCGACGAGCGCCGCGTTGGAGAAGACCGACAGCAGCGCGACCCGCCTTTTCCGTTGTTCCTTGTCCATGGGAGTGCCGTCCTTCACCCGGTCGAGCCGATCATACACGACAGGACCGCCTGTGGGAAGCGCTTTCGATGCTGTTGCATCTTGCTTTTTCGGGGCCTCTCCCGTATGGTTCCGTCAGGCTTTCCTTCGCCGGGCTGCAGCGAGACTATGGACAACGAGAAAAAAATTATCCTCTTCCCCGTGGCGTCTCATTTCCTCTTTCACTTCTACGAGATCGCCTTCCCCGCGCTTGCGATCCCGCTGACGCTGTCGCTGGGGATGGAGCTCAAGGACGTTCTTGCCCTGGGGTTCCCGATGTATCTGCTGTTCGGCCTCGGCGCCCTTCCCTGGGGCATCTTCGCCGACCACACGAGCAACCGGCTCGCCCTGATCATCGGCTTCTTCGGCGTTGCCGCCGGTTCATTCCTTACGGCCCTCTCGACGACCCCCTCGGGAATCATGGGGTCCATCGCCGTCATCGGGGCCTTCTCCTGCATCTGTCACCCGGCGGGGATGGGTCTCATCTCAAGAGGGGTCAAGAACCGCGGGACGGGCCTGGGTCTTTTCAGCGTGGCGGGAACCGTCGGGCTCATCGCGGGTCCTTTCCTGGCGGGGCTCATGAACTGGCTGGCGGGCTGGCAGGTCGCGTACGCCGTCATGGGGGCCGTAAGCCTGCTGTGCGGGATCGCCCTGGTCTTCACCCGGCTCGACGAGACACCCGTGGCGCACGAGAACGCGGCCGCCGCAAGCGGAGGAAACAACAACGCCTTCGCGGCCGGCGTCGTCATCCTCTTTTTCTGGATCGTCCTGCTCGGCGGGCTCGTCTACCGGATCAACATCGTCGCGCTGCCCGCGTACCTCGAATTCAAGGCGGGGTTCCTCGCCCGGACCCTGCATGACCTGCTCGACATCCCCATCGTCGCGGCCACGTCGACGATGGCCGCGGCCACCCTCACCTCGATCATCTACGTGGCGGGCATTTTCGGACAGCTCTGGGGCGGCAGGGTCGCCGACCGCCACGAGCTGAGACGGCTCTACATCATTTTCAACGCGGCCATCCTGCCCCTGGCCCTGCTCATGGCGTTCCTGACGGAGCAATACCTCGTCGCCGCGGCAGCAGCCTACGTCTTCTTTGCCCTGGGCATCCAGCCCGTGGAAAACAGCCTCATCGCCTCCTTCACCCCGCCCCGCTGGCGAAGCACGGGGTACGGCCTGGCGGCGATCCTCATCTTCGGCGTCGGGGCGCTGGCCGTCTACCTCGTCGGGTGGGTGTCGACGCGGTGGTCCCTGGGCACCGTCTACCTCTTCTCGAGCGCCCTGCTGGTGCTCATCGTGGTGAACACGGTCCTGCTGTTTGCAGCCACGCGGGGGCGCGACCTGCACAACAGGCCGAGGGCCTGAGGGAAGGTAGTTCCGGGAAAGGGGGAACGGGAGACGTCAGCGGGTTTCGGCGACGAGCTTCACGCGCCTGCCGCCGATTTCGAGGGTGGTCTTGGAGTAGGTATACTTCTGGATGATCTTCCCCCCGGAGAAATGCATCACGTCTACGCCGCGCCTGCGCTCGGGTTTTCCCTCGCAGCCTTTCTCGGTGGACGGCCAGTCCAGCGACCAGCGAAACAGGACCTTCTCGGCCTTTTCATCGACAAAGAGCTCCTCCGTGGTGAAGCGGAAGCCGCCGTGATTCGCAAACCATGGCGCCCAGGCCTGGCGCAGGGCCTCCCTGCCCTTCACACGGCCGCCCGTCCAGTTCTCGAACTCCACGTCGTCGTGCAAAAGCTCCATGACGCGATCGAGGTCGTGATCATTCCACGCGTCGTTCCAGCGGGACAGCGTCGAGATGATCTCTTCTCTGTTCAGCATGTCATCATACCTGCTTGGTCTTAGCAGCCCGAAGGGTATCGGGTATCGGGACTCGGGTATCGGGATGGAACAGGATTTTTCATAAAACAATCTTCTTCCACCCCTATACCCTATACCCGAAACCCTAGTCCCTTATTTTAAGATGATTTTCGGGTCGGTGAGGTTGCCCTCCGGCACGATGATGCGCGACTGTTCCTGGCGCTGCGCCTCCTTGATCTCCTCGGCGAGCTTTGCCAGGAATTGATCCATCACCTCGGGAAATTTCTCGCAGGCCTCCTGGAGGTTCTTCGCGTCGATGGGAAACTGAACCGGCAGCGGCCCCTGGGGGGACATGATGTTGGTCTGCCCCACGAAAACGGACTTCCGCGTCTTGTCGATCTCCCCGTTGGGCTTCACGGGGGTCAGCTGGCGGATGGCCGCCGTGCGCATGTCGGTGAACATCTCTTCCTGGTAGAGATTCTGGATGTTCACCTTGACTTTCCTCTGTGCCGTATCATCCATGTTCATTCGCTCTCCTCGTGTTGCTGTCCGCATTTCCGGACGCGATGCCGCTCAATAGCACATTCCGTGTCTCAAAACAATTGCACTTGTCAGGGTCCAGAGCGGAGGAAGAAGGGTATCGGGTATCGGGGATAGGGTATAGGGAAGGAA
>CAZPCN010000146.1:0-3220 GCA_964585095.1 uncultured Syntrophaceae bacterium | reverse complement strand
CGCCAGTTGCTGGGGTGCGGCTGGTACTCCTTGACGATGAACCCCTCGAGGTGGATTCGGGACGACTCCATGTCCTCGGGGTTGATCCCGTAGCTGCCGATGAGGGGGTAGGTCATCGTCACGATCTGTTCCTTGTAGGAGGGGTCCGTGAGGATTTCCTGGTAGCCCGTCATCCCCGTGTTGAAGACGACCTCGCCCATGGACTGCCCCCGGTGCGCGAAGGCAACCCCGCGGTAGACACTCCCGTCCTCCAGGACGAGCAGGGCTCTTGGACGCTTTTTGAGCAGGTGCATGATGTTCGTGTTCCCGATTTTTCAGTGTGCGTGAAAAGGGGCAGCCCGGAGGCTGCCCCTTTCGCCGTTTACAGCATCGGCAGGTACCGGCTGAGCTCGAAGTCCGTGACGTGGGTGCGGAACATGTCCCACTCCTTTTCCTTGTTCGCGATCACCTTGCCGAAGATGTGATCGCCGAGCACCTCGTTGGCCAGCACGCTCTGCTTGAACTCCTCGGTGGCCTCCCACAGGCTGCCGGGCAGGGAGGTGATCCCGGCCTCGGCGCGCGCCCTGGCGTCCATCTCGAAGATGTCGTGCTCCACCGGGTCGGGCAGGGCGTACTTGCCCTCGACGCCCTTCAGGCCCGCGCCCAGCATGAGGGCAAAGGCCAGGTAGGGGTTGCAGGTGGGGTCGGGCGAGCGGAACTCGATGCGCGTCGCCTTCTCCTTGCCGGGCTTGTACATGGGCACGCGGACCATGGCGGAGCGGTTGCGGCGGGCCCAGGCGCAGTAGACGGGCGCCTCATAGCCGGGTACCAGGCGCTTGTAGGAGTTCACCCACTGGTTGGTGACGGCCGTGATCTCGCGGGCGTGCCGCATGATGCCGGCGATGTAGCTCTTGGCCATGGCGGAGAGGTGGAAGGGGTCCTTCGCGTCGAAGAAGGCGTTCTTGCTGCCCTTGAAGAGCGACTGGTGGACGTGCATGCCGCTTCCGTTCTGGCCGAAAATGGGCTTGGGCATGAAGGTGGCGTACACGCCGTTCTGCCGGGCGATCTCCTTGACGGCCACCCGGTAGGTCATGACCGTGTCGGACATCTGGAGGGCGTCGTCGTAACGCAGGTCGATCTCGTGCTGGCTCGGGGCCACCTCGTGGTGGCTGTACTCGACGCGGATGCCCATGCTCTGCAGGGCGAAGATCGTCTGGCGGCGAAGGTCGGTGCCCCGGTCCACGGGGAGCCCGTCGAAGTAGCCGGCCTGGTCGATGATCTCGGCCTCGGAGTCATTGGCGAAGTAGAAGTACTCGAGCTCGGGGCCCACGTAGAAGGTGTAGCCCTGCTTGGCGATCTTGGCGAGGATGCGCTTGAGGGCGTAGCGGGGGTCGCCCATGTAGGGGGACCCGTCGGGGCTCAGGATGTCGCAGAACATCCGGGCCACCGGCCGGTCGCTGGGGCGCCAGGGGATGAGTTGGAACGTCTTGGGGTCCGGCATGGCGATCATGTCGCTCTCCTCGATGCGGGCGAACCCCTCGATGGAGGAGCCGTCGAACCCCATGCCCTCCGCCATGCCCTCTGCGAGCTCGGACGGGGTCACGCTGAAGGTCTTGAGGCTGCCGAGAACGTCGGTGAACCAGAACTGAATGAAGCTGACATTCTTGTCCTTGACGAATTTCTGTACATCTTTGGCGTCTCTGATGTTGGTCATCGGGGCCTCCTTCATGGGATGTGAGTTGCGTCATTCAGTCAGGGCGCAATCGGTGCCCTTATCGAAAACAAGAATTTTGACAGAGACTGCTTAAAAATCAAGTTATTTCGTTTCGACCGTGTCCCGGCCGCCCCGTCGCCGCTACTGGGCTCCGCTGGCGCTCTCCAACGGTTCGTTTTCCACCAGCTGCCAGATCCCGCAGGGACAGGCCCCCGCGCAGAAGCCGCAGCCGATGCAGCGATCCGCGTCCACGGCGTACTCGTAGGCGCCGGAGCCCAGGTCCTTGCGCGAGATGGCGTTCTGGGGGCAGACCGTGACGCAAATCGAGCAGTCGCGGCAGGAGCCGCAGGAGGCGCACTCGCCGGCGCAGTCGTCCGCGTCGCCGAACCCCTTCACACGCGGGTCGTAGTACTCGAGCTTGATCCGGGCCGTCGGGATGGGCGGCAGCGTGTCGAGCGCGGGGTCGCGGCCCTTGAGCAGGGCGTCGATGGCCTCGGCGGCCTTGCGGCCGGCGCCGATGGCCTCCGTGAGAAGCCCCAGACGCACCGAGTCGCCCACGGCGAAGACCTTGGGGTCGCTCGTCTGGAAGCGCTCGTTGACGACGACGAACCCGCGCTCCGTCGCGATCGTCCGGGGCAGGAAGCCCAGGTCGGGCATATCCCCGATGGCCACGACGACCGTGTCGGCGGGCAGCACGTCGCCCCGGGTGAGTTCGACGCCCTCGGCGGTGATCGACCGCGTCGCGACGGGCCAGAGGAACTTGGCCCCCGCCGCCTCGGCGTGCTGGCGTTCCTTCCCGAAGGAGGCGGGCTCCTGGATGTCGATGAGAGTGATGTCGGCGGCGCCGAGGCGGGCCGCCTCCGAGGCCGCGTCGCAGCCCACGTTGCCAGCGCCGATCACGACGACGCGCTTGCCGACGCGGATGAGGTTCGCCTTGGCGGCACGCAGGAAGTCGAGGGCCGGCAGGGCCCGCTCGATCCCGGGGATGGGGAGCATGCGGGGTTTCTGGGCCCCCGTGGCGATGACCGTGAAGTCGAACTCGTCGCGGATCTTCGTGAACTCCTCCCGGGTCATCTCTTGCTTCAGGTGCACCTTGGGGATGAGGCCCTTCACCCGGTCGATCTCGTGGCGGACGATCTCGTCGGGGATGCGCAGGCTTGGGATGGAACTCGTGATCTTGCCGCCCAGCTCCTCGCCGCGGTCGTACACGACAGGCTGATGCCCCTTGAGGTAGAGCTGCCAGGCGATGGAGAGGCCCGCGGGGCCCCCGCCGACGACGGCGACCCGGTAGCCCGTGGCCGGGGCCGGCTCGGGCGGTTTGGCCCGGAGGCTCGACTTGCCCAGGACGGTGATGTCCACGGGTTTCATGCCCTCGACGGCGCGCGTGCAGTGCTGCATGCAGACGTTCGGGCAGAGGTAGCCGCAGACCGTGACGGGGAAGGGGGTGTAGGCCAGGGCGATGTCGACGGCCTCGTCGACGAGGCCCTTGCGCACCATCTCCCAGCGCTTCTGCACGGGGATGCCCGT
>CAZPCN010000145.1:0-3412 GCA_964585095.1 uncultured Syntrophaceae bacterium | reverse complement strand
GCGGGCCGCCGAGATCATGAAGGAGATCGACGGCGAGATCGAGCGCATCAAGACGAGCGTGGGCGTTCCCACCGAGGAGATCCACAAGCGTGGCGAGATGACGGTCTGGGAGCGGATCGACTACATCGTCGACCCCGGCATGTTCTTCCCCCTGCACTCCATCTACGACCCCGACAGCGAGGAGAGCGGCCAGACCAACGTGGTCGACGGCCTGGCGCGGATCAGCGGCAAGTGGTGCGTGCTGATCGGCTTCAACAACAAGTGGATCGCCGGCGCCTGGATTGCCGGGCAGGCCGACAACAACCTGCGGGTCACCGACCTCGCCAAGCGGCTCCACGTGCCGCTCGTGTGGCTCGTGAACTGCTCCGGCGTGAAGCTCCCCGAGCAGGAGAAGGTTTACGCCAACCGCCGCGGGCAGGGCACCTGCTTCTTCCGCCACGCCGAGCTCGAGCAGGAGGGCGTTCCCATCATTGCCGGCATCTACGGCACCAACCCCGCCGGCGGCGGCTACCAGGGCATCAGCCCCACAATCCTGCTGGCCCACCAGAAGGCCAACATCGCCGTGGGCGGCGGCGGCATCGTCAGCGGCATGAGCCCCAAGGGCTACTTCGACCAGGAAGGGGCCGAGGCCCTCATCGAGGCCACCCGTCACTTCAAGGCCGTCCCCCCGGGAAGCACACGGATCCACTACAACGAGACGGGCTTCTTCAAGGCCGTCTACGAGAAGGAGACCCAGGTCCTCGACGCCATCAAGGAGTGGATGACCTTCCTGCCGGCCTACAACCCCAAGTTCTTCCGCGTGGCCGAGCCGGCCGAGCCGAAGCTCTCGCCCGCAGAGCTGCCGAACCTCATCCCCATCAACACCAAGCGGGTCTACTCCTTCGAGGAAGTGCTGGCGCGGCTCACGGACAACTCGGAGCACATGGAGTTCCGGCCCAAGTACGGCCCCGAGATCTACTGCGGCGTCGTGAAGATCGACGGCTACCCCATGGGCGTCATCGGCAACCGCATGGGCCTCATCCCCAACTACCCCGAGTACACCAACGAGTACCACGCCGTGGGCGGCAAGCTCTACCGGCAGGGCCTCATCAAGATGAACGAGTTCGTGACCCTCTGTGGCCGCGACCGCCTGCCCATCATCTGGATCCAGGACACCTCGGGCATCGACGTGGGCGACATCGCCGAGAAGGCGGAGCTGCTGGGCCTGGGGCAGTCGCTGATCTACTCGATCGAGCAGACGGAGATCCCCATGATGCTCATCGTGCTGCGCAAGGGCACGGCGGCCGCTCACTACGTCATGGGCGGCCCCACGGCCAACAACAACAACGCCTTCACCCTGGGCACCCCCGCCACGGAGATCAACGTCATGCACGGCGAAACCGCGGCGGCGGCGAGCTACGCGCGCCGGCTCGTGAAGGACAAGGACTCCGGCAAGCCGCTCGACGGCACGATCAAGAAGATGAACGAGATCGTGAAGCACTACGAGGACTCCTCGCGGCCCTACTTCTGCGCGAAGAAGGGATTTGTCGACGAGGTCGTGCGCTTCGAGGACATGCGGAAGTACCTGGTGGCCTTCGCCAACTGCGTCTGGCAGAACCCGACGTCCATCTGCCCGCAGCACCACATGATCCTGCCCCGGATGATCCAGTCCCAGATCGTGACGGGCCTCGAACGTCCGCCGGTGGAGCAGGAAAAGAAGGCTGCATCGAAATGATGTGCATCGCCCCCCGCCCGGCCCTGCCGGGCGGGGGCAATTCATCCTACCAAAGTCGGAGGGAGTCTTTATGAAACGGTCTTATTGGATTCCATTCATGGTGGTCGCAGCCGGTCTGCTCATGGGCTGCGACATGGCGAGTCTCAACAAGGCGATCGGCGGCAACGCCCTGGGGGTGATTTCCCTGATTGCGCTGATCGTCGCCGTCGTCGTCAGTTGCGTAACCGAGAAGAACGTCGGTGTCATGTGCATCGCCTTTGCCTTCATCATTGCGCTGGCGACGGGCGGCGCCCTGAAGGTCTCGGATCTCAACAAGTTCTTCCCCCTGCGATTGTTCATGATCCTCGTCGGGGCGACCATGCTCTTCAGCATGGCCACTATCAACGGCACCGTCGAGAAGATCGCCAAGTGGTCCGTCAAGGGTTCCGGCGGCAACGTGGGCATGCTGCCCATCGTCTTCTTCATCCTGCCCTGCGTCCTGTCCGCCATCGGTCCGGGCAACATCGCCACCACCGTCGTCCTCGCCCCCATCGGCATGGCCCTGGCCGGCGAGACCCGGATCAGCCCCTTCCTGATGACCCTCATGATCTGCAACGGGGCCAATGCCGGCGCCCTCTCACCCGTGGCGCCCACGGGCATCATCGCCAACGGCCTCGTCGAGAAGATCAACATCGAGTACATCGGCAACCAGATCTTCCTGAACTCGATCCTGGGAAGCGGGGTTGCCGGCATCTTCGGTTTTGTGGCCTTCGGCGGCCTCAAGCTCTTCGGCAAGAAGGTCGACCCCGATGTGCAGGCCCGCGTGAGCGCGATCGTCAACGCCCCCATCGAGCCCTGGAACCGCAACCAGATCATCACCCTCGGCGCCATTGCCGCATGGATCATTCTGGTCCTCGTTTTCAAGTTTGACGTGGGCTACACGGCCCTCACCCTGGCGGTTCTGCTCTCCTTCATCGGCGCCGCCGACGAGAAGGAAGCCATGGCGAAGCAGCCCTGGTTCACCATGTTCATGCTCGTGGGCGTCATGGTGCTCGTGGAAGTGGCCGGCAAGACGGGCGGCCTCGAGTACGCCATCAACGCCATCGCCTCCGTGTCGAGCGTGCACACGATCTCCTCGGTCTTCGGGTTCATCAACGGCTTTGTGTCCATCTACAGCGGATCCTCGACGGTGGTCATGCCGACCTTCATCCCGCTCATCCCGGGCCTCGTGGCCAAGCTGGGCGTGACGGGCCAGGAAGCCATCGACATGATCCGGAACCTGGTCTACACCTGCTGCGTCTCGGCACACCTCGTCGACGCGAGCCCCCTGTCCCTGCTGGGCGCCCTCTGCATCGCGGCGGCCCCCGAGTGGGACGACAAGAACAAGCTGTTCCGCAACCTGCTGTTCTGGGGCATGGGCATGTCGATCTTCGCGGCCGTGATCAGCTTTATCTTCTGGCGCTAAGACAAGCGGCAACGGAAGGGTTTTCGATAGGGTGTTCAGCCACTGCCATTGATCCCTCCCTGGGGGGCCGTTCCCGACCGGGAACGGCCCCATTCATTCCGGGCAATGGGGGTGGTCGATAACCGCCTGCGGCCGTACAGGGGAGGACTGTTTTCGGATTCATCCATATATTTCATCATACGAAGGAGTCGAATTCATTATGGAGATGGACAATTTCACATTCGGCATCACGATGCTGGTGGCGGGGATGGGGG
>CAZPCN010000144.1:0-3515 GCA_964585095.1 uncultured Syntrophaceae bacterium | reverse complement strand
TCCTTCGGCATGTAGGCGATGGAGTGGACGAGGAAATCGAGCCGTCCCCACCGGTCGCGGATGGCCTGGAACACGGCGTCCATCTGCTCGGGCTTCTGGACGTCGAGGGGCATGAAGATCTCGGCGCCCAGGTCCTTTGCCAGGGGCTCCACGAAGGGCCTCGCCTTTTCCGTCTGGTAGGTAATGGCCTGGGCGGCCCCGAGTGCCTGGAAGCGAGCGGCGCAGCCGTACGCGATGCTCTCGTCATTGGCGATCCCTACTACCAGGCCCTTTTTGCCGAGAAGATACTGACAGTTCTCCAGCATGGCGTATTCCTCCGATGGCAGACGCTTACACCGATTGAAAAGGCTCACCGGGCGCTCTACTTTGACGCCTTCAGCAGATCGTCCCGGAGTCCCTTCGCGCCCGGGTTGCTGACGGCCCTCTTCGCGAGGATGTCCACGGGCCGGACGGCTTGTCCGTAGTAGGCCTTGTTGAGGCTGTCCCTCACGTCGAGGACGGACCCCTCGAGGTTGAGCCCGGCATAGGCGCCCTTCGAACGCGTGAAGGAGATGAAGTCGGCCACTACGTTCGCCTTGGCCCCCGTGCCCACGGGCCCCATCGCGATGGAGGCATCGGGACCGAGCTTCATGGCGTTGGAAAACAGCGTGTCAACGGCCTTTTGCGTCATAACGAGCATGATGATCTCGGCCGCCTCGCCGCCGATCTGGAGACCGAACGTAACCGACCCCAGGGTGTAGAATGCAGGATCGGTCCAGTCGTTCCTGTCTCTGTCCCTCATGACAAGCACGCCGGTGCCGCCGGACCCGCCGAGTATGAAGCCCGCCTTCAGCACCTGTGGGTAGATCAACACGGCCTTGGCTTTCGCGAGGTTACGATGGAGATAGCCGTAGTCCTTGTCCCTCATGAAACTGTTGAACGTGATCTGGGCCTTCTCGACCAGTGCCTGGGCCTCGGCGGCGTCCGACGCCGCCATGACGGCGTGGGGCGATGTCATGAACGACACAGACAGCATGATTGCGGCAACGATCAGTGCATGAAATATGTTCTTCTTCATGGGGTGTTCTCCTTTCTTCGGCTCGATGCAAATCCCTATTCCGCCTTCTTCCACGTCTTGTCCGGGTTGTAGGTTTTCATGGCTCTTGCCAGCTTCAGCGTGTCGGGTCCAAGGTCCTTTTCATACACGACGCCTTCGTGGTTCACGATGAACGTCTTCACGCCGGAAACGGCGTACGATGCCGGATACGCCACGACGGCAAACCCGCCGACCATTCTGTCCCTCACGAGGTAGCTGTAGGCACCTCCCTTCGCACCCTTCCCTTGCCCCTTCAGAATCCTGAAGAAATAGCCGTTGTAGGGAACGGGTTTCTCCCCTTTTCGGTAGCCCTCGCTCCGCGCCTTCGCCATAAGCGGTCCGAGGGGGCTGGGCTTTTCACCGGGCGCCGTGGCCCAGTAGAGGCCGTCCTGCTTGCCCGGCGTGCTCGCGATCGTTCGTGCGTATTCCAGCAGTCCGTCCCCGTCGCGGTCCATGGCGGCATATTCACGCTGGGCGTCCACAATGGCAAGGCAGGTCTGCATGGCCTCGTTTTCATTCTCGCCGATGCGCCGGTTGAGGATCTCCTGTTTGCCCTGCTTCGTGTCGAAGCGCCAGTTCGCGCCTGTCTTCACGATTGGAATCGGGAATGGCCAGTCCTTGTTTCCCACGTGAACGATGACCTTCTTTCCCTTCGTTGTCTCCAGCCTGTTCTTCTCGTCGTAGAGCTGGACGAACGTCTCCCGTCGCTCCCGGTCGTCCACCGCATCTCCCGAAGAGATCAACGGCTCGCTTCCCGGCCCGAGAAGGATGAACAGAGCCTTTTCATCGTGCCCGCGCAGAGCCTGGACAAAAGCCTCGACGGCGGACTCGGGCGAGGGGAACACTTTCTGTTTCGGCTTGGCCGCCAGGGCCGGCCCCTGCAGGGCAATGACGGCGCCCAGCGCAATGGCCGTTGTCAGGAGGAAACGCGCCGAAACGCATCGCAGTGAAATGAAAAACATGGATCTGCCCTCCGTCGTGTCTCTCGTTCGAACTCGCGCGATCGATGTCCTTGTTTACCTTACCGGCGGCCCCTGCCGCCTCCTCCGCGCGACATCCCTCCGCCGCCGGATGGCCGGGAGGCACCGCCACCGCGCGACATGCCGCCGGAGGCTCCCCCGCCATGGGATCGGGCCGAGGACATGCTCTGGCTTCCCCTTGCGCTGTCCCGGCTTGCCTGCCCTCCGCGGTCCATCCCGCTGAAGGCATCGTCGCGCCCTCCTGAACGGGAGCCCCCGCGGTCAGCTCCCCTGTCCTGGGCCGCACGATCCTGAACCTGGGCCGACTGCCTGCCCGCGGAGCGGTCGGCGGTACCGGCGCCCGGTTTTTCGTATCCTCGGTTGCCCTGGCGGTTGTCCACGGCGGCGCGATTGGTCGGCGTGTATTTGTCGCGCGTGGCCTGGTCGCGGTATGCTACGCCCTGCCTGTGATCGGGGTTGTGCTTCCACTGCTCTCCCCTGGCGCCGCCGGAGGGTCTCTGCTCCGGCCTGCCGCCCCGGTCGGGCCTGTCGACATTGATGTTGGTATCCCTGTCGATGTTGATGCTTCCGCCGTGATATTCGGGATGGTGCCCCCAGCCGTGCCAGGCGGCGCCGATGGCGACACCCATCGTGAACGTGAACAATGCGGCACCCGGCGGGTACGCGTAAACCGGATAGGGAGGGTAAGCGGGGTACCACCACGCACCGTAGACCACCGTGGGATTGTACGCGGGCACGTAGACGACCTGGGGGTTGGCTGACTCGATGATGATGATGTCGCCGTCTTTCTTGACTTCCTGCTCTTTCGTGCTTTTGAGATTGCCCGCCTCCGCTGCCTTCTTTCGCAGTTTCTGAACCGTGTCCAGGACGTCTTTCTGCTGAGCCAGGACCGCATCGCCCAGTTTTTGGGTCCATTCGAGCTTCTCGCTCATCATGGAGAGAACGTCCGGGAACGGCACAAGCGCCTTGACGCTTGCGTCCCAGGTCTGCTTGTCCAGGGCCGCTTTCAGGGCGTCCCCCTTCAGACTCTTGTTCTGCTTCGCCCACCTCTCGGCCTGCACCACCTCGAGAGGGTAAGTCGAAGCCATGAGGATCTGGGTCAGGAGTTCATCGGGATAAAGGGCGACAGGCGCAAGCAGCTGATCCAGTTCCTCCTGCTTGAAGGTCTTCGCGGGGGTTCCCTGGGCAAAAAGCGTGGCCGGCAAGACCATGCAGATTGCGAGGATCCCGATCACCGCACGTCGCCACGAGCCTTTCTTCTTCATGTTCTTCCCTCACGTTATTATTGAAGGGCCTGCGAGTCCCTCATACAACGCCCGGCAACAGGATATCTCAAATGAAGAGGGGCCGAAGGCCCTCATGGGTCTTCGGCCCCTCTCTGTTCAGGGTTTGACAATAAAGTCGGCCCTCCGGTTCTTGGACCAGCAGGCCTCGTTGGCATCCTTGCAGACCGGCTTCTC
>CAZPCN010000143.1:0-3518 GCA_964585095.1 uncultured Syntrophaceae bacterium | reverse complement strand
AAGATGCCGGCGTCGAGGTCCCCCTCGCCGGAGAGGAAGAGCTGCCGGCCCGGGCAGCCGCCGGCCAGCACGAAGGACAGGCCCGCCAGGACCATCCCCAGGAAGTTCCAGAGGTGAGCCGTGTGGGCGACGGGCTGGCCCTCGAAGCCGGGCTTGAACTGCCCCAGGACGAGGTTCATGGCCGTGGCGGCGACGAGCAGGGCCGCCACGCCGCTCATCAGGTGGAAATCCCGGAGAAGAATGACGTCCCGCAGGGCCCCCATGGTGCAGAAACGGCTGCGCTGGGCGATCGCGCCGACGACGAGTCCCGCACCCAGGCTGAGGAGCAGCGGCGCATGCTGCGAGCCCGGCCCCTTCTGGCTGAAGAAGATGGGGCCGCCCTCGGCGAAGGTCACCGGGAAAGCGGCAAGCAGGAAGAGCCCCGCCATGAAGAGGGGGAAGAGGTACCCCGAGGCGGCCTTCTGCGCCTGGGCCCTGCCGAGGCTGTATCCCGATTTCAGGAATAGCACGCCAACCCCGATTCCCGCGGCCAGGCCCGCCAGGCCCGTCACGGCGTTCCAGTCGCCGCCGGCAAGCCTCAGAATCGCCCGCCATGGGCAGCCGAGGAACACGAGTGCGCCGATCATGGCGAAGATACCGAGGAAGAAGCGGACGAGCGGGGCCGAGCCCCCGCGGGGCCTGAACTCCCCGGCGATCATCGCGGCGGCCAGGGCGCCGAGCACGAAGCCGACGATCTCGGGGCGGATGTACTGCACCACGCCCGCCCGGTGCAGCCCCAGCGCGCCCGCGATGTCCCTTTCGAAGCAGGCAACGCAGACGCCCATGTTCGGGGGGTTTCCGAAGTACTGAAGCAGCGTTGCCATGATACCGATGGAGCAGCCGACGACGATGATTCCCGCGCGGGACGCGAACGGGTTGGCCATACCGGGGTCCTCCTTGAGACGATGGCATGAGGTCGGAATGAGTGACAGGAGTTCCTTATCGCACTTTAGTGAATAGTTCAAATTCAGATAATTCATAAAAGTCCCTTGATTATCGAAAAGAGTCATGGTAGGGACACCCCATGCAGACGGACACGAAAAACGTCAGCCTCCTGCAGCTCGAGGCCCTGGTGCGACTCGTCGAGGAGCGGAGCTTCAGCCGGGCGGCCAAGCGGATGTTTCTCTCCCAGCCGTCGCTCACTAAGCACATCCGAAACTTGGAAGAGGTCCTGGGGGCGAAGGTGGTCAACCGCGCGAGCCGGGCCTTCACGCTCACTCCCGAGGGACGGGTGGCCTGCGACTACGCGCGCCGGATCCTCAAGCTCCGCGAGGAGGCCATGGACCGGGTGATGCGCGTCCGCGAAACCGAAGCGGGGGACATCCGTATCGCCGCCAGCACGATCCCCGCCACCTATATCCTTCCCGCGGCAATCGCGGGATTCCGGGAACGGTTCCCCGGGATCGGGACTGCCGTGCGGGCCGCGGACAGCAGCGAGGTCATCGAGACGGTCCTCGAGAACGGCGCCGAGCTCGGCTTCATCGGGAAGAAGCCCGCGAGCGCGAAGCTGGTCGACGAGCCGCTCTGGCGCGACCGCATGGTGCTCGCCGTCCCCGCGGCCCATCCCTGGGCGAAGCGCAGATCGGTCCGGGTCCGCGAGCTCGGGAGGGAACCCTTCGTGATACGCGAGAGGGGGTCTGCCACCCGCGAGGCCTTCGAACGGTGCCTTGCCGGAGCGGGCGACGCCGGGACGCAGGGGCTGCGCGTGGTTGCCGAGATGGGCAGCTCCGAGGCCGTCAAGGAGGCCGTCCTCGCCGGGGTGGGGATCTCCGTCCTCTCCGTGCATGCCGTTCGCAGGGAACTCAAAGCCGGCGCGCTGGCCGCCCTGTCCATCGAGGGCTGTCCCATCGAGCGATCTTTTCATTTGATTTATCGCAGGCAATTCGATTTAATGGCGCACCACAAGCGATTTATCGAATACATCCGGGCGTATCGCCCGCCGGGGCTTTGAGGAAGGGCGGGGCTTGAGCGTAACAGAAGGTAAGAGGGTGAGAAGGTGAGAAGGTTGGCGATGCCGGAAGCCGACCAAGTCTTGCCGCTTTTCTCACGTTCTCACCTTCACACCTTCTTACCTTCTATTTTGAGGTACCCCATGATCCGCTACTACAGCACCAATCGACGCCTCGAGGGGGTGGCCGGCCTCACGCCGTTCAAGGGGCTGGTTTCCTTCCGCGACGCCCTGATCCAGGGGCAGGCGCCCGACGAGGGGCTCTTCATGCCCGATTCCATCCCGGCGCTCGATCTCGGTGACATCCTGGCACGCAAGGGGAAGCCCTACGCGGAAACAGCCTGTCTCGTGGCGGAGGCGTTCCTGAAGGACGAACTACCGCGGGAGGAGATCCGGCAGGTCGTGGAGGACTCCTACAATTTCAACGTTCCCCTCGAGCGGGTGTGCGACCGCATGTTCGTCATGAGGCTCGACCAGGGCCCCACGGCCTCCTTCAAGGACTTCGCCGCCCGCATGATGGCGAGGCTCATGAGCCGGATGCGCGACCGGGGAAAGCGGCTCAACGTGCTCGTGGCCACCTCGGGTGACACGGGCAGCGCCGTCGGCGAAGCCTTCAAGGGCGTCGAGGGGATCGGGGTCTATATCCTCTACCCGCGCAACGAGGTGAGCGGGATGCAGAAGAAACAGCTCGACACCATCGGCGACAACGTCCTGGCTCTCTCCGTGGACGGCAAGTTCGACGATTGCCAGAACCTCGTCAAGCAGGCCTTCTCCGACCCGGGGTTCGCGCAGTTGAACCTGACCTCGGCCAACTCGATCAACTTCGGCCGGATCATGCCGCAGAGCATCTACTACGTCTACGCCTATGCCCAGCTCGCTAACCCGGGAGAAGAGATCGTTTTTTCCGTACCCTCGGGGAATTTCGGCAACGCCCTGGGCTGCGAGTACGCCCGGCGCATGGGCCTTCCCGTGCGGATGCTCGTCATGCCCACCAACGAAAACGATGAGTTCCCCCACTATCTCAAAACCGGCGTCTACGAGAAGGTCTCGCCGTCGAGGGCCTGCCTCTCCAACGCGATGAACGTGGGCCACCCGAGCAACCTGGCCCGGTTCTTCGAGCTCTACGGCGGCACGGTGGACCGGACGGGGGGCGTGCACGCTTACCCCGACATTGCGGAGATGCGCCGTCGCATCTTCTCCGTGAGCATCTCCGACGAGGAGACGAAAAAGACGATCCGGCGCGTCCACGAGCAGCACCGAGTCCTGCTGGAGCCCCACGGGGCCGTGGGGTGGAGGGGTCTCGAGCTCTACCTGGAGGCCTGCTGCGGGCCGATCGCAGAGCCCTGTGTGAGCCTCGAGACGGCGCACCCGGCCAAGTTCCCCGACGAGATCATCGAGCTGCTCGGGATCACCCCCGAGGTGCCGCAGAGCATGAAGGACCTCGAGAAGCGGACGGGTGAGCCCGTCGAGCTGCCCGCCGACTACGGCCGGCTGCGCGCCTTCCTGCTCGATACCCTGAAGGGGACGGACT
>CAZPCN010000142.1:0-3532 GCA_964585095.1 uncultured Syntrophaceae bacterium | reverse complement strand
TTGTACTCCACGAGCCGCACGCCGTCGCGGGTGATCATGAAGCCGCCGTACATGATGCCCTTGTAGTACTCGCCCGTCTCCCTGTAGATCGCCTCGGCCACCTTCTGCGTGATCGCGAGCCCGGCCTGCACGTCTTCGGGCCGCATGAAGGGGAGGCTGTGGTCGGCATCCGAGTAGGAGCCCATGCCGCCCGTGTTGGGGCCCCTGTCGTCGACGAAGCGCCGCTTGTGGTCCTGCACGGGAGGGGTGGCCACGACGGTCCTGCCGTCGGAGATGCACTGCAGGGAGAATTCCTCGCCCTCGAGTTTTTCCTCGATCACCACGGCGGGGTGCTCCCGGAGGACTTCCTTGCAGTACGCGAAGGCTTCTTCCTTCGTCTGGAAGTGATCGCCCTGGACCTTTACGCCTTTGCCCCCGGTGAGCCCGTCGGGCTTCACGACGACGCCGGGCAGGTCTTTCAGGAACGCCTCGATCCCGGCGGGCCTGGTGAAGGTTTCATAGCGGGGGTTGCCGGGGATGTTGTATTTCCGGACGAGGTCGCGCGTGAAGGATTTCGACGTCTCGAGGCGCGAAAGAGACTTCTTGGGGCCCACGGCGGGGATCCCGGCGGCCAGGAGCGCGTCGACGGCCCCGAGGTTCAGGGGGTCTTCGGGCCCGACGACGGCGAACTCGCAGCCGTTTGCCTTGGC
Organism: uncultured Syntrophaceae bacterium; assembly: GCA_964585095.1. GTDB lineage: Bacteria > Desulfobacterota > Syntrophia > Syntrophales > UBA2192 > UBA2192. The sequence goes on along the minus strand of CAZPCN010000142.1, from coordinate 2,843 downwards.
GAAGGCCATGAGGGCCGGCAGGTCCTCGTAGGGCCCGACGAGAGACTTCGACGACAGGGCGGCGATGCCGGGGTTGTTGGTCTTCATGTAGGAAAAGAGTTTCGGGTCATGGCCGGAGCGCATGATCGCCTCGGCGATGGCATGCTCCCGGGCCCCGTTTCCGACCAGCAGCACCCCCGGCATGAAACACCTCCTCGCGGCCCCCTGTCGGCCGTGGAAATCATTGAATATAAAGGGGAAATACTCAGAAAGATGGCCTGCATCATAACGGAAAAGGGGCATCAAGTCAATGGATTCCCGCGGCCCGGGGCACGATGGCGCTCCTTGACTTTTCGCCGATAGTCCGATACAGTCGGCTCATCGTTAACCCGTCGATTCCCCTGAATAATTCCTAGCCCCGGGTGCACGGACCCTTGGATCCATACGTCACATTCAAACTCGTCCTCATGGGACTGTGCCTGCTTCTGTCGGGTTTTTTTGCATCTTCCGAGGCCGCCCTCTTCTCCCTCACCCCCCTGCACCTGCACAAGATGCGGGAGGAGCGCTTCCCCTTCTTTTCCTCCGTCGAGAGGCTTCTCGAAACGCCGCGGCGTCTTCTCATCACCATCATCGCGGGCAATGAGATCGTCAACATCGTCCTCACGGCCACGGCCACGGCGCTCTTCATCAGCCTCTTCGGTGAACGGGGCGAGTGGCTCACCGTCGCCGTGCTGAGCCCCGTGCTGTTCCTCTTCGGCGAGGCCGTCCCCAAGATCTTCGGGAAGACCTACTCCATGCGGCTCTCCTCCACGGTGGCGCCGCTCATGAACCTCATCCAGCGCGTGGAGTTCCCGCTGGTCTGGCTCCTGGAGAGGATATCCGGGTTCATCCTCGGCCCGATGCGCGCCCGGGAGGCGGCGGAGGGCGATCCCCTCATGGAGGACGAGTTCCGCAGCCTCGTCGACGCCGGGTATCAGGAAGGGATCCTGGAAACGGGCCAGCGCGACCTGATCCACAGGGTTTTCGAACTGGCGGACACGCCCGTCTGCGACATCATGACGCCGCGGGTCGACATGTTTTGCCTGCCCCTGTCCACGAGCGCCGGGGAGTTGAGACGGAAGATCGTCGAGCAGGGCTACTCCCGGATCCCCCTGTACGGGACGGGGCCCGACGATGTCGTGGGGATCCTCTACGCGAGGGACCTGCTGGGCCTCATGGCGGAAGGCCGGTCGCCGGGCTCGGTGGAAGCCCTGCTGCGCAAGCCCTACTTCGTCCCCGAGGTGCGAAGCGCGGACCAGGTGCTGCGGGATTTCCAGAAACGCAACATGCACATGGCCGTCGTCGTCGACGAGTACGGGGGCATTTCGGGGCTCGTCACGATGGAGGACATCCTGGAGGCGCTCTTCGGGGACATCTACGACGAACGGGACACCCGCAAGAGGCCCGTCCACCGGATCGACGAGAAGACCCTGATGGTCTCGGGCGCCCTGTCGATCGACGACTTCAACGAAATCGCCGGCACCTCCATCCCCTCGGAGGATTTCGGCACCGTCGGCGGGTTCGTCCTGCACCTCTTCGGCAGGCTGCCGGCCCGGGGTGACAGGGTCGAAACGGAGGGGCTGAGCTTCGTCGTCAGGAAGACCAAGGGCACGCGTATCCTGAGCGTCCGGGTGACGCGGGAGGAGGCGCCATGAGCGATCTGATCCTCCTGCTTCCGATCGCGGTCTGCGTCATCCTGGAGGGGCTCTTCTCGGGAGGGGAGATCGCCCTGATCTCCGCCGACATCCATCGCATCCGCCAGCGGGCGGAGGCCGGGTCGAAGTCCGCGGCGATCGCCCTGCGGCTGCTGGACAACCCGGAGTGGTTCCTGGCCACGTGCCTCATGGGGACCGACCTCTGCGTCATCACGGGCACGGCGATCGCGACGTCCCTCCTGATTTCGGCCTTCGGGCCGGCAAGGGGGGAATGGGTCTCCGTGGCCGTCATGATCCCCACGATCCTGATCTTCGGGGAGATCGTGCCGAAGAGCTATTTCCGCCACCGCGCCGAGCGCAAGGCCGTCCTCATCGCGCCCTTCATCTGGGCGGCCTCTTGGGTGTTCTACCCCTTCGTCTTGTTGATCTCGAAGATCGCACGCGGCGCCGTGTCCACCGTCGCCGGCGAGAGAGGGAAGCTGTCCCTGCCCTACATCACCAAGGACGGCCTCAAGGTCCTCCTGCACGAGGAAGCGGTCCAGACCGACGTGAAGCGCTCGGAGAAGGAGATGGTGGACCGCATCTTCGACTTCACCGAAACGAGCGTCGGCCTCGTCATGGTGCCCCTCTCCAACGTGGCGGCCATCGGGGAGGATGCGACCTTCGGGGACGCCTCGAAGCTCATCAACGAAACGGGATTCTCGCGGTTCCCCGTGTACCAGGGGAACGTCATCAACGTCGTCGGCGTCGTGAACGCCTTCGATATCCTGAAGGCGATGCCGGCCTCGGCCGCCCGGCCCGTCCGTGAAGTCCAGCGGCAGCCCCTCTTCGTTCCCGGCAGCAAGCCCGCCGACGATCTGCTGCTGGAGATGCAGCGCCGGGGCGAGCCGATGGCCGTGGTCGTCGACGAGTACGGCGGCGCGGTGGGCATTGTGACGATCGAGGACATCCTCGAGGAGATCGTGGGCGACATCCGCGACGAGTACGACAAGCGCGAGCGCGACGTGCGCAAGCTGGCCCCCGGGCGGTACCTGGTGACCGCCCGGATCGGGATCGAACGGCTGCAGGAGATCATCCCCCTCGGCATCCCGGAGGGGCCCTACGAGACGCTGGCCGGGTACCTGCTCCACCAGATGGGGCGGATCCCGCGAAGGATGGAACAGTTCCGCT
>CAZPCN010000141.1:0-3550 GCA_964585095.1 uncultured Syntrophaceae bacterium | reverse complement strand
CCGCCTGGTCGGGAGGGCCGGCCGGCGCGCGCTGCCTCGAAGCACGGCGGCGGCTGGGTTTGCCACCCCTGGGGGAAACCGCCCGAAATCGTCATGGTCCCTGACGCATGCGAGGACGGAAAACGCGAAAGCCCTTTTTGGTTTCACCGGTTGCATTTTTATGGTATAGGGCTTCTGGGTCTGGAGGGGGCCTAATAACACCCAGGAGGAAGATGTGCCATGCCCGAGGATCCCGATATCCGATTGATGGACGCGGAGGAGGAGGTCTATTCGCCGGAACGCAAGCAGTCGGGGCCGGACAAGAAGAGAGTCGGAGTGATCGCCGCAGTCGGGGTCGCGGTGCTTGCCGTTCTGGGAGGCGCCTACCTGATGCTGGGAGGCGGCGGGGTTTCCAAGGAGGAGGCCCGGCTCATGCAGACAAAGCTCTCCGCCATGGAACAGAAGATCGCGGCCCTGGAGAGGCAGCAGGCAGCCCTGCAGGCGAGGCTTCCCGCCGAGGGGGCCGAAGCGGCCCTGACCGGCAAGGTCGACACGCTCGCGCAGCGCATCGAGGCCCTGGAAAAGAGGCCTGTGGCCGTGGTCGCGGATAAACCGAAAGCTGCCGCCAAGGAAAAAAAGGAAAAGGCAGTCGCCGCGTCGGGCAAGAAAACGCACACGGTCCAGAAGGGCGAAACCGTTTACGGCATCAGCAAGAAATACGGGATGAAGCCGGCCGACCTGCGCAAGCTCAACAATCTCGGCGACGACGACCCGGTCAAGCCCGGGCAGAAACTCGTAGTCGGGAAATAGTACGCATCCCCGTTGAACGCACGAAGCCCGGCCGATCGGCCGGGCTTTTTTGTCTGTCGGGGCTGCCTATGGTCCCGGGACGGTTCCCTGCTCCCGGAGCAGTTGAACCACCTTGCTCACCGGGATGGCGAACCCGATGTTCTGGGCGCCCAGCACGACGGCCAGATTGACGCCCACCAGCTCGCCGTCCATGTTCAAAAGCGCCCCGCCGCTGTTCCCGGGGTTGATGGAGGCGTCCGTCTGCAGAAGCCCCGAACAGGCGTAGTCGCACTCCGTGTTCTTGAAGGCCCGGTCGATGCCGCTGATCACGCCGGTCGTCACGGAATTCTCGAGGCCCAGGGGGTTGCCGATGGCGACGACGGTCTCGCCGACCATCAGGGTCTTGACGTCGGCAAACCGCACGGCCCTCAGCTCGCGGGCGGGCCGAACCCGGATCAGGGCCAGATCGTCGAGGGTGTTGACCCTGACGACTTTCGCCTCCGCCACGGTTCCGTCGCGCAGCACGGCGTAGATGGTGCTCGCCCGGTGCACCACGTGGGCGTTGGTGACGATGAGCCCTTCCTTGTCGACGATGACGCCGGAACCCACGCTCTTGAGTTTCACCGTCCCCTCGGAGTAATCTTCACCGAAATACTGCTTGAAGAACCGGTCCAGCCGCTCGCCGTACTGTCCCCAGGCGGGGTGCTCCTTGAGGTCGACGAGACTCTCGGTGCGGATGTTCACGACGGAGGCGGCGTTGTCGCGCACGACCTGGACGACGGGGGTTTCCCGGGGACTCTTGGCGGGTGCGGCGCAGCCGGCAACGGCGAGAAGGAGGCACGAGAGAACGGCCGGGGCGAGAACGGAGTTTCGGCTCATGGCATGCCCCTTTCGGAAATGATCCGCACTATAAGCCATTTCGCGGGCGAACTCAAGCGCCGGTCCCGAAGCGGCGCGGGCGGCAAGATCCGCACGGACAAACACACCTCTTGCACAGGAGGGATAAACGGAAGAAAGGGATTACGCAGTCGGACGGCCTCGGGCGTCTCGAATCGCCGCGGCCAGCTCGGAGAAATCGGAGCCTTTCAGGACGTAGCCGAAGGCGCCAGCCGCCATGACGCTCTGCACGAGCGGCCCGCTGGCGTACATGGAAAGCATGATCACCTTGATGCCCGCGTTGTCCCGGATCAGGTGCCGCATCGCCTCGATGCCGTTCATGCCCGGCATGCTGATGTCCATAATGACCACGTCCGGAGAAAGCCTGCGGGCCATCTCGACGGCCTCCCTGCCGTCGACGGCCTCGCCGACGACTGTCATGCCCGGCTCGGCATTGATCAGCACCCGGAGTCCGTCGCGGAACATCTTGTGATCGTCGACGAGCATCACCTTGGTGTTCATCCGCATCCTCTCGGAAAGCTCGCTCGAACCCGGAGACGGGCCCGTTGATACCTGTTTTCTGATTACCCCATGATTCCGCGGAAGGATATCAGGAAAATCCTGATTTCCCATGCGAAATTTACTTAGGGGCCCCGATCGTCCTCATGCCGTGCAGGCCGGTTCACAATTTCATTGTGCTTTCCGGCTCGAGATTGCTTACAATAGAGGCCTCCCTCTTCATGGCGGGAGATGGAACCGAAGGAAAGCAAACGGACGTCTCGCCTCCCCCGAAGGGATTCCCTGAGAGCGATCTCAGCGTTACACCGATTCTCCGCGTGATCGAATTCGCATAGAAACAGCCCGTGGCTTTGCTTCGGGGGCAGTGAGACCGGGGGGAGCGGTTCCACCTGATCGTTGAAAATGGCCCGCATCACGGAGTGAGAGGATCATGGCGGATCCCGCAGAAAGACAGGAGACGAAACGGCTGCTGCAGCCCTTGTTCATCGAGCCCGCGGCTCTGCCTGTTCCGCTGTTCGTCCTGCTCTTTGCGATCCTCTATCTCGCCGGGCCCGATTTCCGGTCCTGGACATACGTGTTCGAACCCCCCTGGCTGCTCTTCGGCCTGAACTCCGCATTCATCACGGGCCTGTGCCTGCTTGTCGCCTGGCTGAGCGTCAGGAGCTATCTTCGCGGCGGTTTTCTGAATGTGCTGCTTCTGGGCTGCGGCGTGCTCGCCTTCGGGTTTTCTTCCTTTGCGGCCGGGTGGCTGATCCGCCCCCCTTATGGCCCCAATCACACGCTGACCGTTCACAACGTCGGGGTTCTTTTCACATCGGTCTGTTTTTTGTCGAGCGCTCTTTCCGCATTCCGCCGGGTCGGACGGGAAACAGGGCCGGCTCGAAGGGTGCCGCTGGCCGGTTCGTCCTACTTGGGAATCCTCCTGCTGGTAACGCTGCTCACGGCATCCACGATTCTTGACTGGACGCCGCCCTTTTTCGTCGACGGGGCGGGGCCCACGGTGCTCCGCCAGGCTGTGCTCGCCGTCTCCGTTACGCTTCTCGCCGTTTCCGCCATCCTCACGCTTTCGGTCTACCGGGAGAGAAGATCCGGATTTCTCCTGTACTCCGTCATCGCGATCCTGCTGATCGGATCTGGCCTCGTGGCAATCGCTATGGGAACACCGGGCAGTCCGCTCAGCTGGCTGGGACGGGCCGCACAATACCTGGGGGACGTCTACCTGGTCATCGCCGCCGCGAAGGCCCTGCGCGAGGCCAAAAGCCGGGGGACCACCGTGGAGGAGGCGCTCGCCGACTATTTCAGGCAGTCCGAAACACACTACCGGGCCCTTGTCGAAATGGCGGCGGATGCCATCGTCGCCATCGATCGGGAGGAAAAGATCCTCCTG
>CAZPCN010000140.1:1355-3551 GCA_964585095.1 uncultured Syntrophaceae bacterium | reverse complement strand
TGCGAGTACGGGATGAAGAAATACCCGCCCTGGACGGTCGTCTTCTACGGGCTGCTGTTCGCCTCCGCGACCTGGAACATCCTCCACCCTCCGCTGACCGGGTTCCTCAAGCCGTCGGGCGGCGCGCAGTGGGGCTGCGTGCTCCTCGTCGGGTTCCTCGGCACGGTGCTGGCCTTCATCTGCTACAACGAGGGCATCCGCCGGATCGGCGCCACCCGCGCCAGCATCACGGCCACCCTCGAGCCGATCACGGCGGGGTTCATCGCCTGGATCCTGCTGGGAGAGACGATGGAGTTCTGGCAGGTCCTCGGCGCCGCCCTCGTCATCGCCTCCATCATCGCACTCCAGTTGGGCGGCAGGGCGGCGGAAAAGGGTTGACCCTCCCCCTTGACTTTTTCAGAATAACGCCCATCTTATAAATAAAGAATTCATCCCTTCTCATCCCTGCCGGGCGCTGCATCCTGCGACCGGTGGACCTCGACGGACTCATAAAGTGGCTTTGCCTCCAGAGCGGGCAAAGGGCAATCCGTCAACAGCCGAAGAACCTCCCAACCCCCTGGCGCTCCCGCCGAAGGAACCGAAACAATCCGGCGGGCCGCCCCTGTCGTGTGCCGGCCGTGCCGGACGGGCCGCAGCGGCCCTTCCGTGAATCAACCGGCAATATCAAACCGCCAACCCTGAAAAGGAGGGCCAATATGTCACTTTTCGGAGTACAGGTTTCCATCATGGTGCACGTCCTCTTCGGCGTGCTGGGGATCATCCTGGCGGTGGCTCTTCTCGTGTACACCCTGAATATCAGCGAGAAGAACATCTCGAAGATCAAGAGCCTGAGCCTGTGGACGGCCCTGTCCATGGTCGCGTCCTACGTCCTGGGCGGCTGGTGGTACGTGGTCTACTACGCCCATGAGCGGGACGTCATCCGCAGCGGCGCCTGGAAGTGGGCGCACACGTTCTTCATGGAGTGGAAGGAGCACGTCTTCTTCGCCCTGCTGTTCCTGAGTGTCCTTCTTCCGGTCATCGCCCACCGGAACGACCTGATGGTCCCCGAGAACCGGAAACTGCTGCTCCTCGTCACCTGGCTGATCGTCCTCATCGGCCTGGCCGTGGACGGATCGGGGGCCGTCATCAGCCGCGGCGTCATCGTCGGATACATGGGGAGGGTTGCGCCATGACAAACATGACACTCGACAAGACCACCATCGGTTTCTGTCTCTCGGCGGCCGTGATGAGCATCCTCAACACGGCGCTGGTCATCTTCAAGGAACTGACGCCGCCCTTCAAGAAGGCCATGGCCGATGCCATGGGTCATCACTGGACCACGCACGGGGTCGTTGTCCTCGGGCTGTTCTTCGTGCTGGGATTTGCGCTGTCCGGTACCGTCAAGCCGGAGTCCTGGGGTGCCGGCAAACTGGGGAACACGATCCTCTGGTCCGTGATCTTCGGGGCCGGGGCGCTGGCGGCGTTTTACCTGCTGCATTGACATCAGAACGAAATCGACGCCGTTGCCCTCCTTGCAGGGGGAAAAACGGGGTTTTCCATTTGCCTGACAGGGTCCGCCTCCGGTAAAATCCGATGAGCGGACCCTTTTTTTTATTCTGTCAGGGCCGCTCCATTTCTGTTATGGTTTCCCAGCATGACATCTCCGGAGGAAACGATCATGAGACAACATCCGCAAGCCCGACAGATCCTCCTGTTGATCTGCGCGGCCGCAGCCGCCGGGTTCCTGAGCTGCGCGGCGGGCCAGGCCGTGCACTCCCAGGCCGCGCCGGACGACGCGGGGGCCCGGATGGCCTTCCTGGAGGCCTCGGCGGTCCTGTTCCACCCCCGCTGCCAGAATTGCCACCCCGCGGGGGATGCGCCGACGATCCGCGAGGACATGCAGCCCCACCCGTTCAATGTCAAGCGCGGCCCTGACGGCAAGGGGGCCGGCGCCATGAACTGCGCGCTCTGCCACGGGGCAACCAACAAGCCCGGCGGCCCCCCGGGGGTCGCCAACTGGCACATGCCCCCCGAGAACATGCCCATGGTCTTCCAGGGCCGCACGCCCGGGGAGCTCTGCCGCCAGCTGAAGGACCCGAAGCACAACGGCGGCAGGACGATGGCCCAGGTGAACAATCACCTCGACGCGGACCCGCTGGTGCTCTGGGGCTGGAACCCCGGCGAGGGGCGCTCGGTGCCGAAGATGAGCCACAGGGA
>CAZPCN010000140.1:0-1255 GCA_964585095.1 uncultured Syntrophaceae bacterium | reverse complement strand
GGAAGTTAGGACAAATATGAAGGGCGGGCGGAGAGAACCTCCGCCCGCTTCGTTGCTTATGTAAAGCCCCCTGCCCCCCTTTGAGACTGTCTCATCATTCCGTTTTTGTCATTCCGCACAAGCGAAGCGCGATGCGGGATCCAGTATTTTCATTGAGTTCTGGATTCCCGCTTGCGCAGGAATGACAGGATTTCGGCATTTTTCATGATTGCGACACAGCCTCTTTTCAAAGAGGGACTCCTCATGAAATGACCTTGCGGAGGGCGTCGAGGAAGCGCTCCACGTTCTCCTTTCTCGCCGTGTGGCCCATCAGGCCGATGCGCCAGATCTTCCCGGCCAGGGGCCCCAGCCCGCCGCCGATCTCGATCTTGAACTCGCTCCGCAGCCGCCGCCTCGCGGCCAGCTCGTCGATGCCCTCCGGGCAGTACACCGTATTGAGCATGGGGAGCCGCCAGGGTGTCTCGACGACCATCCTGAGGCCCATCTCCTCGAGCCCCTTCACGAGCAGCAGGTGGTTGTCCAGGTGCCGCCTGAAGACCTTCTCCGGCCCCTCCTCGAGGATCAACAGAAGCGCCTGGTAGAGGGCGTAGGTCATGTTGACCGGTGCCGTGTGGTGGTAGACGCGGTTCTGGCCCCAGTAGGCGGCGATGAGCGAGATGTCGAGGTACCAGTTGGGCACCTTGGTCTTGCGCGCGGCCAGCTTCGCCATCGCCTTCTCGGAGAAGGACAGCGGGGCGAGGCCGGGGGGGCAGGACAGGCACTTCTGGGTGCCGCTGTACAGGGCGTCGATCCCCCAGTCGTCCATGCGGACCTCGATGCCGCCCAGGCTCGTGACCGTGTCGACGAGGTAGATCGTGTCGGTGCCCTGCAGGAGGGCTCCGATCTCCGCCACGGGGTTGCGCACGCCCGTCGAGGTCTCGGCGTGAACCACCGCGACGATGCGGTACGCCTTTTCCTTGAGTTTCTTCGCCACGTCGTCGACGACGACCGGCGTTCCCCAGGTGAACTCCAGGGCGTCGACCTCGGCGCCGAGGCGGCTTGCCACTTCCCGCATCCTCACGCCGAAGACGCCGTTGATCAGGATGAGCACCCGGTCGCCCGGCTCGACGAGGTTGACGAAGCAGGCCTCCATGCCCGCCGAGCCCGTGCCGGAGACCGGGACGGTCAGGTTGTTCTTCGTGTTCAGGAGCGTCCGCAGGCGCTCCTTGAGCTCGTCCATGATCTTCAGGAAATAGGGATCCAGGTGACCCAGGGT
>CAZPCN010000139.1:0-3613 GCA_964585095.1 uncultured Syntrophaceae bacterium | reverse complement strand
ACCCCATCAACCAGGGCTCGCTCTGTCCCAAGGGCGGCTCCATCTACCAGATGGCCAACAACAAGAACCGGCTGGACAAGCCCCTCTACCGGGCGCCCTTCGCGACGGAGTGGAAGGAGATCAGCTGGGAAGAGGCCCTGGACAAGATCGCCCAGAACATCAAAAAAAGCCGCGACAAGAGCTTCAAGGCACGCAATGCCAAGGGCGAGCTCGTGAACCGCACGGAGGGCATCGCCTCCGTCGGCTCGGCCGCCATGGACAACGAGGAGTGCTGGCTCTATCAAAAATTATTGAGGGGGTTGGGTCTGGTGTACATCGAACACCAGGCCCGGATCTGACACAGCGCCACTGTACCGGCTCTGGCAGAGTCGTTCGGACGCGGCGCGATGACGAATCACTGGATCGATATCCAACACAGTGATGTAATCTTAATCATGGGCAGCAACCCTGCCTCCAACCATCCCATTGCCTTCAAGTGGATTACCAAGGCCATGGAAAGGGGCGCGAAGGTCATCTGTGTCGACCCCCGCTTCACCCAATCGGCCGCCAAGGCGCACCTCTACGCCCCGATTCGCTCGGGCACGGACATCGCCTTTTTGGGCGGCATGATCAAGTACATCTTCGACAACAAGCTCTACTTCGAGGAATACGTCAAGCGCTACACCAACGCGACGTTCCTCGTGAACCCCGACTTCAAGCTGCCCGGCGACAACAAGGGCGTCTTCTCGGGGCTCACGGGCACGAAGTACGACAAGGCCACCTGGAGCTACCAGACCGATGCGTCCGGCGTCATCCGGAAAGACCCCTCGATGACGGACCCCCGCTGCGTCTTCCAGCTCCTGAAGAAACACTATTCCCGATACACGAAGGAGATGGTCAACCGCATCACGGGAACGCCCATCGCCAAGCTCGAGGAGGTTTACAAACTCTACGGTTCGACGGGCAAGCCGGACAAGAGCGGCAATGAACTGTACGCCATGGGGTGGACGCAGCACACCGTGGGAGTCCAGAACATCCGCACCATGGCCATCATCCAGCTGCTGCTGGGCAACATGGGAATCCCGGGCGGCGGTGTCGCGGCCATGCGCGGCGAGGCCAACGTTCAGGGCTCGACGGACCAGGGCCTGCTGTTCCACATCTGGCCGGGCTACATCGCAACCCCCCGGGGCTCCAACCCCACCCTGAAGAGTTTCATGGACGCCAGGACCCCGCAGACCAAGGAAGCGAAGGCCCTCAACTGGCCGAAGAACACGCCCAAGTACATCGCGAGCTTCCTTCGCTCCATGTACGGGATGAACGCCACCCTGGAGGAAGCCTACAGCTACCTGCCCAGGCTCGACGACGGCGTCGATTACTCGTGGCTCACGCTCTTCGACCAGATGTACAAGGAGAAGTTCACGGGATTCTTCGCCTGGGGCATGAACCCCGCGAACTCCGGCGCCTCGTCCAACAAGGTGCGCCAGGCCATGACGAAGCTCGACTGGATGGTCAACGTCAACCTCTACGACAACGAGACGGGCTCCTTCTGGAGAAGCCCCGGCTTCGACCCGACGAAGGTAAAAACCGAGGTCTTCATGCTGCCCTGCGCCTCGTCCATCGAGAAGGAAGGCAGCATCTCAAACAGCGGCCGCTGGATGCAGTGGCGCTACAAGGCCGTCAACCCCGTGGGCATCGCAATGCCCGACGGCGACATCATGGCGGAGCTCTTCTTCAGGCTGAAGGCCCTCTACGAGAAGGAAGGCGGCCCCAACAAGGAAGCCGTCACGAAGCTCTCCTGGAACTACGGCAAATTCGACGCCAAGGGGCATTACCACCTCGACGTGCACGCCATCGCCAAGGAGATCAACGGCACCTTCCTGGCGGACAAGGTCGTCGAGAACCCCGCGACGAAGGAGAAGATGCCCTTCAAGAAGGGACAGCAGGTCCCCAGCTTCGCCTTCCTGCAGGATGACGGCTCCACCTCTTCGGGCGACTGGGTCTACTGCGGCTCCTACACCGACGCGGGCAACATGTCCGCGCGGCGAGGGAAAGCCGACCCCACGGGCCTCGGCCTCTTCCCCCAGTGGGCGTGGTCCTGGCCGGTGAACCGGCGGATCATCTACAACGGCGCCTCGGTCCACCCCGACACGGGCAAGCCCTGGAACCCCAACCGGGCCGTCATCAAGTGGGACGGCGCGAAGTGGACGGGCGACGTGCCCGACGGCGTGGGCGATCCCGGCAGCGGCCGCGGACCCTTCATCATGAAGCCCGACGGCGTGGGCTCCCTCTTCGGGCCGGGCCTGGCCGACGGGCCCTTCCCCGAGCACTACGAACCCATGGAGTGCCCGGTGGAGAAGAATCTGATGTCACCCCAGTTCAACAACCCCGTGGTCAAGCGCTGGGAGAAGAAGGGCGTGGGGACGGACACGGACGTGGACACCATCGCGTCCTGCGACCCGCGGTTCCCCTTCATCTGCAGCACCTACCGCGTGACCGAACACTGGCAGACGGGCCTCCAGACCCGCTGGGTGCCCTGGCTGGCGGAGATGCAGCCCGGCATGTTCGTCGAGGTGAGCGAGGAGCTGGCCAAGGAGCGAGGATTTACCAACGGTGAGCTCGTGACGGTCAAGACGGCCCGCGGCGAGGTGGATTGCGTGTGCATCGTCACGCCGCGCATGAAGCCCTTCAACATCGACGGCAACACGATCCACATGGTCGGTGTCCCCTGGCACTTCGGCTGGGCCACCACGGCTGCGCGCAAGTACAATGCCAACGACAAGAAGCCCGAGGTCTTCACCACCGGTGATGCGGCAAACCTGCTCACACCCTACACGGGGGATCCCAACACGATGATCCCCGAGAGCAAGGCCTTCATGGCGAACGTTGTCAAGAAGGGGGTGAAGTAAGATGGCTGAGAAAATCAAACTCTACGACGACTCCAAGTGCACCGCCTGCAGGGGCTGCCAGCTCGCCTGCAAGCAGTGGAATGCGCTGAAGGCCGGCCAGACGAAACAGTGGGGATCCTACCAGAACCCCCCGACGCTTCAGCCCAACAACTACATGATCATCCATTTCCAGGACGTCAAGGACGACAAGGGCGGCGTGAAGTGGCTTTTCCGCAAGGAGGCCTGCATGCACTGCACCGAGGCGGCCTGCGTCACGGTCTGCCCCTCGGGCGCCCTGTACTACAACAAGGAGTTCGGGACGGTGGGCCTCAACCACGACCTCTGCATCGGCTGCAAGAACTGTGTGGCGGCCTGCCCCTTCGAGGTCCCCAAGTACGACGCGGGGACGGACAAGGTCTACAAGTGCGACATGTGCGAAAGCCGTCTTGCCAACAACATGACCCCCGCCTGCGTGAAGGCCTGCCCCACGGGCGCCCTCTCCTGGGGCGACAAGGAGGCTCAGCTGAAGAAGGCAGAGGCCCGCGCGAAGGAAGTGAGCGGCACCGTGTACGGCCCCCAGTACGTCGGGGGAACGCACATGGCCTACGTGCTTTCCGAGAAGCCCGCCACCTACGCGGGAATCCACCTCGACCCGAGCGTTCCCTGGAGCGTCACGCTGTGGAGGGGCTTCCTGAAGCCCGTCTCGCTGCTGGCGGCGGGGGGCATCCTGGCGGGTTCGTTCCTGCATT
>CAZPCN010000138.1:0-3634 GCA_964585095.1 uncultured Syntrophaceae bacterium | reverse complement strand
TGCAGACGACGTCGGTGGAGCGAATCCAGCAGACGCAGCAGCAGCAGTCCGACCTGCAGCAGCGCTACGTGGCCGTGCACACCAGCGAGGAAAAAAAGCTGCTCAAAGAAAAGGTGAAGGAATCGGACGAGACCGAAAAGGCCCGGATCCAGCGCGAGGAGGAACGGGAGCGGAAGCGCAGATCGGCCCGGGAGTTTCGGCAGGCGGACGATTCCCCCCACCTTCCCCCCGGGGAGGATGAGACCCCCGAGGACGGCCACGGAGGCCGGATCAACATCCGGGTTTGACCGGAGAGGAAGCGGTGAAGTTGAGAAATTGAGAACTTTGGATCCGCCCGCAGCAGTACGCACACCTCCCGTTCTCCGAACTTCCCGGCTTCACCACTTCGTCATCGAGTCATCGTAAGGCAGCCGCGACGGGAACCCAGCCATGGGCATCATGGACATCGACCCGAAAGTCTTTTTCGCCATGCAGGTGCTGGCCGACGTGGTTCTCTGCGTGGCCGTCGTCTTCATCCTCGGGAGGGTCAACCGCGAGCTGAAACAGAAGCCGACGGGCATCGACCCCGCGAGCCTGGCGGAACTCAAGCGGGTCATCGAGGATTCGCAGAAAGCGACGACGGCGCTGCTCGGCGCCATGGAGGAGAGCAAGAAGTCCCTCCGGGACATTTCCCGCTCCATCGACGAGAAGGAGGCTCGCCTCCGCGGTCTCATGGAGTCGGCATCCGCCCGGATCGACAAACTCGACGAAGCCGAACCCGGCGCGACGGGGGCCCCCGGGGCCGGAGAGAACGACGAGGTGATCCGGCTTGCCGGGCAGGGATTCACCCCTGCGGAGATTGCGGGCACCCTCGGGCTCACCGAGGGGGAGATCCGCCTCATCCTGGACCTCGCCCGCCGCAGAGTTGAAAGCCGCTGATGGCCTCCCCCGTCCGTTTCCCCCCCGCGTTCATCCCGACTTCCGCAGAGACGATGCAGATCCGGCTCTCCCAGCCCCCTCCGGGGATGGCTGTGGGACAGACCCTCGAGATCCGCGTGCTGGAGAGGATGGCCGACGGGCGGTTCCTCATCGACGCGGGCGCCGCCCGCCTCACCGCCGAGACGGAGCACGCGCTGCAGCCCGGGCAAACCCTGGCGATGCGCGTGGAGAGCCTCCGCCCGCGGGTCGTGCTGTCGGTGCTGTCTTCGGCCGAAGATCGGCTGGTCGCAGAGCACCTCCGCGGCTTCCGGTCGAACCCTGCCGCGCTCACCCGGTGCCTCGCCGATCTCACCGGGATTCCCGGCGATCGCGGCGCCGGCGGCCCTTCACCGGCCGGGGGGCGCGATCCCCTGGCCGCTGTCCTGGATGCGCTCCGGGCGGCCCTGCCGGGCCGGGAGCGGGTCGAGGAGGGGCTCTCGCTGCCGGACTTCGCCCGGGCCCTCGGCCTGCTCACGGAGAGCGACATGAGAAGGGCACTGGAGAAGAACGGCGAGAACCTGCTTCCACCGTCGGCAAACCTCAAGACCCGCCTGCTGAAGATCCTCCAGGAGTCCGCATCCGAAGGCGGAAAGACGGTCCGCCCCTGGACCCCGGCCCTGGAGAAGGCCGTACGGGCGATCGAAACCCTTCAAGTCCTCAACGTTCACCTGCAGGAAAACGAAGACAAACTCTTCCTCCAGGTGCCCCTGCTGTTTGCCGGCCTTGCGGGGAAAGCGGATATCCTCATCCGCAGGGAGAGACGCGACGGAGGGACGGACGCACGCAACGGGGCGTTTCGGGTGCTTCTTGCCCTCGACATGGACGCGCTGGGCGATGTGATGGCGCAGGCGCACTTCAGCGGCGACACGGTGACATGCAGCGTGCACTGCGAGAAAGAGGAATCGGCAACGTTCGTCTCCGGACTGCTCCCGTCCCTGGATGCCGGTCTGACCCGGGCCGGGTACCGGGTGGCAAGTCTGGGGGCCCATGCAGACGGGCGGGTCCGGGAAACGATGGAAGGGCGTCTCCGGGAGGAAATTTGCGGGGACGGGCCGGCGCTGAGCGTCTTTGCATAAAACAAGGGTCTAGGGTATCGGGTATAGGGTCGTGAAGAGAAGAGATCCCGAGACAAATAAAAAGCAGGGGGAGTTGCCGAAGATGGCGGCGGCGATCCGCTACGATGCCGCGAAGGACGACGCCCCGCGCCTCACGGCTAAGGGGGGCGGGCATGTGGCCGAAACGATCATCGAACTGGCCCGCCGCCACGACATCCCCGTGCGCGAGGACAGGGCCCTCGTCCAGATCCTGAGCCGGCTCGACATCGACCGGCAGATCCCTCCCGAGCTGTACCGGGCCGTGGCGGAGATCCTATCCTTCGTCTATTCCGCCAACGAGCAGTACCGGGAAGAAAAGGGGTTCGGGTCTCGGGGTTAGGGGTTGGGGAAGAGACTGTGGCCGGACCGGCCCTATAGAAGCCCTGGGAAAAAAATTCCCGAAGTTCCCAAAATTGCCCGCCCCTGTTCACAAGCCCACGTTCTCGAATCCCCAGACCCTTCCGTCCCCTAAAACGAACATTTCGTATTGCTCATATAATATCAAGCACTTAACTTTTTTTCTGCTTCTCTTTCCCGAGACCCGAAACCCGAGACCCGATACCCGTTCTTCATGGCACACCCGTTGCCTTCTATGGGGTCAACACCACCAGGAGCGGAAACGATTGCCATGATGTACGGTGTGAACACGGCGGTCAGCGCGGCCGTCAAGAAGCTCTCGCAGCACGACTACGTGACCCACAACCTGGCCAATGCCAACACGCCGGGCTACAAGGCCGAGCGGCTCATCTTCGTGCGCAGGCCCGAAACGGATTCCATGGCCGAGGACAGCTTCAGCCACGACCCCGTCGTCCTGATCGACCACTCGCCGGGCACGCTGCAGAAGAGCGGCAACCCGCTCGACGTGGCTATCCAGGGCGAGGGCTACTTCGTCATCGAGACGAAGGACGGCGAGCGCTACACGCGAAACGGCAGCTTCACCCTCAACCAGAACGGCGAGCTGGTCACGATGTCCGGCGATGCCGTGATGGGCGAGGGCGGCCGGATCACGATTTCCGGCAAGAAGATCGAGATCTCGAATGCGGGCTCCGTCAGCGCCGACGGCAGCGACGCGGGCAAGCTGAAGATCGTCGATTTCAAAAAGAAGGACGCCCTCGTGAAGCGCGGCGCCGGCCTGTTTTCGGCTTCCGCAAAGGCCGAGCAGACCCCGCTGGAAAACCCGGAGGTCCGGTCGGGCTACCTCGAGACCTCCAACGTCCAGGCCGTGAAGGAGATGGTCGAGATGATCGACATCCAGCGCTCCTTCGAGGCCTATCTCAAGATCATGCAGACGATGAGCGAGCAGGACCGTCTGGCAACGAGCCGGATCGGCAAACTGACCTAGGCGAACAGGCACGGGAGGCAACCATGATCAGATCGTTGTACACGGCGGCAACGGGCATGCTGGCCCAGCAGATCAACCAGGACGTCGTCGCCAACAACCTGGCGAACGTCCAGACGACCGGATTCAAGAGCTCCAGGGCCGAGTTCCAGGACCTCATGTACCAGATCAGCCGGCAGGCCGGCGTGGAGACCACCTCCGGGACCGCCCTGCCCCTGGGCATGGAAGTGGGCCTGGGCTCGAA
>CAZPCN010000137.1:2159-3649 GCA_964585095.1 uncultured Syntrophaceae bacterium | reverse complement strand
AGGAAGAAAAAGAAGAAGGCCACGATAAAGACATTGAACAGCAGGTGCCCGTAGGCGATCTGCTGGGCCACCTCGGGGCTCAGTTCCGCCAGGAGCCGCAGGAACAGGGGAAGGGCCAGCATGCACAGCACGGCGCCGATGAGCTTGAAGAGGAAATGGGCCAGGGCCGTGCGCTTGCCGTTGATGTTGGCCACGAGGCTCGCCAGCAGCGCCGTGATGGCCGTGCCGATGTTGGCGCCGAAGACGATGGGCAGCGCGTGATCGAGGGAGATCACCCCGTTCTGCGCCAGGATGACGAGAATCGTGATCGGGATCGCCGAGGAGTGGATGACGGAGGCGGCGACCACCCCGATCGCAAGCCCCAGCAGGGGATGGTTCGCCCCCTGGAAGAGCTCCCGCACGGCCGCGCTTTCCTTGAACGGCGCCGTCGCCAGCGAGACCAGCTCCAGGCCGAAGAAGATGAGTCCGAAATAGAAGATCCCCTCGCCGATCTTCTTCCAGCGCGCCTGGCCGAAGAACCAGAGCATGCCCCCGCAGAACACGATAACGGGAGAGACCTCGGTGACCTTCCAGACCACGAGCTG
Source organism: uncultured Syntrophaceae bacterium (assembly GCA_964585095.1). GTDB lineage: Bacteria > Desulfobacterota > Syntrophia > Syntrophales > UBA2192 > UBA2192. The sequence goes on along the minus strand of CAZPCN010000137.1, from coordinate 3,065 downwards.
GACCGTGACGGTGGTGCCCACGTCGGCCCCGAGGATGATCGCCAGGGACCGGTAGAAGCTCATGAGGCCGGCGCTCACCATGCCGACGACGAGCACGGAGGTGGCCGTGCTGCTCTGGAACAGGACCGTCGTGACGATGCCCGTGGCAAGCCCGTACAGGGGCCTCTCCACGGCCAGCCGGAAGAACTGCCGGATGCGGACGTTGCTGAGGTACTGCTGGACCTCCTCGCTCAGGCGCATCATCCCGAAGAGAAAGAGGGTGATGCCTGCCGCAAAGAGAAGGGCTTCACGAACCCACGTCATGGCTTTCACTTCCTCCCGCGCAGGCCCGCCCGGACCCTCCACTGCCCGTCTTCCCGGACGAGCAGAACGGTCTCCCGGATCGTTCGCTTCGGGATGCCCTGGGTCTGGTACTTCTGCTCGAAGGCCCCCACGTTGCGGCGCACGAAGGACACGTTCTCGAAGGCGCCTGCGGGCCAGGTCGCCGCCTCCATGGCGCCGGAGACCTCGCCGACGACGACGCGGAAATCGGGGATGCGGACCTCCACCGTCGCGCGGGCGTTGTTCTCATCGACCCGGGTGACCTCCAGGATCTCGTGCCCGATGAGCCGGTGCAGGTTGCGGGCAAGAAAGGTGCCCGAATCCTTCCTCTCGTCGAGCCAGGCTTCGAGGCTCTTCGCCCCCCGGTCTTCCGAGCTGAGGAGCTGCCAGGCATCCTCGTAGCGCCCCTCCAGATAGGCCGTGACGTAGAGGGAGAGCGCATCTTCGGGGCGGGAGTCCCCTCCGCCCGTCGCGCAGGCGGCCAGGACGGCGCAGAACGCGAATAAAAGGATCCCCCTGATGAGACTGCGCCCCATGAATGGCCTCCCTGGAAAGCGGAATGTGCAAGAAACACGCCGTCTTGCG
>CAZPCN010000137.1:0-2059 GCA_964585095.1 uncultured Syntrophaceae bacterium | reverse complement strand
TTACGAGACCTCGATCTTCGCGTCCACGGCCACGCATCCCTGCCCCTTACCGTAAAGGATGAGCGGGTTGATGTCAATATTGCCGATCTCGGGGTGATCCGTCAGGAGCTTCGACACGCCGGCGATGCAGCGGCCGAGGGCCTTCACGTCGAGGGGCCCCCTGCCCCGGAACCCGTTGAGAAGGCCCGCCGCCTTGATGTCCCGCACCATGGCCTCCGCATCCTTCGCCGTCAGCGGCGTGACCCTCATGGCCGTGTCCTTCAACAGTTCGACGAAGATCCCGCCGAGGCCGAAGAGAACCACGTGGCCGAACTCGCTGTCCCTGCGGGCCCCGATGATGACTTCCGTGCCCTCCGGCGCCATCTTCTGGACGAGACAGCGACCGGCTTTCATGGCCCTGAAGGCTTTCCGCAGCTCCGCCTCGGAGCGGATGCCCAGCGCCACGCCGCCTTTCTCCGTCTTGTGCAGCACCCCGGCCTCGGCCGTCTTGAGCGCCACGGGGTACCGAAGCCGCCGAGCCGCCCTGGCGGCCTCGTCGGCGCTGAGGGCGACGGCGGCGTCCGCGGCGGGCACGCCGTAGGATGCGAGGAGGGAAAAGGCCTCGTCGGGCCCCATGAAGCCCTTCGCCAGGGCGGGCTTCCTTCGGGCGCGGGAGGACGCCTTCTGCGGCTGCGCCCCCCTTCCGGACTGGAAGCGGTGATGCCACAGCGAGCGCGACAGGGCCTTCATGGCCATGTCGACGTCCTCGAACAGGAAGGTGCCCGTTTCCTCCTTCACGGTGAACCAGGTGTGCTTGTCGGGGATGATGCAGGGGATCACGGGCTTGCCGTACCGATGGGAAAGAGCGAGAGAAGCCTCCAGCAGGCGCTTCGTCGGCGCGACCTCCAGGTTCGCCACGTAGGCGTGGCTGAACACGACCCCGTCGACCCCGTCCTCGGCGAGGGCCTTCTCCACGATCCCCGCGTAGCTGTCGATGTCGAAGATGTCGCCCATGTCCAGCGGGTTGGACATGCGGATGACCCCCGCACGGATGTGCTGCCGGACGTGGCCGAAGAAATCGTCGGAGAGGCGGGCGAGCTCGAAGCCGTAGCGGTGCACGGCGTCGGCCAGCAGGACGGCCTGTCCGCCCGAGCGCCCCAGCACGGCCAGCCGCGGGCCCTTGATGACGGGCAGCGAAAAGACCTTGAAGCACTCCATCATCTCCGCGAGGTTCTGGACCCGGTGAATCCCCGCCTGGCGAAAGGCCGCCGTGACGACCTCGTCGTCCCCGGCGAGGGCCGCCGTGTGGAACCGCGCCGCGTGGTGGCTCACGGGGTTCGTGTTGGCCTTGAGGACGACGAGGGGCTTCTCCGTCGCCGCCGCCAGCTTCATCAGTTCGCCGCCGTCGGCCACGTCCTCGAGGTAAAAGCCGATGACCCGCGTGTCCGGGTCGTTCCGCAGGAAGCCGAGGAAGTCGTTTTCGTTGACGTCGAGCTTGTTGCCCATGCTGATGAGCTTGCTCGCGCCCAGGTTCTCGTAGGAGAGCAGCCGCATGCAGTCCAGGGCGATCCCGCCGCTCTGGGCCACAATCGAGATGTGGCCCTTCCTCACCTCCCGGTCCTCCAGGGGCACGAAGGGAAGGACGAGCCCGTTCTCCAGGTTCACGATGCTGATGCAGTTGGGCCCCACGACACGCATTCCCCACTGTCGCGCGATGTTCAGGACCTCGTGCTCGAGGTCGCGCCCCTGGTCGGCGAACTCGCTGAACCCGCCCGATTCGATGATGGCGCGGCGGATGCCCTTGCGGCCGCAGGCAGCCAGGGCATCCGGCACGTGCCGGGCCGGCAGCAGAAAGACGGCGAGGTCGGGCACGCCGGGGACCTCGTCAATGGTCGAAAGGATCGGGACCCCGCCGATGTCCCCGCCGCCCTTGCCCACGGCGTGGATATCCCCCTTGTACCCGAAGCGCTGGAGGTTCAGAACGATGTTTCTGCCCAGATTGGTGGGAGCCGCAGAGACCCCGAACACGACGACACTTGCCGGAAAAAAAATCTTCTCCATCCCTCTCTCCTTGACGAAC
>CAZPCN010000136.1:0-3698 GCA_964585095.1 uncultured Syntrophaceae bacterium | reverse complement strand
TTTCGATCGGCGCCGTCTTCCTCCTCTCGACGATGGCCCGCGCAATGCGCCCGGCCAGCATCTCCTCGCCGTAGTCCCGCAGGATCCGCTCGATCTCCCGCTCGTCGGCCCGGTTCACCAGGTCCCTCGCGGTCGTCCTTGCTTTCCGGTCCATCCGCATGTCGAGCGGCGCGGGTTTCGAGAAGCTGAAGCCCCTCCCGGCCGCCTCGAGCTGGTGCGACGAGACCCCGAGGTCGAGCACGATGCCGTCGACCCGGTCGATCCCGAGCCCCGAGAGGATGTCCTTCAGGTCGGCGTAGTTGCCCTTGACGAGCATCGCGCGCCGCCCGAAGGGCTCGAGGGCCCGCCCTGACTCTGCGAGGGCGTCGTCGTCCCGGTCGATTCCGACCAGGACGCCGTCGGGGGACGTGGCGGCGAGAATGCCTCCGGCGTGCCCGCCGCCGCCTAGGGTGCCGTCCACGTAGATGCCGCCCGGCTTCAGGCTGAGCGACTCGAGAACCTCGTTCAGTAGAACCGGTTCGTGGTATGCGGATGGCGCCCCTGCGTCGTTCATCGTTCTTTTCAAGGATCGCGGGTGGAAGCGGACGAGGGAATCACGCCAGGGGAACTGGCCCGTCAGATTCCCAGGTCGGCCATGTAATCGCTGAAGCTCTCGATGCTTTCGCCGGACTTGCGGATCTCTTCCTCGAATCGTTCCTTGCCCCAGATCTCGATGACCCGGACCATGCCGGCCAGGACGATGTCTTTCTCCAGCTTGGCGTACTCGCGGAGCGGCGGGGGGACCAGGATGCGGCCCTGGCTGTCGAAGGTGCAGTCCACCGCCCCGGACATGAAAAAGCGCTGAAACGCGCGGACTTCTTTCTTGAGAATGGATTGATGGGAGATTTTCTCTTCGAGGATCTGCCACTCATCGAAGGGGAAGGCCATGAGGTAGCCGTCCCAGTTCGTGATCACCATCCGGTTGTCGTACTTCTCCGCGAAGACCTCGCGGAGCTTGGCGGGGAAGATGATTCTTCCTTTGTCGTCGATCGTATGGTAATATCTCCCCCGAAACACGGACATGCGAGAGACTCCTCCACAATCATCCACTTTGCTCCACCTGGATGCAATAGTAGGGCCGTCTTCCATCCCTGTCAAGAAAAAACTTTAATTTCCGCTGGATTTTCGAATGATTTGAAATTTCCGGACGGCACGGCTGTGCTCCGGCAGCGACTCGGAGAACTGGTGGGTCCCGTCATTGCGGGAAACGAAGTAGAGGTAGGTAACCGGTGCGGGGTTCAGGGCCGCCTGCAGGGCGTCCAGCCCGGGGCTGCAGATGGGGCCCGGCGGCAATCCGCGGTTGAGGTAGCTGTTGTAGGGATTTTGGCGCTCCAGGTGGCGCCGCGTCAAATTTCCGTCGAAATTTTCGATGCCGTAGATCACCGTGGGGTCGCTCTGCAGCGGCATCTTCTTCTGCAGGCGGTTGCGGAAGACGGCCGCCACGAGCGGCATCTCGCTTTTCAGCCCCGTTTCCTTCTCGATGATCGAGGCGAGCGTCACCCACTGAACGAGGGTGAATCCCTGCGCCTCGGCCCTCGCGATCATCTCCGCCGTCACCTTCGCGCGGAACTGTCCCGCCATCTTCTGCAGGATCGCGGCGGCATCGAGGCCCCGCTCGAAGTTGTACGTGTCGGGGAAGAGAAAGCCCTCTGCGCTCGGGCCGGGGATGTTCAGCGAGGCCAGCACGTTCCGGTCCCGGGCCAGCCGCAAAAACTCCTTCTCCTCGACGATGCCCTCCGCCGCCAGGCGGGCGGCGATTTTCCTCACCGTGAAGCCCTCGGGCACCACGATGGGGTGCTTCTTCACGTCGCCGTCGACGAGTTTTTTCAGGATCTCTCCGGGCGTCATGGCGCGGGTGAATTCGTACTCTCCGGCCTTGATCTGCTTTGGGGCGTTGTAAACATAGCCCAGGGCGCGGAAAAAGAGCCGGCTGCGCACGAGGCCGTTCTGTTCGAGGATGTTCACGACCTGGGCAAAGGGGGCGCCCCGGGGGATGTACACGGTGAGCGTCTCGTCCGCCGTGCCCGGGGCGGTGGCGGAGTCCTGAACCCACAGGGCGGCAGAGATGCCCGCCATGGCGACGAGCACGAGGACAAAAAGGCGGTTCAGGCGGACCCGGTCGAATTTCATGGATCGCCGCCCCCCCGGCGCGACTTGCGGTTCAGGTAGTCCTGCAGGATCACGGCGGCGGCGATGCGGTCCACCATGCCCCGTTTTTTCTTTCGCTTCACGCCCGCCTCGCGCATCAGCCCCTCGGCCTCTTTTGTCGAAAGGGTTTCGTCCCAGGCGATGACGGGAACGGAAACGACATCCCGGAGGGCGGCGATGAAGCGGTCGACCTTATCGCACTGGATCCCTGCCGTGCCGTCAAGCCGCAGGGGGTAGCCCACGACGATGGCGCCGACGCCTTGTTCGAACACCGATGCGGCGATGGTCTCCAGATCGGCTTTCTTCGATCTGCGCTCGATGACGGAAAGCCCCCGGGCCGTCATCTCCATCTCGTCGGAGAGGGCCAGCCCGATGCGCTTCTCGCCGTAATCGATCCCGAGGATTCTCATGGGGGGTATATATAAAGGATGAGGTTGCGAAGTGCAACCTTCATGAAGAGGGGTATCGGGTCTCGGGGATCGGGAAGGAAAGGGAATTTTTTTGGAAACTTTTCAGTACCTTCGGACCCTATACCCGAAACCCTATACCCGAACCCCGCAACGTTGGGATTGAGGAAAGGGGGGATTTCTGTTATCTCATAGCCTGTTCGCGCGGGAAGCGCGCCCCCAGGACGCCCATTCATGAAGCACATCATTCTCGGCACGGCCGGCCACGTCGATCACGGGAAGACCTCGCTCGTCAAGGCCCTCACCGGCGTGGACACGGACCGCCTGAAGGAGGAGAAGGAGCGGGGCATCACGATCGAGCTGGGTTTTGCGTCCCTTCCCCTGAAGAGCGGCGGCACCCTCGGGGTCGTCGACGTGCCGGGGCACGAGAAGTTCGTCAAGAACATGGTGGCCGGCGCCACCGGCATCGACCTGGTGCTCCTCGTGATCGCCGCCGACGAGGGCGTCATGCCCCAGACGAGCGAGCACCTAGACATCTGCACCCTGCTGGGCATCCGCAACGGCGTCATCGCGCTCACCAAGACCGACCTCGTCGACGCCGACTGGCTTGTCCTCGTGCAGGACGACATCCGCCAGTACATGAAGACGACCTTCCTCGACGGGGCGCCGATCATCCCGGTGTCCGCGGTCACGGGGGAAGGGATCGCAGAGCTCGCGGCCGCCGTCGAGGAGCTCGCCCTTCGCATCGGCGAGCGGGGCGACAGCGGCCTTTTCCGGATTTCCGTCGACCGGGTCTTTACCATGAAGGGATTCGGCAGCGTGGTGACGGGGACCCTGGTGTCCGGCCGGGTGAGCGTGGGTGACACCGTGGAAATCCTCCCCCAGCGCATCCACGCCAAAGTCCGCGGCATCCAGGTTCACAACGAGTCGCAGGAGAGCGCCGAAGCCGGCCAGCGGACCGCCATCAACCTGCAGGGCATCGAGCGCGCCGTTCTCAACCGGGGCGACGTGGTGGCCCATCCCGGCATCTTCGAGCCCTCGGAGAGGCTCGACGTGTACCTCGAGTACCTCAAGGGCACCGGGCGGGTGATGAAGAACCGGGCG
>CAZPCN010000135.1:0-3734 GCA_964585095.1 uncultured Syntrophaceae bacterium | reverse complement strand
CGAGCAGGGTGTACGTCACGGCCAGCACCACGGGGCCGATGAACAGCCCGATGATGCCGAAGGCGATGAGGCCCCCGATCACGCCGGCGAAGATCAGCAGCAGGGGCAGATCGGCGCCCTTCTTGATGAGAAGGGGCCGCAGGAAATTGTCCATGGTGCCCACGATGACCGTCCAGACCAGGAGCACGCTGCCCCACAGGGTCTGGCCGCTCCAGAACAGCCAGATCACCGCCGGGATGAGCACGAGGCCGGGCCCCAGCTGGGCGATGCACAGCAGGAGCATCACCGCCGTCAGCACCGTCGCGGCGGGCACGCCCGTCACGGCCAGTCCGATTCCCCCCAGGACGGACTGGACGAGGGCCGTGAGGCCGACCCCGAGGGCAACTCCCCGGATTGCCTTCCCGGCCAGAACCGTCACGTCGTCCCCTTTCTGCCCTGCAAGCCGGCGGGCAAAGCGCCTCACCGCGTCCGCCGTGGCTTCGCCTCCGGAATAGAGGATTGCGGCGATGATGACGGTGAGCAGGAACTGGACGATCATCATCCCCATGCTGCCCGCCTGACCGACGAACCAGCCCACGATCTCCTTGACGTGGGGAGCCAGCCGGGCAGCGAGCCCTTCCTGGCCCGCCGATGCGAGCTCTCCCCATGCCTCCGCCAACCTGGGACCTGCCAGGGGGATCCCTGACACCCACGCCGGCAGAGGGGGAAGGCCCTGCGCTTCCAATGCCTTCAGCAGTTCCTTGACTTGCGCCACGTTGTCCAGGATGGTGACAATGGCGAGGATGAGCGGGGCGATCAGGAGCGCGAGAAGCCCGAGCGTCATGACCGCCACGGCCGCTCCCCGTTTCCCGCCGAGCAGGGACTGCACGCGCAGCAGGATGGGCCAGCTGGCTACGACGATGATGACCGCCCAGACCAGGGAGGGGAGGAACGGTTTCAGGATCCAGAAGTTGGCCGCGATCAGCACCCCGATGAAGAGCACCGCGAGGGTCGCGCGGGCCAGGTCGCGCGAGGGGAGAGGCGTTGTCATGGGATTCTCCTTCCGGCTGTCCCGCGGCGTTCCGGTTCTGCGGGGAAGTCCTTCGACACCGGCGTTCGATGGGGCCGTATGGACTACTGTGCTGAAAATCGGCCGCCCTGTCAAGCGGCAAGAGCGATGGCGGACGGGACGGCGAAATCGTAATATGCCGTAATCCCACGGCAAAACAGTTGACTCGGCGCGACAGGTGTGGTTTATTGACCCCGACTGCAAGGAGCCTCGCGAAGGCCCTTTTTTTCATGGACGGAGATGACGAAAGGCCTGCTCGCCGAGTTTCTCTTCCCCTTGATGGCCGTCGCCGCAGCCACGGCCGCGCTGGGCGCGTCGGGCGCCGACCTGGCCGTGGCGGCCTTTTTTTATGTGCCCGGCGCAGGCTGGCCGCAGGGGATCGAGGAGCCCTGGGCGTTCCTCTACCGGTACGGCAACCTCCCCGCTTTTGCCCTCGGGGCGATGGGCGCGGTCGTTTTCGCGGCGGGCTTTTTCGTCGAGCGGCTGCGTCGGGACAGGGCGGCCGCGCTCTTCGTCTTGGCCTTTCTGGCCCTGGGACCGGGCCTGATCGTCAACACGGTGTTCAAGGACCACTGGGGCCGGCCGCGACCGGCCGACATCGTGCAGTTCGGGGGCACGGAAGCCTATCGCCCCTTCTGGAGTCCCGGGGCGGCGGGACAGGGGCGCTCCTTCCCGTCGGGCCATGCGGCCGTCGGGTTTTTCGTCATGGCCCCTTATTTCGTGCTGAGGCGCAGGGCTCCCCGGTGGGCGCGCAAGGCCCTGTCGGCGGGGATTCTCTACGGCGGTCTGATGGGGCTGGGGAGGATGATCCAGGGAGGGCATTTCCTGACGGATGTGATCTGGTCGGGAGTCCTGGTCTACATTGCGGGACTTGCACTCTACTACCTGTTCCGGCTCGATCGGGAGGGAGCATGGGCGAGCCCGAAAGCCCTGTGAAGGCAGGACGGGCTTCGGGTCGGGCAGGCGATGCCCATTGGGCCCGGACGACGGAAGCTTGAAGGAATCGCAATCGGATATGGATGTCGGGACACAGAGAAGGATCGACCGGGCCGTCGGGCCGTTGATCTGCCGGGCGCTGTCGCTCTTCGGGAGGGGACGCGAGCTGTTAGGGCCGCCGGAGAGGATCCTGGTCCTCCTGCTCTCCGAGATGGGAAGCCTCGTGCTCGGCTGTTCCCTGTTCCGCCGGCTGCGGGAGAAATACCCGCAGGCCTCGATCCACGCGCTGGTGTTCGAGAAGAACCGGGAGATCCTGGACCTCCTGGAGCTCATCCCGCCCGAGAACGTGATGACGCTCAGCGACCGGTCGCTGGGGGGACTGGCGGCGGACAGCCTGGCGGCGATCCGCAAGATGCGCGCCCTGCGGTTCGACGTCGTCATCGACTGCGAGCTCTTCGCACGCGTGAGCAGCATCTTCTCCTGGTTCAGCGGCGCGCCCGTGCGGGTGGGGTTTCACCCGCACACGATGGAAGGCCTCTACCGGGGCGATTTCATCAACCGGCCCGTGCTCTACAACCCCTACCGCCACATCAGCGAGCAGTTCCTTGCCCTCGCGGACGCCATCGAATCCGCCGACGTTCCGAAGAACAAAACGGGCGAGTACGGCAGCGTCACGAAGGAAGCCCCGATGCTGCGGATGCGCGATGGAGAGCTCGAGGCGATGCGCAGGAGACTCTTGGCCGACTTCCCGGTCATCGCCGGCAAAAAGCTGGTGCTGATCTACCCCAGCGGGGGCCTTCTCCCGATCCGGGCCTGGCCTCTCGAGTATTTCTGCCGGACGGCGGAAGGGGTGGTGAAACGGGGCCACGCCGTGGGGGTCATCGGCATGCCGGCCGACAAGGCCCTGGCGAGGGCCGTCCAGGAGCATTGCCGCAGCCCGTTGTGCATCGACCTGACGGGCTACACGAAGACGATCCGGGAGTTGCTCGTGATCTTCCACATCGCGTCGCTGCTCATCACCAACGACGGCGGCCCCGGGCAGTTCGCCGTCATGACGCCGATCCGCTCGATCCTCTTCTTCGGCCCCGAGACGCCCGTCCTGTACGGGCCGAACGGGCCCGGGGCGAAGGTGTTCTTCAGCGGAATTGCCTGTTCGCCCTGCCTGACGGCCTACAACCACCGAAACTCCCCCTGCGACGGGGACAACCGGTGCCTGAAGGTCATTCGACCGGAGAGCGTTCTGGACTGCGCGCTGGGAATGCTGGCGGAGGAACACGGACGATGAGCGCCCTGCTGCGGGTCAAGCAGGCCGTCAAGGACGCCGTCTCCCGGCTGCCGGGCGGCGAGTGGCTGGTGAAACAGCGCTTCGCGAAATTCGGCGCCGTCGGGTTTGCCGGGACGATCGTCAACGTCGGCGTGCTCTACCTCGCCGACAAGGTGGCGTATCGGGGCGTCGAGTCCCCGGACCTCCGGGCGAATCTGGCCCTCGCGACAGCCATCTTCATCGCCACGGCGCACAACTTCCTGTGGAACCGGGCCTGGACGTGGGGGGACCGGAAGGTCCACGGCCGGGCATCGATCGTCGTCCAGTTTCTCCAGTACTGCGCATCCTGCTCGCTGGCCATCGCGCTGCAGGTCCTGTTCACGAACGTCCTCAGGCAGCACATGTTCCTGGAACTGGCCAATTTTCTCGCCATCGGCATCTCGGCGGTTCTGAACTACCTGATCAACCACACCTGGACGTTCCGCG
>CAZPCN010000134.1:0-3752 GCA_964585095.1 uncultured Syntrophaceae bacterium | reverse complement strand
AAAGTGAAGTGGTTCAACGAGCAGAAAGGCTTCGGCTTCATCGAGAAGGACGAGGGCGGCGACGTTTTCGTTCATTTCAGCGCCATCCAGGCCGGCGGGTTCAAGACTCTCCACGAGGGCCAGCGCGTGAGCTTCGACGTGACGCAGGGCCAGAAGGGCCCCGCCGCGACGAACGTGAAGCCCCTGTAATCGACCGCACGAAGGAAAGAGGCGCTCCGGCGTTCACACATTGGACCGGAGCGCCTTTTTTTCTGCCAGCCAAGCAGGACGGATGCTGAAAAAACACCGCTACACGCTCCTCTCCAGGCCGTTGCACTCGGCCCTGTATTACGTCATCCGTCTCTACACGCGCACTTACCGGATGACCGTCGAGAACGAGTCGGAATGGATGGATCACCTGAAGGCGGGGGGGACGGTCCTGCTGTGCGCGTGGCACCAGCAGTTCTTTTCCGCCATCCGTCATTTCCAGTCCTACGCGCCCTATCGCCCGTCGCTCATGATCAGCAAGAGCAAGGACGGGGACATCATCGCCCGCGTGGCCGAGAAATCGGGGTGGCACGCCGTGCGAGGCTCCTCCTCGCGGGGAGGCGGCAGCGCCCTGAAGGAAATGGTCGAACGGCTGCGGCAATCGCGGCTCGCGGGGCATGTCGTCGACGGCCCCAAGGGCCCGGCCGGTATCGTCAAGGCCGGCGCCATCAGCCTTGCCTGCGCCACGGGGGCCGTGATCGTGCCCGTCTTCACGTCGGCCGACCGGGCCTGGTACTTCAACAGCTGGGACCGTTTCATGATCCCGAAGCCCTTCGCCCGGGTGACCCTGCGCTTCGGCAGGATGATCGACCTGACCCGCAGCGGCGGCAGCGAGGACTTCGAGAATCATCGCGCGGCGCTCGAGTCCGCCATGCGCCCCGGTCTCATCCGCTGAACGCCGGCAACCCCATTGACAAACCTCCCCCCGCCGGGTTACCCTTCCCATCATCGGCGAAGCGACCCTCTCACCGCACACAGATCCCGCGCAATCGCGATTTCACCCCCCTTCTCCCGCTCGAGGACGAAACGATGGACGATCTCCAGCACATCAGGGCAGTCAGGCAGCGGCACGAACAGGAGCTGCTCGCCAAGAGAAACGTCGTCGGTGTCGGCATCGGCTTCAAGGAAACGGCCGGCAGGAAGACGGACCGGATGAGCATCGTCGTCCTGGTCGACCGGAAGATGCCGGTCTCCAGTCTCGATGCCGCGGACGCCATCCCGCCCGAGATCGAAGGAATCCCCACGGACGTGAAGGCCGTGGGCCGGATCGAGGCGCAGCCCCGGTAACCGCAACGCAACGGAACGGCGAAGGAGGGTCCCATGGCGCTCGAAAAAGCACGCGCGGCGAAGCGGGAGTATGTCGGCGAGTTGATGAAGAACAAGAACGTCACGGCCTGCGGGGTCGGCTACAAGCGCGTCGGCGGGGTCGTCACGCAGGAGACCGCCGTGGTGGTCTCGGTGATCAAGAAGTTGCCCCCGGAGGCCCTTGCCATCGACGAGATCATCCCCCGCGTCGTGGGGACCATGCCCACGGATATCGTCGAAACGGGCGTCATCCGGGCCCTGCAGGGCCCCACGGACCGCTGGCGCCCCGCCCCCGGCGGCGTTTCCATCGGGCACGCCGCCATCACGGCCGGCACGCTCGGCTGCCTCGTCACCCGGGGAAGCGACCTCTTCATCCTGAGCAACAACCACGTCCTGGCCAACTCGAACGCGGCCTCGGCCGGCGATCCCATCCTCCAGCCGGGGAAGTACGACGGGGGTTCCGATGCCGACCGGATCGCAACCCTCGAGACCTTCGTGCCGATCCAGTTCGAGACGTCGCCCCCCACCTGCCTCGTCGTGAGCGACCTGGTCTTCGTCCTCAACGTGCTGGCGCGGCTTGCCGGGTCCCGCCACCGGATCCTGGGCTACCGCGCGGCCGCGGAGGCCAACCTCGTCGACGCCGCCATCGCCCGTCCCCTGGCGCCGGACCTGGTCGAGCGGCGGATCCTGGACATCGGGATCCCGAAAGGGTCCCGGGAGGCGGGCCTGGGAACGGCCGTCCGAAAGAGCGGTCGGACGACGGGCTTCACGACGGGCGACATCCAGCAGATCGACGCCACCGTGCGTGTCAGCTACGGCAACGCCGGGACGGCCCTCTTCCAGGACCAGCTCGTCGCAGGCGCCATGAGCCAGGGCGGGGACTCTGGTTCCGCGGTCCTCGACGGGGACGGGTACGTGATCGGCCTGCTCTTCGCGGGCTCCGACTCGACCACGATCCTCAATCGGATCGCCAACGTCACGAGCGCCCTGAACGTCTCCATCGCAAGCTGAGCGCTGCCCGCCGGTCCGTGACCGCGCGGGACGGCGATCCGCCGCAGGCGCACCGAGGAGGGACACCGCCATGAAACAGGCCTTGCTTTGCGCTCTCGCCTTCTGTTTCGTCTCCGCAACGCCCGTCCCGGCGGTCGCGGACCGGTCCATCAACAACTGCCCGCTCCCCGACGACATGCAGATCGTCGAGCCCGACAAGGGCTCCGTTTCCCCGAAGCTGGCGCTGCTCTCCGGGATCTGGGAGGGAAACTGGGCCACTATGTCCGTGCTGTTTGTCGTGGAGAATGTCACGGAGACCGAGGCGCTCATCCTGCACTCCGTCTCCGGGCGTCAGATGGCCCGGGCGGCATCCATCCCGCCCGGCTACTTCAGGAAGAAGTGCCCCGTCGAAAAGGGAGAAGACGGCCATTACCGCATCATCATGCCCCTGAGCCAGGGGACGAACAGGCTGATCCAGACCGATGACCCGCGGTACCTCAGGGTCGTTCGGGAGGGTTTCTACGGCCTGTCCACGGAGACCCGGGACTCCCTCTTCCGGAAGAAAGAAATGAAGTAGAAGGCGGACTCGCCCCTCTAGCGCCGGTAGGCCTTGAAATTGTACTGCTTGCCGTCGAAGGTCGCGACGTAGCCCGTCACGGCGCCCTTCGCCCCCAGGAAGAAGCGGATGAAGTGGAACGGTTTCTGCTGCGCCTGCGCGTTGTACAGGATCACCTGCCCTTCCCTGTAGTACTCGGGGACGACGCTCGAGGTGAGGTCGACCGGCTTGAAGCCCGGCACCCCCGCCTTCCCCTTCGAGGAGAACCCCGTCTTGGGGTAGTTATCCGCTGCAAGGCTGGCCCACCCTTCCCGGCCGTCCTCGAACTTCAGCACCCAGTTGCCCGTCAGGATGTCCTGCGGCTGCGCCGCCTGGAGCTGCGCCGGACCCTGCATCACCAGGAGCAGAGCAACGATCGCAAGCGAAATCAGAAACCTCTTCTGCATAAGCACCTCCTCGTGCCGTCCCCGTGGGGGATCCCGTTTGTTACGCCTTCAAAATTTTGCAAGAATGGTGCCCCCGCCGGCCGGACCGGCGAATCGGCCCTTGCCAAACCCCCGTGCCTGCCCTATGATCCCAGAAGGATGAGATCCCGATTCTTCAACCAACCCGGACGGGGGGACGGCGGCATGCAGAAAGAAACCAGCCCTTACACCTGCCACGTGTTTGTCTGCACCAACGACCGCCACGGCGAGCGCAAGTCCTGCGCCGACGGGGGCGGAAATGCAAAACTGAAGGATCATTTGAAGGACGAGGTCGAGAAGCGGGGCTGGAAAGGCCGTGTCCGAGTCTCGAGCGGGGGCTGCATGGGCCTCTGCGGGAAGGGCCCCAACGTGATGATCTACCCGCAGAAGGCCTGGTTCGCCGTGGCCTC
>CAZPCN010000133.1:0-3757 GCA_964585095.1 uncultured Syntrophaceae bacterium | reverse complement strand
CCCGGTAGAACCCCGCCAGCCTTCTCGACACGGTTTCGACGGTTCGCTTTTCCATCCCCAAGACTCGATTTTCTTAAACACTCCCTTTCTTGATTGTGCCCTCCCCTCCCTGGATGGGAGGGCTCCCTACTTTTCCACCCCTCCCTGGATGGGAGGGGCCGGGGGAGGGTGACTTACGACACGTCTTCGTATCTCTTCCAAAACCCCGTCAAAATTTTCAAATATCTCATTGTTCCAGAACCTCAGCACTTCAAAGCCCTGCGTGCCAAGCCATGTATCTCTTCCGGCATCACGCATATCATCGGCGTGCTGGCCGCCATCCAGTTCAATGACAAGCTTTCTGTCAAAAGACGCGAAGTCCACAATGTACTTCCCGATAGGTTCCTGCCTTCTGAACTTGACCCCTTCCAGCTGTTTAGCCTTCAGGTGTCTCCACAGTCGCTTTTCCGCTTCGGTCTGCCTTTTTCTGAGCTTCTTTGCGATTGTTGAAGCGGAATCCATCAGCTCCCCCTCCCCTTGATCCTCCCCCACCAGGGGGGAGGAGAAATAAAGGGAAATTCCCTTGACATCCCTTGCCCCACAGGCTATAGAACGATCGTTCTATTGTCAAGGGGATTTTGGCTCCCCGCGACCGTTCCGGCAGGGTGAAAGGACATCAAAATCGTTGACATGATTGACGAAAGGCGATAGTGTGATCCCCTCGAAAGCAAGGAATAGCAAAGGCCCGGACGGGACCGGTCCTGTTCCTGCCGAGCGGCTGAAGGTCGAAGGGGAGGCCTCTCTGGGAAAGACGGTCGTCAAGCTCATCGCCACGGGACTCGGAAGCGGTTACTCGCCCTTCGCGCCCGGCACGGCGGGCACAATCGTCGCCATCCCCCTCTACCTGGCCCTTTCGCCTCTATCCTGGCCCTACTACCTGGCATCGGTGTCGCTCCTCACCCTTCTTGCCGTCTACGCGTCGGGTGAGGCAGAGAGGATCTTCGACAGGAAGGATTCCCCCCGGATCGTCATCGACGAGGTCGTCGGCCTGCTCTGGTCGCTTGCCCTCGTGGCCCCCGCGGGCTGGCGGATCGCGGCGGCCTTCTTTCTTTTCAGGATCTTCGACATCCTGAAGCCCCCTCCGGCGCGGTGGTGCCAGGACAGGCTCCCGGGCGGCTGGGGAGTCGTGGGCGACGACGTCATGGCGGGCCTCTGGGCGAACGTGGCGCTCCAGGTGGCGCTGCGATTCTTCGATTTTTGATCCGACATCATGCAGACAATGCTGACAGGGTTTTTCAAAACAAATAAAATCCCCCTCTATCCCCCTTTTTCAAAGGGGGAGGTCTGGACGGAGCACCCTTTTGCGAAAGGGGATGAAAAGAATCATCCCCCCTTTCATAAAGGGGGGCATGGGGGGATTTGATGAAAATCGGCATACTCACGATTGGCAACGAACTGACCAGCGGCCGCATCGCCGACACCAACACGTCCTACCTCGCCCGCGAGTTCCACGTCCGGGGCTGGGACGTGCCCGTGTCGATGGCCGTGGGTGATTACGCCGAGGCGATCGGCGAGGCGCTGGACTTCATCCTGGAGCGCTCCGACGCCGTCGTCGTCACCGGGGGGCTGGGCCCCACGGCCGACGACATTACGACGGAGTGCATCGCGAAGTACTGCGGCCTGCCGCTGCACCTGGACGAGGCCGTGCTGCAGATCATCAAGGAGCGCTTCGCCTCGCGCGGGCTGCGCTGGACCGACAACAACGCCAAGCAGGCCATGTTCCCGCAGGGGGCCGCGCCGCTTCGCAACCCCGTCGGGACGGCCTGGGGATACGCCCTGAAGCGGGGCGAAAAAGTCATCGTCGTCGTCCCCGGCGTGCCCATGGAAGTGAAGCGGATGACGCCGGAGGTGCTCGTCCCGCTCTTCGAGCAGAAGGCGGGCAAGACGTACATCCTCACGAAGACGATCAAGCTCTTCGGCCTGGCCGAGGCGCTCATCGACAGCGCGCTGGCCGATTTGCCCCTGGCGGGCACCACGGTGAGCCTGGGCTTCTACCCCCGGTTCCCGGAAAACCACCTGGTGCTCACGGCCAAGAGCCCCGACCGCGCGAAGGCCGAGGCGGACATCGCCCTCATCCGGAAAGGGGTGGAGGAGCGGCTCAGACGCAACATCTTCGGCTACGACGACGACACCCTCGAGGGGATGATCGGCGCGCTGCTAAAGGAAAAGAAGCTCACGATCGGCGTGGCCGAGTCGCTCACGGGGGGGCTCATCGCCGACAGGATCACCAACGTCCCCGGCAGCTCGGCCTGGTTCGAGCGCGGGGTCATCACCTACAGCAACCGCTCCAAGACGGAGCTGCTCGGCGTGCCCGGGGAGATCCTCCGCGAGCACGGCGCCGTGAGCAGGGAAACGGCCGTCCTCATGGCCGAGGGGGTCCGCGCAAAGAGCGGCACCGACATCGGACTTGCGACGACAGGCATCGCCGGTCCCTCGGGCGGCACCGACGCAAAGCCCGTGGGCACCGTGTTCATCGCCGTCTCCGACGGCAAGCGGACCGTCTGCCGCGACTTCGCCTTCAAGTGGGATCGCAGGCGCATCAAGGAAATCACGACCCAGTGGGCCCTCGAGCTCACACGCCGGTTCCTCGCGGGGGAAGACCATGTCCAGTGACAACACAATCCGGACCTTTCTCGCCATCGAGATCCCGAAGGAGATCCTCGACCAGTTCGAGCGGGTGCAGTACCGCCTGGGCCGCTCCATGACGGGCGTCATCCGCTGGGCCAAACCGGGGAGCATCCACCTGACGCTGAAGTTCTTCGGGAACATCACCGAGCGCGACATCCGCAACATCACCGACGCCCTGCAGGCCCAGGCGCCGGCCCTGGCCCCGGTGCCCGTCGCCATCGGCACCCTCGGCGTCTTCCCGAATCTCAGCAGGCCCCGCGTCCTCTGGGTGGGCATGACGGAAGGCGTGCAGGAACTTTCGGCCCTGCAGGCCCAGGTCGAGACGGCCCTCGAGGCGCAGGGGTTCACCCGGGAGGAGCGTCCCTTCCGGCCGCACCTGACGATCGGCCGCATGAAGGCCGAGAGGCGCATCGACGGCCTCGACAAGGCCATCGAGGACCACAAGGGATTTGCCGCGGGGACGTTCACGGCCGCGGAGATGATCCTGTTCCGCAGCGATTTGAAGCCCACGGGCCCGGTGTACACGCCCTTGGCGAAGTTCAAGCTGGGTGGGTAGAAATACAAATCCTCCCCTGCCCTCCTTTGTCAAAGGAGGGAGCCAAAAGACTTCCCCCTTTGAAAAAGGGGACCGCTCTCTTCCTCCCCCTTTGTAAAAGGGGGATAGAGGGGGATTTGATAAAAGCATGATCACAACCTCCAGGAGGGAATAGAGGAATGGCATCACACGAGCAGGATCGAGAGAAGGCAGTAGAGCTTGCCATCGCCCAGATCGAGCGCCAGTTCGGCAAGGGCTCCATCATGCGCCTCGGCGGCGAGGAGGTCATCGACGTGCCCGTGATCCCCACGGGGTCGCTGAGCCTCGACATGGCCCTCGGCGTGGGCGGCATCCCCCGCGGCCGCGTCATCGAGATCTACGGCCCCGAGGCGGGCGGCAAGACGACGCTGGCCCTCCACATCGTGGCCGAGGCCCAGAAGATGGGCGGGCTGGCAGCCTTCGTCGACGCGGAGCACGCCCTCGACGTAGGCTACGCCCGAAAGATCGGCGTCGACGTGGACAACCTGCTCATCGCCCAGCCCGACACGGGCGAGC
>CAZPCN010000132.1:0-3774 GCA_964585095.1 uncultured Syntrophaceae bacterium | reverse complement strand
TCGACCCGATCTACGAGCCGATCGCGCGGCGCTACCTGCAGAACCCCGAGGCCTTCGCCGACGCCTTCGCCCGGGCCTGGTTCAAGCTGACGCATCGCGACATGGGTCCCCGCTCGCGCTATCTCGGCCCGGAGGTCCCGGCCGAAGAGCTTATCTGGCAGGACCCCATCCCGGCGGTCAATCACAAGCTGATCAATGCAAAGGACATTGCCTCCCTCAAGGGCAAGATCCTGGCCTCAGGCCTCTCCGTGTCGGAGCTGGTTTCGACCGCCTGGGCATCGGCGTCCACGTTCCGCGGCTCCGACAAGCGCGGCGGCGCGAACGGCGCCCGCATCCGCCTGGCGCCGCAGAAGGACTGGGAGGTCAACCAGCCTGCCCGGTTGGCAAAGGTGCTCAAGACCTTGGAGAAAATTCAAAAGGAGTTCAACGGCGCGCAGTCCCGCGGCAAGAAGGTTTCTCTGGCCGACCTGATCGTCCTGGGCGGATGCGCCGGCATCGAGCAGGCGGCGAAAAACGCCGGTCACAAGGTGACGGTCCCCTTCACACCGGGACGCATGGACGCCTCGCAGGAGCAGACTGACGCGGCCTCTTTCTCCGTGCTCAAGCCGAAGGCCGACGGTTTCCGCAATTACCAGAAGACCCAATACGCCGTATCGGCCGAAGAAATGTTGGTTGACAAGGCGCAATTGCTGACCCTGACCGCACCCGAGATGACGGTGCTCGTGGGCGGAATGCGCGTCCTGGGTGCCAATTTCGGACAGACCCAACACGGCGTCTTCACCAAGCGGCCGGAGGCGCTCACCAACGACTTCTTCGTGAACCTGCTCGACATGGGCACGGTGTGGAAGTCGGCTTCCAAGGACGGAGACATGTTTGAAGGGCGCGATCGCAAGACGGGCGCGCTGAAGTGGACGGCCACGCGCGTCGACCTGGTCTTCGGCTCGAACTCCCAGCTCCGTGCCCTGGCCGAAGTCTACGGAAGCGCGGATGCGCAGGATAAGTTTGTCCGGGACTTCGTGGCGGCCTGGAATAAGGTGATGAACCTCGACCGGTTCGACCTCGCCTGATCGGCACATAACCGTCTTCGAGGATCACGGACAGGACGGTGAAAAACCGGTCAGCTATTTCCCTGTTCAGCGGCGGCAATACGCCGTCCGCTGAACAGGGACGTTCGGCGCCATCCGCATCTCTTTGTCCGGCGCGCACAAAGACTGATCGGCGAGATGTCCCCGGGAAGGAAAGCGGTTGGCGGCGATCAGATCATAAGGGGTATCGCCGCCATGCCGCCGGCAGAGGGGTCGAACCAACGTCAAGGTCAACTGGACTGCATATGATGTAAACGGGAAGGAGGTAATCGTCTTGGCTGAAGAGATCAAAGCGGGCTGCGCGAGGCCGACGGGCGGGCTCGTCGGCGAAGAGCCTTCAGGGGACAAACCGATTGAAGCGACGGAGGCGAAGAAGGAGGTGAAGTCCATGATCCTAATCGGCAGGAAGGCGCCCGATTTCATGGCGCCGGGGTATTTCCAGGGCAAGTTCATCAACGTGCATCTTTCCGATTACCTGGGCAAGTGGGTGCTTCTGTGCTTCTACCCGGGGGATTTCACCTTCGTCTGAGCGACGGAGATATCGGCGGTCGCCGATCGATACGCGGAATTCGAGAAGCTCGGGGTGCAGGTGCTCACCATGAGCATCGACAGCGTCTTCGTCCACAAGATGTGGGTGGATCACGAGATCTCCAAGATGGTCAAAAAAGGGGCCGTTCCCTACCCGATGCTCTCGGACGTGGGGGGCAAGGTAGGGACGGCGTACGGCGTGTTCGACGACGTGGCCGGGGTGGAGACCCGGGGCCGGTTCATCATCGACCCCGACGGGGTGATCCAGGGCTACGAGGTGCTGACCCCGCCCGTGGGGCGCAACGTCTCGGAGAGCATTCGCCAGGTGCAGGCATTCCAGCACGTGCGAAACAGCGGGGGCACGGAGGCGACGCCTTCGGGGTGGCGCCCCGGCAAGCTCACCCTCAAGCCGGGGCCGGACCTGGTCGGCAACGTCTGGAAGGTGTGGAAGACCGAGATGGAAAAGGAGTGACGGGCAGAAAAAGGCAGGCGAAACGCAAGAGGCGGGGCATCCCCCCGCCTCTTTTTTTTGCATTGCCCTTTCGGGAAACGGTTCAGGCGTCGAACCGGCCGTTCCTCCTGCCGAAGAGAGCGACGGACAGGACGACCATCCCCAGGCTCAGCACGTTGATGACGTCGCCCTCGTCGAGGAACCCGATGGCCCAGTGGCCCGTGAAATTCGACAGCCAGACGTAGCCCATCCACAGGGTCGAAAGCTCCATCAGCTCGGAGAGCCCTGCCTGCCATCTCGGCACGACGAAGACGTCGAGCAGCCTCTTTCCGGCCCCGAGGCCGAGGAAGAGGATGATGGGGAGCGCCGAAATCTCAATGAATGTTCCCATGAAACCACTGGCAAGATGCGACCCGGTCAGCACGTCGGGAAAATTCGATCAATCAGCGTTGTGGGGGTTTGTTAACGGTTACCGCGGGGAACTGCCCTGCAGATATGCATCCGCAAGCAAGCCTGCTTTAAGACTAGCCACGTTCTTCTTTTTGTCAAGCCCGATTTGCCCCTGCCCTCGATGCCGCACCGGCCCGTGCCGAAACGGCATCGTGATCCCATCCCCTCGGAATGATGCGATTTTATTGCCGCACGGGTCCGAAATGGCACATCCGCCGCCGCGGGCCCGAAAGGCTCTACCCGGCCCGCACATCTGTAACACCTCGATTTAATGGGCTTATTTCTGGAATTTCGCCCGCCGGCCGCCTGGTATCGTCCATGCTCCAGCGATAGGCAGCCATGAATACAGAGTCTCAGAGGAATCCGATGAACCTGCT
Source organism: uncultured Syntrophaceae bacterium (assembly GCA_964585095.1). Taxonomy (GTDB): domain Bacteria; phylum Desulfobacterota; class Syntrophia; order Syntrophales; family UBA2192; genus UBA2192. The sequence goes on along the minus strand of CAZPCN010000132.1, from coordinate 883 downwards.
TTCCCGCACAGGCCGGTGCCGCAGCCAGAAGGGCTTCACCCTGATCGAGATCATTGCCGTGCTCGTCATTCTGGGGGTCCTGAGCGCCGTGGCCGCTCCGAAGTTCATAGGCCTGAAAACGGAAGCCGAAAACAGGGCCGCCCTGCAGGCCGTGATGGAGGCGCAGAACAGGCTCACGAACCAGTACGCCATCCGGTTGATGACCTCGGAGTCCGAGGCAAACGACCTGTCCGGCCTGCTTGCCTCCGCGAGCACCGACGCCGGCGACTACCGGCTGAGCTTTGCCGTGGCGGGAAGCGAGATCGAGATCACCGCCTCGGGAATCCCGGAGAGGGGGGTCACCGGGACGGCCAGGGGGAAATGGAGAAGCCGGTAGGCGAGGGACGAGCCGTTCGTCCCGCGCCGGCGCCGGCCGGGCTTTTTGCGGTTGGAGGCAGTATGCAGCAGTCGGTCCCCGTGAACGAGTTGAAAGTCGGGATGCAGGTGACCATTCCGGGGTCGTGGTTCAGGCACCCCTTCATGCGGAAACGCTTCACCCTCCACTCGCCGCGTGACATCGAGAAGATGAAACACTGGGGGGTCAAGACGGTCAGCGTGGATTCCCCGCGGGCCGTCATGCCGCCCATCCCCGACGAGGGCCTGCCCGAGTTCCCCGCGCCCTCCGTGCGGCAGGAAACGATCCACCCGTTGCTGATGGAGAAGATGCACGACCGCGGCGTTGCCCCCGACTGCAGGGCCGCCGCCGTGAAAGCCTGCTCCAAGATGGCCATGCAGCGGCTCATGGAGAGCCCGCCCGACGAGGAGGCCATCCGCGAGGCGAAGGAGGGTTTCTACGAGGTCATCGACTGCATCCTGGAAGTGGACCACTTGAGCCGCTACCTGC
>CAZPCN010000131.1:0-3774 GCA_964585095.1 uncultured Syntrophaceae bacterium | reverse complement strand
GGCAGCTCCGTCGGGTGAAAGGCGTCCTGTTCGAGTTCCTCGATGAACCGCGACGGGCGCAGCGGCACCATTCCCATCCCGCGGGAGTAATCGATCAGCGGGTGGCACAGGTACAGCTGGTCCTTGGCGCGCGTCGTCGCCACATAGAAAAGCCTTCTCTCCTCTTCTTCCCCGCCCTCTTCGCCGAGGGCCCGGGCCAGCGGGATCATCCCCTCGGCGCACCAGATGATGAACACCACGGACCACTCGAGCCCCTTGGCCTGGTGAATGGAGCTGAGGATCACCCGGTCCTTCACCTCTTCCGCGTGGGATGCCTCGCTCTCGGTGGTGTTCGTCAGAAGGGACAGCTCCGCGAGGAAGTCCGTCAGGCTCGAAAACCGGCTGGAGAAATTGGCCAGCTGGACGAGATCCTCTTCCCGGGAAAAACTGTCGGTGTAGCGGTCCTGCAGGTCTTCGCGGTAGCCCCGGTTGAGGAGCAGGTGGATGAGGTCGGCAGGCGCCTGTTCGGCGACTCTTTCACAGAGCATCACCAGGGTCTCGCCGAGGCGGGTGAGCCCCGGCGCCGCCGACTTGCCGACGCGCTTCACCCAGGCCGCATCCCCGATTGCCGCCAGGGGGTTTGCTTCCGCCGACAGCGCCCTCCAGACTCGGTCCGCCGTGACCTTGCCCACCTTCTCGTAGAGCCCCAGGACGCGCTTCCACGCCGCCTCGTCCAGCGGGTTCACGAGCACCCGGAGATAGGACGTGATGTCCTTCACGTGGGCCATTTCGAAGAAACGGATCCCCGAGCGGATCTCGAAGGGGATGCCGCGGCGCGTGAGTTCCATCTGGAGCTCCATGGAGTGATAGTGGGCCCGGTACAGCACGGCGATCTCCCGGACGGGAATCCCCTCCATGAGGAGGTCCATGATGCGCCGCGCCACGAAGGCCGCCTGGAGGGTGACGTTCCGCACCGGGATGTAGACGGGTTTGAATCCTCCCTTGCGCACCGCCCGGAGCTCCTTGCGGAACTGGTCCCGGTTGCGGACGATGCTCCGGTTGGCCAGGTCCAGGATCTGCGGGGTGCTGCGGTAGTTCGTCTCGAGCTTGAAGAGCTTCGCATCGGGGTAGCGGTCCGGGAAGCGGAGGATGTTCTCGAAGTTCGCCCCCCGAAAGGAGTAGATGCTCTGGTGGTCGTCGCCCACGACCATGAGGTTCCGGTGCCTGGAGCCCAGCAGGTCGAGGATGGCGGCCTGGAGACTGTTGGTGTCCTGGTACTCGTCGACGAGCACGTGCAGAAAGCGCTCCGCGTATTCCCGGAGAGCGTCGGGTTCGTTCTGCAGCAGCGCGAGCCAGTTCGCGAGCAGATCGTCGAAATCCATCAGGTTCAGCGACCGCTTCCTCTCGCCGTAGGCGCGGGCGATGTCGCGGATGTCGTCGGCCAGGCCGCCGAAATGAGGGTATTTCCGTTCGATGACCTCCTCGAGCGGCGTCAGGGTGTTGGCGGAATAACCGATGATATCCCCCAGGACATCCCCCTTGGGGAACCGGCCCCCCTTCGTCTCGATGCCGGCATCGGCGATGCAGGCGTTCAGGAGCGACTTCGTGTCGTCCGTGTCCATGATCGAGTAATTTCGTGCGTAGCCCAGCCGGTCCCCGTGCCGCCTCAGCACGCGGTTTGCGATGTGATGGAAGGTGCCGCCCCAAAGCCTGCGGATGTCGAGGCCCGACAGCAGCTCCACGCGGCCCAGCATCTCGCGGGCGGCCTTGTTGGTGAACGTGGCCAGGAGGATCCTCTCCGGGGGGGTTCCCGTCTCGATGAGCCGGGCCACGCGGTACGTCAGGGTCCGCGTCTTGCCGCTCCCGGCCCCGGCGATGACCAGCACGGGCCCCCCTTCTACGGTGACGACCCGGTACTGCTCGGGATTGAGGTCTTTCGTGTAGTCGATCGGCAATGTCATTCTCCCTCAGCGACGGGTATTCTATTTCCTCCTCGCCCGATTCGCCAATAAGAAAATCCCCCTTTCATCCCCCTTTTGCAAAGGGGGAAAGAGGGGGATTCATTCTTCACCCGATACCCGATACCCCTTATTTCAATGCTTTCTTCACCGCCTCGACCGTGTCGGCGCTCGAGAGCGACGTGAAATTTTTCAGCAGCCCTTCCTTGTCGTAGAACCCGATGAGGGGAGCCGTCTTCTGGTTGTAGGTCTCGAGCCGGAACAGGATGGCCGTTTCCGTCTCGTCGTCGCGCTGCACGACCTTGCTGCCGCACTTCTTGCACGTCCCGTCCGGGTTCGGGGGCATGCTCTTCACGTTGTAGATCTCCTGGCATGAGGGGTTGGAGCAGGTCCGGCGCGTGGTGAGGCGGTCGAGGATCACCTCGCGCGGAACCTCCAGGTTCACCACCATGTCCAGTTTCTGATTGAGTTTCTTCAGGAGCACCGTCAGTGCCTCGGCCTGGGCGATGGTCCTGGGGAACCCGTCGAGGATGAACCCCCTGGCGCAGTCGGGCTCCTGCAGCCTCACCTCCATGATCTTCATGATCAGCGAATCGGGCACCAGGTCCCCGCGGTCCATGTAGGCCTTGGCCTCTTTGCCGAGATCGGTTCCCTCGCGGACGGCAGCCCGCAGGATATCGCCCGTGGAAATCTGGACGGAGCCGTCGTACTCGGTCAGCAGTTTCGCCACGGTGCCCTTCCCCGCGCCGGGTGCACCCAACAGGATGATTTTCATATCGTTCTCCCTTCGGTAACGAGTGGTTGTCTTGCTTCCGGAAAGCTGGAATCTTAGGGGAAATCGGATATTCGGTCAAGGAAAACTTGGGGGACCGCGTTGTGGTACGCGGTTTGCTAGTGTTTGTTTGGATCTAATAAAAAAGTATTAAGTTCATTGTGCCGGGTGACGATAAAACCCATGGATCAGGGCCCGTTCGCCGGGGGCGCCCCGGGGAATCCTTTCGATCCGACCCGTTCTACCTGACAGGACCATACGGAAAGCGGCATGAATTCTACGCTCGGGAGGCGAGATATGGACGTTCACGTCACTGCGTTGGATGATCGCTCAAGCCAGGAAGCGACGAGGGAAGGCAAGTACCTGACCTTTTCGCTGGCCGGCGAGGAGTACGGCATCGGCATCCTCAAGGTCCGGGAGATCATCGGCATGATGTCGATCACCCCGGTGCCCCAGACACCCGACTTCGTCAAGGGGGTCGTCAACCTGCGCGGCAAGGTCATCCCCGTCATCGACCTGCGGCTCCGCTTCGGGCTCGACGCCACGGCCTACACGGAGCGCACCTGCATCATCGTCGTGGAGATCCAGGGCGATTCGGGAGCGGTGCCCATGGGGATCGTGGTGGACGCCGTGTCGGAAGTGCTCAACATCCGCGGGGCCGACATCGAGAACACCCCCACCTTCGGGGTGAAGCTCAACACGGACTTCATCCTGGGGATGGCGAAGACGGACGGGGGCGTCAAGATCCTGCTCGACATCGACAGGGTGCTCGGGACGTTCCAGTTCACCATTCATTGATTGCGTTTCACAGGTTCCATTCATTCACGATCGATTCATTTTTTCTTTTTCTACGGGGAGGTAGAAGCAGATGAAGAAGAGGACTCTCGGTTTCAAACTGACCTTCGGCGGGATCATGCTGGTGCTGGTCCCCATCGTGGTCATCGGGGGCTTCGCGCTCTACAAGGCGACAGGGGCCCTGGAAGAGATGGCCCGCGGACAGGCCGTGCAGATCGCCAAGAACATCTCCGACATGATCGAAGTGGCCCTGAAAGAGGAAATGAAGGT
>CAZPCN010000130.1:0-3920 GCA_964585095.1 uncultured Syntrophaceae bacterium | reverse complement strand
TGATGTCGATGCCGTGGGCCTTCTGGATCGCCGCCCGGTATTCCCCGAACTTCTTCGAATCCTCTGCGGTTGCCGCCGAGGCGCCGGCCGCGAACACGACGGCGAAAACGGCGGCAAGGAGCATGACCGGCAGGACTCGTCCCGAAATTTTCCTCATATGCAGCCCTCCTTTCTGTTGTCTCATCGGCAAACTGTACACGGTTTTCGTGGGATTTGCACGGAAACGTGGGGCGAGGCGCCGCGACATGCGAAAAGAGGACGCCCCCACCGGGGACGCCCTCTGCATGCCTCACGAAAACGGCGCGTTGGACGGTCGGGCGGGCCCCTTCCCGTCAGGCCTCCTTGCGGAAGAGGAGGCTGCGGCGCGCGGCGGGCAATGCGGTTCTCCTCTCGGGCCTGCGCCTTCTCCCGCGGCCGATGCCGCACAGGATCCCCAGCGACAGGGCCGTCACGATGACCGCCACGGCAGCCGTCGGGTTTTTCACGGCAAGGACCAGGGGCCACAGCATGCCCCGGGCGATCTGCCTGAGTTCCTCGCTTTCGCTGATGAAATCCGCGACCGGGGGCGACACCCGGTAGTAGAAATCCACAAAGGCCCTTCCGGGGACGTTCGTCAGGAGGCAGGAATCCCTGAATCCCCTCAGCCGCTCGACCTCGGGGGCCATGGCGCTTCCGAACGCGGCCGTCGCGATGAAACACCCCCCGCCGCCGCCACCGCCCGAAGAGCCTGTGGAGGGCTCGGTCCCTACCGCCTTCGGCACCGTGTAAACGATCTCGTCGGAATAGCCGCTCTGATTCCCCGACGTGTCGTAGGCCGTGACGGCCATGTAGTAGGTGACCCCCTCGAGGAGAGCCGAAATGGTCGCTCGCGTCGAGGCCGCCACGTCCACGATGTTCGTGTAGGCACCCGACAATGTCCCGTAATGCAACCGATACCCCGCCACGGTCGGCTCCGGATTCGGGTCCCAGGCAAGGGTCACCGTCGCTGAGTGCGCCGTCTCGGCAAGGGGGGAAAGGAGCAGGCCGGCCATGACGACAAGCACGATCGGCAGGGAAAGAAAAACAGAAAAGCGTTTTAACGTTTTATTTTTTAAATGATTTTTCATGGATACCTTCGATGCGAGAGGGATGGGACCCGCTGCACGGTCCATGACCCGGACATGTATCCTGAGCAACGGATGTACCAGGCATACAAGAAAGAACACAAGATATTGATATTAAATGATTTTATCGATTATTGCAGGCGAGGGGGATGCCCCGGGAACGGACAAAAACGAAGGATATTCCCTACAGGGGCACGGGAAGAACTCGCCGACACCCCTCGAGCTGCGGGGAAAAGGGGGTGAAGGGAAAAATCTTCAGCTCTCCGGCTTTCCCCGATCTCGAGGGGCGGCGCTTCCCGGCGGTTTTCCATTTCCCGACCGCGGTGCCTGCCAAGGGCGACCTTTGTCATGCCCTATCGGGGAACGGGCCGCGGGAACAAGGCGTGCTCCCTCCCGGTGCGATAGTTGCAAGCCCGGCAGATATCGCCTGCCGGTCGCGGGCGACTGTTGTGAAGGAGCGGGACATGCCGCGTTGTTGCATTCTTGCCTTGTGCATCGTCCTCGTCTTTTCCTGCGGGCCCAGCCCCTCGGGGCGGGACGGCTCGCCCATCGATGTGCTGCAGCCGCCCGCCGTGGAGAAGCAGAAACCGGAAATCGTCCGGTTGTCCAGGGACGGCTACGACATCACGATCACGCGGAAGGCCGGCTACACGGTGCGCGGGATCGTGGTGGGCCGAGAAAACTACCATTCGGGCTGGAACTCGCTCATCTCGCCGGCCGACGTGGCCCTGTGCTGGGGAAAGATCGCAGAGAACGGGACGTACCGGCGGCTCAAGTGGTCCCAAGGCAACCGGTGGTACTTCTGGCGCGCGGGGGAGGATTTCGGCTACTCCAACGATTTCATCGCCGGGCACAGCTCGAACAACCACCTGATCCCTGCCACCCCGAACCTCGAAAAGGCCGTGAAGGGTCTCAAGGAGGGCGACGCGGTGGAACTGGCAGGGCACCTCGTGGACGTGGCCGCAACGAAGAATACCCGGAACTACGGGTGGAACTCGTCGATGACGACCGAGGACCGCGGCGACGGCGCCTGCGAGATCATCTATCTCACGCACCTCAAGGTGCACGGGAAAATCTATCAGTAAGGACGCCCGCCCCGGCCGGCCGGCATCCGGAGGCCCCGGGTGATCGCGATGGCGACGGCGATGGCCGCCGTCAGGGTAAGCGTGAAGGCCGCCCAGCCTGCACCCTGGTAGATCAGCCCCGGCACGTAGGAACCGAGCGCAGCCCCGGTGTAGTAGATGGAGATGTAGAGGCCGTTGGCGACGGCCCGGTTCTCCTCGGCGAGCTTGTTCATCGTCCCCATGGCGACGGCGTGGACGAAGAACATCCCCCCGCACATGACGAACATGATGGCGAAGATGCCGGGGCCGCTGGGGACGTTGGCGGCCAGCATGGCGGCGGCGTACACGACAAGCCCGATCGTCATGGCCCGCTTCTCGCCGCCGGCATACCGGATGATCCGGGTGGCCCCCGCCGACATCACCATGCCCATGAGGAACCCCGAGTACACCATCGAGATCAGGAAGGCCGAGTAGGAGGGGTCGATCTCCTTGAGCCGGAAGGGCAGAAAGGTGAGCAGGGCCATGAAGGCGAAAAAGATCGCGAACGCAACGGCGTAAAGCCTCGAAATGTTCCCGTTCCGCAGGATCGGCACGATGGCCGAGAGGCGGACGGGCGCCATGGACAGCCGCGAGTCGGCCCTCATCCTCGTGACGGCGACAAAACAGCCGGCCAGCGCGAGGGCGAGCAGGAAGAAGGTGGTGCGCCAGCCCGCGTTTGTCGCCACCCAGCCCGAGAGGACCCTCCCCAGGAACCCGCCCAGGATGTTGGCCGCCACGAAGTAGGTCATGGCCCGCTGGATGTGCTCCCGGGCCACCGTGTAGGCGAGGTAGGAGGTGATGGCGGCAAGGATCGCGGGCACGCAGGCCCCCTGGAAGAGGCGCACGGTCAGAAGCAGGCCGTAGGACTCGGCGGCCCCGAAGGCGGCCTGCAGCAGCGCCAGGACGCCGATGGTGACCAGGAGCATCCTCTTGGCGGGCTGCGATTCCAGCAGCAGGCCGTAGAACAGGGGGGCGAAGCTCAGGGGCAGCAGAACGGCCGTCATGAGCAGCGCCCCGCCGGAGGTCGTCTGGCCGAACTCCCCGGCCAGCAGGGGCAGGATGGGCTGAGGGGCGTAGACCGACGCGTAGACGGCGACGGTCGTGACGAGGACGAAGGAGATGTCGCGTAAAGGCATCGGGTGTTTATGCCCCCCTTTTGCGCGGCGTGCAACTTTTTTTTCACCCCCCGCGAAACGGACCCCGCTTGACTTGTCCGGCGGGCTCTGTTAGCAACAGGACATGTCTTTCCCGCCGCGCGGGAATCGGAAAGGAGAGCGAACCCATGGCAGCAAAGCAGTGGAGGACCGCGCCGGCGATGCAGATCGACGCGGGCAAGAACTACCGGGTGACCCTGGAGACGACAAAAGGCGCGATCGTCCTCGAGCTTTACCCCCAGCACGCCCCCAAGACGGTCAACAACTTTGTCTTCCTGGCCCGGGAGGGCTTCTACGACGGCGTCGTGTTCCACCGCGTGATCGACGACTTCGTCATCCAGGGCGGAGACCCCACGGGCACGGGCCGGGGCGGCCCGGGCTACTCCTTCGAGGACGAGTGCAAGGGCAACCCCCTGAAGCACGGCACGGGGTTCATCTCCATGGCCAATGCGGGCCCCAACACCAACGGCAGCCAGTTCTTCATCACCCACTCGCCCCAGCCCCACCTGGACGGCAGGCACACCGTGTTCGGCAAGGTCGTCGAGGGGATGGACGTGGTC
>CAZPCN010000129.1:0-3955 GCA_964585095.1 uncultured Syntrophaceae bacterium | reverse complement strand
TCCTTCGTCTCTTTCTGCTTCTTCTGGGCCGGCCGGATGAGCAGGAAGTAGAAGATGAGGAAAATGGTCGTCATCATCAGGATGAAGCCGAAATCCCCGCCCGGTGACCCCTGGCCCCCTGCGCCGCCCATGGCGTATGCGATGCTCGTCAAGGTTCGTCCTCCTCGTTGGTTTTCATGATCTCGTCCGCCCGTCCGTCCGGGACCGCCCCCGCGTCGTCTTCCGCGTGCCTGCCCCTGAACGAGCGCCGGAGGTCCTCGAAGGTCCCCCCGGCAATGGCCGCCCGGATGCGCTCCATGAGCGCCAGGTAGAACCGGACGTTGTGGATCGTGTTCAACAGTAAAGCCAGGATCTCCCTGGCTATAAAAAGATGCCGGAGATAGGCCCGCGAGAAGTTGCGGCAGGTGTAGCAGTCGCAGGTCTCGTCGAGCGGGGCCTGATCGGTCCGGTAACGGGCGTTTTTTATAACAACCTTTCCGCGATTTGTAAATAGCAATCCGTTCCGGGCGCACCGGGTGGGCATGACGCAGTCGAACAGGTCGATCCCGCGGGTTACGCCCTCGACGATGTCCTCCGGGGTGCCCACGCCCATGAGATACCGGGCCTGCCCCGCCGGAAGCAGGGGCGCCGTCGCCTCGAGCGTCTCCAGCATGAGATCCTTCGGTTCCCCGACGCTGAGGCCCCCGACGGCGTAGCCGTCGAAACCGATCGCGGCGAGCGCCTCGACGGAGGCCTTTCGCAGATCCTCGTAAACGCCCCCCTGGACGATCCCGAAGAGGGCCTGGGTTTCGCTCCGCTTCGCCTCCCGGCACCGCTTCGCCCAGCGGTGGGTGAGCGCCATGGACTTCTCCGCGTAGGCCCGGTCGGCGGGGTAGGGCGTGCAGTCGTCGAAGCACATCATGATGTCCGAGCCCAGGGCCTCCTGGATCTCCACGGCCTTCTCGGGGCTCAGGAAGTGCTTCGAGCCGTCGATGTGGGACTGGAAGTGCACCCCCTCCTCGGTGATCCTGCGCAGGGGGCCGAGGCTGAAGATCTGGAAGCCTCCGCTGTCCGTCAGGATCGGTCGGTCCCAGTGCATGAACCGGTGAAGGCCCCCGTGCTCGCGGATGAGGTCGTGGCCCGGCCTCAGGTAGAGATGGTAGGTGTTGCCGAGGATGATCTCGGCCCCTGCCTCCTTCAGCAGTTCGGGCGTCGTGGCCTTCACGGTTCCCTGGGTACCCACGGGCATGAAGACGGGCGTGCGCACCTCGCCGTGTGCGGTCGTCATCCGCCCGAGGCGTGCCCGGGTGTTCGGGTCGGTCTTCAGCAGTTCGAATGAAAAAGCCATGCGATTCCGAGAATGTTGAGTTGTGAATTTTGAGTTTTGAGTTGAAGAAATGTCAATTCATCACTCAGAACTCATAACTCGAAACTGCGCAACGTCCGTGCGTTGCGCTAGGTGATGAACATGCAGTCCCCGTAGCTGTAAAAACGGTATTTCTCCGCGATGGCACGTTGATAGGCCGAAAACATCAGCTCCCGCCCCCCGAAGGCGCAGGCCAGCAGAAACAGGGACGACTTCGGGAGATGGAAGTTCGTCAGCAACGCCCCCACGCGCCGAAACCGGTAGCCGGGGTAGATATAGAGCCCCGTCGAGCCCGAGGTCGGGCGGATGCGGCCCCGCTCATCGGCGATGGACTCGAGGACCCGGGTGGAGGTGGTGCCCACGGCGACGACGCGCCCGGCGGAGTTGATGGTCTCCGCCGTTTCGGCGCCGATCTCGAAGTACTCCTCGTCCATGGTGTGGTCCTCGATCTGCTCGGCTTCGACAGGGGTGAACGTCCCGTAGCCCACGTGGAGCGTGACCGTGACCACGGGGATGCCGCGTTCGCGGATGCGCCCCAGGATGTCCCCGGTGAAGTGGAGCCCCGCCGTCGGCGCCGCGACGGACCCCGGGCGCTTCGCGTAGACGGTCTGGTATCGCTCGAGATCGTCCGGGGACTGGCCGCCTTCCTTGGGCCGGCGAATGTAAGGCGGCAGGGGAGCCTGTCCCCTGCGCCGCAGGAAGCTTTCGAAGGGCTCGTCGGCCTGGAACTCGACCACCCATTTCCGGTCGTTGATCCGCTCGAGCACCCGGACGCTGGCACCCCCGTCGAAGGCCATCGTCGTTCCGGCCTTGATCCGCTTGGCCGGCCTCAGCAAAACCTCCCACCGTGTCGACGAAGTCCCTTCGCGGCTCTTCAGCAGGAGGATCTCCACCGTTGCGCCCGTCGTCTTGCGGGCGAAGAGTCTCGCGGGGATCACCCTGGAGTCGTTGAGCACCAGGACGTCGCCCTTGCGCAGCAGTTCCGGGAACTCGCGGAAGATGCGGTCCTGCAGGCGGCCCGTGCCCCTGTCGACCCCCATCATCCGGGAGAGGTCCCGGTCCGGTGCGGGCGCCTGGGCGATGAGCTCCTCGGGGAGCGTGTAATCGAAATCCTGAAGCTTCATGTCGCTCGGTTGCTGATCGGATATCGGCCTGCCGGAAAAAGGAACAAAAAAAAGATCCCGGCCCCCGGGATCCATTCACTGCCTGTTTCCACAACCCGCAGGCTGCAAATAACCGAAATAAAAAGGATAGTCAAGATTTATTCTTGGTGAAGTCAGGGCAAAATTGATTTTCCACATGCGGCTCAGCAGGGCTCGAGAAGGTGAGATTCATTCTTGTCAGGCGGGTCCGACTCACCCTCTTACCCCCTCACCTTCTCTTGCTTATGGGATGTATCCCCGGTCATCAGCCTCTCAGCTGGTGCCGAAGTAGACGAGGAGAAGGCCTATGACCATCGCCAGGAACCCGACCATCCTGAGGTTCGTGTCGGAGGTCTCCAGCATCTTCAGATAGAGGGACTTGAGCTTTTCCGGGAAGGCGAAGTAGGGCAGCCCCTCCAGGACGAGGACCATCCCGATCACACAGAGGAAGAACTTCAGGTTGACGCTTTCCATTTCCGAGCTTCCTATCTTCCTACCTTCCTAACTTCCTTCTGCTTGGCTTCCTCCCAGAGCGCGTCCATCTCCTCCAGGGTGGCGGATGCGGGGTTCTTCCCCTGCGCCCTGAGCCTCTCCTCTATATAAAGGAAGCGTTCCTCGAATTTCCGGTTGGCGGCGCGCAGGGCCTCCTCGGCGTTGACCTTCACATGGCGGCTCAGGTTGACGACGGAGAAGAGGAGGTCCCCGATCTCGTCGCGGACCCGTTCCGGGTTTGCCCCCGAGAGGGCCTCCCGCAATTCCCCCATCTCCTCCTCGATCTTCGCGAGAACAGCCTGCGCGGAGTCCCAGTCGAACCCCACCTTTGCGGCCTCGGCGGTGAGCTTCTGGGCCCTCGGCAGCGCCGGCATCGCCACGGGGACCCTCGCCAGGATCGAGGCGTCCCCTTCGCCCTGCTTCTCGACGTCCCGCTTGATCCGGTCCCAGTTTCGCTTGACCTCGGCGGCGTCCTCGACGTGCGCATCGCCGAACACGTGGGGGTGGCGGCGGATCATCTTGGCCGTGATCTCGTCCAGGATCCCTTCGATTCCAAATAGGTTTTCCTCTTCGGCGATCCGGGCCAGGAAGAGGATCATGAAGAGCAGATCGCCCAGCTCCTCCCGGATGCCCGCGGGCGAGTCCCTGTCGACGGCATCGAGGACCTCGCAGGTTTCGTCCAGGAGGTAGCGGCCCACATCGGCCTTTGTCTGGCGGATATCCCAGGGGCAGCCGCCTGCGGGGTTGCGCAGCGTCTCGATGAGGGCCAGCAGCTTTCCAAAACGCTCCTCGGCCGTGGAGGGGGGACCGCCCGACATGCGATTCAGCGTCCTTTTCGGATCAGGATGAGTCTGGTTACCACAATCGGCTGCCCCTGTCAAAAAACGAACAGCAGGCCCGAGGAAAATTACCCCCGCCTCTCTAGGATTTCACTTGATTTTTGCGACTTTAAGTGATAAGCAGACGCGGTTTCAAA
>CAZPCN010000128.1:0-4072 GCA_964585095.1 uncultured Syntrophaceae bacterium | reverse complement strand
TAATGGAGGAGGATCTCCCGGTAGGGGGATCCTCCTTCTGCCATCATGCGGGCGCCCCACTGGCTCATCCCCACCCCGTGACCCGATCCTTTCCCCTCGAACCGGATCCCTTGGCCGTTGCGCTCGGCTTTGTACAGCGTGCTCTTGACCACGGACGGATCCGTTGCCGTGCGAAACTGGTTGCCGCCGAGGACCGTCGTCCCCGCGCTGTGCGAGATCCGGACTTTCGTGACCCGCCCCGTGGGGCTCACCGAAGCGGTCTCGATGTCGCGGATCACACCCATCGCGATCCCGTTGCGGTTCATCGCCTCCCGGATCTGGGCAAAGCTCAAGAAGCAGCTCCATGCCGTTCCGGGCGCCTTGGCGCTGGCCTCGTCCGTCACGGACTGCAGGTAGGGGATGCCGACGCGCCATACGTAGCGGGCATCTTCCGTTACACCGCCGCTGTTGGCGTGAAAGTAGGCCAGGGCGGCCCGCCCGTTGAAGGTGAGTACACGGCCCCGCGTGGCGTCCACGGCCCGGCGGGCCCGTTCCGACTCGGCGGCGACCCCGCCGTACACCTGGGAGGCCGTCGTGGCGCTGATGTCGTGCTCGCGGGCGGCATTGGCGTCCTTCTGGTAGAGGGCGAAGGACCTCGAGACGACGGCCTGCGCCTTCAGGGCCTCGTCGGGCCAGGTCGGGGGCATCTCCTTCGGGACGACGCCGTAGAGGTACTCCTCGATGTCGACGAGATTGACAGCGTTGATGCGGCCCTGGCCCGCCGCAGTCAACCTCAGGCTGCCGCGGTACAGGTTGCCGTTGACCCTCACGGTCCCCCCCTGCGCCGGCGAAAACAACAGCTCCGTCACGGGCCAGGTCTTGCCGTGGACGGAGAACAGGCCTGCCTCGAACCGGACGCGGGCCTCCTGCGGGGCGCTGAGCGTCTGAAGGAGCGCGCCCCCTGCGGGGTTGCGGATGTCCAAGGCCGATGAGGACGAGATGCGCATCTCCGTGGCGCCCTCCAGGACGAGAACCCGGATGGATGCGCTCCGCGGGAGTCGGGCATTCTGCTCGCGCATCTTCCGCTCCCGCTCCGATGGCGGGTGATCGCTTGCGTCGCGCATGAAGAAAGCCACGTCGCGCCTGCTGCCGGAGGGGAATTTTTTCAGGTACTGTTCGAAGAGGCGCGAGGCCTCCCCGTAGCGGGCCCTGTCGTACTGGATCATGGCCGTGTCGAAGAGGGCGTCGGCCTCGTAGACGCTCCCGGGGTATTTCGTGCGAAGCTGACCGTAGAGGGCCAATGCGGCCTCGTGATCCTTCAGGAAGGTGCTGTAGATGGTTGCCGACATCATCAGGGCCTTCGCCCGATGATCGCCGGCCCCGGGCTGCTCGAGGACATCCTGGTAATCGGCAAGGGCCTCGAGGTACTCCCCGCGTCCGAAGTGGGTCTCCGCCTCGCGCATCTTCCGCACGGCATCATCGGATGCAGCCGCAGGGTAGGTTTGGAAAAGGCAGACGGAAATGAAAAGTGCGATGAAGGCACGCATGATAAAATCCCGGGACAGGACATCCCGGGGAGGCAGCACGGAGGCGGTTCTTGCCGTTTTGTTTCCCAGCTTCCTACCTTCTTAACTTCCCAACTTCTTAACGTCTGCTTTTTGTGGTGCCGGAGCAGGCTGTAAGCCGAGTCCTGTTCCCCCCCTCGGTCACCCTCCGGGGGGTGATGATCATTACTCTGGGGCGGCAGTTGCCCGACGCCTCAAGCGACCGACCCGGGAGCTCGGGCGGGCCGCCCTCGAACGCTCCCCTATGTGGTCTTGCTCCGGATGGGGTTTGCCGAGCTTCCCCGGTCACCCGGGGAACTGGTGAGCTCTTACCTCGCCTTTTCACCCTTACCTTTCGACTCGGCCTTGCGGCCTCGCTCAAGGCGGTATGTTTTCTGTGGCACTTTCCCTGGGGTCGCCCCCGGTCGCCGTTAGCGACCATCCTGCCCTATGGAGCTCGGACTTTCCTCCGGCCCGGTGAGGGGCCCGCGATCATCCCGCCTGCTCCGACACGCGCTATTCTCCGATGTGGCGCTGAATTTTGCAATGATTAATTGGATTTGACGACGGAAGGCACCCGGGCGCATTCGGTAACGGTGTGTTATAAAGATCTTTTCTTTTTCCGCTCTTCTTAACTTCCGTTCTTCACGAGTGCTTCGTCGATCGCATGATTGGCAAGACCGTCAGCCAGGGCGTTTTCCCTGCGGGGGACATGATCGACCTCCCAGGCGTCGAAGCGTGCAAGCAGGGATCTCACCTCTGCCATGAGGGGCTGCAGGGCAGGGTTCTTCACCCGGTAGACACCCTGGATCTGCCGGACGAGGAGCTCTGAATCGAGATAGACGCGGAGCGTGTCGGGCTTGTGCTCGAGGGCCTCTTCGAGTCCCAGGATGAGAGCCCGGTACTCGGCGATGTTGTTCGTGCAGTGGCCGAGGAATTTCTTTGCCGTCGAGACCACCTGCCCGTCGACGGACATGAGAACGGCGCCGGCGCCCCCTTGACCGGGGTTGCCCCGGCAGGCGCCATCGGTGAAGAGGGTGAGGGTCTTATTCGCCATTGGCGCTTTCGTCCCAGTAGAGGAGCCGGTTGCAGTTCGGGCAGCAGAGGATCTGGTCGGAACGCTGTAGCTCGTTGTAGAACTGGGGCGGAAGGTTCATGTTGCAGCCGCAGCAGACCCCCTTTCGCACGGCCACGATGGCAATCCCGTTTCGCCGGACCTTGATCATTTCGTAACGGCGTCGCAGGTCGGGTTCCAGGTTCCCGATCAGGGCGTCGAACCGGGCTTTTTGCTCCTGCAGGGCGCCGTCGAGGGAGGCCATTTCCTCGTCGATCTTCTTCCGCTCCGTTTCGAATTTCGTGCGGACCGCTTCGAATTCCTTCTCGTGGGTCTTGAGGGCCCCCTTCCTTTCGTCGATGCGGTCATAGAGGACGAGAATTTCTTCCTCCACTTTGCCGTTGGTCTTTTCGATCGTCTCGATCTCCGTGAGTATGGCCTGGTACTCCTTGTTTGTCTTG
Organism: uncultured Syntrophaceae bacterium; assembly: GCA_964585095.1. Lineage (GTDB taxonomy): Bacteria > Desulfobacterota > Syntrophia > Syntrophales > UBA2192 > UBA2192. Next base: position 1,034 of record CAZPCN010000128.1, on the reverse strand, counting down.
ACCTCGAGGAGCCGCTCCCGCGCTTTCCGGAGCTTCTCCTGTCCTGCCTTCAGCTCCGATTCCTTTTCCCGGTGCAGCTTGTTCAGCCCTTCGAGGCCCGTTCGCTCTTCGTCTATCCGTTCCTTGCCGGAACGAAACGACTCATCGAGTTCCGCAGCCTTCTCGGGAAGGGTTTGCTTCTTCGTGTTCAGGGTCCTGACAACCTGGTCGATCTTCTGAATGTCTATGAGGAGGGCAATCTGGCTTTTCAATCTCGGTCTCCCGCGTTTACAGACTGTTTGTCTGAAGTTTCACACTCGCAAAATAAAAAAAATGCACCGGGTTCGGTGCATTTTCGTGGTGTTCCATTCTGCCGGGCTTCGCTGCGCGTCCCGTGTGGCGTGAAGGATTCGTGACGGTTCTGTCCAAGGCTTCGTTCCGCTTTCTGCGGGGCCGATCCGCTCGGGCTCCCGGTGAAATGGTGGGCCCACCTGGGTTCGAACCAGGGACCTACCGGTTATGAGCCGGTGGCTCTGCCAATTGAGCTATGGGCCCCGCAAATGAAAATGCTTATTGAAATCGTATATTTAAATCCACGCGGCTCTTTTGTCAAGTTTTTATTTCGCAGCCGACTTCAATTCCCTGCGGCGCGACGGGTTCCTCAGGTTCTTGAGGACATTCTCCTCGATCTGACGAGCCCTTTCGACGTTGACGTCCACGTTTTCGATGACGGCCTCCTCGAGCATCAGGTCCACCCGCTCTCCGATGCCGAACCGCATGCGCAGGACCTTCTCCTCCCTCGGGGTCAGGGTGGAGAGGATCTTGCGGGTCTGCTCCGCGAGGTCCATGCTGATCGCCGCCTCGGAGGGAGACATGATCTTCTTGTCCTCGATGAAATCGCCCAGGTGGCTGTCCTCCTCCTCGCCGATGGGCGTCTCGAGGGAGATGGGCTCCTTGGCGATCTTGAGCACCTTCCGGACCTTTTCGAGAGGGAACTCCATCTTGTCGGCGATCTCCTCGGGGGAGGGTTCGCGCCCGAGCTCCTGCACGAGGTA
>CAZPCN010000127.1:0-4126 GCA_964585095.1 uncultured Syntrophaceae bacterium | reverse complement strand
CCGCAGCCGCCGCGTTTCTGTCCCGCGAGAATCCCCAATCCGTCATTCCCATGATCCTCCACGCGGCCCATCTCTGGGAGAGCTGGTCCGACCTCACGCCCGTCGTCAGGGCAACGGGCCCCTCTCGAGCCCCTGCCTCCAGCGCGAGGGACGCCGAAGAGCTTTCCGCTTTCATCGGCGCCATGCACGTCGTGGGGCTTCCCCTGGCGGAGAAGATCGTCGCCGCGATGGGGCCGGGACCCGCGAGGGATCTGCTCGACGTGGGCGGCGCCTCGGGGACCTACACCATCGCCTTCCTGAAGGCGGCGCCCGGGGCGAAAGCGACGCTCTTCGACCGGCCCGAGGTTATCCCCATGGCCCGCGCGAGACTTGCCGAATCGGGGCTGCTCGACCGCGTCCGCCTCGCCGTGGGGGATTTCTACCGCGACGAGCTGCCCGTCGGGCACGACCTGGCGCTGCTATCGGCCATCATCCACCAGAACAGCCCGCAGGAGAACCGCGAGCTTTTCGGCAAGGTGTTCCGGGCCCTCGTCCCCGGAGGCCGCATCGTCATCCGCGATCACATCATGGACCCGGACCGCACGCAGCCCCGCGACGGGGCGATCTTCGCCGTCAACATGCTCGTGAACACCAGGGGCGGCTCGACGTACACCTTCGAAGAGGTCCGGAAATGGCTCGAGGGGGCCGGGTTTGCGAACGTGCGATGTTTGCAGAAAGGCGAGCATATGGACTCGCTGGTCGATGCCTTTAGGCCATGAAAAAATCCTCCCCTGCCCTCCTTTTCCAAAGGAGGGGGTTCGAGATCGTCCCCCTTTGAAAAAGGTAGGCACACGGAGATTTTCAATGAAACCGTTTACGACGATTGCCGTGGGGATTTTCACGCTGATCTGCCTTGTGCATATCGTCCGGCTGGGTTATGGTTTCGACATCGTCGTCGGCGGCTGGGCCGTTCCCCTCTGGGTGAGCGTGCCGGGCGCCGTCGCGACGGGAGGCCTGGCCTTCATGCTCTGGAAAGAAATGCGCTGAGACCTGCGAGGGAGTTGCCATGAAAGCGAAGATCGGGATCAAGCGCGTCTACGACGAGCCGGCCGCCTCCGACGGCAGAAGGATCCTCGTCGACCGCCTCTGGCCTCGGGGCCTGACAAAGGAGAAGGCAAAGATCGATCACTGGGCGAAGGACATTTCGCCCTCCAACGAGCTGCGGAAGTGGTACGGCCACGATCCCGCGAAATGGGACGAGTTCCGGAAACGGTACTTCGCCGAGCTGGACCGCAACGCCGCGGGTGTCGAGGCGCTGATCGAGGCCATGGGAAAAGGCCCCGTGATCTTCGTCTACGGCTCCACGGAGCGGGTCATCAACAACGCGGAGGCCCTCAGGCTCTACCTTCAGAAAAAGGCGTAACCCTTCATAAAAACGGGGAAATCTCGTGAAGAGAACTCTTCTTGCGCTCTTGCTCTGCGCGGCCCTGCTGCAAGTTGCCGGACTTGCCGCCTGCTCGCAGACAGCGAGCCCGCCGCCGGCCGCTCCCCGCCCGGGCGCGGAGCCCGCGGTCCAGCCCGGCGGGACGCCGCAGCCCGTCCCGCAGCTCAAGCTCTACCTGCTGAGCGCCGTTTCCGCCCTCTCCCCCGGCATCGCCCTGCTGAAGGTCGCCTACGACTTCAAGGACGACAAGACCCTCAACGGAGGCAACAACTGGCTGGGCGCCTATCTCTGGGTCTTCTGGGTCATCGCCTTCATCGGCTTCACGCTGGACAAGATCCCGGGGGTCGCGCACATCCACCACTTCTTCGAGTACGGCGTCATCTGGTTTCTGGCCTACGTCGCGTCCACCTTCCTGAACGCCGATTTTGCGACCCTGTACGGGATTCTCACCGGAACGGCCGCCCAGGCCCTTCGCCAGGGCCTTCGCGGGGGCGTCGACACGGGCAGCGGCGGGACGACCACCCCGATCCTGAGCACGATCGAAGACATTGTTACCTACCTTGCAGTCAGCTGGCTGCTGTGATATCCGGCTGGAGGACGTCCCGGTTCGAGGGGGAGGGGTCTTGAGCGAGAAGCACTGGCAATTCTATACGGCGGCCACATCGGTGCTCGCCGTCCTGGTCTCCGTGTACTGCCTCTCGGAGGACATCCGGGGCATCTTCGTCCACCTGTACTACATCCCGATCCTCATCGCCTCGTACCAGTACCGCGAGCGGGGGCTCCTGCTGTCGCTGTTCCTCGTGATGGTCTACCTGCTGCTCGTGTTTTTCCACTTCCCCGGCGACGCGCAGGTCCTCGTCGAAAGCCTGATCCGGGGCTTTGCGTTGATGGCGATCGCCGTGATCATCTCGGTGCTCTCGGGCCGCATCGAGACCCACGTCGACGCCCTGCAGCGGGAGATCGAAGGTCACAAGAAAACCGAGGAAGCCCTGAGGCAGAGCGAGTCGCGGTACATGGAGCTGAGCATCACCGACGACCTCACGGGCCTGTACAATCAGCGCCACTTCTACAACCTGCTGCAGGCCGAGATCGAGCGCACCGAGCGCTACGGCCGGCCCCTGTCGCTGCTGCTTCTGGACATCGACGACTTCAAGCGCTTCAACGACACCTACGGCCACATGGAGGGCGACCGCGTCCTGGAGCGCATCGGGGCGACCATCCAGCGATGCGTCCGCCGCACGGACTGGGCCTTCCGGTACGGCGGCGAGGAGTTCACCGTCTTCATGCCGGAAACCGAGGGGGAGCAGGCGGAGGTCGTGGCCGAGAGAATCCGGGCGGAGTTCGCCGCGGAGCGGTTCCGGCCCGTCCCCGGCCGCGAGGAGGCCAAGACGGTGAGCATCGGGGTCGCCTCTTACCGGACCGGCGAGGACATGAAGGACTTCGTCAACCGGGCCGACCACCTCATGTACGAGGCAAAGAAGAGGGGCAAGGACCAGGTCTGCTCTTCATTCTGACCGGCGGCATCCCCGATCGAGCCCGCCGCATCCGCTCGCAAACCGGCTTTCCGGAACGGATGCTTCCACAACGGATCACATTTTTCAACCTCCCGGAATCCCTGAACTATTCCGCATGATGCTCCTGCCGTGGCACGGTGGGGCCCGCGCCTCCCGGAATGCCCGCGGGACGCGAATCACGGCAACATCTCGCATTTGAAAGCGAATTCAAGATGCCGGCCTCATGGTACCCCTTATGCGACGGGCACCGGGCAGATCGTCACAACGGCCCGGAGCCGGAAGGCGAAAACGCCCCACACGGAAGGGACCCCGACCATGAGGAACATGAAAAAGAAGTTCAGAATCTTTGTCCTGTGCCACGAGTACCTGTGCGCCGTCATCCTGTCGATCCTCGGCGCCTTCCTGACCGTCTTCATCACGGGGTGAACGGGCCCGGCGGTTTCCGTTCCCCCGCGTTTTTTACTTGAACCAAAAGGGCCCGCCATGGATACTGCACGTGCGGCGCGACGCCTGTCGGCCGGAGGGGAGGGAACGCGATGCGCAGATTCATGGATCCCGAGTCCGTGGCACTGATCGGAACCCCGCGCAGGACGGGGCCCGGGGCCTTCAACAACGCGGAGATGATGCTCCGCTACGGGTTCAAGGGCCGCATCCACCCCGTGAACCCTGCAGGCGGGGAGATCCTGGGGCTGAAGGTCTTCCCCGCCGTGGCCGACATCCCCGGGACGGTCGACCTGGCCGTCATCTCCGTCGGCCGCGACCGGGTCCCCACCGCCTTCGAGGACTGCATCCGGGCGGGCATCAGGCGCGTGATCATCATCAGCCAGGGCTTCGCCGACGCCGACGAGCACGGCCGCGGGCTCCAGGATGAAATCGCCCGGCGCGCCCGCGAAACGGGCGTCCGCGTCCTCGGCCCCAACACGCTGGGGGTGGTCAACAACTTCAGCCGGTTCAACACGGCCTTCGTCGACATCCCCTTCCCCGAACGCTTCCTCCCCGTCTCCCTCGTCGCCCAGACCGGGTTCATCCAGGTGGCGTCGCGCAACCTCGCCTGGCTCGACATCGGCAAGGCCATCGACGTGGGCAACTCCTGCGATCTCGACATCGCGGAGGCCCTGGACTACCTGGCCGACGACCCGGAAACGAAGGTCATCGTCGTCCACATGGAGGGCCTCAAGCGCGGCCCCGC
>CAZPCN010000126.1:0-4126 GCA_964585095.1 uncultured Syntrophaceae bacterium | reverse complement strand
CGCAGAAGGGGCTCAACGAGCCGCGCTACGCGTCCCTGCCCGGCATCATGAAGGCCAAGAAGAAGCCCGTCGACGTGAAGAACGCGGCGGCCATCGGAGTTTCCGCCGCCGTCAAGGCTAAGGTTGCCAAGACCGTACCGCCTCCGGCAAGAGCTCCCGGAAAGATCCTCCAGGGCGATGATCCGGCACTGAAGGCTCAGGAGCTTGTGAAGCTGCTGCGGGAAGAGGCGAAAGTGATCTAAGGAAAGGAGGAGGTACCGAACCATGGCAAAAGGTGTATGGATCGTTGCAGAAGTGAGAGACGGGGCTTACCGCAAGGTGAGCTTTGAGATAGCCAGCGCGGCCCGCAAACTGGCCGACGAGCTGGGTGACGAAGTTTGCGCCGTCCTGTGCGGCTCCGGCATCGAAGGCAAGGCCGCCGAGCTGGGCAAGTACGGTGTGGACAAGGTGTACGTGGCCGACAATGCCGCCCTGGAGCCCTACACGACGGACGCGCACGCGGCGGCGGTCGCGAAGATCGTGAAGGAGAAGGATCCCGCCATCCTGCTGCTGGCCGCCTCGGTCCAGGGCAAGGACCTCTCGGCGAGGCTCGTGGGCAAGCTGGCCAACGGGCTGGCCACGGACTGCACAGCCCTGAAGATCGAGGGCGGCAAGCTCGTCGCCGTGCGGCCCATGTACGCCGGCAAGTGCTTCGGCGAAGTGGCCTTCGAGGCCGCCCCCGCCATGGCGACACTGCGGCCCAACGTGTTCCCCATCGTGGAGAACGCCAAGGCCGGCGCCGTCGAGAAGTACGACCCGGCGCTCGACGCGGGCCAGCTGAAGACCAAGGTGGCCGAGATCGCCAAGGACACGAGCGGCAAGATCGAGCTCACCGAGGCCAACATCATCGTCTCCGGCGGCCGCGGCATGAAGGGCCCCGAGAACTTCCCCCTGCTCGAAGAGCTGGCGAAGGTCCTCGGCGCCGCCGTCGGCGCATCGCGCGCGGCCGTGGACGCCGGCTGGCGCCCCGCCACGGACCAGGTCGGCCAGACGGGCAAGACCGTTTCGCCGAACCTCTACATCGCCTGCGGCATTTCCGGTGCCATTCAGCACCTTGCGGGCATGAGCTCCTCGAAGTTCATCGTCGCCATCAACAAGGACCCCGAGGCCCCCATCTTCCAGAGGGCGGACTACGGGATCGTGGACGACCTCTTCAAGGTCGTCCCCGAGATCACGGCAGCGGCGAAGAAGCTTCTGGCGTAGTGACACAACGCGGGGCCGGCCCCGATGAGGGGCCGGCCCCGATTCCTCTTTGGAACAAAACATCAGTCCTGCCCGGCGCTACCGGGCGCCTCCGTTTACGCCGAGCCTCGTCTGAAAGCCATCTCCACCGGATGAACGTCGACGGAAGCGCCCCACGAGTGTCCGGCCCCCGGCGCCCGGGAGAACCCGGGGACGCGCCGCAGGGGGCCGCCCGGCAGGCTGAGAGACGATTCATCGGATGCGTTGCGCAGCCGGGGGCGCGCTTCCCGGGGCGGGCGAAGAGAGAAAGGGAGAGAGGGAGAGGTAGAGAACCGGAACGGGGCGTCCGAGGCCCCGGGCGCGCGCGACGGCGCGCAATCCTGTCCGGCTCCTTCCTGACCGGTAAGCCCTTCTGCACGGGGCTTTTCAACCAGAACAGTGGAATGGAGGACGTGACGTATGCAAAACATGGTATTTGGGCCCGGCAACGAGGGGAGGGAGGTATTCTGGAATACCGTCAACTATCAGATCCCCCTCGACATCTTCGCACTCATCGCCCTGGCCATCATGGGCTGGGGGCTCTATAATCGCTCGAATCTCTGGAAGGCCATGGGGAAGGCCGAAGTCCGGGACGACAACCGGGGCGAGCGCATCAAGAACCTTTTCCGAAACGGCATCCTGCAGCTTTCCGTCTGGCGGGACTTCTACCCCGGACTCATCCACGGTCTCATCTTCTTCGCCTTCTTCGTCCTGATCTGGGGAGCCGCCATCGACGCCACCTCGTTCTACACGGGGGTCCACCTGCCCGGCAAAGGGTACCTGGCCTTTTCCTTCATCATGGATCTATTCGGCCTCTTTGCCATCGTGGGCGTCATCCTGGCGATCGACCGGCGCTACATCAAGAAGCCCGACCGCCTGGGCTACAAGGGCACGCCGGACAACCGGCCCGAGGACGCCATCGTGCTCCTCCTCATCCTGGCCATCATGGTGACCGGCTACATCGTCGAGGGCATCCGCATCGTCGCGACGGGCAACTCCGACTTCGAGAAGTGGTCCTTTATCGGCTACATGGTGGGCCAGTTCTTCGTCGGCATCAACGTGGAGACCCTGAAGATCTCCCACAAGGTGCTGTGGTGGGCGCACGCCTTCCTGGCCTTCGGGTTCATCGCCTACATCCCCTTCTCGCGGCTGCTGCACATCGTGACCTCGCCGGCCAACCAGTTCATGGCCACCCTGAAGCCCGTGGGGCAGCTCGAGCCCATCCGCGACTTCGAGAACGCCGAGAGCTTCGGCGTGGGCAAGCTCGAGGAGTTCACCTGGAAGCAGATCTTCGACAGCGACGCCTGCACGCGCTGCGGCCGCTGCCAGAACGGCTGCCCGGCCTACCTGACGGGCAAGGAGCTCTCGCCCAAGAAGCTCGTCCAGGACATCAAGGATCACTGGCTGACGCGCGCGCCGCTCTACGCGGCCGCCGCCAAGGCCGCCAAGACGGCGGGCCCCGACGCCGCGGCCCCGGAGGTCCCCGAGAGCGAGAAGAACCTCATCAACGACGCCGTGGGCGTCAACCCCGTCTGGGACTGCACCAACTGCATGCACTGCATGGAACACTGCCCCGTCATGATCGAGCACGTGCAGAAGATCATCGACATGCGGCGCTACAAGGTCCTCACGGAGGCGGACTTCGCCCCCGAGCTCCAGCTGACCTACCGCAACATGGAGAACAACTCCAACCCCTGGGGCATCGGCGCCCACATGCGCGGCGACTGGGCCAAGGAGCTGGGCGTGAAGACCATGGCCGAGAACCCCGAGGCGGAGTACTGCTGGTACGTGGGCTGCGCCGGCGCCCTGGAAGACAGGGGCAAGAAGGTTTCCGCGGCCTTCGCGAAGATCCTGCAGGCCGCGGGCGTCAACTTCGCCATCCTCGGCGCCGAGGAGAGCTGCTGCGGCGACTCGGCCATGCGCGGCGGCAACGAGTACCTCTACCAGGCGCTCGCCCAGGCCAACATCGAGGTCATGAACGGCTACGGGGTCAAGAAGGTCATCACCACCTGCCCCCACGGCTACAACGTGATCAAGAAGGACTACCCCCAGCTCGGCGGGACCTACGAGGTCTACCACCACACGGAGATCATCGCCGACCTCATCGCCAAGGGGAAGATCAAGCCCTCGAAGGCCGTCGAGGGGCTCTTCACCTACCACGACTCGTGCTTCCTGGGCCGCTACAACAAGGTCTACGACCAGCCCCGGAAGATCCTCCAGGCCGTCCCCGGCCTGAAGCTCGTGGAGATGGAGAAGCACCACGACCACGGGTTCTGCTGCGGCGCCGGCGGAGGCCGGATGTGGATGGAGGAGCACCACGGCGAGCGGATCAACAACACGCGCACCGACATGGCGCTCAAGGTGAACGCCACGGCCATCGCCACGGCGTGCCCCTTCTGCAACACCATGGTCATGGACGGCCTGAAGGCCCGCAATGCCGAGGAGAAGGTCGTGGCCAAGGACATCGCCGAGATCGTCTGGGAAGCCATGGAGTCGCAGGAGGCGCCGAAGGCGGAGGCCTGAGAACCGGTCGATCGGGACCGGGACGGGTATGACCGCCGGTCAGTGAAATTGCTGAGAGATAGTCCCTGCCTGCATCCGCGGGCAGGGACTTTTTTTTATAAATTCCATTGACATGGATATCGAGTTATGTCTACAAACGCGTCAAGAGGAGTGCGTCCCAGCGGCGCAAAATGCATCATAAGTTCTTTGGTTCAAGGAGGGGGTATTATGTCTAGGAGGAGGCTTGTCTATTCGTTTTTAACCGTCGTTTTCGTTCTTTTCCTGTCCACGTCCGCGTTCGGCGCCGGATTCGCCCTCTATGAAGGCAGCGCCCGCGGCAACGTCCTCGGCGCGGGCCTCACGG
>CAZPCN010000125.1:2040-4141 GCA_964585095.1 uncultured Syntrophaceae bacterium | reverse complement strand
TGATGTTGCCGTGCTTGTTCTTCACATCGGCCGCGAGCGTCATGCCTTCCTTGAGATCGTTGATGTTGAGAATGCCCATCGCCGGCGTCGTCCTCCGCGTTCCTGATTGCGGTTGCTTCCGCGGTCTTCCGCCCGCCTCGGGTCTGCAGGCGCAAGAAGCCGCCCTGTCATCATGCAAATATCGGGCCTTCGGGTCGAAGGCCCGTGCGCGATTGCCGGCGTGAAAGAAGGGCATGAGTGAAGAGACAGGGGAATGGGAATTTCTTTGCTCGCTGCCGCACCCCCGCACGGAAGGACTTCCTCTCTTGACATTGACGCACCATGGTTTTTCCTATAGGGATATTGAAGGCATGGAAATACGGAAACGCGGGGCGCGGGCAATGCGGATCCTGATGCTCGGGTGGGAATTCCCCCCGGCGATCAGCGGCGGTCTCGGGACGGCGTGCTTCGGCATGACGAAGGCCCTCGCCGAGCGGGGCCACCGGATCACCTTCGTGGTGCCCTCGCTGCCGGATGCGGACCGGACGTCCCACGTGGCGCTGGTGGCGGCCTCCGATTTCGCCTCCGGCACGGATGACGGGCCGCCGGCGGGCGTCTTCGTGATGCCCGTCGAATCGCCCCTGAGGCCCTACATGGAGCAATCGGACTACGCGCTTCTCCGGGATAGCCTCCTGGCGGGCCCGGTTCACTACGGTTCCGACCTGTTCGCCGAGCTGGAGCGTTATGCCGCTGCGGCGGAACGCATCGCCCGCCAGGCCCCGTTCGACGTCATTCACGCCCACGAGTGGCTTTCCGTGCCGGCGGCGCTCCACGCCCGCCGCGCCAGCGGGCTCCCCTTGATCCTTCACGTCCATGCCCTGGAATCCGACCGCAGCGGGGGGGACGGCGATGCGCGTATCATCGCCCTCGAGCGGCAGGGCCTCCTCGAGGCCGATCACGTCATCGCCGTGAGCCGCTTCACCCGGAGACAGGTCGTGGAACGCTACGGGATCGACCCGGGGAAGGTCAGCGTGGTCCACAACGCCGTCTCGCGCGGCGAGGCGGCCGCACGATACGGCGTGTCGAAACGGGCCGGCGAAAAGATCGTCCTGTTCCTGGGAAGGATCACGCATCAGAAAGGCCCCGGGGTCTTCGTCGAGGCGGCGGCCGAGGTCCTGCGGGCCCTGCCCGATGTGACGTTCGTGATGGCGGGAAGCGGCGATCTCATGCCGCAGACGATCGAACGCGTGGCCGAGCTTGGCCTGGGCAGCCGGTTCCTCTTCACGGGGTTTCTGCGCGGCGAGGAGGTGGAGCGGATGTACGCGGCAAGCGACCTCTACGTCATGCCCAGCGTCTCCGAGCCTTTCGGGATCGCCCCGCTCGAGGCAATGCTCGCCGACGTGCCGGTCATTGTCTCGAAGCAGTCCGGCGTCGCCGAGATCCTCCACCATGCCCTGACGGTGGACTTCTGGGACGTGCACGAGCTGGCGGGCAAGATCTGCGCGGTCCTGAGCTACGATGCGCTTGCGCGGGAAATGGTCGAGCGCAGCCGCGAGGAGCTCACGGCTATCACCTGGGACCGCGCGGCCCGGCAGATCGAGGAAGTCTATCAGAAAGTGGTCAATGCAGAAGAAGGGGTATAGGGTCTCGGGTATAGGGTATAGGGGAGGTGCTGCAGATTATGTTGTATAAAAGAAATCTTTCTCCTTCCCGATACCCTAGACCCGATACCCTGCTTGATGCCTTCGAAAAGGCCCAGGACGAATTTAACTCGATTGACTGAGGGATAAGTATTGCCGACCGTTGTGCTTCATTTCGATTTCCACCTGCCGCTTCGATTGAGGAAGTACGGGTTCTTCGATATCGGGCGCTCGCGGGAGTACTTCGACGCGGAGGAGAGCCGCGCGGCCCTCGAGCGTTACGCGGAAGGCTTTGCCCTGCCGGCCGCGGCGCGGATGCTCCGGCTCGTGCGGCGGCACCGGGGCCGCTTCCGGGTTTCCCTCTCGGTCTCTGGCATGCTTCTTGAACAATTGGAAAAGGGGCAGAAGCCGCTCCTGGAGAGCTTCCGGAGGCTGGCGGACACGGGCTGCGCCGAGATGGTGTGCGGGGTTTCCCACCACTC
>CAZPCN010000125.1:0-1940 GCA_964585095.1 uncultured Syntrophaceae bacterium | reverse complement strand
CGCTGCTGGGCAATTCCCTGCAGCGCGACGCCGCGAACACCCTCTACGCGATGGAAGGGCCGGTCCTCCGGACAAAGAGCCGGCGGCTCCTCGACACGTGGCGCAAGCTCCAGGCATCGGACTATTTTGACTACATGTGCACGAAAGGCCTGTCGGAAGGGGCTCCGGGCTGCGCGTCCAATCCTTTCGCTTCCCCCTACGACGCCTATATCCACACCATGAATATTCTGAATGACTTCTCCGGCAGGATCGGAGGGAAGTCGGGGGTTCGTCCATGAGCGCAGATCGCAAAGACTACCTGTTCGAGGTGAGCTGGGAGACCTGCAACCAGGTCGGTGAGGTCTATGCCACCGTCCGCAGCAAGATCCCCGCCATGGAGCGGGCCTTCGGGGACCGTTACGTCCTGCTGGGGCCGGATTTGAAAAACAACCCGGAGTTCGAGGAGACCGAGGAGGACTTCTGGCTCTCCATCCGGGAGAACACGGCGATCAAGGACCTCCCCTGCCGCTTCGGCCGCTGGAAGGTGCCGGGCGAGCCCAGGGTCATCCTGGTGAACTTCACGAAGAAGTACAACAAGGACCAGCTGCTGTTCCAGCTCTGGGAGGATTACGGCGTCGATTCCATCTCCGGCGGCTGGGACTACGTCGAGCGGGTCATGTTCGGCTACGCCTGCGGCGAGGTCATCGAGACGCTGCACAACCTCAAGGTCAAGCCGAAGGGGCTCCGCGCCGTTGCCCAGTTCCACGACTGGGTGTGCGGGGCGGGCCTGCTGGCCGTGAAGAAAGAGATTCCCGAGGCGGGGACGGTTCTCACGCTGCACTCCACCGTCCTGGGGCGGACACTGGCCGCGTCGGGCATGGACATCTACTCCGAGATGGAGCACATTTCTCCCCAGCGCGAGGCGGGCGCCCACAACTGCGCCGCCCGGTACTCCCTGGAGGCCGCCTGCGCGCGCGAGGCCGACTGCCTCACGACGGTGAGCGACATCACGGGGCTGGAGGCCAAGAACTTCCTGGGGCGCTCCCCCGACGTGGTGACGCCCAACGGCCTCGACGTGGCGAGCATCCCGGACCTGGCCGAATCGCGCGGCCCGGCTCTGAGAGCGCGCGAACGGATCCTCTCCGCCGCCGCGAAGTTCCTGCGCAGGCCGCTGCCCGCGGACACGAAGATCCTGATGATCTCCGGGCGCTACGAGTTCCACAACAAGGGCGTGGACGTCTTCCTGCAGACCCTGGGGCGGCTGGACCGGGAGATGACCGGCAACCGCAGCGTGCTGGCGCTGCTGTGCCTCGTGGGGGGCCACATGGACCTCGTGCCGTCGCTGCAGGCCGGCTCCGCCAAGCCCGAGGGCGGCTCCGTCCCGATCGCGACGCACCGCCTGAGCTATGAGGCCTCGGACCCGATCCTCGAGACCTGCAGCCGCCTCGGCCTCAAGAACAGCCCCCAGAACCGGGTCAGCGTCATCTTCAACCCCGCCTACCTGGACGGCCATGACGGCCTGTTCGACATGACTTACTACGACCTGCTCTCGGGCTGCGACCTGGGCGTGTTCCCTTCCTACTACGAGCCCTGGGGCTACTCCCCCCACGAATGCGCCGCCTACGCCGTCCCCGCCGTCACCGTGGACCAGGCGGGTTTCGGCCCCTGGGTGCTCGCCACGGCGGGCGAGAACCGGGCCATCCGGGTGCTGAAGCGACGGGGCCTCGACACGGCATCCATTGTCGAGGGCCTCTACGGCATCCTCAACGAGTTCGTCGGCCTGACCGACGAGGAGATCCTGAAGGAGCGGCGAGAAGCCCGGCGGATCGCCGTCAAGGCCGGCTGGGAGACCTTCTTTCCCGAGTACCTGCGGGCTTTCGAGAGGGCGCTGGCCGGCGCCCAGTCGCGCGCCGCGCGGCTCGGCGAGTCGCGCGGGGAGATGCGCCACGTCTTTTCCAGCT
>CAZPCN010000124.1:0-4168 GCA_964585095.1 uncultured Syntrophaceae bacterium | reverse complement strand
AGGGGCTCGGTCTGGTGGATGAGTTTTATGGACCCGAACACGGGCAAGCAGGTCAGGCGGTCTACGGAGACCGAGGACGAAGAACGAGCGAAGCGGATCTTTGACAAGATAAAAGGGCAGATCGCGGAAGGGAAGTGGTTTGAGCGGTTGCCGGGGCAGGATATTTCATTTGGGGAGTTAATCGAAAAGTATCTTGAAGAGTACTCGGCGGTCCAGAAGGCACCCAAAACATATCTGCGTGACAAGAGCCTGAAGGCGCACCTCTTGTCTCACTTTGCCAAGCTCAAGCTCACGCAGGTCACGCCGAGGATTATAGCCGAGTACAAGACCAAGCGGCGTTCGGAGAATGCCTCCCCGCGGACGATCAACTATGAACTTGCTCTTTTAAGTCACGCGTTCACCATTGCCATCCGGGAATGGGAGTGGGTTTCGGAAAACCCTGTCAAAAAAGTGACGCGGGAGAAGGTTCATAACCAGATGGAGCGATGGCTCACGCCGGAAGAGGAGGGCAGGCTCCTGGGCGCCGCGCCCGAGTGGCTGCGGGATATCATCCTCTTTGCGATTCACACGGGGTTTCGGATGAGCGAGATCCTCGATCTGAAATGGACCCAGATCGATACGTCCCGTCGCACGGTGACCATCTCAGAGCAGAAGAACCGGGGGGTCGATACCCTGCCTCTCAATGCGACAGTGATGGATATCCTGAGTAATAAGGCCAAGGGGAGGGCTGGGGGATCAGGACTTGTTTTCCCTAGTCGTAGCGGCACCAGGATCAGCAACCGCAACCTCTCCAGGGCCTTCAAAGCAGCTTTGAAAAAGGCCAGGATAAAGGGTTTTCGCTTCCATGACTTGCGGCATACCTTTGCAACAAGGCTCGTTCAGAACGGGGTTGACCTCTATGCGGTACAGAGGTTGGGCCGGTGGAAGAACACTGCGATGATCATGCGATACGCTCACCACAACCCCGAGAGCCTGCGTCCGGGTATTGAGACGATGGACAGGGCGGCGAAGAAAAATATCACATTTTTATCACAATCACAAAAAAAGAGGGGCAACAAGCCCTATCTAAGGCTCGTAACCCCTTGATTTTCCTGGTGGGTCAGGGCGGAGTCGAACCGCCGACACTCGGATTTTCAGTCCGATGCTCTACCTGCTGAGCTACCGACCCGCGGTTTTGAAGATGCATTAAGTAAATAAATTGCCCTGATTTGTCAAGGCATTTTTTGGCGGGATCTCGACCTCGACGACCTGGTAGAGGTCGATGACGACGGTGCCCGCGATCTTGTCGTGCCAGCCCTGCTTGCGCCTGTCCGCGCCCGCCCAGAGGAAGCCCATGAGCATGGGCAGGGCCGAGACGATGTAGCCCACCCACCGGAGGAATCCCGTCCCGAAGCCGATCGGCTCGCCCGTCTCCTGGACGACGCGCAGCCCCAGCAGGCGCTTGCCGGGCGTCTGCCCCGTCGTGCCGTGGAACCAGGTGAAGTAGGCCATGTCCAGCAAGAGGGTGACGGACTGGTAGAGCAGGAAGACCTTGCCCCCCAGGGCCATCAGGGCCTCGGGGTCGGCGGCCATGTCATAGGACGAGATGCCGAGGCCGAAGGCCGTCGTGCCCACGACCATCAGGATCATGCCGATGAAGCCCAGGATGACCTTGTCGATCATGAAGGCGTAAAACCGCCGCCAGAACCCGCCGTAGTGCCTATCCATCGCGATCCTTTCTCTCGAGCGCGCCGATCAGCCCGCATTCATACTGGAAAATGGCGAGAATGGCAAGGGCCGCCGTCTCCACGCGCAGGACGAGCCGGCCGAGGCTCGCGGTGAGAAAGTCCGCCTGCCGCGCCTGCTCCGCCTCCTCGCCCGTGACCCCGCCCTCGGGCCCCACGACGAGGAAGAACTCCCTGGCGGACCGCGCGGCATCGCCCTTCAGGATCTCCCGGACGGAGCGCTCCGTCTCGGACTCCCAGAAGAGGATCTTCACGGCTTCGGGCCCGGCTTGCTCGAGGGCTTCCCGGAAGGGGAGGGGCTCGGCGATCTCGGGGACATCGGTCCGGCCGCACTGCTCGGCCGCCTCGGCGGCGATGCGGCGCCAGCGCTCGAGCCTCCGGGCGGCCCGGTCCTCGGTGCGCCTGGGGATCGTGCGGGCCGAGCGGAAGGGGACGATGCGGGCCACGCCCAGCTCCGTGGCCTTCTGGACGATGAACTCCATCTTGTCGCCCTTCGGCAGGGCCTGGGCAAGGGTGATGCGAACGGGGATTGCGAGGGGGACGCGCTCGCGGGCCACGATCCGCGCCGTGCCCTCCCGGCCTTCGAGCCGCTCGATCACGCCGCGGTACTCCCAGCCCGTCCCGTCGAACAGGAGGATCCCGTCGCCGCGCCCCAGGCGGAGCACATTGCGCAGGTAGCGGACCGTGTCCTCCGCGAGTTCGACCGTGTCTTTCCCTTCCTGGACGGGGGGTGCGTAGATCCGGGGAACCATCCCTCAGGCCTTCGGCGGCTTGCGGTAGACGTAGCAGACCCACTCCTTGTCGGCGATGACCCTGTGCTGGATCAGGTCGTCGCGGGTGAAGGCCTTCTCCACGTCCTGCCGGTTCTTTTCGATGATCCCGGAGATGACCAGATAGCCGCCCTTTTCCATCATCTTGACGAGGTGTGACTTGATCTTGATGAGCGTCTCCGCCGTGAGGTTGGCCACGATCAGCTCGAAGCTCCCCTTGATCCGGGCCACGTCGCTGTTGACGATCACGACGCGGTCGCCCACGTGGTTGACGGCCACGTTCTTGTGGGCGATCTCCACGGCCTGCGGGTCGATGTCGACGCACAGGACGGTCGAGGCGCCGAGCTTGGCGGCCGAGATGCCCAGGATGCCCGTGCCGGTGCCCACGTCCAAGACGCGCCACTTCGGGAAGGTGCGGTCCTTCAGGAGGATCTCCTCCATGGCCTCGAGGCACATGCTCGTCGAGGGGTGCTGGCCCGTGCCGAAGGCCATGCCGGGGTCGATCTCGACGACCGTCTCGCGACCCGTGGCGGAGTAGCGCTCCCAGGAGGGCTTGACGATGATGTTCTTGCTGATCCGCAGGGGCTTGAAGTAGCGCTTCCAGACCTCGCCCCACTGCGGGTCGACGATGACTTCCGTGTTGAAGGTGGGCTTTTCCTTGTCGGGGAAGAGCTCGGCCAGGCAGTCGATGTAGGCCTGCAGCTGGGCTGCCCGCTTCGCGTCGTCGGCGTCGGAGGGGAAATAGGCGTTCAGGACCCGCTCGTCCTGCGTGTCGGGCTCGGGCAGGTCGGAAACCCCCGGTTCCAGGTACTCCTCGAAGACCCCCTGGGCCCCCATCTCGGTGAGGTAGTTCGAGAGGGCTTCGTCCAGTTCGGACGGCGCGTAGAGCCGGAACCGAACCCATTTGTCTTTCGATGCGGCGGATCGATCCATGCTGGCGGGCATGACGCCTCCTTCCGGTGTGATCCTGCGTGAAACGGGCAACGGGACCCCGCCTCGCGGGCACCCCGCGCAGGGGACGGCAGGGCAGTCCCCCGGGGAATTCTCAGAATGGCTGTATAGCCTTTTTTGCGAGAGATTTCAAGCAGCTTGAATTTTAGCACCCGTCGTGATAGCTTCTTCCTTCCATCGGATCAACCGGGAAAACAGTGGATTTCATGAGATATTACCCGATCGGCCTCGACATCGCGGAGAGGCGCTGCCTCGTCGTCGGCGGCGGCGAGGTGGGGCAGCGCAAGGCGGAGCGCCTCCTCGAGTGCGGCGCCCGCGTGACCGTCGTGGGCAGGGAACTGACGCCCGGGCTCGAGGGGCTCGTGCGGGAGGGCCGCGTCGGCCACATCGCGGCCGATTACGACAAAAGCCATCTCGAGGGCGTCTTCCTCGTCATCGGGGCGACGGACGACGGCGACGTCAACGAGCGGATTTTCCGCGACGCGCGCCGCAAGGGGGTCCTGGCCAACATCGTCGACGACCCGGGCCGCTGCGACTTCATCCTGCCCGCCCTGTGCCGGCAGGGGGACCTGGTCATCACCGTGGCGACGGGGGGCAGGAGCCCGGCCCTGGCGAAGAAGCTCCGGCAGGAGCTCGAGGAGCGCTACGGGCCCGAGTACGAGACGCTGCTGAAGATCATGGGCGAGCTGCGCGGCCGGATCATCGAGCGAGGGGAAGGGTCCG
>CAZPCN010000123.1:0-4209 GCA_964585095.1 uncultured Syntrophaceae bacterium | reverse complement strand
TACTCGGGCGCCGCGCAGTTCTCGATGATGAGGGGCACCTTCTCCTTCGGGTCGAGGCCGCGCAGGTCGGCGACCCCCTGGTCCGTGACGATCATGTGGACCTCGTGCTCCGTGTGGTCCGTGTGGGTCACGTGGGGCACGACGCGGGAGATGGCGCCCTTCTTGGCCGCCGCCGGCGTCAGGAAGACGACGAGCCCCGAGTTGCGGGAGAAGTCGCCCGAGCCGCCGATGCCGTTGACCATCGTGGTGCCGAAGGTGTGCGTCGAGTTGACGTTTCCGTAGATGTCCACCTCGAGGGCCGTGTTCATGGCGATGAGCCCCATCCGGCGTGCGATCTCGGCGTTGTTGCTGATCTCCTGGGGCCGCAGGATGATCTTGTCGCGGTACTGCATGATGTTCTTGTAGAAGCGCTGGAGGCCTTCCGGCGAGGGGGAGAGCGACGTGCCGGAGACGGCGTTGAGCTTGCCTGCGTCGATGAGATCGAACATGGCGTCCTGGATGACCTCTGTCCAGACCTTCAGGTTCTTGTAGTCACTCTCGACGAGGCCCGCCATGACGGCGTTGGCCACGTTGCCCACGCCCGACTGCAGGGGCGGCAGCACTTCGCCGTAGTGCTTCTCGAGGAACTTGATGAGGTGACGGGCCATGGCCTTGGACTGCTCGTCGATGGGGGCCAGGGGCCGCGTCTTGTCGCCGATGTCGCAGGGCACGACGGCCACGACCTTCCTCGGGTCGCAGGGCATGTAGATCGTTCCCATGCGCTGGTTGACGTCGGTGATGGGCAGCGGGTGGCGTGCCGGCGGATCGGCGGGGATGAAGATGTCGCTCATCCCCACGAGTTCCATGGGCTGGCTCGTGTTGACTTCGATGATGACCTTCTCGGCCTGCTGCAGGAAGGTGGGCGAGTTGCCCACCGAGGTGGAGGCGATGATCCCGCCGTTTTCGAGGATGCAGACGGCCTCGACGATGGCCACGTCCATCTTGCCCAGGAAGCCGTAGCGCAGCTGCTGGGCCATCTGGCTCAGGTGGATGTCGAAGAACATCGTGTCGCCCGCATTGATGCGCTTGTTGATCGTCTTTCCCGTCTGGTAGGGAAAGCGCTTGGCGATGGCGTTCACCTCGGCCCAGGCCTCGTCGAGCTCGACGCCGACGGAGGCGCCCGTGAGCAGGGAGAAGCGCATTTTCTCGCCCTTCTTGATCCGGTCAGCCACGGCCAGGGGCACCGCCTTGGGGTACCCGCAGGGGGTGAACCCGCTCGTGCCGATGACCATCCCGTCCTTGATGTGCTTGGCGGCCTCCTCGGCCGTTGTGACCTTGGCCAAAAGTTCCTTGTTGAAGATACGGCTCTCGATTCCCATCTTGGTATTGCCTCCTTGTCTTGGATTGAAACCGGCAACTCCCCACGTCAACGGTTACAGATCCTGCGACAGGTCGCTGAAATAAAAAAATGCGGGGCCCCCGGGGCCCCGCATTGTACGCTAGTAGCTGTTGTTGATGATGCCTTCCTTTTTGAGCTGCGCGATCGTCTCGTCGCTGTAGCCCAGGAGCGACTTCAGGACCTCGTCGGTGTGCTGGCCCAGCAGGGGCGCCGGCGCGTAGACTTCGCCCGGGGTCTCCGTCATCCGGATGGGCGAGCTGGCGATGTGCATCTTGCCCACCCGGGGCTGGTCGATCTCGACGAGCATCTTGCGGTAGGCGATGTGCGGGTCCTCGCAGATCTGCTTCATGTTGTTGATCGGCGAGTAGGGCAGCCCCTCCTTCTCGAAGATCACCTCCCACTCCTCCGTCGTCTTCGTGGCCATGATCGGGTCCAGAATATCGTTGAGGATCCTGCGGTTCTTCGTCCGCAGGGGGTTGGTCTTGAAGCGTTCGTCCGCAGGCAGGTCGGGCCGTCCGATGACCTTCGCGTAGCGGACGAAGAGGGCGTCGGTTCCGATGGCGGCAATGATGTAGGAGCCGTCCTTGGTCCTGTAGCCCTGGAACGGGGTGATCGACGGGTGGATCCCGCCCAGGGGGCCCGGGATCTCGCCGTGCATCGTGAAGCGCGCCACGGCGTTCTCCAGCGTGGAGAAAAGGCTGTCGATCATGGAGATGTCGACGTGCTGGCCCCGGCCCGTCTTCTCGCGGTACCGCAGGGCCGCCAGGATGCCGATCGTGGCCTGCATCCCCGATATGATGTCGCCCACAGAGGAGCCCACCCGGCAGGGGGGTCCGCCCTCGGGCCCGGTGATGCTCATGAGCCCGCTGTAGGCCTGGGCCACCATGTCGTAGGAGGGCCGCTCGGCGTACTCGGGCAGCGAGTCGTGGCCGAAACCGCAGATGGAGCAGTAGATGATCCCGGGGTTGATTTTCTTCAGGTCCTCCCAGTGCAGTCCCATCTTCTTCATCGTGGTCGGGCGGAAATTCTCAATGACCACGTCGGCCTTCTTGATCATCTCGACGAGGATGTCCTTGGCCTTCTGGTGCTTGAGGTTCAGGACGATCCCCTTCTTGTTGCGGTTGAGGCTGATGAAGTAGCCGCTGAGGTTCTTGTCCACCTTCCCGGCGAAGGGCCCGAACTCCCGGGCGTCGTCGCCGTGAGGCGGCTCCACGTGGATGACCTCGGCCCCGAGGTCGGCCAGGATCATCGTCGTCGTGGGCGCTGCGAGCACGTGGCTCAGGTCGATGACTCGGATTCCTTCCAGCGATCGTGGCATGTCTGCATTCCCTCCTGACTGTTTGATTTCCCTGATCGGATCGTCGATCCGGCGTTTCGGGGGAGGCATGGCACCCACCCCCCCTTTGTTTTTGCACCCGTCTACACAATTTCGCCCCTGCATTTCAAGTAAATATTTGAACCCTAACGGTATCACCGCCGCCCCGAAATCGGCTCGACGGCGGGGCGCACGGCCCCAAAACCCTTGTCCAACGGGGATTTACGGGCCTTGTCAGACAAACCCCGACAGGCGCCCCTGAACGAGTCCTACACCAGAATCAGACGGCTCCCGATAGTTTTCACCCTGCCCGGGTGCTAGAAACGCGGCGAATCAATTCCCCACGTTGGTTGCACCTGTTTTGCCGACAGGTTGCGTCATCTCAAACAGAGTCGGTCATGTTGATTTGTCCTCGATGCGGCGGAAAAAATTTCTGGCGGCTGGCCACGGGGCAACGGCGGTGCGGTCAGTGCGGTCTGACGCGTAAGTTCGACAAGACGTACTGGAACTCCACCAAGATGTCCCCCTACTGGAAGGGCCGCCTCCTCGAGTATTTCTGCCTCGGGGTGCCGGCCTACCGGCTGCGGCACCAGGTCCCGCTCGACCTCAAGACGGTCCAGCGCTGGTTCCGGATCCTGCGGATCGCCATCTACGCGCACGAGATGAAGGAGATGAAGGCCCTGCTCGCCAGGACGGGGGCCGTCGCACCGCCGGCCGGAGGGGCGGTCCGGTTCGGTTCGGACTTCACGGTGTCGAACGGACAGCTGGCCATGGGCATCTACAAGGGCAACGGCCGCGTGTTCGCGCTTCCCGCCTTCCTTTCCGCGGGGGACGCGGAGGCCATCGCCGAGGCCGGGCATCTCCACGTCTGCGACGAGACCCTGGCCTGCACGCTTCTCGACATCCGCGGCAACAGCGTCGTGGTCAACGGCGAGAAGGCAACCCGAAAGGGCCGCGAGGTGCCGGCGGACATCGAGGGGTTCTGGGCCTTCACCCGGCAGTGGCTCAAGCACTACCGCGGCGTGCCCCGCATGTATTTCCCGCTCTACCTCAAGGAAATCGAGTGGAGGTTCAACCACCGCAGCGAGAACCTCGTCAAGCTCATCCGGAACCTCCTGGACCAGAGGGTGCCCGCGGATTCGGACGTACTGCGGCCTTGAGGCCCGGGAAAAACGAGGGACATGCGACAGGGGCCTCCCGCATCGAGGCCTTATCCACACACCCGGCAACAACCCAGGAAAACAGGCCTTTCACCCGAGGCTGAAGCAAGGAGGAAGAAAATGGCTGAACACCCCCAGATGAAGAAGTGGAAGGAACAGGTCGCCAAGGAACTCAAGGGAAAGCCGGTGGAGGCGCTCAACTGGGAGACGCCCGAAGGCATCACCGTGAAGCCCCTTTACACGGCGGAGGACCTGGAAGGACTGGATTTCGTCAACACCCTCTCCGGCATGGCCCCCTACGTCCGCGGCCCCGTGGCCTCCATGTACGCCAACCAGCCCTGGACGATCCGCCAGTA
>CAZPCN010000122.1:0-4255 GCA_964585095.1 uncultured Syntrophaceae bacterium | reverse complement strand
AGCAGGTTCTTCTTGCTCTCGTCGGAGAGGCGCCGGATCGTCGAGCGGTTCGTCACGACGGAAAACCGCCAGGGTTGCCGGTTCATGGCGCTGGGCGCGAGGCAGGTCTCCCGGAGGATGTCCCGGATGAGCCCCTCGGGCACCTCCCGGTCCGTAAACTCGCGGATGGATCTCCGCTTGCGAAGCAGGTTCTGGAAGTCATGCATCCGGCGGGCCCCCTTTCTCCTTCGACCCGTTGAGCTGCCTCAGGGCGAGCATCAGGGCCTGCGTGCCCGATTTCCCGTGACCGTGGGCCCTCACGGCCACGTAGAGCTGGTGCACGAGGGCCAGTCCCGGCAGGGCCAGACCCATCCCCTCGGCCTCCCGCAGGGCGATCCCCATGTCCTTGATGAAGTGCTCGACGTAGAAGCCGGGGCGGTAGTCGCCCTGGACGATGCGCGGCCCCAGCGTGTTGATGGACCAGGAACCGGCGGCCCCTTTCCCGATGATGTCGATGACGGCCTGCCCGCCGAGACCGGCCTTCTCGGCGTAGAGAAGGGATTCACAGACCCCGATGATGGTCCCGGCGATCAGGATCTGGTTGCACATCTTCGTGTGCTGGCCCGCCCCCGGCCCGCCCATCCAGGCGACGGTCTTGCCCATGTGCTGGAGCAGTGGCAGGACCTCGTCGTAGATCTTCCGGTCGCCGCCCACCATGACGGCGAGGGTGGCGTTTCGCGCCCCCACGTCACCGCCCGACACCGGGGCGTCGAGGCAGAAAACCCCCCTTTTCGCGGCCGCCTTCGCGATCCGCCTCGCCAGCGCCGGTTCGCTGGTCGTCATGTCCACGCAGATGCGGCAGGGCTTCTCGGCCGAGAGGATCCCCTGCGGTCCCAGGTAGGTTTCCTCCACGTCGGCAGGCAGGCCCACCATGGTGAAGACGACCTCCGACTCGGCCGCCACGGCGGCGGGCGAGTCGGACCATCGCCCCCCCCGGTCGGTGAGCGTCTTCGCCTTGTCGCGGGTCCTGTTGAACAGGGCCAGTTCGTGACCCGCGAACTGCAGGTGACCCGCCATCGCCGCGCCCATGATCCCCGTCCCGATCCAGCCGATCTTCATCATCGCATCCCCCGTAACCTGGATTTCCACGCCGGCACCGGGCCCGCCGCATCCGCCGGGAGAGCCCGCCGTTCTCTCTTCTACCCTCTCGGAAGATTTCCCGTTTCACTTTAAGGAAAGGTGGGGGCGCCTGTCAAGTTCGTCCTTCCCATGCAACCCGTTTTATAGTAAGGATGGGGCCGTTGAAACCGTGCGGCAGTATGCCTCGCAGGAGGGGACCCATGCTTCGTCTGATCGCGGCCGCCGTCGTGTTCGCCTTCGCGTTTCTCGTTCATCCCGCCGGCGGCGCCGGCCCGGCCCTGGCCGAGGACACGGTCTTCCGCTGCGGGGCCGAGACGGTTTCCATCGGGGATTCCCGGTACACCGTGCAGAAGGTGTGCGGAAAGCCGTCTCGGAGCGAGTCGGTCGCGAAGGGAAGCAAGGACAGGAAGAAGCAGCCGAAAGGCTCGACGTCGGGCTCCTCCTCGGGCAAGGTGCAGAAGTGGACCTATGACCGGGGCTACGGGGATTACGTCTACGTCCTGACCTTCGCCAACGAAAAGCTGAAGAAAATCGAGAAATCCGGCCGGGGACGGTGATCTGCAAGAAGAAGGGAAGACGTTGAGAAGGTAAGAAGGTTGGAGGGGCCGGAGCGTATGCTCAGGGTTTCCGATGCGCCAATCCTTCTCACCTTCTTACCCTCTCAACCTCTATGTTCGCACCCCGGGGTCCGAGCCTCATGCTGCAAACAATCGATTGGGTCATCATCGGGCTGTACTTCCTGCTGAGCGCCGCGATCGGGTTTCGCTACGCTCGCAGAGCGGGCTCGAGCGTGCAGGAGTTCTTCCTCTCGGGGCGGAACCTGCCCTGGTGGCTGGCCGGCACATCCATGGTCGCCACGACCTTTGCGGCGGACACGCCGCTGGCGGTCACGGAACTGGTGGCGCGAAACGGCATTGCCGGCAACTGGCTCTGGTGGAACTTCGTCTTCGGCGGCGTGCTCACCGTCTTTTTCTTCGCCCGGCTCTGGCGCCGCGCGGGCATCCTCACCGACGTCGAGTTCGTGGAGCTTCGCTACTCGGGACGTCCCGCCGCCTTCCTGAGGGGCTTCCGCGCCCTGTACCTGGGGCTCTTCATCAACACGGTCATCATCGGCTGGGTCAACCTGGCCATGGCCTCCGTTCTCGAGGGCATGTTCGGCATCCCCCGGGGCGAGGTCATGACCTACGTGGCCCTGGCCCTGGGTCTCACGGCGTTCTACTCGGCCCTGTCGGGCCTCTGGGGCGTTGCCGTCACCGATGCCTTCCAGTTCGTGCTGGCCATGACCGGGACAATCGTCCTGGCCGTCGTGGTGCTCGACCTCCCCCAGATCGGGGGACTGGCGGGACTCGTGGAGAAGGTGCCGCCCTGGTCGCTCGCGCTCGTCCCCGCCATATCCGGCGGAGCCGCTGGCGACGCGGCGGGCCCCTTGACGCTCGGCGCCGCGGCCTTCTTCGCCTTCGTCGCGATCCAGTGGTGGGCCTGCTGGTACCCGGGGTCGGAGCCCGGCGGGGGCGGCTACGTGGCCCAGCGCATGATGTCGGCAAAGGACGAGCGGCACGCCCGGGCCGCAACCCTGTGGTTCACGATCGCCCACTACTGCGTCAGGCCCTGGCCCTGGATCCTCGTGGGGCTTGCCACCCTCGTCCTCTACCCCGACCTGGGGCCGGCGGACAAGAGGCTGGGGTACGTTTACGCCATGCGGGACCACCTGCCGGCCGGAATCAAGGGCATGCTCGTGGCCGCATTCTTTGCCGCCTACATGTCCACGATCGCCACGCAGCTCAACTGGGGCGCCTCCTACATCGTCAACGATTTCTACCGCCGCTTCGTCCGCCCCGGCGCCGGGGAGAGGCACCTTGTCGCCGTCTCGCGGGGAGCCACGCTGGCGATGATGGCTTTTTCGCTGTACATCACGTCCGTCATGGACACGATCTCCGGGGCCTGGGCCTTCATCATCGAAGCCGGCGCCGGGCTGGGTCTGGTCCTGATCCTGCGGTGGTTCTGGTGGCGGATCAACGCATGGAGCGAGATCGCGGCCATGGTGACACCCCTGGCCGTCTATGGATGGCTGCGCTTCGCCACGGAGATCCGTTTCCCCGAAACCCTCTACACCATCGTGGCGGTCACGACCGTTTCCTGGATCGGGGTGACGTTCCTGACGGAGCCGACTGACGGGGAGACGCTCGCCCGCTTTTACCGGCGCGTGCACCCCGGGGGCCCGGGCTGGGCGGCCGTTGCGCAGTCGCTGCCCGGCGTAACGGGAGACAGCGGCTACGGAATCCTCCTGCGCGACTGGATATGCGGGGTGATCCTCGTTTATGCCTGCCTCTTCGGCACGGGGAAGATCCTCCTGCTGCAGGCGCTCGAGGGGCTGGCCTTCTTCGCTGTGGCGGCCGCGGCGGCGTGGGTGATCTGGCGCGACACGGCACAACAGGGTTCAGGGTCCAGGGTTCAGGGTACAGGGGGGGAAAAATGAACGACAGGACAAAACGGGTGCTGGCCGTCGGGACGCACCCCGACGATATCGAGATCGGCTGCGGGGGAACGGTGGCGCTGCTGGCGCACAGGGGGTTCGAGATCACCCACGCGATCCTCACTTCCGGCGAGGCGGGCAGCGACCGGGTGCCCCCCTGGGAGGTCGGGCCTGTCCGGGAGAAGGAGGCCCTCGAGGCCGCGAAGATCCTCGGTGCGGCCAATGTGGAATTCCTGCGATACCCCGACGGGCTCACGGGGTTCACGCGAGAGATGAAGCTCGACTTGATCCGCCTCACCCGGAGGATCCGACCGCACATCCTCTTCGTCCACGAGCGCAACGAATCCTCCCTGGGGCACCGGGTGGCGAGCGAGCTCGTGCTCGAGTCCGTACAGTCGGGTTCCGGCCCCTGGTTCCAGGAGGCGGGCGGCGAGCCCTGGTCCCCGGAACTGATCCTGGGCTACGAGGTCTGGCACCCGCTGGGGCGCTACGAGTTGGCCGTGGACATCTCGGCGACCCTGGAGACGAAGATTCGGGCCCTTGCCTGCCACCGCTCGCAGACGGCGGCCGTCCGCTACGACGAGGCCGTGCGGGGGCTTGCCCGGTGGCGCGGCGTGATGAGCCTTTCGGGCGGCGACGCGGAGGTGTTCGAGGTGATCAGGG
>CAZPCN010000121.1:0-4392 GCA_964585095.1 uncultured Syntrophaceae bacterium | reverse complement strand
TTCGTTCGACACGGGACATCGAATCTCTCAGAAAGGACCGGCTGGAAGAGGAGGAGTCCCGGGCCTTCGGCCGTGCCAGGGCGGACTGGGAGCGGTCGGGGGTCAAGGGATGGGAGATGTCCGGACTTCCCGAGGAAATCCCCGATGAAATCCAGCTGGACGCACGCAACATCCTCGAAGGGGTGGCCTACCCGGCCCTCACCCCCGCCGGCGAGGCGGTCGACCTGCGACTGCTGAGAAACCGCAGGGAAGCCGAGGAGACCCACCGGTCCGGTGTCCGGACCCTGCTGACCCTTCGCTTCAGGAAAGATCTGGAGACGCTGCGACGCTACCTCGCCCTGCGGGGGGAGATGAAGGTCTGGTCCGCCTACTTCGGGGGGGCCAGGACGCTGGAAGACGGTCTTTACCAGGGCCTGCTCCGCCGTCTCCTGGAGAAGGATATCCGCACGCGCAGGGCTTTCGAGGATTATGCGCGGACCCTCGGGCAGGAGCTGCGGAAGGCGCCCCAGAAGCTGCTCGAAGAAGTGGAGCCCGTCCTGCGGGCCTATCACGAGACCCGCCAGGCCCTCGCCGGGCTCGAGGCGGCCAACCTCTCGAACCGGACGGTGCTCGGCTTCCTCGGTCAGATGCGTGCCGAGCTGGAGCGGCTGCTCCCCGTCTCGTTCCTGGAGATGTACGACCGGGAGCGGCTGCCCCAGCTCGCCCGTTATCTCAAGGCCCTGCAGATCCGCGCCGAACGGGGGGCCGTGCATCTCGACAGGGACCGGGCGCGGGCCGCCGAGATCCGTCCCTACGAGGAGAAGCGCGACGAACTCCTGAAGGCTCTCACCCCCGGGGCTTCGCTCGACAAGGCAAGGGCGGTCGACGAGTACCGCTGGATGGTGGAGGAGTACCGGGTGTCGCTCTTCGCCCAGGGAATCAAGACCCCCTATCCCGTCTCGCCGAAGCGCCTGCAGGGCAAGGTCGAAGAAATCGAGGCCATGGGTTAAATTTCGCTGGGATTTCGCAGGCAGATGTAATAAAAAGTGGCGTTTGAAAGGCAGCGGGGATATCCCCGTACCCCACCGACAAGGATGGCCGTCCGTGGAAAAGACGATGCTGATCGTGGACGACGAGATGAACGTCCGGGAGATCTTCAAGGATTTCTTCGAGGCCTCCGGCTACCAGGTCCTGACGGCGGAAGGCGCCGACAACGCCATCGAGATCCTCCACGATCGGGAAATCGACGTGATCTTCCTCGATCTGCGGCTCTTCGGGACCAACGGGCTCGAACTGGGCCGCCGCATCCGAAAGGAAAAGCCGCTGTCCATCCTCTTTGCCATCACGGGGTGGGCCGGCCTCTTCGAGGTCGAGGAGTGCAGGGAGGCGGGATTCGACGACTTCTTCATCAAGCCCGTGGAATTCGACATGCTCCAGAAGGCCGTTGAGGACGCCTTCGAACGGGTCGAGCGGTGGAGGAAAAGATAGGGCTCTCGGCCGATGCGCCCTTGACAACCGGGAAGGCGTCATTAACTTTAAAGCGGCCCGGTTCATTTGCGCCTGTCAATCAATACCATCACACATAGAAGCAAACGGAGGAGGACTCGATCATGCCAGCGAAGGAAATCCTGTACGACGCGACGGCGCGGGAAAAAATCGCCAAGGGAGTCAACACCCTGGCGGATGCCGTCAAGGTGACCCTGGGGCCGCGGGGCCGCAACGTGGTCATCGAGAAGAATTGGGGGGCCCCCACGATCACCAAGGACGGCGTCACGGTGGCCAAGGAGATCGAGATGGAGGACATCTTCGAGAACATGGGCGCCCAGATGGTCAAGGAAGTCGCCTCCAAGACCTCGGATCAGGCAGGCGACGGCACGACGACGGCAACGATCCTTGCGCAGGCGATCTTCCGCGAAGGCGCCAAGCTCGTCGCGGCGGGCATCAACCCCATGGAACTCAAGAAAGGGATCGACAGGGGTGTCGAGCTGATCGTCGGGGAGCTCGAAAAAATCGCCAAGCCCGTCAAGGACAAGCAGGAGATCACCCAGGTCGGGACGATCTCGGCCAACAACGACACCGAGATCGGCACGATCATCTCCGATGCCATGGACAAGGTCGGCAAGCAGGGGATCATCACCGTCGAGGACAACAAGTCCATCGACACGGTTCTGGATTTCGTCGAGGGCATGAAATTCGACCGGGGCTTCATCTCGCCCTACTTCGTCACCAACATGGAGAAGATGGAAGCCGTCCTGGAAGACGCCCTCATCCTGATCACGGACAAGAAGATCGGCAACATGCAGGAGATCCTGCCGCTGCTCGAGCAGGTGGCCAAGACCGGCAAGCCCCTCATGATCGTCGCCGAGGACGTGGAGGGCGAGGCCCTGGCGACGCTCGTCGTGAACAAGGTCCGCGGCGTGATCAAGTGCGCCGCCATCAAGGCCCCGTACTTCGGCGACCGCCGCAAGGGCGCCCTGCAGGACATCGCCGTCGTCACGGGCGGCAAGGTGATCTCCGAGGAGATGGGGGTCAAGCTCGAGTCGGCATCCGTCAAGGACCTCGGGCGTGCCCGCCGGATCGTCATCGACAAGGACAACACGACCTTCATCGACGGCGCGGGGAAAAAGGCGGACATCGACGAGCGCGTGCGGCAGCTCAAGAAGGAAATCGAGATCATCGAGCAGGACTACGACCGCGAGAAGGCGATGGAGCGGCTGGCCAAGATGACCAGCGGTGTCGCGATCATCAAGGCGGGCGCGGCAACGGAGATCGAGATGAAGGAAAAGAAGGCCCGCATCGACGACGCCCTGAACGCGACCCGCGCGGCCGTCCAGGAAGGCATCGTTCCGGGCGGGGGCGTGGCCCTCATCCGCTGCGCGGGGGCCCTGGCGAAGGCCAAGCTCGAAGGCGATGCCCGTTTCGGCCTCGACATCGTCCGCAAGGCCATCGAGGAGCCTCTGAAGATGATCGCGAAGAACGCCGGCTACGAGGGCTCCGTCATCGTGGAGAAGGTCCGCGAGAAGAAGGGATCCTTCGGGTTCGACGCCGACAGCGGCGAATACGTGGACATGATGAAGGCGGGCATCATCGACCCGGCCAAGGTGGCCCGGCTTGCCCTGCAGAACGCGGCGTCGGTCGCGTCGCTGCTCATCACCACCCGC
Source organism: uncultured Syntrophaceae bacterium (assembly GCA_964585095.1). Taxonomy (GTDB): domain Bacteria; phylum Desulfobacterota; class Syntrophia; order Syntrophales; family UBA2192; genus UBA2192. The sequence continues at coordinate 1,252 of CAZPCN010000121.1, read as the reverse complement.
ACCATGGTGGGCAAGAAAGCCGAACCGGAAGAGGCATAAGAAGCCCAGGAAGCCCCAAAACGCATAGACCGCAAGAAGCGTTCCTGCCCCCGGGGAAGCCCGATCTTCCCCGGGGGCTCTTTCCTCAACGAATCGCACACCGACCGGGAGGAGCGACGGGACGCACCATGACCCCCTCATCGAAATCCCCGTCCATGGACAACGTCATCATGATGCCCGCCTCGCGCGGGGAGATCCTGCTGCGGGAGTTCGACCGTCTCGGCGGCCGGGAAATCCTGGAGCGCGTCCTGCGGGAACACAACCCCCGTGCCGTGGTCGAGTCGTTCCCGGCCGGCGATTTCTACTGGATGGTCAAGAAGGTCGGCGCAGACGACTGCCTGCCCCTGCTGGAGCTGGCCACCCCGGACCAGTGGCAGCACCTGCTGGACCTGGAGATCTGGGACCGCGACGAGCTCAATGCGGCAGAGGCCCTGGCCTGGCTCAAGCTGCTTTTCGAGGCGGATCGGCCCAGGACGATCCGGTGGCTCCTCCACGAGGGGAACGCCCTGATCTATTACATCCTGCAAAAAAACATCGAGGTCATGGTCCGGGAAGAGGACGACAAGGAGTTCGAGATTCCCGAGGGGTTCTTCACCCACGACGGGGTCCTGTTTCTGAATGCCCTCGACCCGGAGTCCGAGCCATTCCTGAGGGAACTGACGGGCGCCTTAGCCGCAGCCAGTCTGCCCGCGTTTCAAACCCTGATGACCAGCCTCGCCAGCACGGTGCCATCCGAGATGGAGGAGGGGATGTACCGGATGCGAAACGTGCGCTTGGCCGAGAGCGGTTTTTTGCCTTTCGAGGAGGCCATTTCCATATACTCCGACCTTTCTCCCGGGCAATTGAAGCGCGAGGGAAAGCTGGCTGCCATCGATGTGGCCGCCGCAGACGAATCGGCGGCCCTCATTCCCTTCCTTCCGCTGCACGAGGGCGGGAAGGAGGGATTGCTTCGAGAGGCCATCGCCCGGATCGGGGACCCCCTGGTCCTGGACCGTCTTCGCCTCGAGTTCGCGGGGCTGGCAAACCGGATCGCGGCCGTGGAGGGGCTCGCCCGGATGGAACTCGACGGGCTTGTCGGGATGACCCGTAAGGCTGCCGGGTACATCAACATCGCCTTGGAAGAGCTGACGGGAAAGGACCGCGAAGCCGCGGCGGCCATGCTCACGCAGAACCCGCTGGAGTCGGTTTTTCGCGTCGGCTTCGGGTTCGTCCT
>CAZPCN010000120.1:0-4397 GCA_964585095.1 uncultured Syntrophaceae bacterium | reverse complement strand
GAGCCCGTCATGAAGTTCGACGCCGGCGATGCGAGGTAAACGGCCAGGCCCTTCATGTCGTCCATCTGGCCGAGACGGTTCTGCGGGATGTTGCGCTTGATGATTTCCTTGCCCACGTCGGTCGCGAAGAAATGCGTGTTCATGGGCGTCTCGAAGTAGCCGGGCAGGATTGCGTTGCACTGGATGTTGTAGCGGATCCACTCCAGGGCCATGACGCGGGTGAGCTGCACGACGGCGGCCTTGCTGGAGCAGTAGGCGGCCATGTTCGCCATGCCGATGAGCGCCGTGATGGAGGACACGTTGATGACCTTGCCGCCCTCGCCCTTCTCGATCATCTTCTTGGCGACGGCCTGGGTGAGAACGAAGATGCCCCGCAGGTCCGTGGCGACCGTCTGGTCCCAGTCGGCCTCGGTCATTTCCTTCTCGGGCTTCTTCACGTTGATGATGGGCTTTTCGCTGCCGCCCACGCCCGCGTTGTTCACGAGGATGTCGATGCGGCCGAACTCCTTCATCACGCTGTCCGTGACGGCCTTGATCTGGTCGGTCTTGGTGATGTCCAGCGGCGCGGCGAGGGTTTTCACGCCCGCCCGGTCCTTGATCTCCTTGCAGGCCTGCTCGATGACTTCCTTGCGCCTTGCGCACAGGACGATGGTCGCGCCGGCATCCGCCAGCCCCTCGGCCAGTCCCCTGCCGATGCCCGTTGCGCCGCCGGTGATGATGGCCACTTTGCCTGTCAAATCGAAATAGGGAAGATGCATGTTCTCTCCTCCTTGCATTACTTGGGGTAGACGAGGATTTTGACGTAATCGCTGCCGTGCTCGATGAGTTCCTTGATCCCCTTGTCGACGAGGTCGTCGACCTTGATGCGGGCCGTGATGAGCGGCTCCACGTTGACCCGGCCGTCGGCGAGGTACTCGATCGCCGCCGGGAACTCGTCCTCGTAGCCGCTCGAGAAGACGATCTGCTTCTCGTGGCCCCAGAGGCGGATGAAGGGGACCTCGATGGGCTTGAGGGCGAGGCCCACGACACAGATGACCGCCCTTCGGCCCGTGACCTTCACGGCCGTGTCGAAGGAGGCCTGGTTGCCGACGCAGTCGAAGGCCCAGTCGGCCCTCAGCCCGTCGGTCAGGTCGCCGATCGCCTTGCCGGCGTCGCCCTGCGTCGGGTCGAAGACCGCCGTGGCCCCCGTTTTGGCGGCCAGCTCGCGCCGGCCCTTGAGGGGCTCGATGACGAAGACCTTGCCGGCGCCGGCGGCGCGGGCGGCCTGCATGACCAGCAGCCCGATGGGCCCCGCGCCCACGACGGCCACGGAGGCGCCGATCTGCAGGCGGGCGCGCTTCACGGCGTGCACGGCCACGGCCAGGGGCTCCACGAAGGCGCCCGCGTCGTCGCTCACGCTGTCGGGGATCTTCAGGACGCCGTACTCGGGGAAGACGCCCAGTTCGGCGAAGGCGCCGTCCCAGGCGAAGCCCGCCGTGCCCAGCTTGGTGCACATGACGTACTGCCCGGTCCTGCAGTAGTGGCACTTGCCGCAGTAGATGAGGGGGTTGACGGTCACGCGGTCGCCGGGCTTGAAGCTCTTGACGCCCTCGCCCACCTCGACCACCTCGGCGGAGAACTCATGGCCCAGGATGATGGGGCCGTTTGCCCTTCCTGTCAAGGGGTGGGGCTTGGCGGGGATGATGAAGGGCCCGCTCTTGAATTCGTGCAGGTCGGAGCCGCAGATCCCGCAGGTCTTGATCCTGACTTTCACCTGCCCCGGGCCCGCCTTGGGTTCGGGGACGTTCTCGATCCGGATGTCTTCTCTCTTGTGCCAGACAGCTGCCTTCATGGCAATTCCTCCTTGTTATGCACGCTGCAGGGTGGCGCGGACGGCGTTCTTGACGTCCTCGGCACCGGGCACGTAGGCTTTTTCCAGGCTGTAGTGGATGGGGACGAAGGGGGCGCCGACCCGCAGGATGGGGGCGTCGAGTTCGTCCAGGATCTCCTCGGCGACCGAAGCGGCCACCTCGGCGCCGATGCCGAAGGACTTCACCGCCTCGTGGGCGATCACGAGCCGATGGGTCTTGCCGACGGAGTTGAACACCGCCTCCTTGTCCCAGGGCTGGACCGTCATGAGATCGACGACCTCCACGCTGACACCGTCCTTTTCGAGGTCGGCCGCCGCGCGGAGCGCCTCGCTGACGAGGCGCGAGACGGCGACGACGGTCACGTCGGAACCCTGCCGCTTCACGTCGGCCTTGCCCAGGGGGATCAGGTGATCGGACCCCTCGGGAACCTGGCCCTTCATGGCGTGCAGGGTCTTGTTCTCGATGAACACGACGGGGTTGTCGTCGCGGATGGCCGACTTCAGGAGGCCCTTGACGTCGTAGGGGTTGGCGGCCATGACGACCTTGAGCCCCGGCACGTGGGCGAACCAGGCCTCGAGGCACTGCGAGTGCTGGGGGCCGGCGTTGAGCCCCGCGCCCTCGGGCATCCTCACGACGATGGGCATCGTGTACTGGTTGCCGAACATGTATCGCATCTTGGCGATCTGGTTGACGATGCTGTCCATGGCGCAGGTGACGAAATCCATGAACATGATCTCCACGACGGGCCGCAGGCCGCACGAGGCGGCGCCGGCCGCCATCGAGGTCAGGCTGGCCTCGCTGATGGGGGTGTCGACGACGCGCCTGGGGCCGAATTTCTTGAAGAGATCCCGGCTCGCACCGAAGGATCCGCCGGCCAGTCCCACGTCCTCGCCGAGGAGGAAGACGCGCTCGTCGCGGTCCATTTCCTCTTCCATGGCTTCCTTGATGGCGAAGATATATCGAATGTCTTTCATGTCAGACTCCCTTCCGATAACTGAATGAGCGCACAGTCACATATCCAGGAAAAAAATTACACGTACAGCCCCGCCGCCATCTCCTCCGGCCCGGGGTAGGGGCACTGGCGTGCGAATTCGACCGCTTCGGCCAGTTCGGCCGCGATGTCGGCCTGCATCTTCTCGACGTCGGCGGGCTTGAGGACCTTCTCCTTCAGCAGGCGCGCCTCGAACTCCCGGATGCAGTCCTTGGCCATGGCCTCGTCCACCTTCTCCTTGCCGCGGTACTTCTGGGCGTCGCCCACGTAGTGCCCGTACCAGCGGTCGCACTTGACCTCGACAAGCGTCGGGCCGCCGCCCTTGCGGGCCCGCTCGACGGCCTCGCCGCAGGCCTCGTAGATCTCGACGACGTCGTTGGGGACGATGACGCCCGGCATGCCGTAGGAGGCGGCGCGGTCGGCGAGGTTCTCGATCTTGGCGTGGACGGGGCGGGGGGAGAATTCGGCCCAGCCGTTGTTCTCGCACAGGAAGATCACGGGGAGGTTCATGACCGACGCGAGGTTGAGGCTCTCGTGGAAGGTGCCCTGGTTGGTGGCGCCGTCGCCGAAGGTGGCGACGGCCACCTGGTCCGTTCCCTTGTACTTCGCGGCGAACCCGGCGCCCGTCACGATGGGGATGCCGCCGCCGACGATGCCGTTGGCGCCCATGATCCCCTTGGAGAGGTCGGCCAGGTGCATCGACCCGGAGCGTCCCATGCAGTAGCCGTCCCTGCGGCCGAACAGCTCGGCCATGGCGCGCTTGAGCTCGATGCCTTTCGCGATCGCGTAGCCGTGGCCCCGGTGCGTCGTCCCGATGTAGTCGTCGTCCCTCAGGTGGGCGCAGACCCCGACGGGGGCCGCTTCCTGCCCGATGCTGACGTGGAGGAAGCCCAGGATCTCGCCCGCGGAGAACACCTCCATGAGCTTTTCCTCGGCCCGGCGGATGCGCAGCATCTGCCGGTAGAATTCGATCATTTTTTCTTTGCCCGGTTTCCCCATTTCGTTCTCCTTTCGCGTTGGGACTTGGCGGGTTTCCTGAAGTGACGGCACTCCGCGCTCTCCCGACCGGTCTCCTCGACGATCTCGATGGCGTGTTCCACGAACTCGAGGATGCCGCTCACGACGTCGTCCATGGACTTGTAGCGCCTCCGGAGGCTCCAGCCCCGGAGGACGAGGATGACGTTGAGGTAGGAGAGGATGTCGGCCGCCATCTTCAGGCGGGCCTCGTTGATCTTCCGGCCGGCGAAGTGCAGGCGCAGGAGTTCTTCGAAGACCTCGATGTACTTGGTTTCCTGGGCGAGGACGGCGCGGACGCTCTCGCGGTCGTAGTTGCCCGCCTCGCGGTAGAGGAACATGATCACGTCCTGGTACTGGTAGATCAGCTCCATGTTGTGCCGCAGGGCGGCGCTGATCTTTTCCCGGGGGTCTTCCGTGTCCTCGATGGTCTTCCGGAGACCCTCGGTGAGGATCGTGGTCATGAAATCGTAGACGATGTAAAGGATGTCTTCCTTGCTGCGGACGTAGTTGTACATGGTGCCCATCGTGAGTCCCGCCGC
>CAZPCN010000119.1:0-4416 GCA_964585095.1 uncultured Syntrophaceae bacterium | reverse complement strand
ACACGGGCTCGGTCGTCCTGACCGCGAAGCAGATGTGAGGGGCATCGGAGGGGTTTCCGCATGGATGCAGCAACGTGGATCGGCTCGCTGGGGGTGGCCCTGCTGCTCCTGGCTTTTTTTCTGAACCTCTTCAAGTTCATCGCCCAGGACGGCTTTGCCTACATCGGCATGAACATCGCCGGGGCGGGCCTCGCGTGCTGGTCGTCCTGGATAATCGCCTTCATCCCCTTCGTCGTCCTCGAGGCCGTCTGGTGCCTGGTGGCGACGGCGGCCCTCGCGAAGCGGCTCAGGACACCCCGGATGCAGACGCCCTGAAAGGAGAAGCGACCGATGGGGAGCCCGAACCTCTTCGCGGCCCTGGCCTACTACACGGTCTCGGCCTTCCTCGATCCGGTCCAGTGGCTGATCTGCGGAATCTGCGGCTGGGCGGTGGAGCGGATCGACCAGGCCATGCTCGCCGCGGCCGGCATGGTCGCCGTGCTCTTCGTCGTGCTGACGTACTTCTACCCCGAGGGGAAGTTGTTTTCGTTCCCGACCCCCCACGTGGGCGTCGCCATCCTGGGCAAGGCGGTCGGCGCCGTCCTGATGACGGGGCTGATCCACTGGCTCAAGAAGAGGCAACTCAACAAGAGGGCAAGAAGTTGAGAAGGTGAGAAAATAGAGATGAAGATCGGCGGATTCCAGAAGGTTTCGCTCATCGACTACCCCGGCAGGATCAGCGCCGTCGTGTTCACCCAGGGCTGCAACTTCCGCTGCCCCTTCTGCCACAACCCCGAGCTGGTGGACCCGGAGAGGTTTGCAGACCGCATCCCCGAGGCGGAGATCCTCGCGTTCCTCGAGAAGCGAAGGGGGCGTCTCGACGCCGTCGTCATCACGGGCGGCGAGCCGACCCTGCAGAGCGAGCTGATCCCCTTCACCATCCATCTCAGGGCCATGGGATACCTGATCAAGCTCGACACCAACGGGGCCCTGCCCGACGTGCTCGAAGACCTGCTCGGCCGGAAACTGCTGGATTACGTGGCCATGGACATCAAGGCCCCGCTGGAACGCTACGGCGAGGTGACGAAGACGAAGACCGACGGGGAGCGGATCCGCAGGAGCATCTCCCTCATCATGGGCTCCGGCATCGACTACGAGTTCCGCACTACCGCCGTCCGGTCGCTTCTCGGTCCGCAGGAGCTCGAGGCTATCGGCCGGCTCATCCCCGGGGCGAAGCGTTTCGTCCTGCAGAAGTTCGTCCCCACGAAGACGCTGGACCGGAATTACCTCGGCGAGGCGTCCTACAGCGACGGGGAGCTCAAGGCGATCGTCGATAAGCTGGCCTCGGTCGTGGACAAGGCGACGCAGCGGTGAGAAAAAGGGCCAGGACCGAAAAAACAGTGTAGAAGTGACAGAAGTGAGGGAAGTGGAAGAAGACGAAGAATAACGAAATAAACGAAACGAACGAAAGAACGAAACGGTCGAGCATGCTTCCCGCCTTTTTCCGGCTCATCGGAAAAATCTTTTTCCGCGAGATCGTCATCGAGGGGCGGGAGCATCTCCCCGCGTCCGGCCCCGTGATCCTCACGCCGAATCACCCCAACGATTTGCTCGACCCGCTGCTCACGCTCTTCTTCAGCCCGCCTTTGCGGCTGCGCCACATCGCGAAGTCCACCCTGTTTCACATTCCCGTCGTCGGCGCCATCCTGCGCCGCATGCGGTCGATCCCCGTCGTGCGGCGCCAGGAGGCCCGCGGGCCCGTCGACTACACCCTCTTTTTCGACGCGTGCGTCGGCGCGCTCGCCGAGGGCGACGCGCTCGTCATCTTCCCCGAGGGGGGCTCGACGGGTAACGCCTCCATCGGCCCCCTGAAGACCGGGGTCGCCCGCATCGCGTTCCTTGCCCGCGCAAGGTGGATCGACGCGCCGATCGTCCCGATCGGCATCAACTACGAGGACGGAACGATCTTCCGCTCCTCGGTCCTCCTGCTCGTGGCGCCGCCCGTCGACACGGCACCCTTCCTGGCGCTCCACGCGTCGGATCCCGCCGCGGCCATTCAATCCCTCACCGAGGAGACGCACCGGGTGCTCGGCGAGCACGTCTTCCAGGCGCAGACCTATCAGGACCGGGAACTCATCGTGCTGCTCGAGCGGGTCTACTACGAGTCGAGGCGGGGCCACCGCTGGGCGGAGCGCTACAGGCGCCTGGGCGAGTTCAAGGGCAGGGTCGCTGCGCTCCGGCACTGCTGCCCCCGGGAGATGACCCGGCTACGCAGGCTCGTCGCCCGGTACCGCAGGCTATCCCGCCTGGCCGGCGGCACCCCCGCGGACGAGTCCCCGCCGACGGCGGCGTCGCATCTCCTCGGGGCCGCGGGATCCCTGGTCGCCTACGCCGGCTGGGCCTTCAACTGGGTCCCCTACCGCGCCGTCCAGTGGCTGATCGGGAGGCGGCGCCTGCCTCGGACCGACGTCGCCACCATGACGATCGCCTGGTCCCTGCTTGTGTTTCCGCTTGCCTACCTCGTCGAGGGCGCGATCCTCGGCATGGCCGCCGGGTGGCCGGCGGCACTGCTGTTCGGCGTCGGCATCCTCCCGCTGACCTGGTTCACGCTGCGCTACTTCGAGTGGCGCGAAAACCTGGGCATCCGTCCGCCTGTCCCCCATGCCCTCTTCGGCGGCCGCTGGTCGCGCCGGGCCTCGCGCCGCCTGCAGAGGCTGCGTGACAGGATCATGAGAGAGGTGGACCGCTTCCCGGCAGCGCCGGGAGAGCAAAATGGCTTTTGAAATCTCCCCGCTTTTGGGTATACTGTCGCACGGGAGAGATGAATCGCCCACCCACAGACACCCTGCGCCCGGCCCGGCCGGGCCTGCCAAGGGAAAAAGGAGGTCCCATGAAACGCTTATTCGCCGTGCTGATCGCAGCCGTCCTCGCCGTTCTATTCACCATCCCCGTCAATGCGGTCGCCAGTGACAAGACCGATGCCCAGGCCACGGTGACGAAGGCGAACCTCACCTTCAACAGCTTCATGTCCGACAAGAACTTCACGGAGATGAGAAAACTCTCGCGCTCCGCGAAGGGCATTTTCATCGCGCCGCAGGTGCTCAAGGGGGCCTTCGTGGTCGGCGCGTCGGGGGGCACGGGCGTGTTCCTCGTCCGCGGCGACGGCGGGAAGTGGACCCACCCTGCCTTCTACACGATCGGCAGCGTGAGCTTCGGGCTCCAGATCGGCGGTCAGGCCTCCGAGGTCATCCTGCTGGCCATGACCGAGCGCGGGGTGACGACCCTGCTGCAGAGCAGCGTGAAGCTGGGGGCCGACGTGGGCCTCGCCGCGGGGCCTTACGGGGCCGGCGCCCAGGCCGCGACGGCGAACATCAGCGCCGACATCCTGGCCTTCTCGCGATCCAAGGGCCTCTACGGGGGCATCTCGCTCGACGGGGCCGTCGTGGACGTCCGGGACAGCCTCAACAAGGCCTACTACGGAAAGCCGGCGACGCCGACGGACATCCTCGTCAAGCAGAGCGTGTCCAACGCCCACGCCGACCAGCTGCGCGCGAGCGTGGCCAAGATCTCCGGGGGGAAGTGATCCCGCGGGCAGGAGCAAACGGCCGAAAAACCCTTCGCGGCCCGCGGAGGGTTTTTTCGTGACCCATGAAGGGATCCGGGACGTGAAGGAAGACCGCAGAGCCATATTCGGGTGGGCCCTGTACGACTGGGCCAACTCGGCGTTTGCCACGACCGTCATGGCTTCCTTCTTCCCGATCTTCTTCAAGGAGTACTGGACGGCCGGAACCGATCCTGTGGTGAGCACGGCGAAGCTGGGGCTGGCCAATTCGGCGGCGGGCGTCCTGGTGGCTCTCATAGCGCCCGTCCTCGGGGCCATCGCCGACCGGGGCGCGGCGAAGAAGAACTTCCTGCTGTTCTTCGCAGCCCTCGGCATCGCGGCAACCACCTCCCTGTACTGGGTCCCCCGAGGCAGCTGGCAGGCCGCGGCGGCCTGCTACGTGTTCGCCATGATGGGCTTTGCCGGCTCCATCGTCTTCTACGATTCCCTCCTGACGACGGTGGCCGCGGAAGAGCGCCGGGATTTCGTCTCGTCGCTCGGTTTTTCCATGGGGTATCTCGGGGGGGGCGTGCTCTTTGCCCTCAACGTGTGGATGACCCTCTCGCCCGCCACGTTCGGACTGCCCGGCAGCGGGGAGGGGGTGAAGCTCTCGTTTCTATCCGTGGGGCTGTGGTGGGCCCTGTTCTCCCTGCCCCTGATCTTCCTCGTGCGGGAGCGCGGCGGACCGCTGTCCCGGTCCCCGGGGACCGCCGTCCGGGAGGGACTCGCCCAGCTGCGCCACACGTTCCGACAGATCCGGAACCTCCGCACGATCTTTCTTTTCCTCGCGGCCTACTGGCTCTACATCGACGGCGTCGACACGATCATCGTCATGG
>CAZPCN010000118.1:0-4455 GCA_964585095.1 uncultured Syntrophaceae bacterium | reverse complement strand
TCGTCCTGCAGCTTCAGGAAGTTCTGGTTGGACTTCAGCTCGGGGTAGTTCTCCACGACGACGAGCAGGCGGCTCAGCGCCGAGGAGAGCTCGTTGTTGGCCTGGATCTTGTCGGGGATCGTCCCCGCCCCGCCCACCTTCGCGCGGGCGTTGGTCACCTCGATGAAGACGTCCTTTTCCTGCTTGGCATAGCCCTTCACCGTCTCCACGAGGTTCGGGATCAGGTCGGAGCGCCGCTGGAGCTGGTTCTCCACCTGCGCCCACGCGGACTTGACTTTTTCGTCGAGGGTGACGAAGTCGTTGTACGTCCCCTTGACGAAGCCGTACAGCGAGACGGCGATGACGGCCGCCACGGCCAGCGCAATCAGCAGACCCTTCTTAGCCATATGACCTCCTGATCAAACTCGTTTATTTCGTTTGCGGTTTGTTTCGTTTCATGGAACCGCAAGCCCGTCGACGGCCCGGATCAGCTTCTCGATCTGCGCCATGTAGGACCTGAACGTCTCCTTCAATTCGGCAAGCGGCACGTCCCTCTTCCCCTCGCGCAGGTCGATGCACAGCAGGAAGGGCCCGGGCTCGATCCCGTAGGGTTCGGCCGCAGCCTTCACGATCTCCCTCCGCTCCCGGGGCGCTTCCCGGTCCTTCAAGGCCAGCAGCGCCGCGAAGACGGACAGGAAGGCCGTGATCGAAGCCGCCATCAGCCTCCTGAGGTCCTCGGCCCGGTCTGCCGTGGAAAGGAATCCCGAACGCAGCAGCATCACCTTTCCCTTCAGCTCCCGCTCGCACTGGAGCCGCAAGGCCTTCTTGTCGAACAGGAGCCCCTGGAGCACGTCCTCCCCGAAAGCGACCACGTAATGCCGCTTCATGTTCAGAAACTCCACCGGGTAGACGTCCATGGAGGAATCGATGAGGGCCTTCGTCATGAACAGCGGGACGGCCACCGCGCGTTTCCTCCATTTCGGGACGAGCGGCAGGGCTTTCTCGAGGTCCCCGGGGACCTCCCGCGCGAGAACGACGAGAAAATTGATGTCCGACTTCCCGGGGACGTAATCCCCCCGGGCGCCGCTCCCGTAGAGGATCACCGACTGCAGCGAATCGCCGTAGACCTCTTTCAGGTCCCCGACGACCTCGGGAAAAACCTCCTGCGGTGTCTTCGGTGCCTTCGCCATAAAACCCTTCCCCAACGATGCAAAGTCTTTTTCTTACCTTCACACCTTCTTAACTTCTCAACTTCTGTCTTTTTAGAAGTCCCCCCCTGCGCCGCCGCCGCCGCTCATCCCGCCGCCGAACCCGCCGAACCCCCCGCTGAACCCCCCGAAGCCGCCGGAGGAGCCTCCCCCCCAGCCGCCGCCGTAGTATGTGCCGCCGTAATGACGGCCGCCCCGGCCCGAACCGGAGAAGAAGAGCAGGGCCAGGAGCTGCCGGCCCGTCTCCGTGAAGAGCAGCAGCAGGACGACGATGAGGAAAAGCAGCAGGGTGAAGGGGCTCACCGGCGTTGTGCCCGTCGGCCTCGCGGGCTGCATCTGCGGCCGGCCCGTGAGCGTCACGCCGGCATTGCGGGCGATCACGTCCGACACGGCCGTCACGGCGTTGGACAGGCCCTTGCCGTAGTCGCCCTGCTTGAGCAGGGGGATGACGTGAAGGCGGAGAATCTCGCCCGCGACCCCGTCGGGCAGGATGCCCTCGACGCCGTAGCCCGTCTCGATCCGCACGCGCCGCTCCTGCAGGGCGAGCAGGATGAGCACCCCCTTGTCCTCGCCTTTCTTCCCGATGCCCCAGGACTCGTAGAGGCGCGTGGCATAGTCGTCCGCGGCCATGTCCCCCACGGTGGCCACCGTGGCGACGACGACGGCCGTTCCCGTTTTCTGCAGCACTTCCCGGGCGAGGTTCTCCATGGCGTCGCGCTCGGCCGCGGAGATCACGCCGGCGAAGTCGTTGACGGCGCCCGCGGGCCGCGGGAAGTCGGGCTCCGCGGCGGCGGTCGGGCCTGCGAGGAATACGATCGCAAGCAGCAGAAGAAGCGCCCGGGCCAGGCTTCTTTTCATGTCGACAAACACCTTTGCGGCGGAGAAGTTAGGAAGTTTTGAAGTTATGAAGTTTGGCGCACGTTGTGTCATGTGATTGGTTTGCCGGCTCTCAACGCTTCCCCTCTTCGGAATTTCCCTGCCGGGTGTTTTTGACCGGGCAGGAGCCCCTGTGTCAGAGGATCGTGTCGCCGGGTCGGGTTGCTGACGCCCGACGAGAGTATATCCTACGCATCGCGGGGGCGGAAGTCAAACTTTTCCGCGCAATTCCGAAGGGATAGCAGGAGGCCGCCCGGCGGCCCGGCCGGGGGTTTTCTTGGCAGAGTATTTGCACGATTGCGGGTACCCAGCCGCACCGTTTCCCGATGGACATGCCGCACACAAAACCTGTCTTTCCGAGAGGGTAGATGGCCGCCCCCAACAGAAAAACGAAACAGCAGCTCATCGAAGAGGTCGAGGCCCTCCGGAAACAGCTCGACTCCCGGGAACCCCCCCACGGCGCGGAACCGGCCGAATCCCGCCGGCTCTACGAGATCCTGGCCCAGAGTTCCCACACCGGCGTCTACGTCATCCTCGACGGCCACTTCGATTTCCTCAACGACAAGGCCGCCCTGCTCGCGGGCTACACCGCCGAAGAGATGATCGGCATGAAGAGCATCGACATCGTCCACCCCGAGGACCGCGAGGCGATCCTCGAGCAGGCCGTCGAGATGCTCAAGGGCCGGAGGTCGATCCCCTACGAGTATCGCATCCTCACCCGGGACGGGTCCGTCCGGTGGATCATGGAAACGGTTACGCCCGTCCGGTACAAGGGCCGGAGGGCCATCCTGGGCAACTCCATGGACATCACCATCCAGAAGGAGCGCAGCCGCAGGCTCCAGGAGATGGAAGCCCTGGAGGCCTCGATCCTCGATGCGATCCCGCACGCGGTGGTGGGGCTCGCCAAGCGCCACGTCATCTTTGCCAACGACGCCGTCGACGCCGTCTTCGGGTGGCGCCCCGAGGAGCTCATCGGCAAGACGACGCGCATCCTCTACCGCAACGACGGGGAGTACACCGACATCGGCAAGTTCCTCTACTCGACGCTGCGCCGGCAGCGCACCTGCAGCGCCGAGATCCCCTGCCGGCGCATGGACGGCCGCGAGATCGTCGTGCGGCTCCACGCCTCCCGCATCGGCGAAACCCTCCGCGAGGGGCGCATCATCGCCGTCTACGAGGACATCACCCAGCGGCGGCGCAGCGAGAAGGCCCTGCGCGAGTCCGAGCGGTTCAACAAGGAGATCATCTCCAGCGCCAACGAGGGGATCATCGTCTACGACCGCGAGTTCCGCTACATCGTCTGGAACCGCTTCATGGAGGAGCTGACGGGGCTGCCCGCCGAGGAGGTGCTGGGCATGAGCGCCTTCGACGTCTTCCCCCATTTGCGCGACCAGGGCGTGGACCTCCTGCTCGACCGGGCCCTCGACGGGGCCACGATCGCGGCGCCGGACCTCACCTACTACGTCCCCCAGAGCGGCAAGACGGGGTGGATCGCGGGCACCTACGCCCCCTACCGCAACTCCCGCGGGGAGATCGTCGGCGTCATCGCCATGGTCCACGACATCACGGAGCGCAAGCTCGCCGAGGAAGCCCTGCGCAAGAGCGAGGAGAACTTCCGCGCCATCTTCGAGACGGCCCCGGACTGCATCTTCATCAAGGACCGCGCCCTGAAGTACGTGCTGGTCAACCCCAGCGTGGAGGCGCTCTTCGGAAAGCCCGCCGCCGAGATCGTGGGGCTCTCCGACCGGGAGCTGCTCGGGGAGGCGGCCGAACAGCGCACCCGCGAGATGGACTACCGCGTCCTCGACGGCGAGATGGTCGAGGTCGAGTCCTCCGAGGTCATCAACGGGGCGGCCGTGACGCTGCACGTCGTGAAGGTCCCCATGTTCGACGACGCGGGGGAGATCACCGGCATCTGCGGCATCGCCCGCGACATCACGCAGACCCGCCAGCTCGAGGCGCAGCTTCTGCAGGCGCAGAAGATGGAGGCGGTCGGGACGCTCGCCGGCGGGATCGCGCACGACTTCAACAACCTGCTCATGGGCATCCAGGGCCACATCTCGCTCATGCTCATGGACACGACGAGCGAGCACCCCCATGCGGCCCACCTCACGGGCGTCGAGGACATGATCCGCAGCGGCGCCACGCTGACCCGGCAGCTCCTGGGCTTCGCCCGCGGGGGCAAGTACGAGGTCAAGCCCACGGACCTCAACGACCTCATCCGGAAGTCCTCGGAGATGTTCGGCCGGACCAAGAAGGAGATCAAGATCACCCGGCGCGAGCAGGAGGGCCTGTGGGTCGTCGACGCGGACCGCGGCCAGATCGAGCAGGTGTTCCTCAACATGTACGTCAACGCCTGGCAGGCCATGCCCGGCGGCGGCGAGCTGACCCT
>CAZPCN010000117.1:0-4609 GCA_964585095.1 uncultured Syntrophaceae bacterium | reverse complement strand
CCTGCTTGCCGACCTTGTCCATGGCATCGGAGATGATCGTGCCGATCTCGGTGTCATTGTTGGCCGAGATCGTCCCGACCTGAGTGATCTCCTGCTTGTCCTTGACGGGTTTGGCGATTTTTTCGAGTTCCCCCACGATCAGCTCGACACCCCTGTCGATCCCTTTCTTGAGTTCCATGGGGTTCATGCCCGCCGCCACGAGCTTGGCCCCCTCGCGGAAAATGGCCTGGGCGAGGATGGTCGCCGTCGTCGTGCCGTCGCCGGCCTGGTCCGATGTCTTGGAAGCGACTTCCTTTACCATCTGGGCGCCCATGTTCTCGAAGATGTCCTCCATCTCGATCTCCTTGGCCACCGTGACGCCGTCCTTGGTGATCGTGGGGGCCCCCCAATTCTTCTCGATGACCACGTTGCGGCCCCGCGGCCCCAGGGTCACCTTGACGGCATCCGCCAGGGTGTTGACTCCCTTGGCGATTTTTTCCCGCGCCGTCGCGTCGTACAGGATTTCCTTCGCTGGCATGATCGAGTCCTCCTCCGTTTGCTTCTATGTGAGATGGTATTGATTGACAGGTGCAAATGAACCGGGCCGCAATAAAGTTAATGACGCCTTCCCGGTTGTCAAGGGCTCATCGGCCGGGAGCCCTATCTTTTCCTCCACCGCTCGACCCGTTCGAAGGCGTCTTCGACGGCCTTCTGGAGCATGTCGAATTCCACGGGCTTGATGAAGAAGTCGTCGAAGCCCGCCTCCCTGCACTCCTCGACCTCGAAGAGGCCGGCCCACCCCGTGATGGCGAAGAGGATGGCCAGCGGCTTTTCCTTGCGGATGCGGCGGCCCAGCTCGAGCCCGTTGGTCCCGAAGAGCCGCAGATCGAGGAAGATCACGTCGATTTCCCGATCGTTGAGGATCTCGATGGCGTTTTCGGCGCCTTCCGCCGTCAGGACCTGGTAGCCGAAGGCCCCGAAGAAATCCTTGAAGATCTCCCGGACGGTCATCTCGTCGTCCACGATCAGCATCGTCTTTTCCACGGACGGCTATCCTTGTCGGTGGGGTACGGGAATATCCCCGCTGCCTTTGAAACGCTACTTTCTATTACATCTGCCTGCGAAATCCCAGCGAAATTTTAATCCATGGTCTCGATTTCTTCGACCTTGCCCTGCAGCCGCTTCGGCGAGACGGGATAGGGGGTCTTGATTCCCTGGGCGAAGAGCGACACCCGGTACTCCTCCACCATCCAGCGGTACTCGTCGACCGCCCTTGCCTTGTCGAGCGAAGCCCCGGGGGTGAGAGCCTTCAGGAGTTCGTCGCGCTTCTCCTCGTAGGGACGGATCTCGGCGGCCCGCGCCCGGTCCCTGTCGAGATGCACGGCCCCCCGTTCGGCGCGGATCTGCAGGGCCTTGAGATAACGGGCGAGCTGGGGCAGCCGCTCCCGGTCGTACATCTCCAGGAACGAGACGGGGAGCAGCCGCTCCAGCTCGGCACGCATCTGACCGAGGAAGCCGAGCACCGTCCGGTTCGAGAGGTTGGCCGCCTCGAGCCCGGCGAGGGCCTGGCGGGTCTCGTGATAGGCCCGCAGGACGGGCTCCACTTCTTCGAGAAGCTTTTGGGGCGCCTTCAGCAGCTCCTGCCCGAGGGTTCGCGCATATACCTCGAAAGCCCCGCGCGAGCGGATGTCCTTCTCCAGGAGACGGCGCAGCAGGCCCTGGTAAAGACCGTCTTCCAGCGTCCTGGCCCCCCCGAAATAGGCGGACCAGACCTTCATCTCCCCCCGCAGAGCGAGGTAGCGACGCAGTGTCTCCAGATCTTTCCTGAAGCGAAGGGTCAGCAGGGCCCGGACACCGGACCGGTGGGTCTCCTCGGCTTCCCTGCGGTTTCTCAGCAGTCTCAGGTCGACCGCCTCACCGGCGGGGGTAAGGGCCGGGTAGGCCACCCCTTCGAGGATGTTGCGTGCGTCCAGTTGGATTTCATCGGGGATTTCCTCCGGAAGTCCGGGGAGTTCCCATCCCTTGACCCCCGACCGCTCCCAGTCCGACCGGGCCCGGCCGAAGGCTCGGGATTCCTCCTCTTCCAGCCGGTCCTTTCTGAGAGATTCGATGTCCCGTGTCGAACGAAGCTCCTTTCCCCTGGCGTCCACGACGGCGAAGCGGAGCTTCAGGTGATCGGGGAGCCCTTCCAGGTCCCAGGCCGAAAGGGGCACGTCGAGCCGGAACCGGCGCTTCAGGCTTCCCGAGAGGGCCGCAGGCAGCGATCCTTTGCTTTCCCCAATGTCCCGCAGAAGGGTCTCCACCGATTGCGGGACGGGGACGAGGTGCCTGCGGATATCCCGGGGAAGGGCCTTGACGAGCGCCGTCACCCTCTCGCGCAGCAGTCCCGGGACGGCCCGCTCGAGGGCCTCGGGCTTGAGACCGGTGAGCGCGCTGGCCGGCAGCTTCAGGGTCACCCCGTCGGCGGCATCGCCCGGGCTGAACCGGTAGCTCAGGGGAAGAGCGAGCCTGCCCGCGGGCAGCGCATCGGGGAAAAGGGCAAGCTCGTCCGGGTCCGGCGCCTGCCGGAGCACGTCCTCCTCGGTCATCCGGAGAAACGAGTCGCTGCCACGGTCGCGGATCATCCTCTGCAGGGTCCGGACGTCGAAGACGTGATGGAGCCTTTCCTCGTAGAAGGAAGCCAGGACATCGTCCGTGGTGAGCAGGGTGCGCCTGCGGAGCCTGTTCTCCATGTCCCGCACCCGTTCGATCAGATCCCGGTTGTGGGCGAGGAAGGCGGGGGGCCTGTCGATCTGGGCCGGCACGAGCGCCTCGCGAATGAAAACCCGGGCGGCCTCCTCCGGATCGATGCGGCCGTATGAGACGCGGCGCTCCTCGACGATCACGAGGCCGTAGAGGCTCACGCGCTCGGTGGCCGTCACCTCGCCCCGCCTGCGGTCCCAGCGGGGGTTGAAATAGGTGGGGCGGCAGAGGCTCCCGCCCAGGGCCTCGAGCCAGTCCCGGTCGATGTTGGCGGCCGTGCGCGCAAAGAGCTGTGTCGTCTCCACGACTTCCGCCGCCACGATCCAGTCGCCGCCGCGATTGTAGAGACCCGATCCGGGAAAGATCACGACCTGCCGGCCACCCGTGGCGCTGTAGGTGTTCTTTTCCTTCTTCACGGCGATGTTCGACAGGTAGCCGCTCAGCACCGACCGGTGGATCCGGCCGTACCAGGCCTGGGGGTCGCCGTCTGCGGCCTTGGCCCGGGCCTTTGCCCCGTGCGCGGGGGGGGCTTCCTCGACGATCTCCCTGATCTGGCCGTGCACGTCGCGCCACTCCTTCATCCGGCGGAAGGAGAGGAAATGGTCGCGGCAGAACCGCCTCAGGCGGCCCGCCGTCTTCACGCCCGCCGCGTTTTCGTGGAAGTGCCCCCAGAGGGTGAGCAGGGTGAGGAAGTCCGATGCGGGGCTGACGAAAAGGGCCTGGGCCGAGTCGGCCTCCTTTTCTTTCCCGGCCGGACGCTCCCGCGGGTCCTGGGTGCTGAGCGCCGCCGCGATGACGAGGATATCGGCCAGGCAGCCCTCCTTTTCGGCCTCGAGGATCATCCGGGAGATCCGGGGGTCCAGCGGCAGGCGAGCCATCCGGCGGCCCCGTTCGGTAAGGCGCCAGCGGGGGGGGCCGTTTCCGTTCTCCTCGCGATCGATGGCGCCGAGTTCCTCGAGGATATCGTAACCGCCGCGGATGCTCTTCGGCGCGGGCGGGTCCACGAAGGGGAACACTGCGGGATCGTCGATCCGCAGGGCAAGCATCCGGAGAATGACCTCGGCCAGGTTGGAGCGCAGGATCTCGGGGGGCGTGTAAAGGGCCCGGCTCTCGTAGTCCTCGCGGGAGAATAGCCGGATGCACACGCCGCGCTCCACGCGGCCGCAGCGGCCCGCCCGCTGGTCGGCGCTGCTTCGGGAGATGGGCCGGACGGGAAGCCCCGAGGTCCTCGTCCGGGGGTTGTAATAGGCGATGCGGGCCAGCCCCGTGTCGACGACGAAGCGGATGCCGGGGATCGTGATGGACGTCTCGGCGACGTTGGTGGCCACGACGACCTTGCGTTCCAGGATGGGGACAAAGACCCGGCGCTGTTCCTGCGAGGGGAGTCTGGCATACATGGGCAGGATCCTGACGTTCCGGCGGTCGCGCCCCTCGAGCAGGTCGCAGGTCTCGCGGATGTCCTGCTCCGTGGGCATGAAGACCAGGATGTCCCCGCTTCCGCTTTCATCGAGGATCCCGTCGACCACCCGCACGGCGGCTTCGACATGAGTGATCTCCTCGGGGTCTTCCTCGGGGGGGTCGTAGCGGATCTCGACGGGGTACATGCGCCCCGAGACCTCGAGGATGGGGGCCCCCCCGAATGAGGCGGAGAACTTCTCCGTGTCGATCGTGGCGGAGGTGATGACGATCTTGAGGTCCCGGCGCCGCCTCAGGAGGTTTTTCAGGATGCCCAGCACGAAGTCGATGTTGAGGCTGCGCTCGTGCGCCTCGTCGACGATGATGGTGTCGTACTCATTCAGAAAGGGGTCTGCCTGGGCCTCCATGAGAAGGATGCCGTCGGTCATGATCTTGATGAAGCCCTCGGGAGACGTCCGGTCCTCGAAGCGGA
>CAZPCN010000116.1:0-4673 GCA_964585095.1 uncultured Syntrophaceae bacterium | reverse complement strand
TGCTTCATCGAGAACGTGGACGCCATGGGGGTCCACACGGGCGACTCCTACTGCACGGCGCCCATGCTGACAATCCGCGAGGAGCTGCAGAGGAGGCTCCAGAAGTACTCCTACGACATCGTCGAAGCGATCCAGGTCATCGGCGGCACGAATGTCCAGTTCGCCCACGACCCGAAGACGGACCGCGTCGTGGTCATCGAGATCAACCCCCGCACCTCGCGCTCGTCGGCCCTGGCCTCGAAGGCGACGGGATTCCCCATCGCCCTGATCTCGGCCATGCTGGCGGGGGGGCTGACCCTGGACGAAATCCCGTACTGGAGGGAGGGGACCCTCGAGAAGTACACCCCTTGGGGCGACTACGTGGTCGTGAAGTTCGCCCGCTGGGATTTCGAGAAGTTCCCCGGCGCCGAGGACAAGCTCGGCACGCAGATGCGCGCCGTGGGCGAAGTGATGAGTATCGGCAAGAACTACAAGGAGGCCTTCCAGAAGTCCATCCGGTCGCTCGAGAAGGGCCGCTATGGCCTCGGGTTCGCGAAGGACTACAACCAAAAGACCCTCGAGGAGCTGATGGACCTGCTTGTCGAGCCCTCCAGCGACCGCCAGTTCATCATGTACGAGGCCCTCAGAAAAGGAGCCGCCGTCCAGGATCTCTTTCGAAAGACCCACATCAAGCACTGGTTCATCGAGCAGATGAAGGAACTGGTGGAACTCGAAGAAAAGATTCTGAAAACGAAGGGCAGGGAGCTTCCGGACAAGCTGCTCGTCCAGGCCAAGAAGGACGGGTTCGCCGACCGCTACCTGGCCCAGATCCTGGGCGTCCCCGAGGAGAAGATTCGCGGGAAACGGACCGCTCTGGGAGTGGTCGAGTGCTGGGACGCCGTCCCCGTCTCGGGCGTCGAGAACGCCGCCTACTACTACTCCACCTACAACGCGCCGGACAAGGTCTCCACGACGGCCAACCGCAAGGTGATGGTCCTCGGCGGCGGTCCCAACCGGATTGGACAGGGGATCGAATTCGACTACTGCTGCGTCCATGCCGCTTTCGCCCTGCGCGACGAGGGCGTCGAGTCCATCATGGTCAACTGCAACCCCGAAACGGTTTCCACGGACTACGACACCTCCAACAAGCTCTACTTCGAGCCCCTCACGGTGGAGGACGTCCTGGCGATCTACGAGAAGGAGAAGCCCGAGGGCGTCATCGTCCAGTTCGGCGGCCAGACGCCCCTCAACATCGCGGGCGAGCTTTCCAAAGCGGGGGTGAAGGTCCTGGGAACGTCCGTCGACACGATCGACCTGGCCGAGGACCGCGACCGGTTCCGGCAGATGATGGAACGGCTCGAAATCCCCATGCCGGCCTCGGGAATGGCCATCGACATCGACGAGGCCCTCGCCATCGCGAAGAAGCTGGGCTACCCGCTCATGGTCCGCCCCTCCTACGTCCTGGGGGGCAGGGGCATGGAGGTGGTGCACGACGAGGAGATGATCAGGCGCTACGTCAAGAACGCCGTCGGCGTGACGCCGGACCGGCCGATCCTCATCGACAAGTTCCTCGACAACGCCATCGAGTGCGAGGCCGACGCCATCTCGGACGGGGAAGACACCTTCGTGCCCGCCGTCATGGAGCACATCGAGCTGGCCGGCGTGCACTCGGGCGACTCGGCCTGCGTCATCCCACCCATCAGCATCCCGGCGCGCCACATCGACACCATCGTGGAGTACACGAGCAAGATCGCCCGGGAGCTGAAGGTCGTGGGCCTCATGAACATGCAGTACGCCATCGCCAACGACGTCGTCTACGTCCTGGAGGCCAACCCACGCGCCTCGCGCACGGTGCCGCTCGTCTCGAAGGTCTGCAACATCTCCATGGCCCGGATCGCGACCCAGCTCATGATGGGCCGCAAGCTCGGGGACCTCAGCCTCAAGCACCGCGCGGTCCCGCACTTCGGAGTGAAGGAGGCCGTATTCCCCTTCAAGATGTACCCCGAGGTGGACCCGCTGCTGGGTCCCGAGATGCGCTCCACAGGCGAAGTCCTGGGTCTCGCCGACTCGTTCGGTCTTGCTTTCTACAAGGCCGAAGAGGCGGCCGACTCGGTCCTCCCCGCGGAGGGGACGGTGTTGATGACCGTCTCGGAGCGCGACAAGCACGCCGCCCTGGAGATGGCCCGCGAGTTTCGAAAGCTGGGGTTCCGGATCCGGGCGACGAAGGGCACCCACCGGTTCCTGACCGACAACGGCATCGAGGCCGAACCCATCCTCAAGATGCACGAGGGCAGGCCTCACATCGTCGACGCGATCAAGAACAAGGAGATCGACCTCATCATCAACACGCCGAGCGGCAAGCTCAGCAAGCACGACGACTCCTACATCCGCAAGTCGGCGATCCGGTACCGGATCCCCTACATCACGACCATCGCCGCTTCTGCGGCCGCCGCCAAGGGCATCGCCGCGTTCCGCAAGGGCCACGGCCGCGCCCGCTCGCTGCAGAGCTACCACGGCGATCTGAAATAAGGCAGGCCCGACGGTCGAGGTAAAAGGTTAAGAGAAAAGAAAAGGATCGGGGCTGAGAGCCCCGATCCTTTTCTTTTTCCTTCCCCTATACCCGATACCCTGGACCCGATACCCGTTTCTACTGATAATGTTTCTCGTAGATTTCCCAGAGGGTCGACAACAGCGCCGTGATGATCGGCCCGATCACGAAACCGGAGATCCCGAAGACGGCGATCCCGCCAAGGGTGGAGAGAAAGACGAGCAGCGGGTGCATCTGCGTGTCCTTGCCGACCAGCACCGGGCGAAGGACGTTGTCGACGGAGCTGATGAGCAGGGAACCGACGGCGGCAAGGACGATTCCTTCCCAGATGTGGCGGGTGACGAGCATGATGAGGGCGGCCGGCGCCCAGATGATGGCACAGCCGATCCCCGGGATCATCGCGGTGAGCACCATGATCACCCCCCACACAAAAGCGCCCTGGATTCCCACGGCCCAGAAGAGGGCGCCCCCCATCGTTCCCTGGATCAGCCCGATGATCAGCGTCCCCTTGAGGGTGGCCCTCGCCGTCGAGGTGAACCGCTCGTAGATCCGGTTCCCGATCTCGTCCTTCAGCTCGAGAATGTAGAGAGAGCCCCGCAGCAGCCGTTCCCCGTCGCGGATGAAGAAGAAGAGGCAGTAGAGCATGACGACGAAGTTCACAATCAGCAGGAGCGTGTTCTGGGTCAGCTCCGTGAGATAGGAGACAATGTATTTCGAGATCCCGCCGGCGATTTCGTAGAACTTCTCGGTCAGCGCCACCTCGTCGAGATCGAGCTTCTGCAGGTAGGGGTTGCCTTTCAGGAGTTCGATGATCCCCCGGGCCTTGTTCTGGATGTCCTCCGCGTTCTTCAAGGCCGAGTACATGTCGATGGCCTGTGCCAGCACCACGCTGGCAACAACGGCAAGCGGCAGCAGGATGACGAAGATCACGACCGCCAGCAGGATGGATGTGCTCAGGTTCGGATGGCCGACCCTGCGTTCGACCCGCCTGTACAGGGGGCCGAAGATGCCGGCGATCACGGCGGCCCAGAAGATGGGGTAGGCGAAGGGTTTCAGCAGGGTCAAGAACGCCAGCGTCCCGATGATCAGGATGGCGAAAAAAATATTCTTTCGGACTTTCTGCATTTCCATGGTAAACACCTTGACGGGAACGCCGGATACCATACCAGAACAGTGCATCGAGTTGAAATGATTATTTTCCTTTCCCTTGCGGCGGCCCCCGTATCTGGACAGGAATTTGCATCCTCATGACAGACGAATCGGAACAGACCCCCCTGCCGTGGCCTGAACGGAAAAAGGCAGCGTCCTGGACCCTGGACGAGGCCTGGGAAAACTGCACGGGGCAATGCGGGGCGGATCCCTGGTGCCAGGTGTGTCTGAAAGAAAAGATCCGACGGCACGAAGAGGCGTTAAACCGTCAGAGGCAATCTGACGATAAGGAATAGCAGAGAGCGTCTCGAGGTATGGGAAACGATGAAGATTCACAGGATAGACAACCTCCCTCCCTCTCGACCGGGCGCAGCACGAACTGCCCCGGAACATGCCGGGGACCGTTTCCGGGAGGTCCTCCGCGATGCCCTGTCGCCGGCCCCCGGCGTCCGGGAACCGGGGATCGCTCACGCCATCCCTCCCGCCGGGACAGGCGCAGGGATCAGGGTCATCGGGGTCAGGGAAGAGCTTCTGTCCCGCGCCGATGAGCTCGTCGGGCTTCTGGAGTCGCTGCTGGGCGGTATCTCGGGAACCGGCCTGTCGCTGAAGGATGCCTACACCTCCGTGAGGGCGATCGAGGACCGGGCCGACGAACTCGCGCCCCTCGTCGAGCGGCTGCCCGAAGGGGACCCCTTCCGGGAGTTCATGAACCGCATCGTCATCACGGCTTCCGTCGAGGCCATCAAGTTCCGCCGGGGCGACAACCTGTAGCAGGGATCGGGTAAGGGTATTCTTTCCGTTCCCCCTCCTGCACAACGCAGGCACTTCCACTCCCTTCACACAGCTCTTGCGTTTCACACAAAACCACGAAAGGAACACCCTGTCCGAGACGGATATCGCTTGACAGGTCATTGAGATGATGGTAGAAATCCTCGTCTGAACCAAGTGTCGGGGCGTGGCGCAGTCTGGTAGCGTATCTGAATGGGGTTCAGAGGGT
>CAZPCN010000115.1:0-4701 GCA_964585095.1 uncultured Syntrophaceae bacterium | reverse complement strand
CGGCGATGCTCGAGATCGTCGGGATCGCCATGAGCGCCAGCATCAGGGAGGCATTGACGATGTTGAGGCCCGTGGGCAGCTCGAAGGTGTCCTGCAGCCAGGGCGCGAGCACCACCATCCCGAAGAAGCCGAGCACGACGGAAGGCAGCCCGGCCAGGAGTTCTATGACGGGCTTGGCGATCTCCTTGACGGGCCGGGGTGCGATCTCGGAGATGTAGACGGCCGAGAGCACGCCCAGCGGCACGGCGATGAGCGTGGAGAAGAAGGTGACGATGAAGGAACCCACGATGAGCGGCCAGATGCCGAAAGCCGGCGGGTCGAAGGTGGGGTACCACTCGCTTCCCAGAAGGAAGTCCTTCACGGAGACGATGCGGAAAATGGGCACCCCCTCCCGGAACAGGAACGTAACGATCAGGCCCAGGATCAGGATCGACACACAGGCGAAGAGAAAGAAGATGCGCCTGATGATGAGTTCTTTCAGTTTACGGGTCATAGTCAGCCCCGGTCCGGCAACCCATGACAAGGTTGTTCAAAGCCCTGCATCGCACCCCGCCCCGGCAACACGCTTCCAAGCATACTCCTCCGTTCATCGTTATTCAACGGTTCCGTCGGGAGCCGATCCGCCTCGAAAAGAAAAAGGCCAGGACGAGCGAGGGAACGGCGATGATGTACATGGTCCAGTAGATCGCCTGGTAGAGGTGATCGAGCGACTCCCTGACCTTACCCAGCGGATGGGCCAGCCGCAGGGTGCCGACTACCTCGTTTTTCTCCTTCACGGGCACGGCAACGTAGAGCATGTTCACCTTCAGGGTCGTGCTGAAGTGCGTCGCTTTGCCCTGCCCCTGCGAAACGGCCTGTCGGATCTCCGGTCGGTCCAGATGGTTCTCCATGGTCCTCACGTCGGCTTCGGAATCCGCCACGACCCGGCCGGCCGGATCGACAAGCGTCACCCGCATGCCCAGCTGCCCGGCTATCTCCCCGACCCGGGGCTCGATGTCGTTTCCCGGCATGAGGGCAACGGCTCTTGCCGTGCCGAACATCCGGTCCTCGATGTTCCGGGTGAGAATGTCCCCGATCTTCGGCGTGAGGAAAAAGTCGAGTACCGCCAGGGTCAGCAGGACCAGGACGACATACGAGACGAACACTTTCAGAAAACGAAGATCCCTCATGATGCCCCTCCCCGAAAACGGTCAACCCCGAGCCGGCCGAATCGGCCAGCTCAGGTCGTATCCGGGAATCGCCCTGGAGGTTCCGGGGCGATGTCCTGGTGCTGTAAAAACAGGGCTCCCTCCTATTTGAGGGGGACAAAGCCTTCCTTCTTGACGATCTTCTGGCCCTCGGGGCCCTTCACGAAATTGACGTAGCCTGCCGCCGCCCCCTTCGGCTCGCCATTTGTGTAATAGTAGAGCGGCCGGGCGATCGGGTAGGTCCCCTTGAGGGCGTTTGCGTCGCTGGCAACGATGCCGTTCACTGTGACGGCCTTGACGCTTTTGTTCAGGTACCCGATCCCGATGTAGCCGACGGCGAAGCGGTTCTTCGAGACCGCCTGGACAACGGCGCCGCTGGAGGCCTGGAGCTGGGCCCTGGGGCTCACTTTCTCCTTGTGGAGGACCTTTTCCTGCCAGGACTCGTAGGTGCCGGAGCTCGTGTCGCGGGAGATGACGACGATCTGCATGTCCTTGCCGCCCACTTCCTTCCAGTTGCGGATCTTGCCCTGGTAGATGAGCGAGAGCTGCTCGAGGCTGAGATTTGCCACGGGATTGGACGGGTGCACAACGGGGGTCAGGGCGTCGATCGCCACCTTGTGCTCCACGGGGTTCACGCCCCTGGACTTGGCCAGATCGATTTCCTCCTTCTTCATCTGGCGCGATGACATCGCCACCTGGGTCGTCTTGTCGATGAGGGCCTTGATCCCGTTGCCGGAACCGCCGCCGGAGATGGAGATGTTCACGTTGGGGGTTTTCTTCATGTATGCCTCGGCCGTCGCCTGCCCGATGGGCAGAACCGTCGTCGAGCCGTTTACGGCGATATTCTCCGCCGCCGGGGCCGACGCGGCCCCCATCAGGCTCACGGCCGCGAGGCCCGCCGCGAGGATCATCAAACGCCTGGTCATTCTCTTTACCTCCTTGAGTAACGGTCTGACCTCCGGAGACAATGTAAAATAGTTTTGTTACAATTTGATGACAATTCCATGAAAAACCGATGAACATTGCCGGTTTTCCTTTCCTTGCGCATTGACAGCCGGCGGGCTTTCCCTTACTGTCTGATGTGTCCGAATACGCGGAAAGGACGGAGATCATGGGCAAAAAGAAAGCGAAGACGGTGAATCTCGCCCTTCAGGGCGGGGGTGCCCACGGGGCCTTTGCCTGGGGCGTGCTGGACCGTTTCCTCGAGGACGGGAGGATCAACATCGAGGGGATCTCGGCGACGAGCGCGGGCACCCTCAATGCCGTCGCCTACGGCTGGGGCGCCATGCGCGGGGGGCCCGAAGGGGCCCGGCAGGCCCTGGAGGGCCTGTGGCGTGAAGTGAGCAAGGCAGGGGCGCTCTACAGCCCGGTCCGCCAGTGGCCCATGGAGAAGCTATGGCCTGCGGCCGCACCCGCGCTCTCCGGCCTGACCTTCGGCCTGTTCAGTGCGTGGACGAGGATGCTTTCGCCCTACCAGTTCAACCCCCTCGATTTCAACCCCCTGCGGGATATGCTCTGCAACTGCATCGATTTCGAGGAACTCGTCCGCTGCGACTGCGTCGATCTCTTCGTCAGCGCGACGAACGTCCGCACGGGACAGGTCCGCGTGTTCCACAACGAGGAGATCACGCCGGAGGTCGTCCTGGCCTCGTCGTGCCTGCCCAACCTCTTCCAGGCCGTGGAGATCGACGGGGAGCACTACTGGGACGGGGGCTACATGGGGAACCCCTCGCTCTTTCCCCTCTTCTACTACACCGAATCCCGCGACATCGTCATCGTCCACATCAATCCCATCGAGCGGGAGGACGTTCCCCGGACGTCCATGGACATCGAGAACCGCCTCAACGAGATCACTTTCAACGCTTCCCTGCTGAAGGAGCTTCGCGCCATCGCCTTCGTGGTAAAGCTGCTCGAGGAGAAATGGATCCGCGACGAGTACCGCGATAAGCTCAAGCACGTGCTCGTCCACTCCGTGCGGGCCGACGAGGCGCTGAAGGACCTGGGGGTGGCCACCAAGTTCGTGAGCAACTGGGAATTCCTGACGGACCTGCGCGACCGCGGGCGGGAGACGGCGGGGCGCTGGCTCGCCGAGAACTTCGACTGCCTCGGCAAGCGTTCGAGCGTCGACGTGCGGATGGAGTACCTCCAGCGCGGCGAAGACCGGCCCCTGGCCCGCACGACATGATTTGCGAAAAACAAATCCCCCTGCATCCCCCTTTACGAAAGGGGGACCACAGGGGGATTTCTGTTGGCTGTTGGCTGTTGGCCGTTGGCCGTTGGTTTCTTCCCCTGAACCCTGAACCCTGTACCCTTCTTAAAGTAGGCGTGCTCCCATCTCGGCGACCAACGACCTCTCCCCCTTGAACAGCGTCACGTGCCCGGCGATCTCCTCGTCCTTGAGGTGCTCCACGAGGTAGGTCAGGCCGTTGCTGCTCGCGTCGAGGTAGGGGTGGTCGATCTGCTCGGGGTCGCCCGTGAAGACGATCTTCGTGCCTTCGCCCACGCGGGTGATGAGCGTCTTGATCATGTGAGGCGTGAGGTTCTGGGCCTCGTCACAGATGATGAACTGCTTGGGGATGCTCCGGCCGCGGATGTAGGCCAGGGCTTCCATCTCGAGAATCCCCCGGTCCATGAGGTGCTCGATGATCCGGTGCGGCTCGGGGTTGCCGCTGAAGATGAACTCCAGGTTGTCGTAGATGGGCTGCATCCAGGGACGCAGCTTTTCCTCCTTGGAGCCCGGGAGGAACCCCAGGTCGTTGCCCAGCGGGATGACGGGCCGGGTGATCAGCAGGCGCGAGTAGTTCTTCTGTTCCATGACCTTCTCGAGACCCACGGCGATGGCCAGCAGCGTCTTGCCCGTCCCGGCGCGGCCCACGAGGGTCGCCACACGGATCTGGTCGTTGAGCAGAAGCTCCAGGGCGAAGCGCTGCTCCTTGTTTCTCGCCTTGATGCCCTGGTTGGCGCTCTCGCCGTGGACGAGCGACCGCAACTCCCCCCGGAAGTACCTCGCCAGGGCCGACTGGGAGGACGAAACGTGATTCTTCAGCACGAAGAACTCGTGGGGCCTTGCGGGACCGCGCCCGTTCATCACCAGGCGCCCTTCCTTGAAAAAGGTGTCCATCTCCTCCGCCGTCACGTCGACGACGCCCGAACCCGTGTAGAGTTCGTGGTAGTTGACCTTGTCGTTGTAGAAGTCCTGGGCCGGCACGCCCATGACGTCGGCCTTGACCCGGAGGTTCAGGTCCTTGGAGACGAGAAAGACCCTCCCGGGCAGCTGGCGGTTGAGGGTGCAGGCCACGGCGAGGATGCGGTTGTCCGTCTTGTGGGGGTCGAACCCCGGCGGGAAATCCGCCACGGCATCCTGATGGTTGAGCTCGATCCGTAGCCTCCCGCCCGAGGGGAGAGGCACGCCCGTGGACAGGCAGCCCGATTCGCGCAGCTTGTCGAGTTCCTGGGAGACGACGCGGGCGTTGCGGCCGATCTCGTCCTGCCGCCGCTTCTGGTTGTCGATCTC
>CAZPCN010000114.1:0-4786 GCA_964585095.1 uncultured Syntrophaceae bacterium | reverse complement strand
ACTCGGGCTCGAGCAGGCCCTCCATGGCGGCCCGCACGTCGTTGATGGCGTTGTAGATGACGTCGTAGAGCTTGATCTCGACGCCCTCCTTTTCGGCGATCTCGACGACGCGGGCGTCGGGCCTCACCTTGAAGCCCAGGATGATCGCGTCGGAGGCCGAGGCCAGCATGACGTCCGTCTCCGTGACGGCGCCCGTGGAGCTGTGGATGAGCTTCAGCTTGATCTCGTCGGTGGAGAGCTTGTTGAGCGCCTCGGTCAGGGCCTCGAGGGATCCCTGGACGTCGGCCTTGAGGATCACGTTGAGCTCCTTGGCGCCTTCCTTGATCCGCTGGTAGAGCTGCTCCAGGGTGATCTTGGAGGAGGCCGCCAGCTCCTTCTCGCGCTCCTTGCGCACCCAGTACTCGCTGATGTTCTTGGCCTTCTTCTCGTCCTCGACGCCGATGAACTCGGAGCCGGCCTGCGGGACGCTGGAGAAGCCGATGACCTCCACGGGCATGGAGGGGCCCGCCTCCTTGACGCGCTGTCCCTGGTCGTTGATCATGGCGCGCACGCGCCCGTACTCCGTCTTGGCGGAGAAGGCGTCGCCCTCGCGCAGCGTCCCTTCCTGGATGAGCACCGTCGCCACGGGGCCGCGGCCCTTGTCGAGCTTGGCCTCGATGATGATGCCGCGGGCCGGCCGGTCCGGGTCGGCCTTCAGCTCCAGGACGTCGGCCTGCAGGAGGATGAGCTCCAGCAGGTTCTCGATGCCGACCTTCTTCTTCGCCGAGATGTCGGCGAAGAGCGAGTCGCCGCCCCAGTCCTCCGGGGTGAGGTTGTGCTGGGCCAGCTCCTGCTTGATCCGGTCGGGGGTGGCGTTGGGCTTGTCGATCTTGTTGACGGCCACGATGATCGGGACACCCGCCGATCGCGAGTGGTTGATGGCCTCCACGGTCTGTTCCATGACGCCGTCGTCGGCGGCCACGACGAGGACGACGATGTCCGTCACCTTGGCGCCGCGGGCCCGCATGGCGGTGAAGGCCTCGTGGCCCGGCGTGTCGAGGAACACGATGTCGCGGTCCTTGACGTGCACGTGGTAGGCGCCGATGGCCTGCGTGATGCCGCCGGCCTCGCCCTCGATGACGTTGGTCTGCCGGATGGCGTCCAGCAGCGAGGTCTTGCCGTGGTCGACGTGGCCCATGACGGTGACGACGGGAGCCCGCGGTTTCAGGTTCCGGGGCTCCGCCTCGACCCGCTGCAGCAGCTCGTCGTACTCGGCCGTCACGGCCTCGACCTGGTAGCCGAACTCGGCGGCGATCAGGGTGGCGGCGTCGACATCGATGGACTGGTTGATGGTGACCATCATGCCCAGGCCCAGGAGCTTGTTGATGAC
The DNA here is from genome assembly GCA_964585095.1 of uncultured Syntrophaceae bacterium. GTDB lineage: Bacteria > Desulfobacterota > Syntrophia > Syntrophales > UBA2192 > UBA2192. The sequence goes on along the minus strand of CAZPCN010000114.1, from coordinate 3,417 downwards.
GTCGCTGGCGCGGACGCCCATCTGCTTGGCCAGCTCGCCCACGCGGATGGCCTCGGAGATCCGGATCCGCCGCTTGATCGCCTTGGGGGTCGTGATCTCCGTCTTCTTCATCCGGACGACGCCCGCCTTGCGGTCGCCCTTCCAGCGGGGGGATTCCTCCTCCTCGACTTCGCGGAGGCGAACCCTCTTGTCCTTCTTGTCGATGACCTGCTTGATCATCGACTTCTTCTTTGCCGCCACGGAATCCATGACCACCTCGACGGCCTTCTTGCCCTTCTTGTCGGCACCCGCCGCGGCGCCCCTCGCCTCCGCTCCTGCCGGCGGGGCGCCCTGGCCGCGGGGCGGCACCGGGGCGGGCCCTGCGGGCTTGCGGATCTGCGTCTGCGGGGTGATCGCGGCAGGGGGCCTCTGCGCCTCCCTCCGCTCGGAGGGGTCGGGCCTGCGGATGATCTGCGCCTGGCGGGACAGGTCGGGCTTCGGGGGCGCCTCCGGTCTCGCGGGCGCCTTCTCGGTTGCGGGGGCCGCCGCGGCAGCCGGGGGCTCTTCCGCCCGGGGTTCGACCGGTTTCTCCGGGGTGACGTCCTTCTCCGGCTTCTCGACCTTTTCTTCCTTCTCCGGCGCGGCGGGCGTCTCTTCCTTCTCGACCTTCTCTTCCCTCTCGGACGGTTCGGCCGGCGCCTCGGGGGCGGGGGCGGCGGCTTCCTCGATCTCTGCGGCCTCGTCGGCGGGCAGGCGGACGGCCCGGCGGCGGATGACGGTCGACTTGACGCGCTTCTCGACGACTTCCTTCTCGCCCTTGGCGGCGAACTCGCTGCGGACCCGCTCGACCTCGCTGTCCTCGAGCGTGCTGGAGTGGGACTTGACGGCGATCCCAAGGGTCTTCAGCTTCGCGATGAACTCCTTATTCTCGATCCCGAACTCCTTGGCCAGTTCGTATACTCTCACTTTGGACATTCTCGAAACCCCCGAAATGTGTGGTTCAACCCGGGCCTGCGCCCCTTCTCAAGGCTCAGGCGTTGCCTCCCGCGTCCTTGTCCACCACCTGCGCGGCCCTCTCGACGATCCCCTGCGCCTTTTCGGCATCCATCCCCGGGATGGCCTTCAGGGCCTCGGGGTCGGCCGTCGACAGGGCGGCGACGTTCTTGTAGCCTTCCTTGAAGAGAAGCTCCGCCGTCTCCTCGTCGAGGTCGGGGACCTTCAGGAGGTTCTTGGGCCCCTCCTCGGCCTGCTTCTGGAGCATGGACTCGTTCTTCACATCGATCTTCCAGCCCGTGAGCCGCACGGCAAGCCGGACGTTCTGGCCGCTCTTGCCGATGGCCAGCGAGAGCTGGTCGTCGGGCACGATGACCTCCATGGACCGCTCGTCCTCGTACATGAAGACCTTGCTCACCTTGGCCGGCGACAGGGCCGAGCAGATGTACTTCACGGAGTCTTCCGAATAGGGGACGATGTCGATCTTCTCGCCCTTGAGCTCCTGGACGACGCTCTGCACGCGGGAGCCCCGCATGCCCACGCAGGCCCCGACGGGGTCGATGTCCTTGTCGAGGGTCCGCACCGAGATCTTGGAGCGGTTGCCGGGCTCGCGGGCCACGTTGACGATCTCGATGAAGCCCTCGGAGATCTCCGGCACCTCGAGCTCGAAGAGGGCCCGCAGGAACCCGGGGTGGGTGCGGGACAGAACGATCTGGGGCCCCTTGGAGATCTTCTTGACGTCCACGATGAAGGCCCGGATCCGGTCGCCGCGCTTGTAGGTCTCGCGGTGGATCTGCTCGGAGGGGGGGATGACCGCCTCGGCGCGGCCGAGGTTCACGATGATGCTGCCCCCCTCGAAGCGCTGGACGAACCCGCTGACGATCTGGCTTTTCTTGTCCTTGTACTCGTCGTAGATCTTGTCTCGCTCGGCGTCCTTGACCTTCTGGATGATGATCTGCTTGGCCGTCTGGACGGCGATCCGGCCGAAGCTGGCCGCGTCGATCTTCATGCCCAGGCTGTCGCCCGGCTCGGCTTCCTCGTCGAGATCCCGTTTCGCCTCCTCGATGGCGATCTGCGTCTCGGGGTCAAGCACCTTCTCCACGACCGTCTTGAACTGGAAGACTTCCAGCTCGCCCGCCTCTTCGTTGTACTTGGACTCGAGCTCCACCTTCGGCCCCAGCTTCTTTCTCGCCGCGGTGAGGATGGCCGACTCAAGGGCCTCGATGATGACTTCCTTCTCGATCCCCTTGTCCTTGCCCATCTGTTCGATGAGACGTTTCAACTCCGGAAACATGCTTGACCTCCTGATCAAATCGGCTTCAGGCGCCCGGTGCGGGGCGTCGGGTCAGGGCTTCTTCCCTTTTCCCGGCGCCTTTTTCCCCGTGCCTGCCGCCGGTCTTTCGTACTCCAGATTCGCCTTCTGGATGTTCTCCCGGTCGATGGGAACAATCCGGCCGTCCACGTCGACGGTGACAATCCTGCGGCCGCCCTCCGTCGTGTACCCGACGAAGGTGCCCAGGAAATTTCGCGAGCCCTCGATGGGTTCCCGGGTCCGGATGCGGACCCTCGCGCCGCGGTACTTCTCGAAGTCCTTGTCGCGCGTCAGCGGCCGGTCGAGCCCCGGGGTCGACACTTCCAGCGTGTAAGGCCCCGGCGGCAGATCGTGCACGTTGAGCAGATCGCCCACCTGGTGGCTCACCGCCGTGCAGTCATCCAGCGTCGCCCCGCCCTCGCGGTCGATGAAGATCCGCACGAGCCATCGGGTCTTCATCCGCAGGCACTCGAGCTCCACGAGCTCCAGACCCTCGGACTGGACGGCGGGCTCGATCAGCTCGATGATCTTCTCGCGGTATGTCGTCGTTTCGGGCATCGGGTATCGGGTCTAGGGTCTCCTGAAAAAGAAAATCCGGGACCGTTGTTTCCATGGGGCTCTCCGGCGCAAGCCCTCGACATCGGCCTGTCCGTAAAATAAAAAAGTGGGCAAAAGGGCCCACTCGAATAGGAACCATTCGAATTTCAGGGGCTTTTTTAGCACAGAAAAAACGCCCTTGCAAGCAAAAAAACGAGGTCTGTAGCGGGTTGCAGGGGTTGTGGCGACCGCCGGGCCGTCTCAGCCGGTCCCTGGAGGGCGACGCCCCAAAAATTTTCAAGAGTATGAAAGCATTACGCTTTTCCATAAAAGCGGGGCAGCGCGCGATGCGCGGGACACAGAACCGTCACGACGGGGGATCGGTTGTGCAATTATGCATTTCGAATGCACGACTGCAGGCATTGTTTTAGGTCGCGATCTGTACATTCAGGACAATCAACTTCTTCTCCTATCCGGTATCCGGCGGCGGTCGATGCCATGTCTACCATGCCGCGGCAGCAAAAACAGGGACCCTGCAAGCTGCGGGGTCCCTGTTTTAGAGCCGGATAAAAATGGAGCGGGCGATGGGAATCGAA
>CAZPCN010000113.1:0-4789 GCA_964585095.1 uncultured Syntrophaceae bacterium | reverse complement strand
TTCGTCTGCGGGTACGCCTGCGTGCACCCCTGCGAGGCGAAGTGCTCGCGCAACCAGTTCGAGGGCCCCGTGGCGATCCGCATGCTCAAGCGGGTGGCGGCCGAAAAGGGCTGGCGCAAGCAGCCCAAACCCGTGCGCCTGGGCGCCACGGGCAAAAAGGTCGCCGTGATCGGTTCGGGCCCCGCGGGGCTCACCGCGGCGTACTACCTGGCCCTTCAGGGCCATGACGTGACCGTCTTCGAGGCCCTGGCCGAGGCGGGCGGCCTGCTGCGATACGGCATCCCGGGCTACCGGCTGCCCGACGCGGTCGTGGACCGGGACATCGAGGCGATTGAGCAGGCGGGGGTGAGAATCCGCACGAAAAAGAAGATCGACTCGGCCGAGGCCCTGCAGGAGAAGGGCTTCGAGACCGTCTTCGTGGCCTCGGGGGCCTGGCGAGGCCTCAAGATGGGCATCCCGGGCGAGGACGGCCCGGGTGTCGTCGACGGCCTGAGCTTCCTGAAGGCCGTCAACTCGGGCAAGGCGCCCCGCATCGGCACGAAGGTCCTCGTCGTGGGCGGGGGCAACACGGCGGTCGATGCCGCCCGCGCCTCCCGCAGGCTCGGGGCCGAGGTGACGATCCTGTACCGGCGCACCCGGGCGGAGATGCCCGCGGCGGCCGACGAGATCGCCGAGGCCCTGGAGGAAGGGGTGACGATCGAGTTCCTGACGGCGCCCGTGCGCATCGAGAAGGGTCGGGCAACGTGCATCCGCATGGCACTGGGCCAACCCGATGCCAGCGGCCGGCCCCGGCCCGTCGCCGTCAAGGGCAGCGAGTATGTCCTGGAGGCCTCCGCGGTCATCCTGGCCGTGGGGCAGGAGGTGCAGGTTCCGGCGGCCACCCTGAAGCTCAACAAGAACGGGGCGGTCGCGGTGAATGCCGACACGCTGGCCGCGTCGGTCAAGGGGATCTTCGCCGGCGGCGACGCCGTTACGGGTCCCGCTTCCATCATCGCGGCCATCGGGCAGGGCCGCAGGGCCGCCGCGTCCATCGACCGCTTCCTGGGCGGCACGGGTGTGATCGACCGTCTCACGCAGGAGGCACCCGGCGAGGACGTCCCCGAGGCGGCGCCGCGGGGCACGCCCCGGATGCCGGTCCGCCTGGCGGCCCCGAAGAAGCGCCTGGGCGATTTCGAGATCGTCGAGAAGGTTTTCGATCCGGAAACGGCCGTGCGGGAAGCCTCGCGGTGCCTCTCGTGCGACATGCGGGAGTTCGACGTGACCATCAACGAGGCGGCCTGCAAGGACTGCGGCTACTGCCGCGAGGTCTGCGGCCTCGAGATCTTTGCGCGCTCCGATCACTTCAACCCCGGGGGCTACCGGCCCTCGCTGGCCTCGCGGCCTGAGCGCTGCATCGGCTGCCTGAAGTGCCTCTACATCTGCCCGGACTTTGCCATCACGATCCGGGACCGTCTCGAGAAGTAAAGGCCGTGCCCGCCCGGACCGGCCGCCGCATCCCGGCAGCGCGGCGGTCCGGGCGGGTGCAACGGCTTGATTGTGTGGAAAAGCTTTGCCGGAAGGAAACGGAGGTGGAAGATGTCCCGATTCAAGTCAGGAATGTTCTGTGTTGTCCTCGCGGCCGCGCTCGTCATGCTGGCCTGTCCGCCCGCGCCTGCTGCCGACCCCATCGTGTTGAAATGGTCGTCCTATCTGCCGCCCACGCACCACCTGCAGGTGAGCCACCAGTGGGTCGCCGACCAGATCGAGAAGCGCACCAAGGGCGCCGTCAAGATCCGCATGTACCACACCGAATCGCTCCACAGCGCCAAGAAGGGCTTCGAGGCCCTGCGCTCGGGCATTACCGACATCACGCTGGCCTACCCCATCTACGACCCCACAGGATTCCACCTCGCCTTCGGGGGCGGCCTGCCCTTCAAGTTCCCCAGCTCCCACGTGGCCGTGCGCGTGCTGGAGGAGCTCTACCCGGAATTTATCAAGGCCGAGTATGAGAAGGCGGGCGCCAAGCTGGCCTACTGGTCCGTGACGAACAACTACTTCCTCGTGGCCACCCGCAAGCCCGTCAAGACGATGGCCGACCTCAAGGGCATGAAGATCCGCAGCGGCGGCGGCCTGCACTCCGACGTGCTGAAGGCCATCGGGGCGGTCCCGGTCATGATGCCCACCCCCGAGATCTACGAGTCCCTCGAGCGCGGCGTCATCGACGGCTGCTTCATGAGCCCGGCGAGCGCCATGTCCTACCGCCTCTACGAGGTGGGCAAGTACGTCACCGTCCTGCCCATCGCGACGACGGACGTGCCCGTGGCCATCAGCCCCCGGGCCTGGAAGAAGCTCACCCCCGAGCTGCAGGCCATCGTGTTCCAGGCCTTCCGCGAGGGCGGCATGAACGTGGCCGACGGCTACGAGGACGAGACCGCCAAGACCCTCGTGGAGTGGAAGAAGAAGGGCGGCACGGTCCTCACCGTGGACGCGGCCGAAGCGGCGAAGTTCAAAGCCGCCGTCCAGAACGTGGACGAGAAGTGGATCGGCGACTGCGAGAAGGCCAAGAAGGGCCCCCAGGCCAAGCAGATGCTCCAGAAGATGGACGCCCTCGTGAAGAAGTACGAAAAGGTGCCCCGGGCCAAGCTGCTCGAGGAGAACAAGAAAGCCGACATGAAAAAGGTGATGTAGTCCCGCCGCGCAGGACTGCGTAATCGTGTACCCCCCTGGCGCGGGGCGGCCCCGTGCGGCTGCCCCGCGCCCTAACCGCGCCGGCACCCATGTGCCGGCGTGTTCCGCAGGGAGGCCGAAGTGACACTGCTGCATTCGATCAACGACCTGCTGAAGAGGCTGGCCCGCTGGTTCTCCTACGCGGGCGCGATTCTGATCCTGGCCATCACGGCCCTCATCAGCTACGACGTTATCCTCCGCTACGCCTTCAATGCGCCCATGCTGGGAACCCACGAGATGGTGGCCTACATGCTCCTGACCTGCTTCTTCCTGTTCATCGCCGACTGCTGGAACGTCTCGACCCACGTCCGCATGTCGATCATCTACGAGAAATTCCACGGCAGGACGAAACAGGCGGCCGACGCCTTCGTCGGTCTCTCCGGGGCGGCGCTCTTCGGGGTGATGGCCCTGAAGGTCGGGGAGGAGCTGCTCTACGCCCTCGAGGCCGACCAGGTCAGCTCGGAGCTCCTGATGCCCATCTGGCCCTTCAAGATCGTGGCCCTTCTGTGTCTGGTGCTCTTCGTGGCCCAGCTCCTCGTCTCGGCGGCCATCCCGCCCGAGCCCGGGAAGCACTGAGAGGATTTTTCCCATCCCCCGCAAGCGTTCGAGAGGAAGAGAGAACACCCTATGGACCCCATGATCCTCATCACGCTCGTCAGTGTCGTCTTTCTTTTCGTCCTGATGGTCGTCGGCGTGCCCATCGGTTTCGCCCTCGGCATCGTCGGGCTCACGGGCTACGCATACCTGGAGGGCTTCGAGGTGGCCCTCTACCAGCTCTCCATCGTCACCTGGGAGCACGCCCTGTCGTACACCTTCGTCTGCGTGCCGCTGTTCATCCTCACGGGCGAGTTCGCCTACCAGGGCGGCTTCGCCAGCGACTTCTACAACGGAGTCCAAAAGTGGCTCTCGCGCCTGCCGGGAGGCCTGCTCGTCACGGCCTTCATGAGCTGCGCCGGGTTTGCCGCCGTGACGGGATCGAGCACGGCGACGGTGGCCTCGATCGGCTCCATGAGCTACCCCGAGTTGAAGAAGCACGGCTACTTCCCGGGGCTGTCCCTGGCAGCCCTGTCGGCCGGCGGAACCCTCGGCATCCTCATCCCGCCCAGCCTCGGCATGGTCTTCTACGCCATCGTGACGGAGCAGTCCATCGGCAAGCTCTTCATCGCCGGCATCCTCCCGGGGATCCTCCTGGCGACGCTCTTCTGCGCCACGTCCATGGCCATCTCGCTGATCAAGCCGGATCTGGCCCCCCGCGGAGCCAACGCGACATGGAGAGAGCGATTCCAGGCCCTGCCGAAGATGAGCGTCATCCCCGTCATCTTCGTCATCATCATCGGCGGGATCTACACGGGCGTCTACACCCCGACGGAGGCGGCGGGGTGCGCCACGGCCTTCGTGCTTCTCGCCATGATCGTGGCGCGGCGCTTCACCTGGAAGGGGGTCCTCGCATCGCTGGTGCGGTCCGGACAGCTCACGGCCATGGTGCTCACGATCATCGCCGGCGGGATCCTCTACGCGAGATTCCTCGTGCTCACCGACGCCATGCCCCAGATGATCCAGTTCATCACCTCCCTGGGCGTTGGGCCCGAGACGTTTCTGCTCTCGCTCATCCCGATCTACATCGTCCTGGGCATGTTCCTGGACATCTACGGCATGATGATCGTGAGCCTCCCCATCGTCTTCCCCATCACCCTGAACCTGGGGATCGACCCCGTCTTCTTCGGCGTCTACATCACCGTCATGTGCGAGGTAGCCCTGATCACGCCCCCCGTCGGCGTCAACACTTACGTGGCCGCCGCCCTGGGCGGGAAGGAGGCAAAAATGGGGGATCTCTTCCTGTGGCTCATTCCCTTCTTCGGGGTCATGATCCTCGAGACGGTTATCCTCATCTTCTTCCCGGAGATCGCCCTCTGGCTGGGCTCGACGAAATTATAACCCGCAACCGACAGGGAGGGACCCGTCATGAACTTCGAGTTGTCCGATGAGCTCAAGATGCTGAGAGACACCGTGAGGGAATTCGCCGCCGAAAAGATAGCGCCGTTTGCCGAGGAGTGGGACCACAAGTCCTACTTTCCCTACAAGG
>CAZPCN010000112.1:0-4799 GCA_964585095.1 uncultured Syntrophaceae bacterium | reverse complement strand
CCCCGAACCCCTGCGTGCTGTGCAACCGGGACATCAAGTTCGGGATGGTTCTCGAGAAGGCCCGCCAGCTGGGCTGCGGGGGCCTGGCCACGGGGCACTATGCGCGCATTGCGGACCGGGGAGGCAAGCCGGCCCTGGCCGTTCCGAAAGACCGACGGAAGGACCAGACCTACTTTCTCTACCGGGTGAAACGGGAAGCACTCGGACGGATACGCTTTCCGCTGGGGGAGCACACGAAACAGGAGGTCCGGGCGCTGGCTTCGCATGCCGGGCTGCCCGTCTCGCAGCGGGAGGAGAGCCAGGACATCTGCTTCATCCCCCGTGGCGGGATCGGCACGTTTCTCGCGGAGCGCTTCCCCGGGATGGGCCCCGGCAGGATGGTGGACCGGCTCGGGCATGACGTGGGCGTACATCGGGGCATCGTCCACTACACGATCGGCCAGCGGGCGCGCCTCTCGGCAGGGCGGGGGGACCTCCTCTACGTCCTGGCCATCGACCCGGCGGCAAACCTGGTCGTCGTGGGCCCGAAGGAGGCCCTCCTCTCCGGGGGGCTGGAGGCGGGGGAGGTGAACCTCCTGGTCGATGACCTGCCGGCCGTCGCCCAGGCGAAGATTCGCTACGCGCACCGGCCGGCCCCGTGCCGGGTCGAAGCGGGCCCCGACGCCCTCCGGGTCGCCTTCGACGAGCCGCAGGAGTCCGTGACACCGGGCCAATCGGTCGTCCTGTACCGCGACGGGGTCGTGCTGGGCGGCGGCACGATTCGCAGGGCCCTGGACGGAGGCGAATCGCCGTATTGATTCTTTTTTGCCTTGGGGGTAGAGTGAAGCGAAACCATTAAAGAAAATCATGGATTCGTTCGATAGTCCCTAGTGAAGCTTTACAGATCAACCGGCAGGGAGAGAAGACCATGAGCAAGCACCCCGCGAGATTGTTGGCTGCCGTCCTCGTTTCGGCGTGGATCGCGATTCTGTTGATGCCCGGCGATTCCCAGGCGCAGCTCTACCGCTATACGGACAAGGAAGGCAGGATCGTCATCACCGACAACCCGCCCCCGGGAGTTCGGGGGGAGGTTCTCGACGATTCGAACCTCGCGCCCTCCGAGAGAGAGACGAAGGCCGCCCCGGAGGCGCAGGGGCCCGCACCCATGCCGGTGCCGGGGAGGCGGGATCAGGCAGCCCCCATGCCGAAACCCGGGGTCCGGGAGCCGGCCGCTCCGCCGGAGGAGGCCCGCGACGCCGAGATGAGGAAGGTTGCCGACGAGGAGATCCAGAAACAGAAGGAAGAGGTGCAGCGAAAGCTGCGGGAGAGGCAGCAGGAGAAGCAGCGCCGCCTCGAGGAGGCCGACCGGCTCGAGAAGGAGGCCAACAAACCCATGCAACCGACCCAGGAGAACATCAACCGGCAGATGAAACTCCTGCAGGAAGCGCAGCGACTCCGGGAGATGCCGTAGCGGCGAAGCCGCTGGCTTCAGGGTATCAGGTATAGGGTCTCGGGTATAGGGGGACGGGGTCCAGGGGACAGGGTTCAGGCTAAAGGCAACGTTGCCAGGATACAGGCTCATGGGAAACAGGGTGCGATGCGGCTGGATGGCTCTGGCAATTTTCGGCGTGATTCTTCTTGCCGGGCTGTCCGCCGATGCGCAGACGATTTACCAGTACACGGACAGGGACGGGGCGGTGGTACTCACGGACAAGCCCCCGAAAGGGGTGAAGGCCGAGCCCGTCGTTTCGGGCAGGCCCGCTGTTGCCGTCCCGCCGGCGGAGGCGGTGGAAAAGACGGGTGAATCGGTCTCCCCGGGAACCTCGACGGCCGAGGAGGCGATCCGGCAGAGGGACCGGCAGCTCGACGAAGTGGTCAAGACGGTCGAGAAACGCGACGCGCAGCGGGAACAAGAGCGGCAGAAGCGGCTTCAGGAAGCCGAGCGCCTCGAGGCGCAGGCCCGCGAGCCCATGCCCTCGACGAGGGAAAACCGCCAGCGCCAGTACGAATTGCTGCAGGAGGCCCAGAAACTCCGGCAGGCGGAATAACCCCCCCCGCGAAATCAGGCGACCCGGATTCTCCCCTTCGGGTGCGCCACGACCTCGCCCACCACGGCCGCATCCCCAATGCCGGCCTCGCGCATTCTCCTGACCAGGCTTTCCGCATCCCCCGCAGGCAGGGCGAAGAGAAGCCCCCCCGATGTCTGGGGGTCAAAGAGGATCTCCAGGAGCCACTCCGGGCAGGAAGGCTCGACGTCGATCAGGGGCATCCGGAAATCCTTGTTGCGGTAGAGCCCCCCGGGCGCGTACCCGCCCTCCACGAGTTCCCGCACGCCGTCGAAATACGGGACGGCCGAGGCCTCAATTTTCAACCCCACGTCGCTCCCCTCGATCATCTCGCAGGCGTGCCCCAGCAGACCGAACCCCGTCACGTCGGTGCAGGCATGGATCTCGGGCATCTGCGTCATCAGCTCGGCGGCCCGGCGGTTCAGGGTGGTCATAGCCCGCACGGCCCTCTCGACCAGGGCCGGGTCGGCCTCTTCCCCTTTCAGGGCGGTGCTGACGATGCCCGTGCCGAGCGCCTTTGTGAGGATCAGCTTGTCCCCCGGCCGGCCCCCGCGGTTTCGCAGGACGCGGTCGGGGTGGATGACGCCCGTGACGGAGAGCCCGTATTTCGGTTCGTCGTCCTCCACGCTGTGACCGCCCACGAGGGTCACGTCCGCCTCGTGCATCTTGTCGAGACCTCCCTGCAGGATGCGGTTCAGCACCTCCATGGGGAGCTTCTTCGGCGGAAAGCAGATGATGTTCATCGCCGTAACCGGACGGCCGCCCATGGCGTAAACGTCGGACAGGGCGTTGGTGGCGGCGATCTGCCCGAAGAGATACGGGTCGTCCACGATGGGCGTAAAGAAATCCAGCGTCAGGATGATCGCCAGATCGTCCCGCAGGCGGTAGACCCCCGCGTCCTCGAACCCCTCAATCCCTGCGATCAGGTTGGGGTCGGGTCTCACGGTCAGTCCTTTCAGCGCTCGGTTCAGGTCCTCCGGACCGATCTTGCACGCTCAGCCGGCCCCGTGGACCATCTCGGTGAGCCGGATCTTCTTTTCCGTCGTCACGGCGCGCTCCTTTCTATTTTACGGGTTCCCGCCTCACGGGACCACTCGTCGAGGTGGTCGGCGAAGACCCGGGGCAGGGCCTCGATCACCTGCCAGATCCGCGTGGCCGGCGTGGCCCCGGCGTAGAGGCCCGCCGTCCGGTTTGCCCGCACGGCGACGCGCGCCGCCGCGGCCGCGTCGAATCCCGCGCTCACGAGTGCCCCCACCATCCCGCTGATCGTGTCCCCCGTGCCCCCGATGGCCTCGAGAGCCGGGAGGTTGGGTTCCGCCAGCCGGTCGACGATCCGGCCGTCCTGCGCGATGTGGTCCGTTGCCCCCTTCACCACGAGCGTCCGGGCCGCGCTGCCGTTGGCGTATGCGGCGGCGACCAGCTCCGGGATGCGCGAGCTGTCCGATTCGAAGAGGTGGCGGCTCACGTAGGCGGGGTGGGTCGCCTGCGGGTCCGCCAGGAAGGCGAGCTCCGAGAGATCGGGGGTGAAGAGGTCGAACTCGCGGGCGATCCCGGCCGCCTTGGCGGCGTACATGGCCGCGGCGTCTGCGATCAGGAAAGGCCGCTTCTTCGCCTTCGAGGCCGACTCGCTCACCTTTCGCATGAGCCCCATGACAGGGAGCATGTAGTGGAGCACGACGACCTCCGGGGCGAGGCGGGGCAGGTTCGCAATCAGGTGCTCGTAGAGCAGCCGGCTTCCCTTGCCCGAGCCGTCGTCGCCCACGAGGAGTACCCGCGGGGGCGGCTGGCCCAGGAACTCGAGCGTCTTGCAGGCGGCGCTCACCAGGGCCGCCGTGCCCTGCGTGCAGGGCACCGTGGCGCTGCCGATGTGCAGGGTGTCCCCCTGAAGGATCGCCTCCCCTTCCGTCAACGGGAGGTCTTTTCGGGGTGCAGTGCCGCAGATCAACAGCATGCTCTCACCGGCCCCCGTTTTTCCAGATCTCGAGAGACTGCACGTATGCCCTGTCCAGCATGAGCGAGCACAGGGTGTGCCCCATCTCTTTCGGGCGCGGCGTCCGGTCGAGGGGCTTTGCCAGCATCTCGGCGTGCAGGTAGGGGATGTCGGGACAGCCGCCGCCCGAGATATTCAGGACGACGCCCGTGGTCTTGTCGAAGGTGAGCTTCATGTTGCCCGCCTTCACCATGACGGCTTCGCCGAAATCGGTCACCTGGACGACCTGCAGCAGCTCCGTGCCGCCTTTCATCGGCAGGATGTCGACGAAGTGCACCTTCCGCGACCGCAGCAGGCGCTCTACGGCCGGCTTTTCCACGAGGTTGATCTCCAGCGCGAGATCGCACCCGCGCCGAAGCTCGGGCGGGGGCGCCACGAGGCGGTTTTCGACCCCTTCGGCCTTGAGGGCGCGCTCGCCGCTCATGGCCTCTTCCACGCTTTCGAAGAGCACGAGGCCGCCGCCCTCGAACCCGTTTTTCTTGCCGGATTTGAAAAACATGAATCTTCGAAGTCCTTTCCAAACAAATCGGAGCCTTTCCCGCAGGGAAGGCCCCGGTTAGTGCTCCCTTATACTACTTTTTGATTTCGATGACAATGTCCGGGCCGTCCTCTCGAACCGAGGCCTGCATCCTGTGCCGCTTTGCCAGGCGGAGGACGTTTTCCTTCGACACCTCGTTGTCGACGAGGACTTCCAGGTTATCCGCGCCTGCCTCGATGGCCCTGTTCGTCAGCACGACGGGCTGCGGGCAGGAAAGACCGCGGGC
>CAZPCN010000111.1:0-4881 GCA_964585095.1 uncultured Syntrophaceae bacterium | reverse complement strand
TTGCGTACCGGGAGAGGTAGCCCGACTGGATCTTCGGCTTCGGGGGCTTCCAGGCATTCTTTCGCTTTTTCAGTTCCTCGGCGCTCACCCGAAGGGTGATCTTGCGCTTCGGGATGTCGATGGCGATGCGGTCCCCTTCCTTCACCAGCGCGATGGGACCGCCCTCGGCCGCCTCGGGCGAGATATGGCCGATCGCCGCGCCCCGGGAGCCGCCGCTGAACCGCCCGTCGGTGAGCAGGGCCACCGACTCGGCCAGGCCCATGCCGGCGAGCGCGGAAGTGGGGGCGAGCATCTCGCGCATCCCCGGCCCTCCCTTGGGGCCTTCGTATCGGATGACGATCACGTCGCCCGCCTTGATCTTGCCGCCCAGGATGGCCTCGATGGCATCATCCTCGCTTTCGAAGACGCGGGCGCGGCCCTCGTTGACGAGCATGCTCGGGGCCACGGCGGAGCGTTTCACGACGCCTCCGTCGGGCGCCAGGTTGCCCTTGACGATGGCAAGGCCGCCGTCGGGGCTGTAGGGGTTCTTGACGGGGCGGATGACCGAGTAATCCCAGACCTTGGCTTCCTTGAGGTTCTTCGCCACCGGGCCGGAAACGGTCAGCGCCTTCGCGTCGATCACGCCGAGCTTGCTGATCTCCTTCATGACGGCCTGCACGCCTCCCGCCGCTTCGAGGTCCTCGATGTGGTGGGCGCCGGCGGGGCTCAGCTTGCAGAGGTTGGGGGTCTTGAACCCGATCTGGTTGAAGAGTTCCAGGTCGAGCCGGATGCCCGCCTCGTGGGCGATGGCCGGCAGGTGCAGGACGGTGTTCGTCGAGCCGCCCAGGGCATTGTCCACGGCAATGGCGTTCTTGAAGGCGGCAAGCGTCGCAATGTCCCGGGGCCGGATGTTCTTCTTGATCAGCTCCAGGATCTTCATGCCCGCTTCCTTGGCCAGCCGCATCCTCGCCGAATCCACCGCCAGGACGGTGCCGTTGCCGGGCAGGCCCAGGCCGAGGGCCTCGGTCATGCAGTTCATCGTGTTGGCCGTGTACATGCCGGAGCAGGAGCCGCAGCCCGGGCAGGCGCAGTCCTCGAGCTCCTTGAGCTGCCGCCCGGTCATCTTCCCCGACTTGACGGCGCCCACCCCCTCGAAGACGGTGATGAGGTCGACGGGCTTGCCGCGGAGTTTTCCCGCGAGCATGGGCCCGCCGCTGATGACAATGGCGGGGATGTTGAGCCGCAGGGCCGCCATGAGCATCCCCGGGATGATCTTGTCGCAGTTGGGGATCAGGACGAGGCCGTCGAAGGGGTGGCCCACGGTCATGACCTCGACGGAGTCGGCGATGAGCTCGCGGCTCGCCAGCGAGTACTTCATGCCCACGTGCCCCATGGCGATCCCGTCGCAGACGCCGATGGCGGGGAACTCGACGGGGGTGCCGCCGGCCATGCGGATGCCCGCCTTGACCTGCTCGGTGACGGTGCGCAGGTGGATGTGGCCGGGGATGATCTCGTTGTAGGAGTTGACCACCCCGATCAGGGGGCGCGCGATCTCCTCGTCGGTGTAGCCCATGGCCTTGAAGAGGGAGCGGTGGGGCGCCCTCTCCACGCCTTTTTTCATCAGGTCGCTTCTCATGGTTCCCTCCCTTTGGGTGCAGAATGGTCTCTTTATGCCACAAGGCAAAGGGAGGGTCAACCGTCGGTTCCCTCCCCCTTCCGCGAGAGGGTAAGAGGTTGAGAGGGTAAGAGGGTCGGACCACGGGGGGAATCCCCGGCTTCGAACCTTCTTACCCTCTTACCTTCTCACCTTCTGTACGTTCTATTTCTTCCGGCGCTCCGGCCTCAGCGAACGCACCACGGCGCCGGCCTGCCACATCTCGGAGTTGCGCATGAGATCGAGTTCCTTGGCCAGCTTGTCCCGGTAGTCGGAGGCCGCGCCGGTCGTGAGCACGATCTCCGTTTCCTTGCCGGATTTGACGCGGTCGTAGAGCTCGGTGAACACGGGGGCGACGGCGTCGCGGAAACGGTTCTTCCAGTCCAGGGCCCCGCGCTGGGCTGTGGCGCTGCAGTTGGCGTACATCCAATCCATCCCGTTCTGGGCAACCAGCGGCATGAGGCTCTGGGTGAGTTCCTCGACGGTCTCGTTGAAGGCCTCGCTGGGGCTGTGGCCGCGCTTGCGCAGCTCGTTGTACTGGGCCTCGAGGACGCCGGCCAGGCAGCCCATGAGAACGCCTCGCTCGCCCGTGAGGTCGCTCCAGACCTCGTGCTCGAAGGTCGTCGGGAAGAGGTAGCCGGACCCGATGGCCACGCCGACGGCCAGTGTCCTTTCGAGGGCCCGCCCCGTCGCGTCCTGGAAGACGGCGTAGCTCGAGTTGATGCCGCTGCCGGCCAGGTAGTTGTCGCGCACCGTGCGACCGGCACCCTTGGGGGCCACCAGGATGACGTCGATGTCCGCGGGCGGGATCACGCCGGTTTGTTCCTTATAAACGATGGAGAATCCGTGGGAGAAGTACAGTGCCTTGCCCTTGGTGAGGGTCGGCTTCAGCTGGGGCCACAGGGACTTCTGCTGGGCGTCGGACATGAGGTACTGGATGATCGTTCCCTTTTTCGCCGCCTCGAAAAGGGGGAAGAGCGTCTTGCCGGGCACCCAGCCTTCCTCCTCGGCCTTCTTCGTGTTGTACTCCTCGCCGACGATGACGTTGATCCCGTTGTCGCGAAGGTTCAGGGCCTGGCCTCGTCCCTGCACGCCGTAGCCGACGATGGCCACCACTTCGTTCTTGAGCACTTCGCGGGCCTTCTCCAGGGTAAACTCCTCCGAGGTGATGACGTCTTCGACCACCCCGCCGATGTTGAGCTTTGACATGGTTCCTCCTTGCTTGGTGATTGATGATGGGTGCCCCGTGTTTCGCGACGGGTGTTGCGCGCCGCGGACCGGGCGTCGCGCCCGGATGTCGGGATCGGGTTCGATCCGGCCCCGAAAAAAAGGCAAATATCCCCCCTGCCTATTTTCGGACACGAAACACAAGCCGCGAGACACGGGCCACGGATTCTCAGTTCTTGCGTTCCAGCGCTGCGATGCCCGTCCGGGCGATGTCGTCGATGCCCAGGGGCTTCAGGGTCTCCAGGACCTTGTCGACTTCCGCCTTGCTCCCCCTGAACTCCAGGACGCAGTGGTCCGAGTTGAAGGTCAGGATCTTGCAGTTGAGCTGGTTGATTCTCCGGATCAGTTCGTTCTTGTTGTCCGCCGTGAGGCTCATGCGGATGAGCACCAGCTCCCGCTTGACCGTCTCCACGTCGGTGAGGTTCTCCACCTTGATGACGTCGATGAGCCGGGCGAGCTGCGCCTCGATCTTCTGCACCGTTGCCTTGCTGCCGATCGTGGTCAGGATGATCTTGGAGACGTCGGGGTTGATCGTGACATCCACGCAGAGCGTCTCGATGTTGTACCCCTTGCCGCCGAGGGTCCCCGCCACCCGCGCCAGGACGTCGGGTTTGTTGTTGACGAGCAGGGATATGACGTTTTCCTTCTTTTCCATGATGCCGCGCCTTCCTTTGATATGAATTCCGGGCCGCCTTTCGTCGGTCCCGGTCTCTTGCCTTTTCTTTGCTTGGGTCTTTACCCGAACCCCAAGACCCTATACCCGATACCCGTTTTTCAGTTGGTCATCTCCCGCGTCCCCAGCGTCATCTCGCTGATGGAGGCCCCCGGTCTCACCATGGGGTAGACGCACTCCTCGCGGGACACCTGGAAGTCCATCAGGCAGGGCCGGTCGGTGAAGAGCCCCTGCTCGAGGACGGTCTTGATCTCCCCGGGTTTCGTGGCCCGCAGGGCCTGCCACCCGTAGGCCTCGGCCACCTTCACGAAATCGGGCTGGAAGGTCATGTCGGTGTTGGAGTAGCGCTTCTCGTAGAAGAGCTCCTGCCACTGGCGGACCATGCCGAGGTAGCCGTTGTTGAGCAGGACGATCTTGACCGGGATGTTGTACTGCATGCACGTGGCCATCTCCTGGATGTTCATCTGGATGCTTCCGTCGCCGGCGATGTCCACGACGATCCGGTCCGGGAAGGCAAGCTTCACGCCCATGGCCGCCGGGAAGCCGTAGCCCATCGTCCCGAGACCGCCCGAGGAGATGAACGTGTTGGGGTCGTCGTAGCGGTAGAACTGGGCCGCCCACATCTGGTTCTGGCCCACCTCGGTCGTGATGAGGGCCTTGCCCTTCGTCAGCTCGTGGAGCGTCTCGATGACGCACTGGGGCTTGATGTGCTCGGTGTCCTGGCAGTAGGACAGGGGCGCCTTCTTCTTCCACGCCTCGATCTGGTCGAGCCAGTCCTTGCGCTCCGCGTCGGTGGCCGTGTAGTTGTGGTCCTTGAGCAGGCGGTTGATGTTCTCCAGGGCGCTCTTCGCGTCGCTCACGATCGGCAGGTCGACCACGATGTTCTTGTTGATCGACGACGGGTCCACGTCGACATGGATGATCTGGGCGTTGGACGCAAAGGTTTCGAGCTTGCCCGTCACCCGGTCGTCGAAGCGGGCCCCGATGCAGATGAGCAGGTCGCAGTGGCTGATGGCCATGTTGGCGAAGTACGTGCCGTGCATCCCCGGCATCCCCAGGAAGAGGGGGTCCGAGCCCGGGAAGGCGCCGAGGCCCATGAGGGTCGACGTGACGGGGACCTTCGCCCGTCGCGCGAAGGCCCGCAACTCGTCCCAGGCCTTGCCCAGCAGGATCCCGCCGCCGGTGATCAGCAGCGGGCGCTTTGCGGCCCGGAGCATCTCGAGGAACTGCACGTATTTCTTGGACGACGGCTTGGGCGGCAGCGAGAGCTTCGTCGCGTTGATCTTGATCTTCGCCGGGTCGTAGTCCACCTCGGCGGCGATGACGTTCTTCGGCAGGTCGACGAGCA
>CAZPCN010000110.1:0-4884 GCA_964585095.1 uncultured Syntrophaceae bacterium | reverse complement strand
GCTCCTTGAGCTCGTCCATGATCTTCAGGAAATAGGGATCCAGGTGACCCAGGGTTTTCTTCCCGATCGCCTCGTAAACCTGCGGGGGCACGCAGGAGGGCCCCGGCCCCATCAACAGCACTTCCTCGATCCCGTCGAGCAGATTCTTCATGCGATGATCCTCCTTCTCGTTTATCGAACCGTCGGGCATCGTCAATCCCTCGGGACCAGGACGATCTCGATCCGGCGGTTCCTGGCCCGCCCCTCGGGGGTTTCGTTCTCCGAAACGGGCCGGTGCTCGCCGTAGGCGGCCGCGGACAGCAGCGAGGGATCGACGCCGAGCCGCTGGAGATACCGGGCCACGTTGAGGGCACGCGCCGCCGAGAGCTCCCAGTTCGAGGCAAAGGCGCGGGCCAGCGCCGCGCTGATCTTGACGTTGTCCGTGTGCCCCTCGACGCGGATCGCCTTGTCTTCCACCTGGCCGATGACCTCGGCCACCTTCTGCAGCACCTGCCGCCCCTCGGGCTTGATGTCGGCCTTGCCGGAGTCGAACAGGATGGCGTCGACCATGTTCACGGTCAGCCTGCCCTTCAGCTCCGTGATCGTCACCTGCCCCTCGGCGATCTCCGACTTCATCTTCTCAATCATCTGCGCGTAGGTCTTGCTCGTCTGCTCCTTGACCGTCTCGACCTGGACGACCTTTTTCTTCTGCTCCTCCAGCTGCAGGGCAATCTCGTCCCGCTGTTTCTCCAACGCCGCGATCCGGGCCGCCTGTTCGCTGCCCTTCTGCTCGCAAACCGCCAGGGATTTTTCCAGGCTGTCGGCCTCATCGACCTTTTTCAGATACGTGCCTTCCGTCACCATGCACCCGGAGGCGAAAAGAGCCATTGAAGAACAGAGAATGAAGCGCCAACCTGTTCTTATCATGAGACCTATTCCCCTTTCAGGAGATTGTTTCATGTCAAAACGGATCAGCCCGTGCCGGGCGGGATCGAACCGTTTCCCCCTTTGTGAGGGAAAGGCCGGGGTCCTGTCAAGCCTCATTTTGCCCGTTGCGCAGTGTCGACCCCTCCGCGCGCCCTGCCCCCCCGGGGACCCCTCACAAAGGGCTTGATTTATGTCTTTCTCTGGTATAAAAGAACAGGTTCAAAAATTTCATATCAGGCACTCCTTGCCCGGACTTCGTGTACGGGCTACAGAGCCGAAAGGAGGTCAAGACTTGAAGCGTTACGAAACCCTGTTTATCGTCCAGTCCGAGCTGTCCAGCGACGACATCACCGCCATCATCGACCGCTACAGCAAGATCATCTCCGACATGAAGGGGACGGTCCTGAAGGTCGAGCGCTGGGGAAAGCGCAAGCTCGCCTACCTCATCCGCAAGCAGAGCCGGGGATTCTACATCCTCATCGACTTTGCCGGCAAGCGCGAGATCGTCGCCGAGGTCGAGCGAATCCTCAAATTCGACGACAAGGTCCTGAAGTACATGTCCGTAAAGCTCGCCGACAGCATCACGGCCGAGGAAATCGAGAAGGAACTGGCCGGCCAGAAGGCCGAGGCGGAGGCTCCGGCGGAGCCCCAGGCGATCATCAAGCCGGCAAGCGCAGCGGCGGCGGCACCGGCGCCGGAAGCCACGACGGAGGGATAACGAGATGAGAACACCTTCAGATAGCACGACGGGAAGCAGGCCCCCCAGGACGGGCGGTCCGGGCGGCAGGGATTCGAGAGGCCCGGGCGGCGGGCACGGAAGGCCCCGCGACCGGAAGGTCTACCACCGCCGGAAGGTCTGCCGGTTCTGCACGGACTCGAGCATCAAGATGTCCTACAAGGACGTGGACACGCTTCGCTACTTCGTGACGGAGCGCGGCAAGATCATTCCCCGGCGCATCACCGGGAACTGCGCGCTTCACCAGAGGGCGCTGACGGTCGAGATCAAGCGCGCCCGCAACATCGCGCTGCTCCCCTTCATGGTCACGGAGAGCTGAGCGCAACCCATTTCCGTATGCAGCCGGCCGGTCCGAAGGCCCGGCCGGCCGCAGGCAGTGCGAGGACGGCAACCCCTTGGAGGCAGGCAAGAGCTTCAACGTCAAGGAATTCATCCTGGGCACGGCGATCACCACCTCTCTTTTCCTGATCGTGGTCCTGAGCCCCGTTGTCGGTTTCGTCTTCAGCCTGCTCGCGCCGCTGCCCATCGCCTTCTTCACCTGGCGGATGGGGCGGGTCCCCGGGGTCGGCATGTTCGTCCTGTCGATGGGCCTTTTGCTGGCCGTCTTCAGGATCGGCGGCTTCGCGGAGAGCGTCCCCTTCTTTGCGGTGCTGGGCTCGGCGGGAATCCTGATCCCCGAGGCCCTGAAGCGGCGACAGGGGATCGAGATGACGGTGGGCCTGTCGGTGGCCGTCTTCATCGCGCTGATCGCCGCGATCCTGGCGGGCTACAGCCTGCAGCTCGACCGGAGCGTCCCGGACATCGTGCGGGGCTACGTCGGCGAGAGCATCAAGTACAGCCTCGCGCTGTACGAGGAGATCGGGCTGCCGCAGGAACAGATCGACCAGCTGCGCGAGAGCGCGCCGGACATCATCGCCTGGATCGTGCACCACGGGATCGCCCTGCTCGTCACGGGCGTGACGTTTTTCATCTGGCTCAACGTGCTCGGCCTGCGGTTTCTCTGCCAGGACAGGGACCCCTCGTTTCCCGACTTCGGCGACCTGGCCTGCTGGAAGATGCCCGACTGGGTCGTGTGGTTCGTGATCGCGTCGGGGATCGCCATGATCGTCCCGGAGGAGACCCTGCAGATCGCCGGCCTCAACGTGCTGATCGTGGTGCTGTTTCTGTACCTGCTCCAGGGGCTGTCGATCGTCCAGTTCTTTTTCAGGCAGAAGAACATCCCGCGGTACCTCCGGGCCCTGTTCTACGCCCTGATCGTATTGTACCAGTACCTGCTGGTGTTTGTATCGGCCCTCGGCCTGTTCGACCTCTGGGTCGACTTCAGGAAGATGAACCGCCCCGCGAGCGACACGACGGCGTAACCGGCGGTTTGTTTGGAATGAGGCACTCAACAAAGGAGGATAGTAATGAAGGTCATTCTGAAGGAAGACGTTGAAACCCTCGGCAAGCGCGGGGATACGATAAAGGTCACCGACGGGTACGCCCGGAACTACCTGATCCCGAAGGGCCTCGCCATGGAGGCCACGAGCATCTCCGTCAAGGCCATCGAGCACGAGAGGAAGCTCATCGCCAAGCGCGCCGAGAAGGAGAGGAAGAACGCCGAGGCCATGCTGGCGAGCTTCGCAGGCGTGGAGGTGACGCTCGCCCGGAAGACGGCGGACCAGGAGAAGCTTTTCGGCTCTGTCACGAACAAGGACATCGAGAAGGCCCTGGAGGAGAAGGGCCTCAAGGTGGAGCGCAAGCAGATCGCCCTCGACGAGCCGATCAAGCAGCTCGGCGAGTACCCCGTGAAGATCAAGCTCTACCCCGGGATCGCCGCCGACATCACGGTGAAGGTGATCGAGGAGCAGGGCTGAGACTCGCGCATCCAGTTCAGGAGACATCCGGGCGGACCAGCCCCCTGCTGCACGCGGCCGGGGGCTGGAACCCCGTTTCGTCCCGATTCGCAACCGGCATGGATCCATTCTCCTTTGGCCCGGCAGCGGTGCCCCTATGAAAGCCGTCGACCCCTCCATCCTCAAAGTGCCGCCCCAGAACCTGGAGGCCGAGCAGTCCATCCTCGGGGGCATCCTCCTCGAGAACGCCGCCCTGAACCCGGTTCTGGAGATCATGGCGGGCTCCGACTTCTACAGCGATGCCCACCGCAAGATCTTCGGGGGCATCCTGGAGCTCTCCGACCGCAACCAGCCCGTCGACCTCATCACGCTGAGCAACCACCTGCGCGACAAGAAGCAGCTCGACGCCGTGGGCGGCGCCGTCTACCTCTCGCAGCTCGTCGACAACGTCCCCTCGGCGGCCAACATCGGCCACTACGCCCGGATCGTCAAGGAGAAGTCCGTCCTGCGGAACCTCATCGGGACGGCCACCGAGATCCTGAACCGCACCTACGGCGCCGGGGCCGACGTGGACAGCGTGCTCGACGAGGCCGAGCACGCCATCTTCGAGATCTCGCAAAACAAGATCAAGCCCTCCTTCTACCCCCTGAAGGACATCATCAAGGACAGCTTCCGCACGATCGAGCGGCTCTACGAGAAGAAGGAGCTCATCACGGGCGTGGCCACGGGCTTCACGAAGCTCGACGAGATGACCTCGGGCCTGCAGCGTTCGGACCTTATCATCATCGCGGGCCGGCCCAGCATGGGCAAGACGGCCTTCGCCCTGAACATCGCGCAGTTCTGCTCCGTCGAGGAAGGCGTTCCCGTGGCCGTCTTCTCGCTGGAAATGGCCAAGGAGCAGCTCGCCATGCGCATGCTCTCCTCGGAGGCCCGCGTGGACTCCCAGAAAATCCGCAAGGGGTTCCTGGGCGAGTCGGACTGGCCCAAGCTCACGACGGCGGCAGGCAGGCTCTCCGAGGCGCGCCTGTACATCGACGACACGCCCTCCATCTCGGTGCTCGAGATGAAGGCCAAGTCCCGACGCCTCAAAGCCGAGCACGGACTGGGGCTCATCGTCCTGGACTACCTGCAGCTCATGAAGGGCAGCGCTTACTCCGACACGCGCGAGCAGGAGATCTCCGAGATCAGCCGATCGCTCAAGGGGCTCGCCAAGGAGCTCAGCGTGCCCGTGGTGGCCCTCTCGCAGCTCAACCGCAAGGTCGAGGACCGCACGAGCCGAAGGCCCCAGATGGCCGACCTGCGCGAGTCGGGCGCCATCGAGCAGGACGCCGACGTGATCCTCTTTCTCTACCGCGACGAGGTCTACAACAAGTCCGAGGACAACCCCGAGAAGGGCTTCGCCGAGGT
>CAZPCN010000109.1:0-5063 GCA_964585095.1 uncultured Syntrophaceae bacterium | reverse complement strand
ATGAGGCCGCGGCTGTACTTGGCCAGGGTTTCTTCGATGGGGTCCTTGGTCATGGTGCCTCCGGTGAAAGAGCCTCAAGCAACAAGCCTCAAGGCGCAAGGATTGAAAGAAATTCACCCTCCCCTGCACCCCTCCCATCAAGGGAGGGGAAATCAAAAGGAAAGTCCAGAAAGATAAGTAACGTAGATTGCCGCGGGGCTTTCGCCCCTCGCAATGACGGTTTGTAAAATCCCCCTGTGTCCCCCTTTTTGCAAAGGGGAAGTTGGTGAGGAAGAAGATTTTCCCCCTCACCCTTGCCCTCTCCCGCAAAGGGAGAGGGTATTAAGATGAGAAAGCCCGGGAGGCCGGTTGCCGACCATCCCGGGCTTCTCTCGATCAGTTAATGGCCTCGATCACAAGCACCCCTCCAAGTACTTCTTGGCGATGTCCTCGGCGACAGTGTAGGGGTCGATCTCCTTCTTCATGACCTTCTCGATCATCCCCTCCATCTGGCCGCTGCTGAGAAGCTTCTGGAGGACCGGCTCCAGGATACTTGCCCGGATGGCCTCGTTGAGCTCGACGACCGCCTTGCGGCGCATCCTGCTGCCGATGATGTCCTTGTCGACGAGGTGCTGGTGATGCTCTTCGATCTTGTTGCTGATGTCTTCCAGCGCCTTGTTGAAGCCCACCGGCTCGAAGGCGTTCTCCACCTTCATGATGGGCGGCCGCCATCCCCCCTGGAAGGTGGACGGCGGGGCCATGTCGAGCATGGCCATCAGCTCCCTCGAGAGCTTGGAGGAGCCCTCGCGGTCTGCCTTGTTCACGACGAAGATGTCGGCGATCTCCAGGATGCCTGCCTTGATCGCCTGGATCTCGTCGCCCATGCCCGGCACGAGCACCACGAGGACCGTGTGGGAGTGGTTGATGATGTCCACCTCCTGCTGGCCCGTGCCGACGGTCTCGACGATGACGATGTCTTTGCCCAGGACGTCCATCACGTGGATGGCATCGCCCACGGCCTTGGCCAGCCCGCCCAGGGCCCCGCGCGTGGCAAGGCTCCGGACGAAGACGCCCGGGTCCTCGGCGTGGCGCTGCATGCGGATGCGGTCGCCGAGGATGGCGCCCCCCGTGAAGGGGCTGGTGGGATCGACGGCCAGCACGCCGACGGTCTTGCCCTTCTTGCGGAACATGTCGATCAGGCCGTCGGTCAGCGTGCTCTTCCCGGCACCCGGCGAACCGGTGATGCCGATGACGTGCGCCTTCCCCGTGAGGGGAAAGAGGTGCTTGATGGTGGTCTTCGCCTCGGGAACGCGATCTTCCAGATTACGGATGAGGCGAGAGGCGGCGCGTACGTCGCCGCCCTTGATCTTCTTGGTGGTTTCCATTCCCGATGTCCTTACCTAGGCTTCACGTTTGTGTTGATCCAGGTGATGATCGACTCCAGCGTGGTGCCGGGCACGAAGATCGCTTTCAGGCCGGCGTCGTACATCAGCTGGAAGTCCTGCTCGGGGATGATCCCGCCGCCGATGACGGTGACGTCGTCGATCCCCTTGTCCTTCATGAGTTTCGTGACCGCGGGATAGAGGTAGCGGTGGGCCCCGGAGAGGCAGCTCAGCCCCAGCAGGTCCACGTCTTCCTGGATGACCGCCGATACGATCTGCTCGGGCGTCTGGTGACAGCCCGTGTAAATGACTTCGTAGCCGGCATCGCGGAAGCAGCGGGCCAGAACCCTGGCGCCGCGGTCATGCCCGTCGAGACCCGGCTTGGCAACCATAACACGCAATTTTCTCTCTGCCATCGTAGTGTCCCCTCCTTCCTAGTAGAGTCCCGGGTCGCGGTATTCGCCGTAGACCTCGCGGTAGACGTCGCAGATCTCCTGCACGGAGCACAGGGCCTTGACGGCCTCGATGCAGTAGGGCATCACGTTGTCGCCCTTCTTGCAGGCCGCCTTGAGGTCGTCGAGGCACTTCTTGACGGCCTTGCCGTCGCGCTTGCGCCTCACGGCCTGGAGCCGCTCGATCTGCTCGGTCTCGATCTTGTCGTCGATCTCGAGGAAGGGGATGGACTCTTTCTCGGTGGAGACGTACTTGTTGACGCCGACCATGATCTTCTCGGCGCCGTCGATCTGGCGCTGGAACTTGTAGGCCGCGTCCGAGATCTCGAGCTGGGGGAAACCCTTCTCGATGGCCGCGACCATGCCGCCCATGTCGTCGATCTTGTGGATGTACTCCCAGGCCTGCTTTTCCATCTCGTTGGTGAGCGCCTCGACGAAGTAGGAGCCGGCCAGCGGGTCGATCGTGTTGGCCGCGCCCGTCTCCTCGGCGATGAGCTGCTGGGTGCGCAGGGCGATCTGGACGGCGAAGTCGGAGGGCAGGCACCACACCTCGTCGAGCGAGTTGGTGTGCAGCGACTGGGTCCCGCCGAGAACGGCCGCCAGGGCTTCCGTCGCCGTGCGGACGACGTTGTTGTAGGGCTGCTGGGCGGTGAGCGAGCAGCCCGCCGTCTGCGTGTGGAACCGCATCCACCAGGAGCGCTCGTCCTTGGATTTATACCTCTCCGTCATGGCCTTGGCCCAGATCCGGCGGGCCGCCCTCATCTTGCAGATCTCCTCGAAGAAGTCGATGTGGGAGTTGAAGAAGAAGGAGAGCCGGGGGGCGAAGGCGTCGACGTCGAGTTTCTTGCGGCGCAGCACGTCCTCGACGTACTCCATGCCGTCGCGCAGCGTGAAGGCCAGTTCCTGGACCGCCGTGGCGCCGGCCTCGCGGATGTGGTAGCCCGAAATCGAGATCGTGTTCCACTTGGGAACCTTCAGGGTGCCGAACTCGACGGTGTCGCTGATGAGCTTCACGGAGGGCTCGGGCGGGCACATCAGGGTCTTCTGGGCGATGAACTCCTTGAGCATGTCGTTCTGGATCGTGCCGCCGATCTTCGTCAGGGGGATCCCCTGGATCTCCGCCGCGGCGCAGTACATGGCCCAGAGGGCCGTCGCCGGCGGGTTGATCGTCATGGAGGTCGTGATCTTGTCGAGAGGAACGCCCTTGGTGAGAACGAGGAAGTCTTCGAGGGTGTCGATGGCCACGCCGCACTTGCCGCACTCGCCGCGGGCTTTCGGGGAGTCCGTGTCATAGCCCATGAGGGTGGGGAAGTCGAAGGCCGTGCTCAGACCCGTCTGGCCTTCCTTCAGGAGCATGTGCCACCGGGCATTGGTGGTGGCGGCATCCCCCATTCCCGAGAACATGCGGAAGGTCCAGTACTTGCCGCGATATCCGGTCACCTGGTTGCCGCGGGTGTAGGGGTACTGCCCGGGGTAACTGATGTCCCTCGCAAAGTCCATGTCCTTGATGTCATCGGGGGTGTAGAGACGTTTGATGGGGAGATCCGAAACCGTGGACCACTGGGCTTCCGGCTTCTGATCGGGCCATTTGGAGACGAGTTTCTTGACCTCGTCCTCCCATTTCTGGCGCATCTTGCTGGACGACTCGAGAACTTCTTTTGCGAAATACACGTTTCCTCCCTCCTTGTCCGTAAAATTTAAAGATTTAGGCCATATACACTCCTCGCAATTTATTAAACCCTGACTATCCCTGATAATAGACCCACTCGTTCCCGTATACAAAAACCTCAATTTTGTCAAGCGAAAAGACGGCGATTTTGCCCGTTTCATGGGCCTTTCGGGGCAGGCGCGCCGCGGCGGCGGAGGCGCAAAGGGCAAGATGTTACAAAAAGGGTTTGCGCCCCGGGGGTTGCGCCGCGGACTCGCGGATCAGACTTCGAAGAGCCGTCGCGGGGTCTTCGTGAGGATCTCGTTGCCGTCCCTGCCGACGAGGACCATGTCCTCGAGCTTCACCACCCCGCCTGCCTCCGGCATCATGTGCAGATCCAAAGCGACGACGCAACCCTCCGGGATTGCAGACGTGTCGTGCTCGGAGAGGATCGGGGGCTCGTTGAGCTCCAGGCCGATGCCGTGGCCGAGGATGCGGGAGGCCTTCCCCGCGCCGAAGGACATGAACTCCGCCTCCCGCCCCAGCTCGCCCGCCTTCTGCCGTGCCAGCCGATAGACATCCCGGCCCGTCATGCCCGGGCGGAGCGCGCCGACCAGGTGATCGGCGACGGCCGTCAGGTCGTTGTAGAGGGCATGGACGTCTTGCCCGGCCTTGCCGATGCAGTAGGTCCTCGTCTGGTCGGCGTGGTAGCCCTCGACGAGGGTGGGGATGTCGACGACGACGGTCTCGCCCCGCCCGATGGGCCTGCGGGAGGGTCCGGCAGGCACGGCGGGGCTCAGGCCCACGCCCGTGATCGTGTAGACGACGCCGCTGATCTGCGACAGGTTCGGCCCCGCCCCGATGGGGCCCCGGCTCATGAAGAAATCGGGCAGGCGGATGAAGAAGACCCCCTCGTGGCCCGCGAGCCGGTGGGCATTCTCGACGGCGGCGGCCAGCTCGAGCTCCGTCACCCCCTCGCGCAGGGTGGCGAGGACGGCCTCGTGGCCCGCGTGGATGGCGTCGCAGGCTCGGCGCAGCTTACCGATCTCGGCGGGCTCCTTCACTTTCCGCTGCTCCAGGGTGACGAGGGAAACATTGACGAACTCGACGCCGGGGGCCGCCTTCCGGAGGGCCTCGAGCTGCTCGGCCGTCACGATGTCGAGCTCGGCGCCGACCCGGGGCGGCTTCCCCGCCAGGCCGGTCAACAGGCCGGCGAGAACCTTTTCCAGCCGCCGCTCCTCCGCGAGCCTTTCGCGGGGGATGAAGACGTCGCGCAGGGCAAAATCGAAGCCGCTTCTCACGTAAAGCGTGTAATCGTTGGGCGTCACGGCGAGGCAGGAGGGCTGGGCCGTGCCGGTGTAGTAAAGGACGTCGCGGGAGTAGACCAGCAGGGCGGCATCGAGGCCCCCGGCGGCCAGTCTCTGCTGAAGAGCACGGATGCGATGTTCCATGGAAACACCCCCAAAGAAAGGGTTCAGGGTTCAGGGGGCAGGGTACAGGGAAAATGGAAGGGGATTTTCCCCCTCACCCCGTCCCTCTCCCGCCCGGGGAGAGGGAAGCCGAAATGTCATTACGAGCCGAGCCTTGCGAGGCGTGGTAATC
>CAZPCN010000108.1:0-5078 GCA_964585095.1 uncultured Syntrophaceae bacterium | reverse complement strand
CACGCCGGGGTGCAGCGGGATCGAGAAGCCGTTGACGGCCGTCTTGAGGTCGATGCTCTTGCCCTTCTCGTGCACCTTGGCCACGTCGGCCTTCTTGTCGAAGAGAGTCTTGATCATCTTGTAGACCAGCTCGTCGGGCAGCTCGGCCTGCACGCACAGGGTGGCGAGCGATCCCGTCGTCACGACGTCGTAGTCGATGCCTTTGTAGGTCCCCTTGGGGATGACCGTGGCGGCGGAGAAGAAGGGGTATTTCTTGACGATGGCGGCAACGTTGGCCCGGTCGATCGACAGGATGGCGATCTTGTGCTGCGTGCCGATGTCGATGATGCTGGAGTTGGGCGCGCCGGCGTCCACCATGACGGCGTCGACCTGCCCGTCCTTCAGCAGCTCCATGGCGGGGCCGTAGGCCAGGTACTGGGGCCTGATGTCGCTGAAGGGGATGCCGTAGCTCTCGAGGACGATCTTCATGTTCAGGACGCTCGAGCTGCCCTGGATCCCGCAGGCCACCTTCTTGCCCTTGAGGTCCTTGTAGGTCTTGATCCCCGAGTTGGCCTTCACGACCGTCTGGATCGTGTTGGGGTACAGCGCGATGAAGCCGCGGATGTTCTGCACCGGGCCGCTCTTGAAGTACTCCTCGCCCTTGTAGGCCCAGTCGGCCACGAGGGACTCGACGAAGCCGATCTCCATGGTCTTGTTCTTGATGTGGCGGGCGTTCTCCACGGAACCGCCCGTCGCCTCGGCCGACACGTTGAGGCCGATGCCCGCGTTGGTCCAGACCTTCGAAATGGCCACCCCGAGGGGATAGTAGGTGCCGCTCATGGCGCCAGTCCCGAAGGAAATGTTCTTCGTCTGCGCATGGCCGGCCGCCGGCAGGCCCAGCGCGACGGCGAGAAGCGCCGTCAGGCAAAACAGGGTCATCTTGTTCAAACGCATGTCCATGAAACCTCCTTTTTGGAATTTCCGTCCGCCCGGCATCCCCGGGCGTTTCTTCCGTCTCGTTGTACCCTATCGCGTCCCGTTTGTCACGCGGCGGGCCCG
The DNA here is from genome assembly GCA_964585095.1 of uncultured Syntrophaceae bacterium. Taxonomy (GTDB): domain Bacteria; phylum Desulfobacterota; class Syntrophia; order Syntrophales; family UBA2192; genus UBA2192. The sequence goes on along the minus strand of CAZPCN010000108.1, from coordinate 4,040 downwards.
GATACCGTGCCCTTCGCCGTCTTGCGCTGCCAGAGGTAAACGCCCGCGAGGAGGGCAAGTCCCGCGAGGTCCGTTATCCAGCCGGGCGTGATGAGGAGGATCCCCGCCGCCAGCAGCGCGAAGCGCTCCCAAACCGCGCAAGCCCGGTGCAGGTAGTTGCCGACGAAACCCGACAGGGCGATCACCGCCAGCGCCGTCGACGGGATCATCATGATCATGTCCTCGATCGGGCCCTGCAGGATGAGCCCCGGGTGGTAGACGAACAGGAAGGGCACGATGAAGCCCACGATGACGTTGCGCGTGGCGATGGCCCCCGTTTTCATGGGGTCCCCCTTCGCGATGCCCGCAGCCGTGTAGGCTGCCAGCGCAACGGGCGGCGTGATGTCCGCGAAGACGCCGAAGTAGAAGACGAACATGTGGGCCGTGAGCACCGGCAGGCCGAGGGCGACGAGGGCCGGCGCCGCCACGGAGGCCTGGACGATGTAGTTGGCCGTCGTCGGCAGGGCCATGCCGAGAACCAGGGAGGCCACGGCCGTGAACATCAGCGCGAAGAGCAGGTGCCCCTGGGAGATCTGCTCGATGAGGTTGGCGAACTTGATCCCGAGCCCCGTCATGCTCACGGTGCCCACGATGATGCCCGCGCAGGCGCAGGCCGCAGCGATCCCGACGGTGTTGCGCCCGGCCGCAACCAGCGACTCCCAGAAGACCGCCGGCCCGATCCGGGTCGAGGCCTTGAGCAGGCTCAGGACGATGAGCAGGCCCATGGCCGAGAAGGCGGCGCGGGCGGGGCTGAACCCCAGGGTCAGCACGACGACCAGGGTGACCACGGGGAAAATGAAGATCCAGCCTTCGCCGAGCACCTTCGACGTCTTGGGGATCTCCTCCTCGGGCATCCCCTCCAGGCCCGTCCGGCAGGCCTCGAAGTGGACGTTCATGAACAGGCTCAGGTAGTAGAGGACGGCCGGGACGATCGAGAGGACGACGATGGTGAGATAGGGCGTGTGGGTGAACTCGGACATGATGAAGGCCGCCGCCCCCAGGACGGGGGGCATGATCTGTCCGCCCGTGGCCGCCGCGGACTCGACGGCGCCGGCGAACTCGGGGCGGTAGCCCACGCGCTTCATCAGCGGAATCGTGAAGGTCCCCACGGTGGCCACGTTGGCGATGCTGCTGCCGGAGATCATCCCCATGAGCCCGCTGGCGATGACGGCGATCTTGGCCGGGCCGCCGCGGAGCCGCCCCGCCAGCGACACGGCGAGATTGATGAAGAACTGCCCGCCGCCGCTTCGCTCCAGGAAAGTGCCGAAGAGGATGAAGAGGAAGACGATGGTCACCACGACGCCCAGGGGAATGCCGAAGACCCCCTCGGTGGTCATGTACATCTGGTTGAGGATCCGGTGGACGTCGTAGCCCCGGTGGCCGAAGCTGCCCGAGATCTGGTTGCCGAAGTAGGCGTAGAGCAGGAACAGCCCGGTCACGATGGGCAGGGGCCAGCCGATGGCGCGCCGTGTGGCGTCGAGCACCATGACGACGCACAGGGTGCCGAGGACCTTGTCGACGTCGTTCATGTCGCCCATGCGGTTGACGAGATCCTCGAAGTCCCAGAGGACGTAGGCGCAGACGACGATGGAGAGGGCCGCCCAGAGCCAGTCGATCCAGGCCAGGGCCTTCTTCTTCGGGAACAGGGGGTACTGCATGAAGATGACAAAGAGGCTGAGCATCAGCACGCCCGCCCGCTGCATCATCGCGGGCAGCGGGTAGAAGAGCATCGTCAAGACGATGAAGAGGGTGATGCCGGCCCCGCCCGCGGCGATCAGGCCGCGTACCATGCGGTTGCCCTCGTCGAATGTTGTCGCTTTTTCCTCGGACAGGATCTCTGCCGGCTGGTTGGACATGGGGTCTCCTTCCGCAGCCCGGCGCGCCGCGCGATGGTCCTGCGGGGGCGGCGTCCGGGACTCTCCGTTTGTATTTTGTATGCATCGGCGGGCCGCGCCCGGACACCCTTCGGGGCTGGGCCCTGTTTTTCGCTCCCTGTCTCAGGTCCCCTTGGACCCGGTCCCTACCTGTTCGCCTGGGTGTTGAGTTCGAAGAACGGTGAGTGCGGCATCGAGACTCAGCAGGTGCCTTCGCACGGCCTCTCTCGCCTTGGCCGGGTTTCGCTCCCGGAGGGCTTCCAGGATCACTGCGTGCTCCTGGTCGGTCGTGACGTTTTTCCCCCTCCGATCCAAGAGGCGGAAGCGGACAATCTGGATGTGGGCGTTGAGGTTGCGGTAGATGTTCAGCAGGCGCTGGTTGCCCAGGATCTGGAAGAACAGCAGGTGGAACTCGCTGTCCCGCTCCATGTAGGCCTTGTAGCTCGCCTCGTCGTTCTCGCCCACGCGGACGGAGATCATCTGCCGGAAAAGCTCCTCGAACCGCGAGATCTGCTCGTCCGTCAGGGAGGCGGTGATGGCCTCCACGGCCGCCGTCTCCAGGATGATGCGGACCTGAAGGATCTCGTGGATGTCCTCGAGGGTCACATCCTTTACATAGGTGCCCTTGCGGGGGGCGATCTCGACAAGCCCCTCACCCGCCAGCCGGAACAGGGCGTCCTTGATCGGCGTGGGACTCACGCCCAGCAGCTCGCTCAGCTGGTTGAGGTTCAGGTTGTAACCGGGGGGGTAATTGTAGCTGATGATGTTGGTCTTGATGTAATTGTAGACCTTTTCGTTGATGTTGGTCACATCGATCAGCGTGGACTGCTCTTCGGCTGCCATCCGGTCTTTCTCCCCTGGGCTCCGGTGAAAGGTCTACGTTCGTTGTCCTCCAGGGCGTCGCCCTTTCACATCCATTCGGACGAGGCATGCCATGAAGTCTGCAATTTCAGATTATCGGCACTTGCTAGCATGGGTCGGCATCGAAAGCAAGTGCTTTTTTGTCAGTGTCCAGACATCCCTACACACTAACTTATTGTTAATAATATTATATATTTACAACAAAACAAGGTTCAAAAAAAACCCTTGACACCCCCTGGCCGAGAGTGTATCAAAACATAATTGAATACAAAATTTCAGATTGATGATTCCTGCTCGGCCGTCACAAACCTGAAAGCGCGGGAAAGGAGACAGGCCATTGAAATATCAAGTACTTCTGACTGAACGCATCTCGCCTGTCGGGATCGGCATCCTGGAGAGCACGGCGGAGGTCGTCATCGCACCCTCGCCCTCCGATGCGGACCTGCTGCCCCTCATCGGCAGCGCCGACGCCCTTCTCATTCGAAGCACCCCCCTGAGCCAAGCCGTCATGAACGCCGGCAAGAACCTGAAAGTGATCGGCCGGCACGGCATCGGGATCGACAACATCGACGTGACCGCCGCCAGCCGCATGGGGATCCAGGTGGTCAACACGCCCGGGGCGAACACCAACGCCGTGGCCGAGCATGCCCTGTGGGCCATCATGCACTGCGCCAAGAACTTCAACCGGGCCGAGAGGGCGCTGCGGGAAGGGAAGTTCGCCGTCGCGGGCTCGCTGCCGGGGCTGGTGCAGAAGATGGGCTACAGCACCCTGGAACTCAAGGCCAAGGGCCTGGGACTCGTCGGGTTCGGCCGCATCGCGCGCAGGCTGGCGGAGCTGGCCCGCAGCCTGGAGATGGACATCAAGGCCTTCGACCCCCTCGTGGGCGACGAGGCTTTCCAGGAACACGCCGTGTGCCGCGTAAACAGCCTCGAGGAGGCGATCCGCGATGCCGACTTCGTCTCCCTGCACGTCCCGCACATGAAGGAAACCCACCATCTCATCGGCGAGAAGCAGCTGGCCCTGATGAAGAAGGAGGCCTTCCTGATCAACACCTCCCGCGGGGGGATCGTCGACGAGGCGGCGCTGCTGCGCGCGCTGCGGGAAGGGAGGATCGCCGGGGCGGCCCTCGACGTCTTCGAGCAGGAACCGCCGCCCGCAGACCTGCCCTTCTTCGGCCTCGAGAATGTCCTCGTGACGCCGCACATGGCGGCCATGACGGACCTGGCGCTGGTGAACATGGCCGTGGACGTCTCGCGGGGGATCCT
>CAZPCN010000107.1:0-5195 GCA_964585095.1 uncultured Syntrophaceae bacterium | reverse complement strand
GTGGAGTTCGAGTACGCCGCCAGCGGCATGGTGGGCCTCGAGACATCGATCGGGCTGTGCTGGAAACTGGTCGAGGAGGGCGTGCTGACCCCGTCGGAACTCATCGCCCGGATGACGGCGAACGCCGCCCGGGTGCTGCGGATCCCCAAGGGGACGCTGAAGAAGGGGGCCGACGCCGACGTGACGGTCATCGACCCGAAGAAGTCCTGGACGGTGGACATCCGCAAGTTTCGCTCGAAGAGCCGCAACTCGCCCTTCGACGGGTGGAAGCTCCCGGTCAAGGCGGTGCTCACGATCGTCGGCGGCGACATCAAGTACAGTGAACTGTGAAAGAAAGGGTATCGGTACCGGGTATAGGGTACAGGGGTTGATACAGGGTCTAGGGTATAGGGACTGAAGGTAATAAAGATTATCTTGTAAGCAAAATCTTCTTCCTTCCCGATACCCGAGTCCCGATACCCGATACCCCTCTTCATGGGCCGATACCCGAGGCCCGATACCCGAAACCCTTCTTCATGGGCCAAGACCCCGGACCCTGTTCCATGATATCCAAATCCAGCCACAAGGTACGTGCCATCGTCCTTCACTCGCTCGACTACGGCGAGTCGGACCGCATCCTCACCTTTCTGACCGACGACTTCGGCAAGCTCAAGGGCATCGCCAAGGGGGCGCGGCGCAGCAGGAAGCGCTTCGCCAACGCGCTGGAGCCCTTCTCGCTCACCACCCTGATGTTCTCGCGACGGGGCCGCGGCGGGCTTGCCTTCATCGAGGGCTCCGACGTCATCCGGCACTTTGCCGGCATCCGGGAGGACCTCGACCGGACCCTCGTGGCGGCCTGCGTGTCGGAGCTGGCCGAACATTTCTCCGTGGAAGGGAAAAAGAACCTGCCCCTGTTCGAACTGCTGACGGATTTTCTCGACTTCATCGAGTCCGGCCGCATGACCGAGGCGGCGGAGCGGTTCTTCGAACTGCGCCTGCTGAAGGCGGCGGGATTCGAGCCCGTGCTGGACCGGTGCGTCACCTGCGGAGCGCCCCTGGAAGGCATCGCGTCGCCCCGGTTCGACTGCCGCGAGGGGGGCATCCGCTGCGCGCGCTGCGCCGTGAACAGCCCGGACTTCATCCCCGTCTCGGCCGGCACCCTGCGAACCCTGCTGATGGGCCGGGACATCGACTTCGAGAGGATGCCCCGCGTCGCGCTCTCGGGCCCCATGGCGCGGGAAGGCCGGGAGATCCTCGGCTGCTTCATCCGCCACCTCACGGGCCGCGAGCTCAAGTCCGTGAGCGTCCTGGCGGAGATCCGGAAGCGCTACACCCCGTGAAGTAGAGGTTGAGAGAGTGAGAAGGTTGGAGAAGCGGGGCACTGGCGTCAGGCTCGGCACCTCCGAGCTTCTCACCCTCTAACCCTCTCACCTTCTCTTTTTCATTGACACGGCCCCCTCTAAATGCTACTTCTCGCGCTTGACACGGATATACCCGTATTCAAAGGATTTTTTCATCACCACCGGCGGCCTTCCGGGCCGCACGACGGGAGGTAACAGACGTGACCTTTCAGGAATTGGTTCTTTCCCTCGACACGTACTGGGCCGGCCAGGGCTGCATCCTGCAGCAGCCCTATGACCTCGAGGTCGGCGCCGGCACCTTCAACCCGGCGACCTTTCTGCGCTCCCTGGGCCCCGAGCCCTGGAACGTGGCCTACGTGGAACCTTCCCGACGCCCCACCGACGGGCGCTACGGGGAGAACCCCAACCGGCTGCAGCACTACTACCAGTACCAGGTCATCATGAAGCCCTCGCCGATGAACATCCAGGAGCTCTACCTCAACTCGCTGAGGAGCTTCGGCATCAACCCCATGGAGCACGACATCCGTTTCGTCGAGGACGACTGGGAGTCCCCCACGGTGGGCGCCTGGGGCCTGGGCTGGGAGGTCTGGCTCGACGGGATGGAGATCACCCAGTTCACCTACTTCCAGCAGGTGGGCGGCATCGACCTCAATCCCATCTGCGTCGAGATCACCTACGGCATCGAGCGCATCGCCATGTACCTGCAGGGCATCGACAACGTCTACGATCTCGAGTGGGCCCACGGGGTGAAGTACGGCGACGTCCACCACCAGGGCGAGGTGGAGTGGTCGCACTACAACTTCGAGGAAGCCAACATGGAGATGCTCCGGAAGATCTTCGACATGTACGAGGCCGAGGGCATCCGGATGGCCGAGCGGGGCCTTGTGCTCCCCACCTACGACTGCTGCCTGAAGTGCTCCCACACGTTCAACCTGCTCGACGCCCGGGGGGCCATCAGCGTTGCCGAGCGCACCACCTACATCGGCCGCGTGCGCAACCTCGCGCGCCTGAGCGCCGAGGGCTACCTCAAGCAGCGCGAGCAGATGGGCTTCCCGCTGATGGGGAAATTCCGAAGATAGGGTATCGGGTATAGGGGCTCGGGTATAGGGACGGAACCGATTCCTTTTATTACAGCACGCAGACATTCATTCACTGGAGTTTCAGATGGCGAAGGAACTGTTTCTCGAAATCGGGACGGAGGAGATCCCCGCGGCCTTCCTGCCGAAGGCGATCGCGGACATGGAGGAGATGATCCGGAAGGAGTTCGCCGCGAACCGCATCGGGCACGGCGCGGTGAAGGCCGTGGCCACCCCCCGGCGCCTGGCGCTCTGCGTGGCCCGCGTGGCCGAGAGGCAGGAAGACCAGGTCATCGAAAAGCTCGGCCCGGCCAGGAAGGTCGCCTACGACGAGCAGGGAAACCCCACGAAGGCCGCCCTCGGCTTCGCGAAGGGACAGGGCATCGACATCTCCGAGGTGGAGATCATCACGACGGACAAGGGAGAGTACATCGGCGCCCGCAAGAAGCTCGAGGGCGAGGAGACGGCGAAGCTCCTGCCGGCCCTCCTTCCCAAGTTCATCCTCTCGATCCCCTTCAAGAAATCCATGCGGTGGATGAACCTCGAGATCCGCTTTGCCCGGCCCATCCACTGGATCGTGGCCCTCTTCGGCGGCGAGGGGGTCCCGTTCAGAATCGAGAACATCGCAAGCGGCGACATGTCCCGCGGGCACCGGTTCATGAGCCCCAAGCCCTTCAAGGTGAAGGGGTACCGGGACTACCTGGCCAAGACGCGCAAGCGCTTCGTGCTGGTCGACCCCGAGGAGCGGCGGCGGATCCTCCTCGAGGAGGCCCGCAAGGCCGCGGCGGCCGCGGGCGGGAAGATCCTGGAGAACGAGGACCTCATCCGGGAAGTCTCCTTCCTCGTGGAGTACCCCTCGGCGGTGCTCGGCAACTACGAGAAGGACTACCTGAAGCTCCCCAAGGACGTCCTCACCACGACGATGATCTCGCACCAGAAGTACTTCCCCGTCGTCGATGCCGACGGCAACCTCATGGCCCACTTCGTGACGATCAACAACACCGTGGCGAAGGACCCCGCCGTCGTGGCCCGGGGCAACGAGAAGGTCATCCGGGCGCGCCTGGCCGACGCGAAGTTCTTCTTCGAGGAGGACCAGAAGATCCCCCTCATGACCCACTTCGAGGAATTGAAAAAGGTCGTCTTCCACTCGGCCCTCGGCACGTCCTGGGACAAGGTCATGCAGTTCCGCGAGCTGGCGGCATGGATCGCCGGCAGGGTCAACCCGGCCCTCAAGGACACGGTGGACCGCACGGCCCTGCTGGCCAAGGCCGACCTGGAGACGAAGATGGTCTACGAGTTCCCCGAACTGCAGGGGATCATGGGGCGCGAGTACGCAATGATCCAGGGGGAGAACCCCGTCGTGGCCCGCGCCGTCTACGAGCACTACCTGCCCACCTCGGGCGGCGGCGACCTGCCCCAGACCGAGGAAGGCGCCATCGTGAGCATCGCCGACAAGACGGACACCATCGTGGGCTTCTTCGGGATCAACGTGATCCCCACGGGGACGGCCGACCCCTACGCCCTGCGCCGCCAGGCCCTGGGCATCATCAACATCATCCTCGACAAGGGCTACCCCCTCGAGCTGCCGGAGCTCGTGGACCGCAGCATCGCGATCCTGTCGAAGAAGTTCAAACGCAGCCCCGAGGAGACCCGGCGGGACGTGCTGGAGTTCTTCAAGGGGCGCTTCTCCAACCAGCTCGTCTCCCAGGGGCGCCCCTACGACGCGGTGGAGGCCGTGCTGGCCACAGGCCTCACGGACATGGTGCAGGCGATCAAGAAGATCGAAGCCGTCGAGGCCACCAAGGGCGACCCGGACTTCGAACCGCTGGCCGTGGCCTTCAAGCGGGTGAGCAACATCCTCAAGGACTTCAAGGACGGCTGCGTCGACCCCGTTCTCTTCGAACACGAGGCCGAGGGGGCCCTCCACAACGCCTACATCGAAATCCGGAAAAAGGCCGAAGCCCTCATCGACATGGGCAACTACAAGGAAGCCCTGCTCGAGATGGTCCGCCTGCGGAAGCCCGTGGACGCCTTCTTCGAAGCCGTCCTCGTCATGGCCAAGGACGAGAAGGTGAAGTTCAACCGCCTCTCGCTGCTCGAGGCCGTGGCGAAACTCTTCTACAAGGTGGCGGACTTCTCGAAGATCGTGACCGAGAAATAGGGTATCGGGGCTCGGGTATCGGGTTTAGAGACAAGACGGGATAAAAGAAAAGGATCGGAGACATGATCGTCCCGATCCTTTATTTTTTCCTTACCCGAGACCCGATACCCTGCTTTCACCCTCCTTGCACGTCGTACATCGTCAGGCGAACGAAGGAGTTCACCTTCTCCGTCTCGATCAGGAAGCGCACCCGCCTGTCTCCGGTGACGATGCCGATGTCCGCGTAGGCTTTCTTGCGGCAGGCCTCCCCCGTGTTCAGGGTGTGCGTGACGCACTGCCGGATCGCGCAGCTCTTGCAATGCTGCGTCCGGCCGCACCCGCCCGGTTCCCGGGCGTGCCGGCAGCCGATCACGTCGCCCGCCAGTTCGCCGCAGATCTCGAGCTGTTCCCTGCTCAGCAGCTTCCGGGCGGCCGCGTTGGCGGAAATCACCCGGGCGTTGTCCTGCACGACGAGAACGGGGGCGCTCAACTCGTCGAGAAACTCCTGCATGGGCTGCCCGAGTTCCCGGACCATCAGGGGCAGGCAGCGGTCGCACACGCCGTGGGAGACTTCGTCCGACTCCGACGGGAGGGTCTTCACCGGTTTCTTGCAGTAGCAGCAGACGACGCGGATCATGT
>CAZPCN010000106.1:0-5426 GCA_964585095.1 uncultured Syntrophaceae bacterium | reverse complement strand
CCGAGATGCCCGCCTGGTGAAGGGTGATCCCCTTCTCGGTGAAAAACGTGTAGAACCGCAGGCGCGAGATGTCCACCATGTCCAGCGAAAACCCCGTCATGAAGGCGTCTCGCTGGACGTAGTCGAGGTTGTCCGCCGTGTAGATGCCCGAGAAGAGCTGGCGCAGGAGCGCGAGCCACCGCGGCCGCTTCCCGTCCCGCCCGTCGGGCATCTTGATCAGGTAGGAGATGTGGGCCGGGTCGAGAGTCTCCCCTTTTTCGAAAGGGCCCGTCGGGCTGCGCCGGATGGCGGCAATCGTCCGGGCCAGTTTCTTCGTGATGATCTTTTGCCCCAGGTCCTCGTGGGTCAGCCCGTAGCGGTCGAGGAAGTGATCGTCGAAAAAGTGGCCGAAGGGGCCGTGCCCCACGTCGTGCAGGAGGCCCGCCAGGCGCGCCAGCTCCTCGATGAAGGGGGCCGAGGGGACGTCGGGGCAGACGCTCTTGAGGCTGGGGTAGAGATGCCTGCTGAATTCCCCGGCCATGTGCATGGTTCCCAGGGAGTGCTGGAACCGGCTGTGTTCGGCGGCGGGATAGACCCAGCGAGCGCTCTGAAGCTGGTGAATCCGCCGGAGCCGCTGGAGCCATGGCGTGTCCAGGAGGTCCTTCTCCGTTTTTTCGCCGGGGCAGGCGGGGTCGGGGACGGTGAACCAGGCGTACTGGTGGATGGGGTCGGCGATGAGCGCCTTGCCCGTGTAAATCCTCGCAAACTCGGGAGCTTTGTGACCCATGGCCTTTTCTATCGGAAATCGGCCGATTCTTCAACGAATTATCGGGGTCGGGCGGGAAAAAGCTTCTATTCCGGCGACTTGTCTGGTAAATAGGGCCGAGGAGCACGCCACGGGGAAGACGACGGGATGACCAACAACCTGAAAACCGCGCTCATCATCATCGCGGCCCTGATTGCGATCGGCTCGGTGGGATTTCACGCCATCGAGGGATGGGGCCTGCTGGAGTCCTTGTACGTGACGGTCATGACCCTCACCACCGTCGGCTACGGGGACTTCGCGCCGCAGAGCCGCACGGGCATGGTCTTCACGGTGGCGCTCGTGGCCGTCGGCGTCGGCACGATGCTCTACACGGTGGGCCTCGTGGCCCAGACCATGGTCGAAGGCCGCCTGATGAATCTCATGGGGAGAGGCAAGATGGAGAAGACCATCGAGAAAATGAGCAACCACTACATCATCTGCGGCTGCGGCAGGATCGGCATGCTCATCGCCCGGGAACTCGCCGCGGAGAAGATGCCCTGCGTTGTTGTGGACAATCGGCCGGGAGTGATCCAGCGGCTCCAGGAAGAGGGTTTTGTCCACTTCCAGGGAGATGCCACGCATGACAAGAGCCTGATCGAGGCCGGGATCAGGCGCGCCAAGGGGATCGTCTGCGTGCTGCCCACCGACGCCCAGAACCTCTACGTGATCCTGACGGCCAAGGAGCTGAACCCCGACATCTGGGTCCTCGCGCGTTCGGAGGAGGAGCAGTCGGAGCGACGCCTGCTGCGGGCGGGCGCCGATCGGGTCATCTCGCCCTACACGTTGGGCGGAAACCGCATGGCTATGGCCATCCTGCGGCCCGCCATGCTCGACTTCATCGAGATCACAACGCGCCGCCAGAGCCTGGAGCTTCGGATGGACGAGCTGCCCATCCGCGAGGGGTCGCCCATCATCGGGAAATCCCTCGAAGAGTCCGGGATCCGGCAGCGCTACGGGCTCATCATCGTGGCTGTGAAAAAGGATTCGGGCAAAATGATCTTCAACCCCGTTGCGGGCTACGTCATCGAGAGCGGCGATAAGTTGATCGCCCTCGGGGAGGAGGACAACGTCACGAAGCTCTCGCAAGCGTTTCTTGGATGAGAGCGGCGGGGATGACCCCCTCCCGCAGAACATTCACGGGGGACACGGTGGCGTCGACGATCGTCGATCCTTTCCCGCCCGGCGTGATCCCCCCGTCGACGATCCCGTCGATTCTCCCTTCGAGCTGAGAGAGGACTTCCGCTGCGGTTGAACACTCCGGCGCGCCGGAGAGGTTTGCGCTCGTGGCCGTCAGCGGCCCGCCGAGTTTGCGTGACAGCTCCCGCGCAATCGGGTGACTCGTGAGCCGGATGCCGATCTTTCCGCTTCCCGCCGTCAGTTTCGGCGAGACGGCCGCCGAGGCCCTGAACAGGATGGTGACGGGCCCGGGCCAGAAGCGCTGCATCAGCGACCGGGCCTGGGCGGGGATGTCGCCGGCGAAGAGATCGACCTGTCCCGGTTCCCCGATGACGACGAGGATGGGGTTGCGGAAATCGCGCCCCTTCACGCCGAAAATCTTTTCGATGGCCGCCTCGTTGCTCGCATCGGCCCCGAGGCCGTAAAACGTCTCCGTCGGGAAGCCGATGACGCCGCCGCCTTTCAGAATGGCCACAGCCTCATCGATTTTTTCAGGCTCCGGTCTTTCCGGATCGATCTTGATAATCTTTGTCATCATGCAGAAGGCCGGCATCCTTGCCGGCCCAATTCTTTGTTTTTCCCTTGCCGATACCCGAACCCCTAGACCCGATACCCTGTGTTCACAGGCACTCCAGCTTCTTGTGCTTCTCCTCCACGTCGCGGGCCATCTGCTCGGCGTGCTGCAGCAGCTTTTTGCGCAGCGCCGCGTCGTTCAGGGCCAGGATCCGCGCCGCCATGAGCGCGGCGTTGCGCGCGCCCGCCTTTCCGATGGCCATCGTCGCCACCGGGATCCCCCCGGGCATCTGCACGGTGGAGAGAAGCGCGTCGAGGCCCCCGAGCGAGGTGGCGTCGATGGGCACGCCGATGACGGGAAGCCGGGTCAGCGAGGCGATCACCCCGGCCAGGTGGGCCGCTGCGCCCGCGCCCACGATCAGGACCTTGACGCCCCGGTCTTCGGCCTTCTGCGCGAACTCCTTCGTCCGTTCCGGCGTGCGGTGAGCCGAGGTGAGGTAGAGCTCGTAGGGGATGCCGAACTTCTTGAGCGTCTCCAGCGCCTCCTTCATGATGGAAAGGTCCGAATCGCTCCCCATCAGAACGCTGACCAGAACATCCGCCTTTTTCTTCATGACAGCCTCCAATCCTTCCGATAGCGGTTTCAAAGAGGGGCCTCCCTGCAGGCTGTTCAAAAATGCCTGGATGCAAGGCCTCCGAAATCCTGAGGACTGAGGCGTACTTTGTCGGTACGCCGCAGGGACGAAGGATGAGGGAACGCCGCAGACGGGCGTTTTTCAACAGCCTCCTAGTGTTTGAAGTGCCTGACGCCTGTGAAGATCATCGCCAACCCGTGCTCGTCGGCCGCCTGGATCGACTCCTCGTCGCGGATCGACCCGCCGGGCTGGATGATGGCGGTCACGCCGGCCTTCGCCGCCGTGTCGACGACGTCCCGGAAGGGGAAGAAGGCGTCGGAGCCCATCACGGTCCCCTTCGTGGGAGCCGCGGCCTTCATGATGGCGATCTTCACCGAGTCGACGCGGCTCATCTGGCCCGCGCCCACGCCCACGAGCTTGTCCTTCGTGGCGAGCACGATGGCGTTGGACTTCACGTGCTTGACGACCCTCCAGGCGAAGTCCAGGGCCTGGTATTCCTCGTCGGTGGGCTTTCGCTTCGTGACGACCTTCGCCTTGCGGATGTCCGTGGCGTCGGCGTCGCGCTCCTGGACGAGGAGCCCCCCGACGACGCGCCGAAAGTCGTAGCCGGACTTTGCCGCGGCGCAGGTGGGGTCCACCTCGATGAGGCGCAGGTTCTTCTTCGACTCGAAAATCGCCAGGGCCTCGGGCTCGAACTTCGGGGCGATCACGACTTCGAGGAAGAGCTTGGCGATCTCCTCGGCGGCCTTCTTGTCGACGGCCCGGTTCACGGCCACGATGCCGCCGAAGGCCGAGATGGGGTCAGTCTCGAGAGCCTTCCTGTAGGCCTCGACGATGTCGCCCCCCGACGTGGCGGCCCCGCAGGGATTGGCGTGCTTCATGATGACCGCCGTCGGCAGCTCGAAGTCGCAGGCCATCTGCCAGGCGGCGTCGCTGTCCATGATGTTGTTGTAGGAGAGCTCCTTGCCCTGCAGCTGCCGGCCGCCGGCGATGCCGTCCGCGAGCGTGGCCCCTTCGCGGTAGAAGACGGCCTTCTGGTGCGGGTTCTCGCCGTAGCGCAGATCCTGGGCCTTCCGGAACTGCAGCGTGTAGACGTCGGGGAAATCCTTCTTTCCTTCGCCCGGCGCGATGGCGCCCAGCCAGTTGGAAATGGCGGCGTCGTAGCGGGCCGTCAGCTGGAAGGCCTTGGTGGACAGGGTGAAGTTGGTCGCCTCGGAGACCTCGCCGCCCGTCCCCTTCATCTCCTCGAGGATCTTCGGGTAATCCGCGGGGTCCGTGACGATGCTGACGAAGCGGTAGTTCTTCGCCGCCGAGCGGACCATGGTGGGCCCGCCGATGTCGATGTTCTCGATGGCCTCCTCGAGGGTGCAGCCGGTCTTGGCGACGGTGTCCTCGAAACGGTAGAGGTTGATGACGACCATGTCGATCATCTCGATGCCGTGCGCCTTGGCCGACTTCATATGCTCCTCGTGGTCGCGAAGCGCAAGCAACCCCCCGTGGACCTTCGGGTGCAGGGTCTTGAGCCTGCCGTCCATCATCTCCGGGAACCCCGTGTAGGCCGAAACGTCGGTGACGTCGATCCCCGCCGCCTTGATCTGGGCCGCCGTGCCTCCCGTCGAGAGGATCTCGACGCCGAAGCCCTTCAGGCCCTTCGCAAATTCCACAATGCCCTTCTTGTCCGTGACACTGATTAATGCCCTCTTGATCTTGTTGCCCATTCGTTGCTCCTCTTTGTTTTCGATTCAGAAGGTGGGGAGGTGAGAGGGTAAGAAAAAACGTTTCCACCCTTCTCCCCTTCTCAACCTCTCACCCTCTTCTTAAGCGTTGCATGTGGTCGATGCGGCGCTGGATGAGCGCCTTCGTGCCGATGTCGGGCCGGTGGTCGACGGGGCCCTTCACGGCCGAGATGGCGCCCTCGGCGATCCTCTCCGCCTCGTCGAGGCTCGAGGCGATGCCGACGACGCCGATGGCCCGCGAGGTGGTCATGTAGAGCCCGTCGGCCTTCTTGTCGACCGACGCGTAGTAGAGACGGGCGGAGCCCACGTCGCCCACGTCGATCTTCGCCGACGTCGACTTCGCGTCGGGGTGGTCCTTGGGAAGACCGTAGGCCTTCGGCACGATGTACTTGCATACGGTGGCCTTCTTCTCGAACTCCACGGGGAGCCGGCCCAGCGTGCCGTTCACGACGGCCCGGCAGACCTCCACGAAATCGGTTCGGAGAAGCGGCAGGATGTTCATGGCCTCGGGATCCCCGAAGCGGGCGTTGTACTCCACGAGCCGCACGCCGTCGCGGGTGATCATGAAGCCGCCGTACATGA
>CAZPCN010000105.1:0-5500 GCA_964585095.1 uncultured Syntrophaceae bacterium | reverse complement strand
CGGGCCTTCATGGTCACAATCCCGCCGGACACGGAGAACGGCACGAGGATCCGGCTCGCGGGCCTTGGCCGGGCGGAAGGCGGCCGGGCGGGGGACATCTACCTGGAAATCCGGGTTGAAGGGTAAACCATGGACGAGGAGAGCTGGCAGGTCGTCGGCACGGCGCAGGGTGTCATCAAGGCGAGGATTCTCGAGGGTCGACTCGAAGCGGAGGGGATCCCTGTGCGCCTGCAGTACGAGCCGATCGGCGCGATCTACGCCATCACCGTCGACGGCCTCGGCGAGGTGCAGGTCCTCGTGCCCGAGATGTGGGTGGAGCATGCCCGGCGCGTCCTGGCGAGGGAGTACTCGGAAGAGGACCTGGAATGGCAGGACGAGCCGCCGGCAGTAAAAGAGGACGATCCGACACGATGAAAGCCGCCATCACCCTGAATGTGAACGCAGACACGATCGAAGAGGCGCAGAGCATCCTCGACGATGCCTGCAGCAGGCTGCAGGCGGCGGGGCTCATTGCGGGTTACCGTTTCGAGATCGAGACAGCCGGGGGGCCCGTGACGGAGAAATGCGTTCTTGCCGACGGCAAGGTTGTCGCCTGAAAGGCCTGATGACGCCCTCCGGGAGAGGGGAAACAGGGTTCAGGGAAGGGGAAAAATGCAGATTGCCATTCTGTTGTTTGACGACATCACGGTTCTCGATGCGGTGGGCCCCTATGAAGTGCTCTCGAGGATTCCGGGCGCAGCGGTTGCCTGGGTGGCCTCCTCACCCGGACCGAAAAAGGCCAAGGGCGGGCTGACCCTGATGGCCGAGCGCCGCCTCGACGAGACACCGGCTCCGCAGATTGTGCTCGTGCCCGGCGGGTCCGGCGTGGACGGCGTCATCCAGGATCCGGCCGTTCTCGAATGGATCCGGAACGCGCACCGCACGTCGCTGTTCACGGCGTCTGTATGCACGGGCTCCCTGGTACTGGGGGCCGCCGGCCTCCTGAAGGGGCTGAAGGCCACGACCCACTGGAATTACCGGGACAGGCTGGCGGCATTCGGCGCGGACGTCGTCACGGAGCGCGTGGTCCGCGAAGGCAAAATCGTCACGGCCGCAGGCGTCTCGGCGGGCATCGACATGTCGCTTCGCATGGTCCAGTGGATGGCGGGGGACAAAGCCGCCCAGGCGATTCAGCTCGGCATCGAATACGACCCCGATCCCCCCTTTGACGCGGGTTCCCCCGAGAAGGCGCCTCCGGACATCGTGGAGATACTTCGTAATGCCAGAAGGTGAGAAGGTAAGAAGGTTGGAGAGGCCGTTGTAAAATCACCGGCGTTCCATCGAATGTTAAGCCGGAAAACGGCGACAGATATTCCGACCCGCTTACCCTCTTACCCTCTCACCCTCTTCTTCAAAAATCCCCGCCAACGCGGTCCCGCACCGACGGCATCGAGCCCCATCCAGATTGTAAGCGCGGAGCGTGTATCCCTGCCGTTCGATCAGCAGGTTCCCGCACGCGGAACAGTACGTGTGGTCGCTCGCGCTTCCCGGCACGTTTCCTCCGTAGACGTATTTGAGGCCGGCCTCCCGCCCGATGTCCAGGGCCCGGTTGATGGTTTTCACCGGCGTGGGGGACAGGTTCTGCGACCGGTATCGCGGGAAAAAGCGGCTGACGTGCCAAGGCACCTCCTCGCCGAGCGAGCGGACAAAGGCGGCGATGTCTCTCAGTTCGCCCTCGTCGTCGTTGAGTGTCGGGATGACGAGGGTCGTCACCTCGATCCAGATTCCCCGCCTTCTCATCCCCCGGAGCGTCTCCAGGACGGGTTCGAGACGAGCCCCGCAGTGCCGTTTGTAGAAATCATCGCGGAAGGACTTGAGATCGACGTTGGCGGCATCGAGCCAGCCCGATGCCGCCTCCAGCGCCTCCTGTGTCATGAAGCCGTTTGTCACGAAGATGTTCTTCAGGCCTTTTTCACGGGCATGACAGCCCGTGTCCCGGGCGAATTCGAAAAAGATCGTGGGTTCCGTGTAGGTGTAGGAAATCGATTTCGAGGCGCTGTCGACGGCCTCGTCGACGACCCTGCGGGGCGACATCTCCCGACCGGCAATGCGTCCCTCTTCCCGCGGCATCTGCGAGATCTCGTGGTTCTGGCAGAAGGAGCAGCGGAAGTTGCAGCCCACGGCGGCAATCGAGAAGGAGCGGGAGCCCGGGTAGAGGTGGTAGAGGGGCTTTTTTTCCACGGGGTCGACGCTCGCGGCGATGACGGGTCCATAGACGAGCGTGTGCAGGGTCCCTTCCCGGTTCTCCCTCACCCCGCAAACACCCCTCTTCTCCGGCGCAATCCTGCAGCGGTGGCTGCAGAGGGCGCACCGGACATTGCCCCCTTCAAGCTTCTCGTACAGCATGGCCTCTTTGATCATGACTCCGCTCATACACACGCGGGTGAGAAGGTGAGAGGGTGAGAAGGTTGGAAGTCCTCGAGCAGGAGATGGTCTACCCCGATACCCTGGCGGCGTCAGCCGCCGATGGTCGACATCTCCCGGGCGCACTTCCTGCGGCTGCGATCCTCGCCCGCTGCGTCGGTGCACTGCCCCCGGGGCTTGCTCATGACGGCTCGGTAAATGAGCTGCTCCAGGTCCTCGTCGCTGCACCCCTTCCGCATGGGCCCCTTGAGGTCGATCTCCCCGTCGACCATCAGGCAGGCCCGCAGGCCGCCGTCGGCGGTGAGGCGCAGGCGGTTGCAGGCGTGGCAGAAGTTGTGGCTGATGGGGCTGATGAAACCGATGACGCCCCGGGCCCCGTCGAGCCGAAAACGGCGGGCCGGGCCGCCGAAGCTCCGTCCCCCCCTGCCGCTCTCGACGGGGTGGAGGGTGCCCACGCGGCCGATTCGTTCCATCAGCTCGTCGTTGGAGACGTACTTGTCGTCGCTGCCCTTCTCGCCGCCGATCGGCATGAGCTCGATGAAGCGGATCTCGTAGGGTTTCTCGAGAGTCAGGCGGGCAAAGGACAGCGCCTCGTCGTCGTTGAAGTTCTTCACGGTGACGACGTTGATCTTGATCGGGGAAAACCCGACCCGTTCGGCTCGCTCCAGCCCCCTGAGGACGGCCGACAGGTCGCCGCCCCGGGTGATCCGGGCATATCGCTCCGGGTCCAACGAGTCGAGGCTCACGTTGATGCGGCACACGCCGGCTCTGCGAATCGGCTCGGCAAATGTCTCCAGGAGAATGCCGTTCGTGGTGAGGCTGATGTCCTCGAGGCGCATCTTCCCGAGTTCCGCCAGGAAGTCGGCGACCCCCCGGCGGACGAGCGGCTCCCCGCCCGTGACCCGGACCTTCACAATCCCGAGCTTCTGCGCGATGCGGACGATCCGCAGCATTTCTTCGTACTTCAGGATGTCGTCGTGGCCGATGAGAGACAGGCCCTCTTTCGGCATGCAGTAGACGCACCGGAGGTTGCAGCGGTCCGTGACGGAGACCCGCAGATAGTTGATTTCTCTTTTGTATTTGTCGAGCATGGCGAATCAAACGGGGCCGCCTCAGGCGGCCCCGGTCATGTCAAATCTAGCATAACAAGACCGATCACGCAAGCCGGGAAAGTGTCCCCGCGCAACCCTGAAATCTCTTGACAGCCCCGCCGTTTCTGTGTAAACCAGATTTCAAATATCCGTTATTGCCCCAAGGCACTGGCGGATATTTATTTTTTTTGCCTGACGAATCGCCCCGGAGGAGTTTCGATGGAGAAGATGCCCATCACGAAGGCGGGTTTCGAGAAGCTGAAAAAAGAACTGGACCAGCTCAAGAGGGTGCTGATCCCCGAGAACATCAAGGCCATCGAGGAGGCGCGCGGCCACGGAGACATTTCGGAAAATGCCGAGTACCAGTACGCGAAGGAGCGCCAATCCTTCCTGCACGGGCGCCAGCAGGAAATCGAGAACTGCCTGGCCACCTCGCAGATCGTGGAGCTCAACGGCGTCACCGGCGACCGGGTCGTCTTCGGCACAACGGTCTCCTTCGCCGACATCGACACGGGCGACGAGACCCGTTATCAGCTCGTCGGCCCCTACGAGTCCGACGTCTCGAACAACCGGATCTCCGTCACCTCCCCCATCGGCAAGGCCCTCATCGGCAAGAACGTGGGCGACATCGTCCGCGTCAAGACGCCCGGGGGTGTCCGGGAAGTGGAGATCGTGGACATCGCCGTCGAAGAGCCTTCGGAGTCGTAGGACGATCCTTCATCCGGGATAAACGGAGAGGGCGTGGACGACACGCCCTCTTTTTTTATTGCACACCGCTGTCGACTACCAGATGAGCACAAGGACTGTGAGGATCGTCAGCAGCAGCACCGCTCGCAGGACGCCCTCGCCGACGGGATGGGCCCCGGTCTCGCAACGGGCCTCCGAGACAGACATCTTCTCCTTCATCCACTCGTGGTTGCCGACAAACCCGGCCAGCGCCCGCAAACCGAGGCGTTGCAGGTTGCAGGCCGGCATTCGGAAGAACAGGGCGAGCCTCCGCGTCAGGCGATGGGAGACGACCTCGTCGGCCCAGTCGTTCAGGGTGTTGAGGGCGCGGTCCGCCAGGCGGTAGAAGGCGCGGCCGCCCTTGCGCGTCAGGACGTCGACGTCGAGGTTGACGGCGCGGATCTCCGCCGGGTAGACCCCCGCGAGCAGCAGCAGCGTGAAGGCCAGGGCGGAGAAGAACAGCAGCTGGGTCTGCGAAATCACGTGCCCGGCTTCATAGGGCCGGTACTCGGTTGCGTAGGGCAGCAGGCTGTAGAGGGCCTGCGGGAACACGCCGATGCCGATGCAGAGCGCCGCGGCCAGGCCCATCGCCAGCAGCATGTGCCACGGCGCCTCCTTGCAGCGAATGCCCGAATCATGGGACAGGAAGGCGAAGAAGGGGACCTTGATCCCGGCGTGATGGAACACGCCCGCCGAGGCGAAGAGCAGCATGAACCAGACGAGACGCATGTCGCCGAGCGCGGCCGCCTCCATGACCATGGACTTGCTGACGAAGCCGCTGAACAGCGGGAAGGCGGAGATGGAGGCCGCCCCGACGATGCAGAACGTGCAGGTCCAGGGCATGGACCGGCACAGCCCGCCCAGGTCCGTCGCGTTGATCTTCCCGGTCCGGAACAGGACCGCCCCCATGGACATGAACAGCAGCCCCTTGTACAGGATGTGGCTGAACGCGTGCGCCACGGCGCCGTTCAGGGCCAGCGGCGTGCCGATCCCGATGCCGACCATCATGAAGCCGACCTGGTTGATCAGGCTGTAGGCCAGCACGCGGCGCAGGTCGTTCTCGATGACGGCAAAGAAGATCGGGAAGACCGTCATGGCGGCGCCGATCCAGATCAGGGCTTCCGTGCCCGGGAAGGTCCGGGCCAGGACGTAGACGGCCGTCTTCGTAGTGAAGGCCGAGAGGAACACGGCGCCGGTCACCGTGGACTCGGGGTAGGCGTCGGGCAGCCAGAAGTGCAGCAGCGGCCAGGCGCTGTTGACGCCGAAGCCGATGAAGATCA
>CAZPCN010000104.1:4249-5579 GCA_964585095.1 uncultured Syntrophaceae bacterium | reverse complement strand
CCGGGTTGTGGTCGATCCAGTCGTAGAGCTTGCGGCTTCCGATGGCGAAGGCCCAGACGACCTTTTCCGGCAGGAAGGTTTTCTTCTTCCCCGTGATCAGTCCCGCTTCGTGGAGTTCCATGATGGCCTCGGTGACCATCTCCGTGTGGATGCCGATGTCACGGGCACCGCTGTCGGCCAGCAACCGCAGAACCGTATCGGGGAGCCCCCCGATGCCGATCTGCAGGCAGGGGCCGTCCTTGGGAATCATCTCGGCGATGTAGCCGGCGATCTTCTTGTCCGTGTCCGTCGCGGGGGGCGAAGGGATCGTGATCAGCTTGTCCGTCTTGTTTTCGATGACGTGGTCCACGTCGGAGAGGTGAATGCACTCGTCGTAGCCGCCGTAGCACCAAGGCATGTCTTCGACGACCTCGACGACCTTGATCTTCGCCTTCTCGAAGACGGCCTTCTTGAAGTTGCAGAGGGGGCCGAAATTGAAATATCCGTGCTTGTCCATCGGGGTGACGGTCTGGACGGCAATATCGACATCGAGGCTGTCCCGGTAATATCGTGCAGTTTCCCCGAAGTTATACGGAATGTGGGATCCCCGGTTCTCAGCGATATACGTCCTGGTATGGCCGAGGATGTGCCAGTTGCCCGTCCAGAAGCTCTGTGCCTCCGGGTCTTTCTTCATGATCTCCAGGGGGGTGAGGTGGCCGATCATCCGCACCTTGACGTTTTTCAGCTCTCCTGCCCTCTGAGCCAGGGCGCGATCGAATGCCCGGGCTATCTGGACGCCGCCGAAATCAACCCACATGCCGTCCCTGACCAGTGCGGCCACCTGTTCCGCCGTTGCCGATTTCCCTCCGTACTTCGACATCTCTTGTCCTCCCTCCAGGATTTTGCCTGCTCCCGCCGGGGCAGGGCGATTGCATGTCGGTGGATGGATCGTATATCTGCGCAGCCTCCGATTCGGGGTATCGGGGCGGAAAAATGGCAGCAAGCGGGAAGATGGGTTCGCACTCTTCTTAGATAAGGAAGGGGGGTAGACGCAATATTGAAAGAATGGGTAGAAAACCTTTAGTTTATATAAGGGTTACTTCAGGGAGGAGAGGTACGTCCTGAGGTTGGTCTTTTTCCGGGACAGCCCGAGCTTCTCCCGGATGTGATACCGGTGGATCTCGACGGTAGCCGGGGACAGGCTCAAGAACTCGGCGATTTCCTTGGTTGTCTTGCCTTCCTTGATGAGGTCGGCCACCTGGAGCTCCTTGGGCGTCAGGCTCAGGTACTCCGACGAGAGCCTGCTGGCGAAGGGCGAGGCGATGTCCTTCAGGTTGGACTCGATGACATT
>CAZPCN010000104.1:0-4149 GCA_964585095.1 uncultured Syntrophaceae bacterium | reverse complement strand
GGCGTCACCGTTTCCATGACCCAGCGCGTCTCGCCCTGCTTGGTGAGGATCCGGAAAACGTAGGGGGAGCTTCTCTCGCCCCGGAGCATGGCCCGGGCGTTCGCCTTGACCTTCTCCCGGTCCTCGGGGTGGATGAAACTGCCCGATTTCCGGCCGATAAGCTCGCGTACCTCGTAGTTCGCGTAGGAGGCGGCGTTGGTGTTCAGGAAGCGGAAGACCCCGTCCTGGACGAGGTAGATCCCGGCCAGCGACTTCTCCGTGAGCGTTCTCAGGAGGCGGTCGTTTCTCTGAACGGCGTCGGCGGTTTCGCCCGTGTTCCGCATGTCTCGCGCTTCCATGTTCTTCGACCTCGTTTCCGCTTCCCCTTTTCACTGGATGGGGACGATGGATATTTTCAGCTTTTCGCCGCAGTGACCGCAGTAGATCGTTCTTTCCTTTTCGATCCCCCTCCCGCAGTAGGGGCACTTCAGGAGCAACTCCGACTTGCAGTACTCGCAGAATCGCTTCGCCGGGTCCTGCGTTTCAAAGGCGCAGTGCTCGCAGATGTAAAAGGGCATCCATGCCTCCGGCATTGGGTCTTTTCGGTCTGTCCCGTCTCTTCCGTCTATTCCGTCAAATCCCCCTCTTTCCCCCTTTGAAAAAGGGGGATGTTAGGGGGATTCTAATCCCATGTGAAGGGTTCGGCTTTGTCGAAGTCCGGCGCGAGGTTCTGCTCGTCCACGTCCTGGATGAACAGGTTCTCGAAGCCGAGGTCGAGGGCGAGGTCCACGACCGCCTCGTACTCCTCCCGCGTCACGCGGCGGCCCAGGAGCGGGTCGCCCGCTACGGCCGCCATCGGCGTGTACTGGGACATCAGGCTCAGCGGGACCTTCCTCGAGAGACGCTCGGCGATGAGGCGGACGGCATCCAGGCTGTTCCCGACCCGTCCGGGCAGGACGAGGTGCCGGATGATCACGCCCCGCCGGGCGATCCCGCCCGCCGTCTGCAGCCTTTCCCCCGCCTGCCGGATCATTTCCCCGATCGCCTCGAGGGCCCGCTGCGGGTAGTCGACCGGGGCGGAGCAGGCCAGGGCATCCGTTTCGCTTCCGTACTTGAAATCGGGCAGCCAGACGTCCACGATCCCGTCGAGCAGGCCGATGACGTCCTCGCTCTCGTAGCCGCCGCAGTTGTAGACGAGCGGGAGGTTCAACCCCCACTCGCAGGCCGCCAGGACCGATTCGAGGATCGCCGGCAGCTGCGGCGTGGGCGTCACCAGCTCGACGTTGTGGCACCCCTTCAATGCGAGTTCCAGCATGCTACCCGCCAGGGCCTCCCGGTCGATGGCCTCCCCCGTCCGCTCGCGGCTGATCCGGTAGTTCTGGCAGAAGGGGCACCGGAGGTTGCAGGAGGTGAAGAAGAGGGTCCCCGCGCCCGCCGTCCCCGAGATGGGCGGCTCCTCGCCGAAGTGGGGCAGGGCCCTCGCGAGGACGGCCCCGGCCCCGAGGCCGCAGAACCCCGTTTGCCCCCCGAGCCGGTCGACGCGGCATCCGCGCGGGCACAGGGTGCAGTCGCGCAGCCTCTCCCGCAGGATGGGGATGCGCGCCTGGAGAATTCCAACTTTCGAGCGCCCTTCGTTATTCAAGGTTCAACGGTCCTGCTGCCTGACGTATTTTTCCGCTTTGGACAAGCTCGACGAACTCCTCCCCGAGGGGAGCGCAGAGTTCGACGACCTTGCGCCAGTTGAGGATGCGTCCCGCGGGGTCGTCGATGCCGTTTACGAAGTCGTCACGGTCGGGGATCTTCCCGCCGGGAAAGGTTTCCACGAACTGCGGCGACGGGTACACGACGAGCAGGGGGTCAAGGGCTTCGGCACGCGGCCTGCGCCCCTTGATCTTCTTGTCCAGCCACCCCGGGATGACCCGCTCCTCGTGGTGGAACAGCAGGGTCACGTCGTCTGGCCTCGCGGCATAATCGTGGTCGAGATGGTAGTCGATGACGCCGCCGTCGCGGTACACGCCCCGGGGTGCGCCGTAGATGTCCGTGACCCCCTCGATGACCAGCGGAATGGCCCCCGAGGCGAGGACGGCATGCTTGAAGTTGATGGGGTTGAGCGCCACGGCCCTTCCCCTGAACCCGGGGCGGAAACAGAACGGGGGCGGCAGGGGGCCGCTGTAGAAGACCACCCGCTCGAAGAAGCGGAACAGGTGGCGGCGGTCGAGCCGGTTGACGAGGTAGCACATCGCGAGCCCCAGCTTCTGGACCCAGGGGGTCTCCGAGGCCGCCAGGCTCTTCGCGCGGACGGCCGTGACGGCGAGCCTGTAACGGTCGTGGGCGAGCGCAAAGGGGATGGCATCGTCCTCCAGGTACGCGTTGACGACGTCCTGCAGCGCTCTCTTGAGGCTTGCCGGGGTGCTCCTGCGGTCGCAGGGGATGCCGATGTAGGCATCCAGAAGCCTTCGGTAGCTCTTCTCGGGTTCGGGCTGAAGCCAGGCGGCAAAGCGCCATGCGCCGGCCGACGAGCCCGCCAGCAGGACGGGGCGGGACTTCGAACCCAGAACGCCGCTGCGCAGGAAGGTGAGGTCGAAGCCGCTCGCCGCGAGCCAGCGGGGGCCCACGCCGGGGCCCACGTAGGCCGCCACCCGGTCGAAGCGGAATCCCCCGTTCCGGATCATCTCCAGGGCCCGTTCCCCCGCGCGGATACAGAGCCTCTCCATTTCTTTCTCGCACCCCGGTCTCTCAAAAGTGCGCCATCATAATCCAGTTGCCCCCGAAATTCAACGCCCCTCTGAAATCCCCTAACCCCTTGTAAGAAATGCACGTCTGCGGTATAGAACCCGTGACGCCGTTCTTGAAAGAGCGGCAAGGGGATTTCTTCCCTGTACCCTATACCCTGAACCCTGTACCCGCAGATTGAAGGTGCCCATGGACATCAAGGAGCAGGTTTTCCAGATTGCGAAGAACGCCCGGCAGGCCGCATCGGCTGTTGCCAACCTGTCGAGCGTGGAGAAGGACGAGGCGCTGGCCGAGATGGCCGGACAGCTCATCCATCAGACGGAGACCCTCATCGAGGAGAACGAGAAGGACCTCGAGGTTGCCCGCAAAAAGGGTCTCTCGAAGGCCATGATCGACCGGCTCACCCTGGACGAGAAGGCCATCCGGGCCATGGCCCGGGGTCTCGAAGAAGTGGCCGCCCTGCCCGATCCCGTGGGGAAGGTCACGTCCATGTGGCGCCGCCCCAACGGGCTGCTCGTGGGGCGCATGCGGATCCCGCTGGGGGTCATCGGGATCATCTACGAGTCGCGCCCCAACGTGACGGCCGACGCGGCGGCCCTGTGCCTCAAGGCCGGCAACGCCGTCATCCTCCGGGGCGGCTCCGAGGCCATCCACTCCAACCTGGCGCTGAGCCGCATCCTGCGCGGCGTGCTCCGGGCCAGGGGGCTTCCCGAGAACGCCGTCCAGCTCGTCCCCATGGTGGACCGCGAAGCCGTCAACATGCTGCTGCAGCTCGAGGAGTACATCGACCTGATCATCCCCCGGGGGGGCGAGGATCTCATCCGGGCCGTGGTCAGCCAGTCGCGGATCCCCGTGATCAAGCACTACAAGGGCGTCTGCCACGTCTTCGTCGACGCCGGCGCCGATCTGGACATGGCCGTCCGGATCTGCCTCAACGCCAAGGTGCAGAGGCCGGGCGTCTGCAACGCCATGGAAACCCTGCTCGTCCACAGAAGCGTTGCGGGCGAGTTCCTGCCGGCCGTGGCGGAGGCCCTGGAGAAGGCGGGGGTGGCGCTGCGGGGATGCGAGCGGACCCGGGCCATCCTGCCGGGGCTCGAGGAGGCCACGGAGAAGGACTGGCACGAGGAGTACCTCGATCTTGTCCTGGCGGTGAAAGTCGTCGACGGGATCGACGAGGCGATCCGCCACATCGAGCAGTACGGCTCCCTGCACACCGAGTCGATCGTCACGCGGGACTACGACAACGCGCAGCGGTTCCTGCGGGAGGTGAATTCCTCGACGGTCCTCGTCAACGCCTCGACCCGCTTCAGCGACGGTTTTCAACTCGGCCTGGGCGCCGAGATCGGGATCAGCACGACGAAACTGCACGCCTTCGGGCCCATGGGGCTCGAGGAGCTGACGACGCAGAAGTTCATCATCTACGGAAGCGGGCAGGTG
>CAZPCN010000103.1:0-5596 GCA_964585095.1 uncultured Syntrophaceae bacterium | reverse complement strand
AACTACCTGCTGTTTGTCCTGACGGCGCTGGTGATCATCGTGCTCGACCAGATCACGAAGGTCTACATCGACACGCACATGACCCTGCACGAGTCCATCCCCGTCATCCAGGGGTTCTTCAACATCACCTACGTGCGAAATCCGGGAGCTGCCTTCGGTTTCCTGGCCGATGCCTCGCCGCTGGTGCGGGCGCTCTTCCTCATCGGGGTGTCGATCTTCGCCTCCTGCCTCATCGTCTACTACATCGTGAAGATGAAGACGGAGGACATCCTGCTGACCTACGGGATGTCGCTCATCATGGGCGGGGCGGTGGGGAACCTGATCGACCGCATCCGCCTGGGCGAGGTCATCGACTTCCTCGACGTCTACATCTCCACCTACCACTGGCCCGCCTTCAACGTGGCCGACTCGGCCGTGTCGGTGGGCGCGGTGATCCTCTTCTACAAGCTGATCCGGGGACAAGTGTAAGAAAGGGGTATGGGGTTTCGGGTATAGGGTATAGGGGCTGAAGGGCCTAAGGACTGTTTTACAGACTGATCTTTTTCCACCCCGATACCCTAGACCCAATACCCGATACCCTGTTTTTATGCCCCGCGCTGCCTCAGGTACACCGCGCAGGACAGGGGGGCGAGGGGGAGGGGGATATCGCCGCCGTCGCCCTGCAGGCGTTCGGGGAGAGCGCTCCCGGGGCCGTCCCACTGCCGGTGCGCCGTGTCGAAGCGAAGCGTCCACGTGCCTGCCGGGACGGGGAGCGCCACGGTCGATGGCCTCTTGCCGAAGTGGAGGATCATGATGAGGTCCTCGTCGTCTTTCCAGTGCCGAACGAGAAGGACCCTCTCACTCTCGTAGCGCAGCACCCCCATGCACTGCTTGTCGAGAAGCCCCAGGGTGCGCAGCTCCTTGCGCAGCCGGATCAGCGCGTTGATGCATGCGGCACGGTCGGGGCCCGCCGCTTCGACGGGCATGAGCGGCAGGAAGGGGGAAAGAAGCAGGCAGGCGGAAAGGAGCCCGGCTGTTTCCGCAGACCCCCGGTCGGGGCCGGCCTGCAGGCTGACCAGGAAACGCTCGCCGGGGAGGGCCCGCGACGAGCGCCCGTGCCTGCGCAGGCGCGTCGGGGAGTAGGCGCCCGCTCCCACAAATCCTTCCAGGAAGGCTTTCTGGACGTGTTCGAGCCTGCCGAAGTCGCTGTCGGCCCCTGCGGGGACGCCTCGCACAAAGGCGTGCAGGGCTTCCTCGAAATCTGCATTCCACACGGCGTCGAGTCCGATCCCGCCGTCTTCCCTGCGGCGTGCCAGGCGCGGGTCGTTTCGCCCGCACCGTGCCGCCAGGTGAAGGGGCCGGCCCATCCGTTCCGCCTCTTCGTGCACGGCGCAGGACAGTTCTTCG
This sequence comes from uncultured Syntrophaceae bacterium, assembly GCA_964585095.1. Classification (GTDB taxonomy): domain Bacteria; phylum Desulfobacterota; class Syntrophia; order Syntrophales; family UBA2192; genus UBA2192. Next base: position 4,210 of record CAZPCN010000103.1, on the reverse strand, counting down.
AGGAGCGGCAGGGGGGAGAGGTCCGCGAGACCGTCGACCGGGCCGATGTCGAGGGCGTCAATGCCGGTCTCCCGGAACCGGGAGAGGACGCACTCCGTGAAATAGCGCCGGACCTCGTCGCTCAGGGGGCCGTCGAGATTGAAGCGCCGATCGCGGCCGGCGAAGTAGGGTCCGAAGGACACGAGAGGATCGCCTTCCATGCCGGGCTTGAAGAGGTCCACGGCGAGCAACACGGCCAGCCCGCGCCTGTGGCAGGCCCCCACGAGTCGCTTCAGACCGGCCGGCCCTCCCGCAGAAGGCGAAACGGAGAACGGGAAGCCCGGCCCGGCGGCCGACCGGACCCGGAGGGCGGTGAACCCGAGGGAGCTGAGCCCGTCGCTATGGGAGTGGATCGCGTCGAAGGAAAGGCTGTTTCCGGCGGCTTCGGCGAGGATGAAGTCCTGCAGTTCGAGACCTCGCCAGGGACCCTTTTGCGGGCTCGTTCCGGGGGCGACCACCGCGGAGGGCCCGCGCGGGCCGAGCGGCTGGGATCGAGAGGCGGGGTCGGGCCGTTCGAGCAGCCCGTCGAGGCGGTAGACGTACCGCTCGCCCGGCAGAACGCCGTCGAGGACGGCGCCGTGATACCCGTCGCGCAGCTTCTGCAGGGCGACGATGCGCCCCCCGGGGGGCAGGATGCGCAGGTCCACCCGTTTCGCGGCGGGCGCCCAGACGAGAAAGGAGCATCGGCCCCCTTTCCGGCAGGCGGAACCCAGTGGAAGCCCTCTTTCCACGCCCGACCTCATCGGCCCGCTCTTCCCGCGCTGCGGGAATTGCGAGGCTCGTCGCTGCGGAAATTCACCGGATCGTTGACGGGGGCGACGCCGGGATTATGCAGGTTTTCTGCCCCGGCGCTTCTTCGGCGCGGACTCCTCCTTGCGCGGCCTGCCGCGGCGGCGCTTGGGGACCGGACCCTTCGCGTGGGCCTCCAGGACCTTGACGATCTTCGCGAGATTGACGGCGAGGCGCGCGAGTTTCTTTTCCGGCAGGGATTCCAACCCCGCCAGCACGGAGTCCTGGGTTGCGACAGGCGTCTTTCGAAGGGCGCCCTTCCCGGATCGGGTGAGCTTCACGTTGACCTGCCTGCGGTCTTTCTTCGACGGGGTTCGCTCGACGAGCCCCTGCCCCTCGAGCCGATCCACGATGCCGACCACCGTGGCCGGGTGAAGGTAGATGCGCCGGGCGAGCTCGGAGATGCTGAGATCGGGCGAATCGGCCAGGGTCTTCATCGCGAGCAGCTGGGGCCCCGTGATCCCCGTTTCCTTGCGGATCTTCTTCGAGCGGGTCTGGGCGAGTTGCATGAGCTGCCTCAGGGAGGCGTTGACGTCTGCGAGCGGGTTGCGATCGGCTGTCATGCGAAGTCTCCTTTTCGACGGCAAGGGATTTGCTGTTTCTATACAAATTATATGTGCGTTTGTCAACTCGCGGATCGCCGCGCGCGGCGAGCGAAGCCTTGCACAAAAAGGCAATTTCTGTATGATGCGGACAGGCGGGTTGTCCTGCCGCCGCACCGTCATTGCAAAGGCCCGTTGCCCATGTCGAAGAAATCGGGATCGACCCCCCCGTCACCGGATCGCATCGCGGAGCGGGCGGCCGCCCTCGTCGCGGCGGACCCGCTGCTGGCCCCCTGGCGCGACGTGCTCGAGCGGCGCATGCGGCGCGCCGCCGACCGGGAGGCGGGGCTCACGGGGGGGCGGATGCCCCTCGCCGATTTTGCCAGCGGCCACGAGTATTTCGGCCTGCACCGCCGGGGCGGCGAGTGGGTCCTCCGCGAGCGGGCCCCGAACGCGACGCGCATCAGCCTCGTGGGGCAGATGACCGATTGGAGGGAACATCCCCGCTTTGCCCTGGAGAGGCTCGACGGCACCGACGGCGTCTGGGAGATCCGCCTGCCGGGCGAAGCGCTGGCCCACGGCGATCTCTACCGCCTTCGGGTTCACTGGATCGGGGGCGAGGGGGAGCGAATCCCCGCCTGGGCCCGGCGCGTCGTACAGGACCCGCACACGCTCATCTTCAATGCCCAGGTCTGGGACCCTGCGACCCCCTATCGCTGGAGGAGCGAGGGGTTCCGGTGCCCCGCGCGAGCCCCCTTCGTGTACGAGGCCCACGTCGGCATGGCCCAGGAGGAGCAGAAGGTCGGCACCTGGCGGGAGTTCACGGACCGCGTCCTGCCCCGCATCGTGCGGGCGGGATACGACGTGCTGCAGCTCATGGCCGTCCAGGAGCACCCTTACTACGGGTCCTTCGGTTACCAGGTAAGCAGTTTTTTCGCCGCCTCGTCGCGGTTCGGCGCCCCCGAGGACCTCAAGGAACTCATCGACGCGGCCCACGCCGAGGGGCTCTGCGTCGTCATGGATCTCATCCACTCCCACGCCGCATCCAACGAGGTGGAGGGGCTCGGCCGCTTCGACGGCACGCCGAACCAGTACTTCCACCCCGGTACGCGGGGCCGTCACGAAGCGTGGGATTCGCGCTGCTTCGATTACGGCAAGCCCGAGGTCCTGCACTTCCTCCTCTCGAACTGCCGCTACTGGCTCGACGAGTACCGCTTCGACGGGTTCCGCTTCGACGGCGTGACGAGCATGCTCTACCTCCACCACGGCCTGGGGAAGGCCTTCCTGTCCTACGCCGACTACTTCGACGAAAGCATCGACGAGGACGCCCTGGCCTACCTGGCGCTCGCGAACCGCGTGATCCACGACGTCCGTCCCGACGCCGTCACGGTTGCCGAGGACGTCAGCGGCATGCCGGGGCTGGCCGTTTCAGCGGCGCGGGGGGGGACGGGGTTCGATTACCGCTTCGCCATGGGGGTGCCGGACACCTGGATCAAGCTCCTGAAGGAATGTCCCGACGAGGACTGGCCCCTGGGTCATCTTTGGCACGAACTCAACAACCGCCGGCGCGACGAGAAAACGATCAGCTACTGCGAGTCCCACGACCAGGCCCTCGTGGGGGACAAGACGCTCATCTTCCGGATGATCGACGCCGACATGTACACGGACATGAGCGTCTTTTCCGACAACATCCGCGTGGACCGCGGGGTGGCGCTGCACAAGATGATCCGCCTCGTCACGCTCGCCACGGCGGGCCACGGGTACCTGAACTTCATGGGAAACGAGTTCGGGCATCCCGAGTGGATCGACTTCCCGCGGGCGGGCAACGGCTGGTCCTACCAGTACGCCCGGAGGCAGTGGAGCCTCGCCGACAACGAGACCCTGCGCTACGGCCGCCTCGCCCGGTTCGACGCCGACATGATCGGGCTCGCGACGCGGGCGAACCTCCTGGGATCGGGGGATCCCCGGCTGCTCCACGAGCACAACGAGTACAAGGTCCTCGCCTTCGAGCGGACGGGGCACCTCTTTGTCTTCAACTTCCACCCGTCGCGATCCTATGACGGCTACCGGGTCGACGCGCCGCCGGGCACGTACCGGCTCGCCCTCGACAGCGACGCGGAGATCTACGGCGGCCACGGGCGGCTGGAGCCCGACCAGGTCTACTTCACGCAGCCCGACGGGCAGGAGCCCGGCGCCCGCCATCTGCTGAGCCTCTACCTCCCCACGCGCACGGCCCTTGTGCTTCGACGATTCGATTAACCGCGGGCCTCCATCGCGTTGCGTCTGTCATTTCCCGACAGGTTCGAGTTCGGTGCCGCAGACGTCGCAGAGCCTCGGTGCCCCCGCCTCCGCGGGGCGGCCGACTCGGTGGTGCCGGCACACCGGGCAGTATCCCAGATATCGCGAAAAGACGCCCAGGACGACGGCGGCGATGAAGAAAGGGTTCATTTCCGTTTCTCCCGGAAGAGTTCTTCCACCAGGGCAATCCGTTCGGGCTGACCGACGACGAAGAGCAGGTCCTGCGCCTCGAACCGGATGTCGGGCTCGGGAAGGGTCGTGATGTCGCCCCCTCTTCGGACCGCCAGCAGGGTCACGCCGTACTTCTTGCGCATCTGCGTTTCGGCCAGACTTTTGCCGACGGCCTCGGAGCGGCCCTGAACGCGCAGGGAGCGAATCTCCACGTCCGGGAGGCAGGTCTCGATGCCCGGACAGGCCGTGGCCTCCCGCGACAGGCTTCGCAGCATCTCGTAGCCCCCCGCCCGGATCTCGTCGGCAAATTTCTCGATTTCCTCCTTCGGCAGCATGTAGGTGGCCATCAGGCGGCTGAAGATCTCCACGGA
>CAZPCN010000102.1:0-5657 GCA_964585095.1 uncultured Syntrophaceae bacterium | reverse complement strand
AATGCAGGAACGAACCCGCCAGGATGCCCCCCGCCGCCAGCAGCGAGACGGGCTTGAAGAAGTCTTTCCAGACGATGATCGAGAGCGGCACCGAGGGGCTCTTGGGCAGCGCGTCGTAGACCTCCGGTTTCTCGCTCAGGACGTAGAGCACGTGGGTGCCGCCGACGAACTTGTCGCCGTAGACGTTGGCGTCCCCCCCCAACTCCTTCGCGCGCTTTTCGGCCGCCTTGAGCATCATGTCCTTGCGCCCGATCGTCAGGGCGCCCGTCGGGCAGGACAGCACGCAGGCCGGCTGCCGGCCTGCTTGGAGCCGCGTCTGGCAGAGGTCGCACTTGGTGATGCGGTCCTTCTCCCCGTCGTACCTGGGGACCTCGAAGGGGCAGGCCGCCACACAGTTCTTGCAGCCGATGCAGAGGTCCTCCTTCAGCCCGACGGTGCCGAACTCCGTGTAGAAGAGGGCCCCCGACGGGCAGACCTTCACGCAGGCCGCATCGGTGCAGTGCATGCAGCCGTCCTTGCGGAAGAGCCACTTGAAATTTCCCTTCGAGTCCACGTGCTCCTGGAAGCGGATGAGCGTCCAGGTGTTCCACTGCAGGTCGGGGGGGTTCTGGTAGCTCCCGAAGTTCCGGGTCCTCTTCCCGGGCATTTCGTTCCACTGCTTGCACGCGACCTGGCAGCCGCGGCAGGCCGTGCATTTCGTCGTATCGATCAGCTTTACGATCTCCGTCGCCTGCATAGCCTCTCTCCTATAGCTTCGTCACGTTGACCATGAATGCCTTGTACTCGGGGCAGAACGTGTTGGCGTCGCCCACGGTGGGCGTCAGGAAGTTCGTGCTGTCGCCCCCGTCCTTGGGGTGCAGCCAGCCGTAGTTGAAGGGCAGGCCGACCTGGTGGACCGTCTTGCCCTCGACCAGGAACGGCCGGAACCGCCTCGTCACCATGGCCACACACTCCACGGCCCCTCGCACGGAGGACACCCGGACCCGCTGGCCGTTCTCGATGCCCTTCTCCTTCGCCAGGGGCTCGCCGATCTCGACGTAGAGCTCCGGCATCGCCTCGAGGAGCCAGGCCTGCCATCTCGTGAGGGCGCCCGAGCACCAGTGCTCGGTGCAGGAGTAGGTGGTGCAGACGTAGGGGAACTTCCCGTCGGCGTTGGCGACCTTGTCCATGTCGCTGTTGAAGATCTTGATGGCCGGGTTCACGAGCTGCCCGGACAGGGGGTTCTTGCTGAGCGGTCCTTCCAGGGGCTCGTAGTGCTCCGGGAAGGGGCCTTCGACCATCCCGGGCCCGAAGAGGGCGCCCAGGCCGTCGGGCTTCATGATGAAGGGGTACTTCCCCTTCTGCCTGTCCGCCTGCGGCGGCCAGGGCCCGTCGGGGACGTCCCCGACCCAGGCATCCCCGGTCCACTCGAGGAGCTTGCGCTTCGGGTTGTAGGGCTTGCCGTAGATGTCGCAGGAGGCCCGGTTGTAGATGATCCGGCGGTTCACCGGCCAGGCGTAGGACCAGTTGGGGTAGAGGCCCAGGCCCGTCGGGTCTTCCTTGCCGCGCTTGGCCATCTTGTTCAGGCCGCTGGCGTCGAAGCTCCCGGCCATGACCCAGTTGCCGCTGGACGTCGAACCGTCGTTGCCGAGCATGCCGAAGGTGGGTACGAGCTGGCCCTTTTTGAATTCCGTCTTCGTGCCCTTCGCCTTGTCCTCGATGACCGTGTCCCTGAGGAAGTAGCCGTTGATCTGCTTTGACACCTTGAGGGCGTCGTAACGGCCCTTTGCGTTCTTGTAGTCCCACTTCACGTTCAGGATGGGCTCGGGGAAGACGCCCCCCTCCTTGGCATAGAGGGCCCTGACGGCGTCTAGGATCTTGATCGTGATCTCGCCGACGGGGATCGCGTCGTCGGGGGCCTCGGCGGCCTTGTACTTCCACTGGACCCACCGGCCGCTGTTGCTCTGGCTGCCCTCCTTTTCCATGGAGGCCGAGGCGGGAAGGAGAAAGACCTCCGTCTTGACCTTTGCGGGGTCGACGCCGGGGCCCTTCCAGAAGCAGTAGGTCTCGTTGTCGAAGATGTTTTCGCCCACGAGCCAGTCGAGGTTCTCGAGGGCCTTGCGGACCTTGGCCGTGTTGGGGGAGCTGACGGCCGGGTCGGTGCCGACGGCGAAGAGGCCCTTGATCTTGCCCTTGTACATCTCGTCGAAGAGGTGCATCAGGGACGTTGCCGTCCCGTCGTCGAGCTTGGGGAGCCAGGAGTAGCAGAAGCCGTTTTCCTTTGTCGCCTTGTCGTGGAACATGGCCTTGAGGAAGCTGACGAAGAACTTCGGGTAATTTTGATAATAATTCGCCGACTGGGGGTCGCTCGATTTCGGCGTGTTCTTCTCGAGGTACTGGGCCAGCGTGCTCTGGGAGGCGGCGGGCATCTTCAGGTAGCCCGGAAGGATGTTGTACAGGATCGCGTGGTCCGTGGAGCCCTGGACGTTGGGCTCGCCGCGAAGGGCGTTCACGCCGCCTCCGCAGATCCCCATGTTGCCCAGCAGCAGCTGGACGATCGACATGGTCCGGATGATCTGGCTTCCCGTCGTGTGGTGCGTCCATCCCAGGGCGTAACATTCCGTGCCCGCCTTGTCCTTGACGCCCGTGGCGCTGTATTCCGCGTAGACCTTCGTCAGGTCCTCCCTGGAGACGCCCGTGATGCTCGACACCTTATCCAGGGTGTAGCGGGAGTAGTGCTTCTTCATCAGCTGGAAGACGCAGCGGGGATGGGTGAGGGTCATGTCCCGCATGGGGATTCCCCTGGCGTCCTTGTCGAAGACCCACGTGTCCTTGCTGTACTTCCTGGCCTTCGAGTCGTAGCCCGAGAAGAGGCCGTCCTTGAAATAAAAATTCTCGCTCACGATGAAGGAGGCATTGGTGTAGTTGACGACGTAATCGCGGAACTCCTTCTTGTGGGTCAGGATGTAGTGGATCATCCCGCCGAGGAAGGCGATGTCCGTCCCGGATCGCAGGGGGACGTGGTAATCGCAGCGCGCCGACGTCCTCGTGTAGCGGGGGTCGACGTGGATCAACCGCGCCCCGTTCTCCTTGGCGCGCAGAATCCACTTGAACGCGATGGGGTGGTGCTCCGCGGCGTTGCTCCCCATGATGAGGATCACGTCGCTGTTCTTCAGATCGATATAGTGGTTCGTCATCGAACCGCGCCCGAACGACTCTCCCAGAGCCGCTACCGATGGGCTGTGTCAGACCCTGGCCTGATGGTCGATGTAGACAAGCCCCATCGACCGGCAGGCCACGCTCATCAGCCAGCATTCTTCATTATCTACGTTGGAGCTGCCGAGGTGGCCGATCGTCTCGCAGCGGTTGACGACCTCGCCCTTTGCGTTCTTCGTGACGAAGCCCTTGTCGCGAGCGTCCTTCACGAGGCGGGCGATCCGCTCTAGGGCCCAGTCCCAGCTCTTCTCCTCCCACCGGTCGCTCATGGGGGCCCGGTAGAGGACCTTGCGCAGGCGGTACTTGTTGGCCTCGGTCAGATCGAACAGGCCGGCGCCCTTGGCGCAGAGCGACCCTTCGTTGATCGGGTGTTCGGGGTCACCCTCGATGTTGAAGACCTTTCCCGTGTTGCGGTCGACGCTGCAGATCAGGCCGCAGCCCACGGAGCAGTAGCAGCACACCGTGGTGACCTGCCTGGCCGCCATCACGCGCTGCATCTTGTTGATCTCGGCGGCGTACGCCTTCGCGGGACCCAGGTCCACGCCCAGGGAGGACAGCGCAACTCCCGATCCCAGGGCACCGGAAAGGGTCAAAAATCCTCTCCTCGTGATCTCCATAAGAACCTACCTCCTCCGCCATATGACAATAATGATATATGTCAGGCGTGGCATAGTCCATTTTGCCGTTTTTGTCAATCGAAATCCTGGGGGGAACAGAAGGGAAATCGGTCAGGCCGGACTCGGCTGAATGCCTTGCCGGCAGGGCGTTTCAGGCGATTCAGGCGACGCCGGGCGATGCTATTCTTAGCATAGGGAAGAGGGCCTTGCCGGGGGTCAAAAGGTGTTCCATTCACACCGCATCATGGGGGTGAACCCTTTCTCCTGCATGATGAGGTCGAGGTGGATGAGGCCCATGGCCGTCACGTCGCGGTCGGTGTCGCCCAGGTCGCTCACGTGATTCAGGGTGATCAGGTAACGTTTGCAGGCATCGCAGGTGAAGGCCGTCTCCTGCTTTTTGTCATCGACGTAGAAATAATCGATCCTGCTCGGGCTCTCCTTGCCGCAGCCGGGGCAGAGCATCCGGGTGAATCGCCACTCGTGGCCGCACCGGGAGCAGTGCAGCCAGCGCTGCGTGATCTTCTCTCGGATGACGGAGATCGTCGGGTGGGCACCGCAAATGGGGCAGGTTCCCCTGTCCCAGCCCATCCCCTCGATGTGCCCGCCGACGCCGTTCGACCGGGCCTGGAGGACGATCCGGGCCGCGGCGCCAAGCATGAGACCGACGGCCTGGGGCTTGATGTCCGCTTTCGCCGCCCATCGATCAAGGGCCGGCCCGATGCTGTCCGGATAGTCCGCAAAGGCGTCGAAGAGCCGAATGTCGCCCGCCTCGATCTTCTTCCCGAGCTTCGCCGCATCCTCCGCGAGGGTCGGGAACCCCTCCCGGATGGCCGACGCCACCGCAACGCCGATCGCCTCCCAGGGATCGTCTTCGAAAAAGAAGGGAGTCTGCCCGATGCAGGGAATGCCCTGACGAAATTTTTCCCCGTCGATCCGCGAGCGATCCGCGGGCTTCAGCTTCAATTCCTCTACGAGGCGCTCCCGGGCGAGGAACAGGGGCTTGAAGGCCGTGATGAGATTCCGGCTGTGCGGGTTTCTGCCTATGACGTCGTCGATGATCCCTTCGATGAGGGACGGTTTGCGGGTCGTTTTTTTCGCCACGAATTCACTCCTGGCCGGCAAATGCCGGCGTCTCTCAAGATCACGCCTTTTCGACCCGCACGGCGCAGGCCTTGTACTCGGCCGTCTGCGAGACCGGGTCGAAGGCGGGGTTCGTCAGCCAGTTGGCGCAGGCCTCGCGGAAGTGGAAGGCCATCCACACGACTCCTTTGGGGATGCGGTTCGACACGTTGGCCTTCACCTTCACCTCGCCCCGCCTCGACGCGACCCGGATCATCTCACCGTGAGCAATGCCGAGTTCCGCCGCATCGGCGGGGGAGATGTCCGCCGTCTCCTCGCCCAGGAGGTCATTGAGGCCGGCAGCGCGTCCCGTCTGGGTCCGCGTGTGGTAGTGGTAGAGCCTGCGGCCGGTGCTGAGCACCAGCGGGTACTGGCTGTCGGGGATCTCCGCCGGAGGGGTCCAATCCACAGGGGTCAGTGTGCCCATGCCGGCGGTGAAGCGGTGCTTGTGCAGCGTCGGCGTCCCGTGGTGCTCCTCGTTGGGACAGGGCCACTGCAGGCCGTTTCCGCGGATGCGGTTGTACTTGACCCCCGCCATCGAGGGGGCGAGCACGGATACTTCGTTGTCCCAGATCTCGCGGGCGCTCTTCGAGGGCCACTTGTGGCCCATCCGCTTCGCGATCTCCCGGAAGATCCACCAGTTGGGCCTTGCCTCCCCGGGCGGAGGGCTCGCAGTGCGCACCCGGCTGATCCGCCGCTCGCTGTTCGAGAACGTGCCGTCGTTTT
>CAZPCN010000101.1:3925-5790 GCA_964585095.1 uncultured Syntrophaceae bacterium | reverse complement strand
ACGTGGTGGCCAGCACCCTGAGCGCGGCCCTGTCGCGGCGGCACACGGAGACGCGGCTGACCCAGACCTCCGAGCGCCTCTCCGTCGTCCTGGAGTCGTTGCCCATCGTCACCTTCACCTCGTCGGGCGGGGAAAAGGAGGAGATCACCTACATCACGGGCACCGTGGAGGAACTCACCGGCTTCAGGCCCGACGAGTTCCTGAGGAACCCGGCCTTCTTCTTCGATCACGTCCACCCCGACGACCGGCCCGTCGTGCGCAGCTGCCACCTGGGGATCGGCGCCAAGGGCATGTGCGGCTGCGAGTTCCGCTTCCGGGCCGCGAACGGTTCTTACCGCTGGTTCTCCGAGTTCTGCCGCCTTATCCGGGGCCCCGAGGGGTCGATCGGCCACATCGTGGGCATCTGGCAGGACGTCACCGAGGAAAAGCGCATCCTCCAGGAGTCCAACACCCGCCTGCAGCAGGTGATCCAGGCCCACAAGCTGGCCTCGCTGGGCGAGATCGTGGCGGGCGTCGTCCACGAGATCAACAACCCCAACAGCTTCATCGCCTACAACATCCCGCTCCTCGAGGAGATCTGGAAGCTCTGCGAGCCCGTCCTGGCCGAGCATGCCGCGGCCAACCCGGGCTGGGGAAAGCGAGGCGTCAGTTTCGACGAGCTGCGCGGCGACATGACCGAGATCATCAACGCCTTCCGGATCGGCTCGGACCGGATCACCCGGGTCGTCTCGAACCTGAAGGATTTCGCACGCGTCGAGGAAGGCTCCCAGGCCAGGCCCGTCTCGGTGAACGACGTGGTCGAGAAGACGCTCATGATCGTGGGCGGGCAGATCCGGCGATCCGTCTCCAAGCTGGACCTGGATCTCGACGGCGATCTGCCCCACGTTCAGGGGCATTTTCAGAAGCTCGAGCAGGTGCTGGCCAATTTGCTCGTCAATGCGCACCAGTCGATCTCGGACAAGGAGAAGGGGCGGATCCGCATCTCCACGCGCCGCCTCGAGAGGCTCGGGGCCGTGATCGTCTCCATCGAGGACAGCGGCCACGGCATGACTCGCTCCGTCCTCGACCGCCTCTTCGAGCCCTTTTTCACGACGCGTCGCGACACGGGCGGAACCGGCCTGGGGCTGTCCGTCTCCTACGGCCTCATCCGTGAGCACCAGGGGGTGATCGGGGTCCTCTCCCGCCCGGGGATCGGGAGCCGCTTTACCGTGGTGCTGCCCCTCAATCCGGGCGCACCGCTGAATCTCAGACCGCTCGTCCTGCCCCTGGAAGGAGACGCGGAGCGCGTCGAGGAACTCCAGATGCAGATCAGCGGCATCGACGACGGGTTCCTGCAATGGTTCTACCCCTGTGAGCCGTCGGTGGAGCGCCTGGCGGAATACCTGGAGCAGCACCCCGAGGTGGACGTGGTCCTCATGACGGCGCCGCAGGCCGGTCTCGATGCCGGGCGATTCCTGCAGGTCATCCGCGAAAGACACCCGCTCGTCACGACGATTGCGTGGGGCGGGGCGGAGCAGGATTTCACGGGCCCGGGCGGGGAGAAACCCGACATCCACCTCAAGGGCGCGCAGGATATCCGGAAACTCAAGGAGGTCCTCGACGGGCTGACGAGACAGCGCTTTTAAAGATAGGGTACAGGGTTAAGGGTACAGGGTCCAGGGGTGGAGAACAATCTTTTTCCTTCCCTGAACCCTGAACCCTGGCCCCTGAACCCCGCCGTTTGAACGGACAGACCGAACGGACCGAATAGACCGAACAGACCGAACAGACCGAACAGACCGAATAGACTCTTTCAAGGTGCGGTATGAAAATTCTTGTCGTCGACGACGAGGACGTGACCCTGTCGTCCATGAAGCGGCTCCTGC
>CAZPCN010000101.1:1739-3825 GCA_964585095.1 uncultured Syntrophaceae bacterium | reverse complement strand
ATTCTTGTCGTCGACGACGAGGACGTGACCCTGTCGTCCATGAAGCGGCTCCTGCGCTGGCAGGGCATCAAAAACGTGGAGACCTGCGACAGCGGCAGGGAAGCCATCCGGCGGATCAAGGAGGGGGACTACGACATCGTGCTGCTCGACCTGCTCATGCCGGAGGTCGACGGCATCCAGGTGCTCGAGTCGGCCAAGCCCTTCATGCCCTACACGGAGTTCATCATCATCACCGCCGTCGACGTGGTCGCGCAGGCCGTGAAGGCCATCCGCCTGGGCGCCTACGACTACCTCGTCAAGCCCGTCGACAACGAGCACCTCATGAGGGTCCTCGAACGGGCCTACGAGCGCAAGGGCCTCATGGCGGGGATGAACCTGGCCCGGCAGGCCCGCGACTCCAAACAGCCCGAGGGGTTCGCGGCGATCGTGACCGAGTCGCCTCAGATCCGGGCGCTGCTCTCCTATGCCCAGATCATGGCCAAGGGGGGCAACCCCATCCTGATCACGGGCGAGTCCGGGACGGGCAAGGAACTCCTCGCCCGGGGGATCCACCAGGAGGGGCCGTCGCCGGCGGGCCCCTTCGTGGCCGTGAACATCTCCTCGATCCCGGAGACCCTCTTCGAGAGCCAGTTTTTTGGGCACATCAAGGGCGCCTTCACGGGGGCCCTCCGCGACTACGAGGGGTTCTTCGAGCAGGCCGACGGGGGCACGCTCTTCCTCGATGAGATCGGGGAGTTCCCGCAGCAGATGCAGTCGAAGCTCCTGCGCGTCCTGGAGGAGAAGTCCTTCACGCGGCTTGGCGAGACCAAGCCCGTCCGCGTCGATGTGCGGATCATCTCGGCGACCAACAAGGACCTCGACAGGGCCTGCCAGGAGGGGAAGTTCAGGCTCGATCTCATGTACCGCCTCCGCTCGGCCCATGTCCACCTGCCCCCGCTCAGGGAACGCAAGGACGATGTGCCGGTGCTGGCCGCCCATTTCCTCAAGCTGGCCGTCGAGAAGCACGCCAAGCAGGTCCACGGGTTCAGCCCCGAGGCGATGGACATCCTGCTGCGCCGCGACTACCCCGGGAACGTGCGGGAGCTGGCCCAGATCGTCGAAAATGCCGTCCTGCTGGCCGACACGGCCACCATCATGCCGAGGCACCTGGGCGAGGAGATCGCCGCGCCGCCCCTCTATGCCCGAAGTCTCTGCAGCCTCAAGGAGAATTACGAGACCCACGTCCTGTACGTGCTCAATCACACCAGGGGCGACCGCAAGCAGGCTGCGCAGATCCTGGGGATCACGGTCAGGCAGCTGCAGCGCAAGCTCGTGGAGATGCGCCGCAACCCCCGGTGGAAACTGCTCCTGGGCGACCTTTAGGTCAGAAAGGGCGACATAAAGGTCACCTTCCGTTTTTGCGATGGATATCAACGGGTTCGCATTTATAACGGCGGCTGCCGCCGTGCCGTTTGCAGGAGGATAGCGGCCTGCCGGACCGCCCCCCTCTCCCGCCGGTCTCTCCACATCGCCTATTTGGTCTTTTCCCAAGCGCACTTAACAATCTTTCCCTCTCCGCAATCCCGTGGCATCGCACTTGCTAAATAAATTGTGGGACCTGGTGCGTGTTTTCCCGTATTTCCCCTTCTCGGTCCCGGGTCGGTCGATGCATCGGGCCGGCCGGATGACCCAACGAAGCAACCCTGCGAGGCCCAGGCCGAGCGGGTCCTGTATGGAAGGAGAGAGACAGCATGAAAGCGCTACTTGCGGATACCGGCAGGGAGAGAGAGATCCGGGCAGGCAGGCAGGCCGACATGGAGTCCAATATCGTCGACACCATGCGCAGATATTTCCAGAACGACACGGGAAAGACGAAAGGCGATCTCGAGTACACGATCCTGAATTCCGTGAAACGCTACTTCGAGGGCAAGCCCCCCGAAAAACTGAGGTAATCAGAAAACCGACATTTCATCCGGAAGACGCCATGTACCTCCTCAATATTCTCACTCTGAAGATTCTGGATGCCGTGGGCAGGATCGAGGCGTGGATCGAAGCCTCCATCCTGGACAATGAAGACAGCCCTCTTGTCACGACCCTGGGCCTGGGT
>CAZPCN010000101.1:0-1639 GCA_964585095.1 uncultured Syntrophaceae bacterium | reverse complement strand
AGCCTCCATCCTGGACAATGAAGACAGCCCTCTTGTCACGACCCTGGGCCTGGGTCTGGCCCTTCTCATCGGGTTGTGGCATCGATACGCCGTACCCCTCTTCCGCATCGAGAGGGACGATCCCGAGCGGAAGCAGGCCGGGCGAACGGAAAGCCGCCGGCAACCCGGTGAACCCCGGGAACCGGGCGAGTATCGCTTCGACCTCCACGGCCGCCTGGTCGAAATCCCCCGCGGGGCGGAGAAGCTGATGGGGTCCGCCCGCGAGACCGTGATCGGCTCCCCCTTCAGCCGATACCTTCTTGACAGGGATGTGCCTCCCGTCGTCGACGGGTTCATCCGCGTCCTGCGCGGCGAGAGCGTCGTCGATCTCAGGGTCCGTCTCCGGAGAGCCGACGGGGCCCTGGTGCAGGCCCGGATGGACCTTTTCCCCGTGATCCGTGCCGGAGAGATCGAGGGGGTGCGAGGCGTGCTGAAAACGGCCCACGAGAGGCCTCAGGGGGCGCGCGGGAACGCTGCCCGCCCGGGTGCGAGCGTTTACGTGTTCCGCAAGGGGCAGATGCTGTTCGTCAATCCCCGCTTCGAGGAGGCCAGCGGCTACGGGCGGGGCGAACTCTCGTCCGTAGACCCCATGCAGATCATCCATCCCGCCGACCGGTCCAGGGTCCGCCGGACCAACATCGAGCACCTGAAAGGGGACTCCCTCTCGTCCTGCGACTTCCGGATCGTGACGCGAGACGGCCGCGTGCGCTGGGTCCGCGCCAAGGTTCGGCCCGTGATGTACAAGGGGGAAAAGGCCCTCCTCGGGAACCTCGTGGTCATGCCCGCCCAGGAGGAGCCCGCGCAGCGAAACGGGCGCCGCGGAGACAGCGGGCAGGCGTCCACCCATTACGGCTACTCCGCTTCTGCCTAGGTCCGGACCGCTCGTCCCCCCGCCTCCCGGATGCCTGCAGCCTGCGCATCGGAACGCACCCCGCAACATGGATTTGACGGAGCGGACGGGAGGCAGCCGCGACCGATCGCGACGTCCGGCGCGGGGCTGTCCGCCGAAGGCCGCATGGCCGGCGGGCGGGATTCGGCAGCGGGCCCCTGGCGAAGCTTGGGGAAGAAGCGAAGGGAGGAACATGGCATGGCGGATTTGAAAGGCAAGAAGGCGGCGGTTCTCGTTGAGGACATGTACCAGGAACTCGAATTCTGGTATCCGCTGCTGCGCCTGAGGGAAGAGGGAGCCGACGTGAGCATCGTCGGCCCGAAGAAGGGGCACACCTACTCGAGCAAACTGGGCTACGGGGTCGTCTCCGAGATGGCGGCCCACGAGGCGGACGCCGGCGCGTTCGATGCCGTTGTCGTACCGGGGGGGTATGCACCCGACCTCATGAGAAGACACCCCGAGATGGTGAACCTGGTCAAGCAGGCGCACCTGCACGGCAAGATCGTGGCGGCCATCTGCCACGCGGGCTGGATGCTCGCATCGGCGGGAATCGTCAAGGACCGAAAGGTGACGTCGTTTTCCTCCATACGGGACGACATGATCCACGCGGGGGCGCGCTGGCTCGATCAGGACGTCGTCGTGGACGGCAATCTCATTACCTCCAGGGTGCCCGATGACTTGCCGGCGTTCATGAGGGCGGTGATACGCGCC
>CAZPCN010000100.1:0-5805 GCA_964585095.1 uncultured Syntrophaceae bacterium | reverse complement strand
CTGCGCAGCATGAAGCCGCGCATGTAGGCAGGCTTTTACAGACCACCGAAACCGACGGATCGCCCCCTTTGACGGGGGCTTCCTTCATTCTGCAGGATCACATTCAGGCTGTTCAAAAATGCCTGGATGCAAGGCAGCCGAAATCCCGAGGACTGAGGCGTACTTGGTTGCGTACGCCGCAGGGACGAGGGATGAGGTAACGCCGCAGACGGGCGTTTTTCAACAGCCTCAGGGGGGGGTAGCATGGAAGACGAGAAAGGGTTCATCATTAAGGACCGCCGCCGCTTCGACGACTCGGGCGAGGCCCGGCCGGAAGTGCCGAAGGAGGAGGCCGCCAGCCCGCAGGAACCGGAAGCTGAAGCGGCGCAGACGGAGCCCCGGACGGAGAAACCCGCCGGTCAGGACCGGGACGAGGCTTCCTTCCCCGATCTGAACTTCTCGACCTTCGTCTTTTCGCTCGGCACGTCGGCCATGTACCACTTCGGCGACTTCCCCGACCCCGTGACCAAGAAGGCGGAGCGCAACCTCGAGGCCGCCAAGCAGACGATCGACATCCTCGGCATCCTGCAGGACAAGACGAAGGGCAACCTCAGTGACGACGAGGAGCGGCTCCTGGAATCGCTCCTCTACGAGTTGAGGATGCGCTACGTGCGGGAGAAGGGTTCGTGATCGCCGTCCAGTCCCCGGCCAAGGTCAACCTCATCCTCAAGGTGCTCCGGCGCAGGGAGGACGGCTACCACGACATCGCCTCCCTGATGCAGAAGGTGAGTCTTGCCGACGAGATGGAGTTTGCCCCCCGGAAGGACGGCATTTCGCTTGCCTGCCCGGGGTCGGACCTCCCCACGGGAGAGGGGAACCTCGTCGTCCGGGCGGCGCGGGCCCTTTTCGACGAGGCCGGTTTCGAGGGCGGCGCCGGGATCACCCTGCGCAAGCGCATTCCCACGGCGGCGGGCCTCGGCGGCGGAAGCTCCAATGCCGCCACGACCCTCGCGGTCCTCAACGAGATGTTCCAATTCGGGTTCGACCGGGACCGGCTCATCCGGATCGGCGCGCGGATCGGCGCCGACGTCCCCTTCTTCATCTACGGCAACTCGGCCTGGGCTTTCGGGATCGGCGAGATCCTCGAGCCGGCCGTCACCCCCCCCAGGATGTGGCTCGTCCTCGTGAACCCGGGGTTCGAGGTGCCCACGAAATGGGTCTACCAGAGCCTGAATTTGCCGTTGACAAAGGCGGCTATCCAGTATAGTATTCCCACCTTTTCAGGGGTGCGCGAACTCGCCGCGGTGCTGTCCAACGACCTGGAAGCGGTGACGGTGGCGCGCTATCCCGAGCTCGATGCGCTCAAGGGGTTTCTCCTCCGGCAGGGCGCCCTCGGGTCGCTCATGTCGGGGAGCGGCCCCACGGTGTTCGGACTCTTTGAGAACGAAACCGACGCGATCCGGGCAGAAAACGCGCTGAAGGCGGCGTACCCGTACGCAGTATTCAGGGCTTACACAATCTGATTTCACGACCCGTCCATGCCTTTCGCTGCACCGGCAGGGCAACCGGTCGAGGATGGGGCGTCGGCAAGCGGTAAGCCACGGGACTTTGGCTCCCGCATTCGGAGGTTCGAATCCTTCCGCCCCAGCCAATTTACAACCAACAGCAGGCTCCAGCCACAGGGTGACGGACATGCTCGAGAGAATGAGGGTCTTTTCCGGGAATGCGAACAAGAAGCTGGCGGAGGACATCTGCGCCAAGCTCGGCATCGCGCTGGGCAAGGCGAACGTGGCCACCTTCAGCGATGGCGAGACGAGGGTCGAGATCAACGAGAACGTGCGCGGGATGGACGTCTTCATCGTCCAGTCCACCTGCCCGCCCGTCAACGACCACATCATGGAGCTGCTGATCCTGATCGACGCCATGAAGCGCGCCTCGGCCGACCGGGTCACGGCCGTGATCCCCTACTACGGATACGCCCGCCAGGACCGCAAGGTGGCTCCCCGGGCCCCCATCTCGGCGAAGCTCGTGGCCGACCTCATCACGACGGCGGGGGCAAACCGGGTGATGTCCATGGACCTCCACGCGGGCCAGATCCAGGGGTTCTTCAACATTCCCGTGGACAACCTCTTCGCCACGCCGATCCTCCTGAAATACCTTCTCAAGAATTTCGCGGAGAACCTCGTCATCGTCTCCCCGGACACGGGGGGCGCCGAGCGCGCCCGCGCGTTCGCCCGGAGGCTCAACGCGGCCCTGGCGATCATCGACAAGCGGCGCGAGGGGCCCAACGAGTCCCAGGTGATGAACATCATCGGCAACGTGCAGGGCAAGCGGGTCATCATCCTCGACGACATGATCGACACGGCGGGCACCATGGTCCAGGCCGCGGCCGCCCTGGAGGCGGCGGGGGCCGTGGAAGTGTTGGCCTGCTGCAGCCACGCGGTTCTCTCGGGCCCGGCCATCGACCGCATCGACGGCTCGAACATCAAGGAAGTCGTCGTGACGGACACGATCCCCCTGCACGAACGGGCCCGTCAGTGCAAGAAACAGATCACCGTGCTCCCCGTGGCGGGCCTGCTGAGCGAGGCGGTCCGTCGCATCTACTACAACGACTCGGTGAGCTCTTTGTTTATCTAGGCATCGGGCGTCAGGCACGAGGCGCCAGGACGGGAGGAACGGTTCTCCTTCAGGGCCTGCAGCCTGCGACCGGTAGCCTGCCACATGGAGGTTTTGATGGAAGCGTTAGAGTTGAGAGCGAACATTCGCACGGAATCGGGTAAGGGGCCTGCCAGGCGACTGCGGGCCGAGGGGCTCGTTCCTGCCGTACTATACGGGTCAGGGTCCGAGTCCACCACATTAACGGTGAATGCGGCGGATCTGATCCAGATCATCCGCGCGGAGAAGGGCGAGTCGGGGTTCATCAAGATCGTCATCGACGAGGGCGGGAAGAAGTCCGAGAGGATCTCCGTGCTCAAGGAGCTCCAGACCAACACGGTCACGAAGAAGATCGTCCACGCCGATTTCTACGAGATCCGGATGGACCGCAAGCTGACGCGGGACGTGCCGATCCACATCGTGGGCTCCTCCATCGGCGTCGACAAGGGCGGCGAGCTCAATCAGTTCAAGCGGAACGTCAAGCTCTCCTGCCTGCCCGGCCTGATGCCGCGTCACGTGGACGTGGACGTGACGGAGATGTTGATCGGCGACACGGTCCGCGTGGGCGACCTCAAGCTGGCCGAGGGAATCGAGGTCCTCGAAGCGGCAACCATCAGCATCGTCACCGTGGCCGCCAAGCGCGGCACCGTTTCCGAGGAGGGAGCGCCCGTCGAGGGAGCCGAGGAAGCGGCCAAGGAGCCCGAGCTGGTCGGCAAGAAGGGCGCGAAGGAAGAGGACTGATCCCCTTCCTTGCACGGGAACTGACGAAAAGCCCCGCTTCCTGCGACGAAGCGGGGTTTTTTATTGCACGCTGTCGGACGGAAAGGGTATAAACAGCAACGCGCGGCAAGCGGAATGCCCTGCGGTCTCCAGACCGAACAGACAAGACGGAATAGACCGAATAGACCATGAAGATTATCGCCGGCCTGGGAAACCCGGGCGACCAGTACAGGATGACGCGCCACAACATGGGGTTTCTCGTGCTGGATGCCCTGGCGGGCGAAGCCGGCATCGCCGTGCAGAAGAAGAAATTCGAGGCCCTGCTCGGCGACGGCCGTCTCGGGAGCCATCGCGTGCTCCTCGTCAAGCCCCAGACCTTCATGAACCTCAGCGGTCAGTCGGTCCGGCAGGTCGTCGACTTCTACCAGAAAACCGCGGAGGACCTCATCGTCGTGCACGACGACCTGGACCTGCCCTTCGGCACCGTGCGCATCAAGGTCGGCGGGGGCGACGGGGGCCACAAGGGAATCCGCTCGATCATGGATCACCTCGGCGGCGGCGCCTTCACCCGCGTGAGGCTCGGGATCGGCAAGCCCCCCTTCAAGGACGACACGGAGCACTACGTCCTCCAGGCCTTCCCGAAAGCGGACCTGGAAGCCCTGGCCGGGGTCGTCCGCACGGCCTGCGAGGCGGTCCGCGAGATCCTCGACTCCGGCGTCCGGCCGGCCATGAACCGCTACAACACCCGCGAGCGCAAGCCCGCGCCGGAAACCGACACCCCTGCGGAATAATTGCATTCTTTTCATTTCCGCCTCCCGTGGCTGATTTCCTGACCGCCTTCCCGACCCCTCTGTGCCCTTCTCTTCCCCCGACGGCCTTCCCGGACAATAAAATCTTTGACAAAAGAGCCAATATTTGCTATGTCACGGCGGCTTTAATGGTTGGTCTCATTTCGGTACTTTTAACCAATTTAATTGGGAGGAGATGGAGAGATGATTAGCGAGAGAGTCAAACGTGTCTTCAGCGCCGTATTCCTGGCGCTCTGCGTTCTGCTCCCTGCGGCACCCGTGTTCGCAAGCGAAGCAGACCTGGTCATTCCCCCGCTGACGGCCGCTCAGAACAACCTGCTCATGATCGGCTTCGTGATCTGCTTCCTGGGGATGGCCTACGGCTACTTCATGTACGCCAAGGTCAAGGGGCTGCCGGCCCACAAGTCCATGGCGGACGTCGCCCAGATCATTTTCGAGACCTGCAGCACCTACCTCATCCAGCAGGGCAAGTTCCTGTTCATCCTGTTCGTCTTCATCGGCGCGTGTATCTTCTACTACTTCGGCTTCCTGCAGCACATGGGGATGAAGGACGTCCTGCTGATCCTGTCCTGGACCGTCGTCGGCATCCTCGGCTCCTACGGCGTAGCCTGGTTCGGCATCCGCATGAACACGCTGGCCAATGCCCGCATGGCCTTTGCCTCGCTCGAGGGCAAGCCCATGAAGCTGCTCGACATCCCCCTGACGGCGGGCATGAGCATCGGCGTCCTGCTGGTCTGCGTCGAGCTCATCATGATGCTCATCATCCTGGTCTTCATGCCCAGCGAAGTGGCGGGCGCCGCCTTCATCGGCTTCGCCATCGGCGAGTCGCTGGGCGCCTCGGCACTGCGTATCTGCGGCGGTATCTTCACCAAGATCGCCGACATCGGCTCCGACCTCATGAAGATCGTCTTCACGATCAAGGAAGACGACCCCCGCAACCCCGGCGTCATCGCGGACTGCACCGGCGACAACGCGGGCGACAGCGTGGGCCCCACGGCCGACGGGTTCGAGACCTACGGCGTCACGGGCGTCGCGCTCATCAGCTTCATCGTGCTGGCCTGCCTGCCCCAGTACCAGGCGGAGCTGCTCGTGTGGATCTTCGTCATGCGCATCCTCATGATCGTGACCTCGATCGGTTCGTACTTCATCAACAAGATGCTCACCGACTCCCTCTGGGGCGGCAAGGAAAAGGTCAACTTCGAGGCGGCCCTCACGTCGCTCGTCTGGATCACCTCGATCATTTCCATCATCGTCACCTTCGTCATCAGCAAGTGGCAGATCGGCCACTACCCCAATGACCTGTGGTTCAAGCTGTCGGTCATCATCAGCTGCGGCACGCTCTCCGCGGCCCTGATCCCCGAGCTGGTCAAGGTCTTCACGAGCTCCAACTCGCGGCACGTGGCCGAGGTCGTGACGGCGTCCCGCGAAGGCGGCCCCTCGCTGAACATCCTCTCCGGCTTTGTGGCGGGCAACTTCGCCGGCTTCTGGATCGGCATTTCGCTCTTCGCGCTCATGTTCATCGCCTACTACACCAGCACGCTGGGACTGGCGGACTTCATGCAGTATTCCTCGGTGTTCGCCTTCGGTCTGGTGGCCTTCGGCATGCTCGGCATGGGACCCGTGACCATCGCCGTCGACAGCT
>CAZPCN010000099.1:0-5893 GCA_964585095.1 uncultured Syntrophaceae bacterium | reverse complement strand
CTGCTTCAACTGCATCGCCGTCTGCCCCGTCGGGCTGAAGCGCTGAGAAGGAGGGCGTCATGGCATCGGGTAAAATCACCGTGGAACGCCGGGGTCACGTGCTCCTCATGGGGCTCAACCGGCCCGAGAAGATGAACGCCTTCGACGTGGAGATGTTCCTGGAGCTGGCGGCGGCCCTGGGCGAACTCGATCGGGACGGGGAGCTTCGCTGCGGGCTGCTCTTCGCCCACGGCCGGCACTTCACGTCGGGGCTCGATCTGCCGCAGTGGGCTCCCTGCCTGGGAGAGGCGAGGTTCCCCGAGCTGCCCGCAGGCTCCTGCGACCCCTTCGGGCTCGTCGAGGGCAGGCAGGTCGGAAAGCCCACGGTCATGGCCGTCCAGGGGATCTGCTACACCGCGGGCCTCGAGCTGCTGCTGGCCACGGACATCCGCGTCGCGGCCTCGGACGCTCGCTTCGGCCAGATCGAGGTCAGGCGGGGCATCTACCCTGTCGGGGGCGCCACGGTGCGCCTGCACCGCGAGATCGGCTGGGGCAACGCCATGCGCTACCTGCTCACGGGCGACGAGATCCCGGCCGCCGAGGCCCTTCGCCTGGGTCTCGTGCAGGAGCTGGCCGAGCCGGGCCGGCAGGTCGACCGGGCCCTGGAAATCGCGGAGACGATAGCCCGGCAGGCGCCTCTGGGCGTTCAGGCGTCCCTGCAGTCGGCGCGGCGCACCCGCACCGAGGGCGAACGGGCGGCAATCGCGAGACTGCTGCCCGATCTGGTACCCATCATGAAGAGCGAGGATGCCGCCGAAGGGATCCGCTCCTTCGTCGAGAGGCGTCAGGCCCGGTTCAAGGGTCGATAAAAGCGGCGCCGGCACGCCCATGAATCGAAAAGAGGGATTGCCCTTCGTGCAGGAATCCCTCTTTTGCATGTCCGCTGAAATCTGTCGCCGCTACAGCCGGCAGCCTTCCTCGAAGTAGCGCGCATTGAGCTTGCGGCCGAGGTTCATGAAGACCGTGTGCACCTTGTCGCGTTTGGTCGCCAGCGCCCGCCGTGCGATGGAGCGCATTGCATAAAAGGCGTGATAGGTCCGGATGTAGCCTTCCGCGAGTTCCTTTTTGGACATGTGGGCGGGCCTGATCACGACGTGATTGGCATCGTAGCGGGACCAGTCGAAGTGCTCGATGCGGTCGCGCTCCTTCATGTCGTCAAAGAGTTTCGTCCCCGGCAGAGGGGTGAGAATGTAGAAGTTTGCGCACTCCAGGCGGTTGTCGATGCAGAAGTCGAGCGTCCGGGCGAAGACATCCGGGCCGTCGTTGTCGAGTCCGAACATGAAGGAGCCCAGGATCTTGATCCCGGAGCGGTGGATTGTGGAGATGGACTGTTCGTATTCCGGCGCCCGGTTGAGCTTCGCCTTGCCCAGGGCCCGGAGGTTCTCCACGCTGGTCGTCTCGAAGCCCATGAACAGCCACTTGCAGCCGCTGCGGGAGGCGAGATCCAGCAGTTCCGGGTCCCGTGCGAGCCGCAGGTCCCCCTGACCGACCCACCGGCGTTTCAGGGGGATCAGGGCCCGGAAGAGCTCCTTCGAACGCTCCGAGTGCCCGAACAGGTTGTCGTCGATGAAAAGAAGATCCCCCCGCGGCAGGGCCTTGATTTCGTCGACGACCTCCTCGACGGGGCGGAACCGGAATTTCGATCCCCAGAACTCGGTGACGGCGCAGTAGTTACACCGGTTGGGGCAGCCCCGGGAGGTCTCGACGACGTTCGGGAAGGAGTAGGCGCCGGGCTTGAGCAGGTCCAGGCGCGGACGCGGCAGGCCTGCGAGATCATGAAGCCTCTCCGCCCGGTAGCGCTTCTTCATGCGGCCGGCGAGGAAATCATCCAGCAGGTCGTTCCAGGCATACTCGCCTTCCCCGACCACGATGGCATCGGCGTGGTCGAGCGCCTCCTCCTGCAGGAAAAAAACGTGCATGCCCCCGAGGGTGACGGTCACTCCCCTGCGGCGGAAGCCGTCGGCGATCTCATAGCCGCGAAGGGCCGTGCAGGTCATGAGAGATATCCCGACGAGATCGGCCTCGACGGCGTCGACATGGATCTCCTCCACATTCTCGTCGAGGATGCGCACGTCGAACCGGTCATCGGCGTGGGCCGCCAGGATGGGAAGGTTCAACTGGGCAACCGAGGATTTTGCCCTGCGCCTGGAGATCAAACGGTCCTTGTCGGGTGCAGGGTGGATCAAAACCAGCCTGGGTTTTCTCATGTCGGCTCCCGGAAGGGAAACGGGGCGTCCCCCCCCCGCAGGGGACGCCCCGATATTCCATGGGATTTAGTAGCGGCGCCCGCCGCCGCCGCCCGGCCTGCCCGGGCCCCGGCCGAATCCGCCCTGGCGGGGCCGGCTGTCCCGGCCGAAGCCGCCGCCTGCCGGCCGATCCTTCGGGGGCTTGGCTTCGCTCACGACGATGACCTTGCCGTGAAGCTCCCCGCCGTTGAAGGACTCGATGGCCTTTTGGGCGCCCTCTTCGGTTTCCATTTCCACGAACCCGAATCCCTTGTTGAGGCCCGTCATCCGGTCCTTGATGAGGCTCACGGAAAGGACATTGCCGGCCTGGGAAAAATTAAAACGCAGTTCCTCCTCCGTCGCTTCGCTCGAGAGGTTTCCAACGTAAAGTTTTCTGTTCATGTACGCCTCCTATTCTTTCGTTCGTCTTCCTCCGAATCTTCCCGGGGCAGGCACGAGGGCCCCGACAATGGAACCACAGAGGCGGGATCAATCGGAAGAGTAAGCAAAGGCACTTTCCCGCTTCCATGGCAGGAAAGTGCCCCCGCGTATTCGTACGGCCTAGAGCGCCTTCACGTTCGAGGCGGCGGGGCCTTTGGGACCCTGCAGGATCTCGAAGCGTACGCGCTGACCCTCTTGAAGGGTCCTGAAGCCGCTGTCCTCGATCGCGCTGAAGTGCACGAAGACGTCACTGCCTTCGTCGGTTTCGATGAAACCGAAGCCCTTGCGCTCATGGAACCATTTGACGTTGCCTTCTGACATCGCTCTTGTCCTCCTTTCGCAGATTTTCACAGGCGGACAAAAAACGACGGCAGAAATAAAAAAACCACCACTTTGAAGAGCATGGTGGTCAACCTCTACACGACAAAATGTTCACATCCAGCCCAGATCGCAACGGGGCTACTCACCGCAGCAATGGCAGGAATGTTACACCGCTTCCCCTCCCGGGTCAAGGGTTATTTGCGTCACCGTTTCGGCACGCCGCCGCGGGGCTCGACCGCCGTCCGTCCCCGGCTACTTCACGGCGATGAACTTGTCGCCTGCGCGCAGGGACTTCACCCCCTGGCGGGGGACTTCGGCCAGGGCCATGGCCACCTTGTCCGTCACGGGCACGGAGGTCATGGTCTCGATGCCCTGGACCTCCATGACCCCGTCGAGCAGGGTGACCCTGGTGATCGCCTTGCGGTTGTAGAATTTCACGTTGCGTGTGAACACGACGATGTTTTTCTTGAAATCGACGGCGGGAACCTTTTCACCCGGTTTGAAGGCCTTCCACACGTCGGCAAAGGCGGAGCGGTCGCCGATGTAGCCGGCGACGGTTTTTTGCTGCCCCCGGGGAAGTCGGCTCAGCGCGGAAACCGGGTAGTCGCCGTCCCACTTGTTCACGAGGGCCAGCGGGGGGGCCAGCGCGCCGGAGGCCGCCGTTTTCGTCTCGCTTCTGCCCTTCGGGGGCAGGGGCTCCTTCGCCGAAGCCGGCAGGACCGCCAGGCCGGACAGAAGACCCGCGACAGCCCACACAACCACCCACCGCATCACTGCCTGCATGCTCATCGCCCCCCTCCTGGATCGGGTTTCGTTCGGGCCCATGGTAAACCACCTTGCCTGCCGATTCAAGGAACGACTTTCGCGGTCGAGTCGCGCAGATATCGCTTGTCGCCGCATACCGCATCCCCTATACTTTCTCTTTCGCCGTACGGGTTGATCGCAGAGAAACCGGCAGGAGCGCACTGTGACACGGCAAAGAAGCCTCGGACTCACAAGCGCAACGGCGCTCGTGGTGGCCAACATGATCGGGGCGGGCGTTTTCACCACCAGCGGGTTCCTTCTGGCGGATCTGGGGTCGCCGCTTTACGTCCTCCTGGCCTGGGCTGTGGGCGGTGTG
The DNA here is from genome assembly GCA_964585095.1 of uncultured Syntrophaceae bacterium. Lineage (GTDB taxonomy): Bacteria > Desulfobacterota > Syntrophia > Syntrophales > UBA2192 > UBA2192. The sequence continues at coordinate 1,747 of CAZPCN010000099.1, read as the reverse complement.
CAGGCCGCTCTCGGGGCCGTGTGTTACGGGGCGCTTGCCAGGCGGATACCTGAATCGGGCGGCGAATACCGGTTTCTATCCCGCGCCCTGCACCCGGCAGCGGGGTATGTGGCGGGCTGGCTCTCGCTGCTCGTCGGTTTCTCGGCCCCGCTCGCGGCGGCGGCTTTCGCGTTCGGGACCTATGCAAGGCCCTGGCTCGGGGGACTCTCCCCGGCGGCCGCGGGGTCGATCCTGATTGCGGCCTTTGCCGCCGTGCACGCCTGCGAGGTCCGCCGGGGCGCGCAGGTGCAGAACGGGGCGGTCCTGCTCAAGGTCGCCCTGATCGCCGCCTTTGCCGCCTTTTCCCTCGCAGCGGGCGAAGCGCCCCCCGCCGAGCTCCCTCACCCATTCCCCGTTGCGGCCTTCGGGGTATCGCTCGTCTGGATTTCCTTCAGCTACTCCGGGTGGAATGCCGCGGTGTACATCGCCGGCGAAATCCGGGATCCGGAGCGAACGGTCCCGCGCTCCCTGATCCTCGGCACGGCGCTGGTCACCGTCCTGTACCTGGCCCTCAACGCCGCCTTTGTCCTCGCCGCCCCGGCGGCCGAACTGGCCGGCAGGCTCGAGGTGGGGCGCATCGCCGCGCGGGCCGTGGGCGGCGCCGTCCTGGAGGAAGCCGTGGCCGGCCTCATCGCGCTCGTTCTCGTGAGCAGCGTCTCGTCGCTCGTGATGGCGGGGCCGCGCGTCTACGCGCAGATGGCGGCTGACGGCTACCTGCCCCGGCGGCTTGCCGTCGTGTCCGGTCCGCCGCGCGCGGCCATCGCCGTCCAGGCGGGCCTCGCTCTTTTCTTTCTCTGGAGCGCAACCTTCGAGGCGCTGCTCACCTGGATCGGCTTCACCCTCAGCCTGAGTACGGCGGCGGCGGTGACGGCCCTGATTGTCCTGAAATCGAGGGAGGGGGCGAAGATGGAGGTGCCCGGCTGGCCGCTCGTCCCATGGCTCTTCCTTGCGGGGGTCGCCGCGATGACGGTCTTCACCGTCGCGCAGAGGCCGCTGGAGAGCCTCGTCGGGCTCGCAACCATCGCAGCCGGGCTGGCGGCGTGGCGCCTGCACGGCAGGAAGTGAGGCAAGTGCAAGAAGTGACAGACGTGAAGGGAAAGGATATGCCGGAAGGGAACGACTTGAATCGAAGAGAGTTCTGCACGGCCGCCATGGGGCTCGTCGCCGTGGGGGCGCTCGCGTCTCCCGCTCCGGGACAGGCGGAGCAGGCCGCAAGCCGGATCCCCCAGGCGGACCCGGCGCGGATCCGAAGGGTCCTGGACAGGATGGAATCGAAGATCGGCCGCTACTGGAGCACCCCCCGCGGGGATGCCGAGTATCTGAGCCTGATGGTGAAGGCCACCCGTGCGACCCGCGTCCTGGAAGTGGGGACGTCGCAGGGGTATTCGGCCATCTGGATGGGGCTGGGCCTGGAAGAGACGGGCGGCCGCCTGACGACGATCGAGATCGACTCCGGGCGTTACGCCGTCGCGCAGAAAAACGTCCGGGACGCGGGGCTTGCCGGGAGAATCACCCTGGTCCGGGGCGATGCCCACAAGGAAATGCCGGGGCTCAAGGGGCCCTTCGATTTCGTGTTCCTCGACGCCGACAAAGACGGGCAGCTGGAATACTTCCGGCAGCTCTACCCGGCGAAGCTCGCTCCGGGCGGGATCGTCGCCGTGCACAACGCCGTCTCGGAAGCCGGCGACCTCAGGCAGTACATGGAGAC
>CAZPCN010000098.1:0-5983 GCA_964585095.1 uncultured Syntrophaceae bacterium | reverse complement strand
ACCCTGTACCCTGGACCCTGGTTTTTCTATGATCGGCTTTTTCGACTCCGGTTTCGGGGGGCTCACGGTGTTGAGGCGCGCCGTCGAGGCGCTGCCGCAGTACGACTACGTCTACCTGGGCGACAACGCCCGCGCCCCGTACGGCAGCCGCTCCCAGAACGTGGTCTACCGGTTCACCCTCGAGGCCGTGGAGTACCTGTTCCGCCGGGGCTGCCCCCTCGTCATCATCGCCTGCAACACCTCGTCGGCCAAGGCCCTGAGGCGAATCCAGCAGGAATACCTGCCCGTGACTTTCCCCGACCGCCGCGTCCTTGGCGTCGTGCGGCCACTCGTGGAGGAGGTGGCCGACAGGGGGTATCGCAGGGTGGGGCTGCTCGCCACGGAGGGGGTCGTCGCCTCGGAGGCCTACCTCCGCGAGATCGAGAAGCTCGACCGCGCCATCCGGGTCTTCCAGAAGGCCTGCCCGCTGCTCGTGCCCATCATCGAAGCGGGGGAACAGGACTGGGAAGGGGCCGAGATGATCGTGCGAAGATACCTGGCGGAACTGATGGCCGAGGCGGGCACGATCGACGCGCTGCTTCTGGCCTGCACCCACTACCCGATCCTCTACGAGACGATCCGGCGCAACCTGCCCGCCCGCGTCGATCTCCTCGAGCAGGGCCCCATCGTCGCCGCCAAGCTCGCGGACTACCTCCGGCGCCACCCGGAGATGGAACGAAGGATCTCGCGGGGAGGCACGCGCGAGTTCCTCACGACGGACCTCACGGAGCGGTTCGACCGCCTGGCCCGGACTTTTTTCGGCGAGCCCGTTCGCTCGCGAATCGTTTCACCGGGGTGACGGCGGGGGCGGAGGAATCGATTCGTAACGAAAATGGTACACCTCGAAGGCCAGGATTTGCGCAATGAAACCGGGGGCTTTCGCATTCCCTCCCTGCGGGGGAACCCCCGAGCCAAGCGCCTTGACGGGCCTTTTCTTCTGTGCTAGCTTACGCCATTATTTTTGCGGCGGACGATCCCGCCGTCGCGGGTGGAGCATGCCGAAGTTCACGCACCTCGACGAAAAAGGCAAGGCCCGGATGGTCGACGTCTCGGAGAAGCGCACGACCCGCCGGGAGGCCGTGGCCCGGGGAAAGGTGTTCATGAAACCGGAAACGGCGAGGGCCATCGAGGAGCAATCGGTCGCCAAGGGAGACGTGCTGGCCGTTGCGAAAATCGCCGGCGTCATGGCGGCCAAGCGAACGAGCGACCTCATCCCGCTGTGCCACCCCCTCGAACTCACGGCCGTCGATGTGAGCTTTCGGACCGATGCCCGCCGCGGCGTGGTCGAGATCGAGGCAACGGTCCGGACCCTGGGCCGCACGGGAGTGGAAATGGAGGCCCTCACGGCCGTCAGTGCCGCGGCGCTGACCATCTACGACATGTGCAAGGCCGTGGACAGGGCCATGACCCTTTCGGACATCCAGCTCGTGCTCAAGCGGGGCGGGAAGAGCGGGACCTTCCGGCGAAAGGACTGACGGAAACACACCCGTCGTTGGAACCCATGACAACCCGGATCTACACCATCAACAGGGCTCTCGTCGTGCCGCTGGCCTTGGACGCCTTGCTTTTGCTGGCCGTCCTCGTCCTGGCAACCGTCGGGCCGGGCACAACGGCGGAGCGGGTCCTGCTGGTCGCGGCGCTCGTCCCCATGGCCGTCGTCGCCGTCGAATCGGCCCTGCGCAAGGTCGCTGTCGGCGACGCGGGCCTGGTCCTGACGAAATTCTTCAGGCAGAGGTCCCTCGCCTGGGCGGACATCACCCACGTGGGCGCCCTCGCGGTTCGCAGGAAGGTCTACCTCGTGCTGACCACGACCAAGGGCTTCTACGTCCTGTCGAACGCCTACGGGCGGTTCGGCGACCTCGTTCGCGACGTGCTGGCCCGCGTGGACGCCGAACGGGTCGAGGAAGGCGCCCCGCAGATCCTCGAGGCGGCCGGGGAAAACCGTGCGAACCTTTACGCAGCCTGGACCGCGGTGGTGCTGCTCCTGGTCGTCGCCGCCATGAAGATCGCATCGTGAAACAACATCGGAGCCCGCAGCGCAAGCACCGCAGGCAAGAGGAGAGGACATGAACGCCACGAAGGCCGCGCCCACACGCAAAACGGCATCGACACTGCCCGGTATCGACGAAATCTTCGAGAAAAAGCTCGAGGAGTTGATCACTGTCCTGTCGGCCGGCCAAGGCGCCAAGAGCCAGGTGTACGACGAGGTCCTCGCACTCGTGGAGAGGGGCCTGATCCGGATCGCCCTGAAGCGCAACAAAAACGTGAAGTCCGCGGCGGCGGCCTTCCTGGGAATCAACCGCAACACGTTCCAGAAGAAGATGACCGCGCTGGGAATTCCCTGCGGGAAAGCAAAATAGACACTGTCGGGTCCCATGCCATCTGACCGAACGCTCTGCAACCTGCGCCCTCCCGGCCCTTCCCCGTCCGACACGAAAGCAGGGAACACCGGCGCCGGGGTCCCGCCCCGGACAGGCGTCCCGCGCAACGAAGGGACCGCTTCATGAAAGTCGGCGTGCTCGCCCTCCAGGGGGCTTTCCGCGAACACATCCGGATGCTTCAGGCGCTGGGCGCCGAGGCCGTGGAAATCCGACTGCCTTCGCAACTCGACGAGGTGGACGGCCTCGTCATCCCCGGCGGCGAGAGCACGACGATGCGCAAGCTCATGGCCGACTTCGGGCTCGTCGATCCGATCCGGGAATTTGCGGCGTCGGGGAATCCCGTGTTCGGCACCTGCGCGGGGCTCATCGTCATGGCCGAGCGCCTCGGGGGACGCAGGCAGGAGCTGCTGAACCTGATCGACATCGACGTGGAACGAAACGCATACGGCCGCCAGGTTGACAGCCGGGAGGCGGACATCTCCGGCGACGCCCTCGGGCCGGAGCCCTTTCACGCCGTGTTCATCCGGGCCCCGCAAATCCTGAGCACGGGCCCCGGTGTGGAGCCGCTCGCCCGCTACCGGGGCAAGGTCGTGCTGGCAAGGCAGAAGAACGTCCTCGTGGCCACCTTTCACCCCGAGTTGACGGGCGATGCGAGGATCCACGAGCTTTTCTTGAAGATGTTCGGCCGCAAGGCACGATAATTGAAGCGTATCGGGGGTTAAAGGACGCCCCGCGAGAAAACCGCATGATCACGGAACTCCCGAAAAAGATCCTGGCGCTGATCGACAAAGGGGTATCCATCCCCGTCCCACCGGCCGTCTGCATCGGCGACGAGGTGGCGGTGGAGCGCATCTCCGGAAAGGGCACCGTCCTGTACCCGGGGACCCGCCTGGCCGGGGAGAAAACGTCGATCGGTCCCGGCGCGAAGATCGGGTACGAATCCCCCGCGACCGTCGTGGACTGCCGGCTCGGCCCCGGCGTGGAGCTCAAGGGTGGATTCTTCGCCCGCTCCGTGTTTCTGGCCCGTTCCTCCATGGGCTCGGGCGCCCAGGTGCGGGAGGGGTGCCTCCTCGAGGAGGAAGCCTCGGGCGCCCACGCGGTGGGACTCAAGCAGACCATCCTCCTCCCCTTCGTGACCCTGGGGAGCCTCGTCAACTTCTGCGACTGCCTGATGGCCGGGGGCACGAGCCGCAAGGACCACAGCGAGGTCGGGAGCTCCTACATCCACTTCAACTACACGCCGAACCAGGACAAGGCCACGGCGTCGCTCATCGGCGAGGTCCCCTGCGGCGTCATGCTCCGCCAGGCCCCGATCTTCCTGGGGGGCCAGGGAGGTCTCGTGGGACCCGTGAGGCTGGGATACGGGACGCTGATCGCGGCGGGCACCGTCTGGGAGGACGACTGCCCGCGGGGGGGCATGCTGCTCAAGGGGTCGGTCCTGCGCTCCGAGCGCCCCCGCCACCCCGGGCTGTACCGCGAGATCCGTCGCAAGGTCGGCAACAACCTTCTCTACATCGGCAACCTCGCGGCCCTGAGGCAGTGGTACGTGCACGTCCGCAGACCGTTCCTCCAGTCCCTCGAAGGGGGCTCTGCGCTCTACGAGGGCGCCCTGGAGGTTCTCGACGGGGCCGTGGAAGAACGCCTGAGCCGCCTGCGAGCGTTGGCCGCGAAGATGGAGGAATCCGTTGCCGTGGCCGAGAGCGTCCTCAAAGACAAGTCGAAGGCGCTGTTGCTGAGGTTCCAGCGGGAGCTCCTGCAAAACTGGCCCGAGGCGGAGAAGAGGCTGGCGGGCCTGGCTGACGACTCGATCGGAGAACTCGGCCGCAACCTGTTCTTGGACAGGATCGATGAGAGGCTCCAGAAGGGGGCCGATGACTATATCGCCTTCATCCAGGCCCTGGACCGCCCATCCGTGGATGCCGGTACGGCCTGGCTTCAGTCCGTTGTGGACGCTGTCGAATCCCGTGCCCTGGACGCCCTGCCCTCCTTCCGGGGGTAGGGACAAGCCCCGCGGGGAGCCGCCCCGGGTGCAGGGAGCACAGCCGCTGACGGGATGGCCCCCGGGGTCGGCAGCATCCGAGAGGTGATCATGATCGCAACGTCTTTCAAGAGACTTCTGACTTTTCTTGCGCGGTGGCATCTGCTCCTGGGCCGCTCTCCCCGCCGGGCCCCCTCCTTCTCGATCATCCTCTTCCCCGCGGACGAGACGCGCCTGTGCTGCGGGATCGCCGGCATCCTGGCCGTCAAGGGCGGGCCCGCCCCCGCCGCCGTCGACGCCGGCGCCAACCTCGCGCACTGCTTTGCCGAGATCCGCAAGGCGCCGCTCTCGAGAGTGATCGCGGGCAGGCTCAAACCCGAGGGCTACCTCGCAGGCGAAGGCCCGCTCGGCAAGATGGATCAGGACCTCGTCCTGCTGCGGCAGGAGCCTCACTTCCAGGCCCTTTTCTTTCATCCCGAAAAGGCCGCATCGCTGCAGGCCCTCGTCCCCGAGATGGCGGCCTTCCTGGCCGGGGAAGAGGCCCTGCTGGAAGCCGAGGCGGGGCGGTTCGCCACGGCCGAGATGGAGATCATCACGGGCCGCCTCATCCTCCTGAAAGACGTCCTCTGGGGCCTCGAGATGGACATCCTCGCCAACGTCGGCAAGATCCTGCACCTGGCTGCCGCCGGCAACCCGGGGGAGCTCGCCCCCGAGAGCTTCGCCCAGTATGGCCGCGTGAACTTCCTGCTGAACTGCATCGACCGCCTCGAGGTCCGGGGGCGAGACTCGGCGGGCTTGCAGGTCTCGCTCACGCTGAAGGACCGCGAGACCCTGGAGCGGGTCGTCGAGGAGTTGAAAGAACAGGGCCTCCAGGAGGACTTCCGCCGCCGCTCCGAGGAGCGCGACCTGCTCAACGGCTCCATCCTCGCGGCCGATCACCGGCACCCCGACGGGGGCGTCTGGCTCTCCTTCGTCTACAAGACGGCCTCCATCATCGGCAAGCTCGGCGAGAATGTCCGCAAGCTCCGCGAGGCTGTCCGCGAGGACCGCATCTTCCGCGCCTTCGCCCGGCAGGCCACGATCTCCGAGTCGACCTTCGCCCACACCCGCTGGGCCTCGGTGGGCTCCATCACCGAGGAGAACTGCCACCCCATCAGCAGCTACACCCTCTGCGCGCCGGGAACGGGCGGGCAGATCCCGCCGGCGGGCCTGTGCGCCATCCCCGCGCCCATCGCCTCAACGTTCGCCGATGCCCTCGTGCCGGGCATGAAGTTCTACCCCGCCTACGGGCCGGGCCGCTGGACGGTGAGCGTCGTCCTCAACGGCGACATCGACAACTACCAGATGCTGCGCTCCCTGCTCGAGTCGGCCTTCGGCTACGAGATCGCCCCCGAGATCACCTCGGACACGAAAATCATCCCCCTGCAGGTCGAGCGCTACCTCATGGCAGGGATGGCGCTCGAGGAGGCCTTCCGGCTCGCCGTGAACGACTTCGAGGGATCGCACGCCATCGCGCTCGTCAGCAACGTGGAGCCGGGGAAGATCTACCTCGCCCTCAAGGGCAGCGGCCAGGCGCTCTTCGTGG
>CAZPCN010000097.1:0-5989 GCA_964585095.1 uncultured Syntrophaceae bacterium | reverse complement strand
CCCGCTCCCAACACGCAAATCTTCTTGATTGCCATAGTCCAGTCCCTCCTGGTTGTGTTTGTTTCGTCCAACCTGTTGTTTCCGTTTTTTGCCGGGACCATAGGGCCGTAAGCCCTCCGCTGCCTGGAGGATGCACGTCCCCGCGTCCCGATGCGTCCGGTTTGAGATCTGAATCTGCACGCGAACAACGCGTTTATGACGGTGCGGATGAGGAGGCGGGGCCGGGTGGCGTGGCCCGGCCCCGTTCAAGTAGACGGGCAGTGGAAGTCCCCGTTTTCTATCGTTCGACCCGGGGCGATGGCCGCAGCGCGGCAACCGCCCTTCGACCGTACATATCTTGCCGCCCGGTCGGGGTCGGTGCGGTCGGGAAAGAATTCGGCTCCTGTAACCACTCCGGGATTGGAATGCCGGGTTGCCCTCTCCGCCATCGGATCCCCCGTGGCAACCCGGCCGTGAAACCGGAACAAATTACAAAGACTGCATGCGCTGTATGGCGAAACCGACGAAAAATCAATATTAGAAGAATATTACTCGAATATTACATGAAATGTAATATGTCAGGGGAGCTGCGAAAGGTACGTCTGGAGATTGATCTTGCGGTTGTTGAGGCCCAGCTTGTGGCGGATGCGGTGGCGGCAGATGTTGACGGCGCTGGGCGTGACGTTGAGGAATTCGGCGATCTCCTTGGTGGTCTTGCCTTCCTTGATCAGGCTGGCGATCTGGAGCTCCCGCGGCGTCAGGTTCATGTGCAGGGAGGACAGCTTGCTGGAGAAGGGGGCGATGATGTCGCGGAGGTTGGACTCGAGGATGAGGATGCTCGTCCTCGCGACGGGGTCGGGACGGCCCTTCTTGAGCTTTTCGATGTAGGGAAGGACGAGCTTCTTGACGTTGGTCAGCACCTTTTCCTCCAGCTCGTTGCGGTCCTCCTCGCGGCGCTTCAGCAGCACCCGCAGCGCCGCGTTGAGCTCCTCGAGCTCGCGGGTCTTGTTCTCCAGCTCCAGGCCCCGGACTTTGAGCGTCTCGTCGGCCCTCCGGAGCTCGGTGATGTCCACGAGCGAGGCAATGCTCTTGCGCGTCCCGGGGATGAGGTCCACCGTGAGGAAAACGTTCCGGGCCTCGCCGGCCTTGCTGATGAAGCGGAACTCGTAGTTCTTCGGGGGCCCTTCGGGGTCGATCCGCCGCAGGCGGTGATACTCCCGCATGCGGTCCACGTCCCGGGGATCGATGAACTCGGTCCAGCTCTTGCGGTTTTCCGTCTCTTCCCGGGTGTAGCCGAACTGCTTGACGAACTCCCGGTTGACGAGCGAGATCGACGTGTCCTCCTCGAGGATCATCGTCGCGGCTCCCGTGGTCTCGAAGAGGGTCCGGTACCAGGTCTCCGATTCCCGGAGCTGTTCCTGGGTGCGCTTCTCCTCGGAGATGTCCATGGAGTTGCCGAGGATGGCCGGCTTTCCGTCCACCGTGATGGAGGCCACCGTTTCGAGGATCCAGCAGGTCCGGCCCTGTTTCGTGACGATGCGGAACTCGTGCGGCGAGGCCCGGTTCCCGCGGAGCATGGCCCGTGCGTTCTCCTTCACCGCCTCCCGGTCCTCGGGGTGCACCATGAAGTCCGATTTCCTGCCGATGAGCTCCTCGGCGGAGTAGCCGGCGTAGGAGGCGGCGTTGGCGTTGACGAAGCGGAACTGGCCGTCCTGCACGACGTAGATGCCGGCAACGGACTTCTCCGTGAGGGTCCGGAAAAGGTGCTCGCTCTCCTTGAGCGAGTCGGCGACCCGGCTCTGCCCTCGCTTGCCTTCGGCAATCATGGCGGCGGCGCGAAAGCTGATCTGGGGGGGCTTCAACCGCGGCACGGGCTGTCTCCTTGAGCGCTTCGAGAGTCCTTTTACTACAAAGCGCGGGCACGGTAAAGCCTGAAAACGTCTGTGAAAATGAGGCATTCCATCGGCCGCCCAAATGGGGTAAGATGTGCCTGTAAATCGGACCCCATGGAGGGGCCCGGCAGGGAAAGGGGTGACCGGTGAAGAAGAGGGAAGGCCGCCGCAAGCTCGTGGAGATCTTCGACTCGCTCGAGGCGGAGCACGTGCGCGTCTCGGTGGAGGAGGAGCCCCCGGAGGTCGAAAGCCCGCCGGTGCCCCGGCGGGAGGACGTCTCCCTCGACCCGGTGCAGCACTACCTGCGCGAGATCGGCCGGGTCCGGCTGCTGACCCCGAAGGAGGAGATCGAACTGGCCCGGCGCATCGAGAAGGGAGACGCCGCGGCGCGGGAGAGGATGATCCAGGCCAACCTGCGGCTCGTCGTCTACATCGCCAAGCACTACGTCAGCCGCAGCTACGGCCTGTCGCTGCTGGACCTCATCCAGGAGGGCAACATGGGCCTCTTCAAGGCCGTGGAGCGCTACAACTGGCGCCGCGGGGTCCGGTTTCCCACTTACGCCCGCTGGTGGATCCGGCAGTCGATCACCCAGGCCATCCGGCACCAGGCCCCCGAGGTCCGTCCCGTGATCTCGAAGTACACCCAGGCGCGGGAGCGGCTGCGGCGGGAACTGGGGCGCGACCCCGAGCCCGACGAGGTGGCCGAGTCGCTCGACGTCGACATCGACGACGTCCAGCTGATGGCGGAGCTCCTGGAGGAAAGCGAGGAGAGCCCCGTGCGGGAGGAGCCCTACGAGGACGGGGGGCTCATGCCGCTTCTGCCCATGGACCGCAAGGCCCTCACCGGGCATCTCACGGAGATCCTCCACGAGCTGACGCCCCGCGAGCAGGAGATCCTGAGCCTGCGCTTCGGCCTCGCCGACGACGAGCCCCGCACCCTCGAGGAGATCGGGAGGAAGTTCGGGCTGACCCGCGAGAGGGTCCGCCAGATCGAGAACCGCGCCCTCGAGAAGATCCGCAAGCTCGAGAAGGCCAAGATCTTGGAGGAGTTCTAGTGTCGTGTCTCAGAAGTTCATTTACAATGATATTCAAGCCAGCTTCTTGCTGAGTCTAAAATAATCGTCATTGCGAGCGAAGCGCGGCAATCCTCCGTTGAGAGAATATTCTTTAAGATTTCTCAATCGTAGATCGCCACGTCGGCTGCGCCTCCTCGCGATGACTGTTTTGAATGAAGTGCAATCCCGCCCGGACACTTATTGAATGTATTTCCGGGACAGGACACTAGCAGGCTGTTAAAATTGCTTAGATGCAAGGCGCCCGGAATAGATAGAAGTTAGGAAGCTTTGAAGTTAAGAAGCTCGGAAGAAGATGGTGAAATTGGCGCCAGCCTCTCCGAGCTTCCCAGCTTCCGCATTCACGACGGATGTGCCCTGGTCAGCATCCTGTCAGGCAAGGTTCCGGTTGACAGGGCACACCGGATATTCTATACAATTTCGCAGGATAGGACACTTCCGGCAGCCCGCGGAAGCGTTGCAGATTAAAGACCGAACCCAGGGATGCCGGATACGCTCCGGCATCCGGTTTTTTTTACGGAAGGTACACCATGAGAGTCAGGACCCGTTTTGCACCCAGCCCCACGGGCTACATGCACGTCGGCAACCTCCGTACGGCGCTGTACGCCTACCTGTGGGCGAAGAAGAATCACGGCGATTTCATCCTCCGCATCGAGGACACCGACCAGGAGCGCATCGTCGAGGGCGCCGTGGAACTCATCTACCGCACCCTCGAGGAGACGGGGCTTACCTGGGACGAGGGGCCCGACAAGGGCGGCCCCTGCGGGCCCTACATCCAGCACGAGCGCAAGCCCATCTACAGGAAGTACGCCGAGGAGCTGATCGAGAAGGGCGTGGCCTACTACTGCTTCTGCGACAAGGAGCGTCTCGAGCAGCTGCGCACGAGCCTGCAGCTGCGAAAGCTGCCCTTCCGCTACGACGGCCACTGCAAGAAGCTCTCGAAGGAGGAGATCAAGCAGAAGCTCGACGCGGGCCTGCCCCACGTGGTGAGGCAGAGCATCCCCTCCATGGGTTCCACCACCTTCGAGGACGAGGTCTTCGGCACGATCACCGTGGAGAACACGACCCTCGACGACCAGGTACTCGTCAAGTCCGACGGGATGCCCACGTACAACTTCGCCAACGTCGTGGACGACCACCTCATGGAGATCAGCCACGTGATCCGCGGCAACGAGTACCTGAGCTCGACGCCGAAGTACAACCTGCTCTACCAGGCCTTCGGCTGGGAAATCCCCCACTACGTGCACTGCTCGCAGGTCATGCGCGACGCCCAGCACAAGCTCTCCAAGCGCGACGGGGACGCCTCCTACGCCGACTTCATCGAAAAGGGATACCTCAAGGAGGCCATCGTCAACTACATCGCCCTGCTGGGGTGGAACCCGGGCACGGAGCGCGAGAAGTTCACCCTCGAGGAGCTCGTCGAGGCCTTCGACCTCTCGGGGATCAGCCGCTCGCCCGCCATCTTCGACGTCCACAAGCTCACCTGGCTCAACGGCCAGTTCATCCGGGAGATGCCCCTGGAGAAGTTCCACGAGGCGGCGCTGCCCTGGATCCGCAAGGCCGTCAGGCGGGAGGATCTCGATCTGGTCAAGGTGAGCCGGGTGCTGCACGAGCGCACGGAGAAGCTCTCCGACATCCCGGGGCAGCTCGACTTCATCGACGCGCTGCCCGAGTACCCGCCGGCGCTCTACGTCAGCAAGAAGATGAAGACCGACGAGAAGGGTTCGCTCGAGAGCCTCCGGGCCCTGCTGCCGATGCTCGAGGCCCTGTCGCCCTGGGACCACGAAACGCTGCACCGGGCGGTTTTCTCCCTCATCGAGAAAAAGGGGGTCAAGAGCGGCGTGATCCTCTGGCCGCTACGCACCGCCCTGTCGGGCAAGCAGTTCACGCCGGGCGGCGGCGTGGAGCTGGCCGACATCTTCGGCCGCGAGGAGTCGCTGCACCGCGTCCGCAAGGGCATCGAGCTGCTCGAGAAAACAGCCTGACCCTTCGTCGCCATCGCGTGCAACCGGCCCCGACTTCGTTCGGCGTTATCGATGGAAGAAACAGCGCCGATCAGTCATTGCGAGGAGGGCGCGAGCCCGACGCGGCAATCTCCTGAATTGATTGAGCTTCGCTTTGCTCGCAATGACCCTCAAGGCTGTTCATGAAGAGCGAAGCGCGGCACGTTATTTCATTCTGAATCGTTGATTACCACGCCTCACGAGGTTCGGCTCGTAATGACCCATTTTTGAGCTGTTTCTTAAGAGGGGGTGTAAGCGACCGAAGCAAACTCAAGGCGACGGAGGATCTGAAGGATCCCCCCTCTGATCCGCCATGCCCGTGAAAGCGGGACTTTGTTCCAGTCGAACAAGTGAAGCAAGGGTTCCGGCCGCATCCGCCGGAACCCTTTTTCTTCTCGTGGTCGATCGGCTTTCCCCGGGGTTGATTCCGGACGCCGCCGCAATTCGTTTCGTTAAACGCCGTTGAACATTTCTTTCAAGAAAAGGCCCTTTCCGGCTCGCGGAAGAGCCCCGCCCGCCCCTCGTGAACTTCAATATTCATCAATTACATTGTATGGTTGCAATTTATCTGCTCTCCGCCCCCCATCCTGGCACGCTCCTTTCTATAGGATAAGGCAACAGAATGGAAAAACCGAGGAGGACCTCAAAATGAAAAAGACGCTTTCCACCCTGATTCTCACCGCGGCCATCGTCCTGATCACGGCAACCTTCAGCTTTGCCGAGTACGTTGCGGCCGGCGCCGACAACTTCCCCTACTTCCACCTGGGTGTCATCGTGATCGGCGGGCTCTGCATCCTGTCGCTCAAGCAGCGCTACGAGAAGATCTACATGAGCGAGGCCGTCGGCAGCTTCGCGATGTACGCGGTGCTGGTGTCCCTGTCCACGAACCCCGTGGCCGAGGTCGTGAAAAACCTGATCGGCTGATCGACGCAGCGCGTACAAACACCGGGCGAACAAAATACCGGGCAACAAACAACGGAAAGGAGGAGCGGACCATGGCACAGACAGCGATCAAGACAAGACCGCGGCAGATCGATTTCTC
>CAZPCN010000096.1:0-6004 GCA_964585095.1 uncultured Syntrophaceae bacterium | reverse complement strand
ACCAGTCGGTCGTCCCGAAGGGGATATCCGTCATCTGCATGCCGCTGTCTCCTCGCTGCGAATGTCCATCATCCGGCCCGGTCCCGGTTTGCCGCGGATCGAAACGTTTCAGCCGGAGGGTGCTCCCCCGCCCTCGAGTTCGGCCACCCGCTTTCTCAGCGCCCTGTCGGCCAGGTACCGCTCCGTGACGTTGCGGCCGACGGCCAGGGCCCCCTCGGCCCGCCCCCCATCGTCCACGATGACCGCGAAGCTCAGGTCGACGTAGAGCCGGGAGCCGTCCCGGTGGAGCCCGCGCGTGACCAGGACGCGGCTTCCCAGTCGCGTCCTGCCGGCCTCAATGGCCCTGTTGTAGCCCTCCCAGTGCCGCTTGCGCAATTCCTCGGGGATGATGATGTCCAGGCTTTGCCCCAGGACCTCCGCGGCGGGAAAGCCGAACACGGCCTCCGCCCCACGGTTCCAGATCCGGATGAGCCCTTCCCGGTCGGCAAAGATGACCGCATCGGTCGTCTGCTCGACGATCCGCCGGTACACGGCGTCCTGCATCTCCGCGCTCATCCGGAATGCACCTCCCTGTGCCGCCCGCACGGTTCCCTCACGGGCTTTTCTTCTTCACGGCCTTGCCCATCGAGAACGCATCCCCCAGCCGCCGGCCCGTGCCGTAATAACCGTTGGACTCGGGGGCAAAGAAGAAGGGCTTGAGCTTCTCGACGTCCACCACCCCCCTGGCGTCGAGGATGTCGCCTTCGGCCTTGACGTCGAGGATCTCGCCGACGAACTGCGTGTGCAGCCCCAGCTCGAACTGGTGGAGCAGCCGGCACTCCAGGACGAGGGGGAACTCCCCGACGTACGGGGCGTTGACCAGGGTGCTGCGGACGGCCGTGAGGCCCGTCTCGGCGAACTTGTCCACCCTCTTTCCCGACACGATGCCGCAGTAGTCGGCCGCGACGGCGTGCTTCTCGGAGGGGACGCTGACGGTGAAGGCCCGCTGCAGCACGATGCTCCCGTGGGAGTGCGTGGCCTTCCGGAGCGAGACGGCGACACAGGGGGGGCTCGAGCAGCAGATGCCGCCCCAGGCGGCGGTCATGACGTTCGGCTTCCCCGCGGCGTCGTAGGTCCCCACGAGCAGCACCGGCGTGGGGTACAGGATCGTGTTGGCGCCCAGCGATTTTTTCATGCCCGATTCCTTTCTCTGGATAGGCCGTCAGTCGACCGGCTTGGGGTACCCGGTCTGAACCGACCACTGTTGAAGCTGGATGAAGAGTTCCTCGCCCGTCGCGCAGACCTTCCCCTCGACCGACAAGGTGACGCTGACCGTGACTTTCCGGCCCTTGATCTCCTTCGCCCTGGCCCGCAACTCGAACGTCGTGTCCAGGGGCGTCGGTTTCAGGTAATCCACTTTCAGGGATGCCGCAACAAAACGGGAAGGCGGTTTCTCCCCCAGCGCAAAGCCGTCCGCCTTCAGTTTCGCCGCCGATGCCGTGGCGGCGCCGTGACAGTCTATGAGCGAGGCTATCAGGCCGCCGTAAGCAAACCCGGGCATTCCCCCCGAATACGAGGGCTTGGGGGTAAAGCGGCAGACGGCTTCCTCGCCGTCCCAGTAGCTCTTGATTTTCATGCCCTGCTCATTGCGCGGCCCGCAGCCGTAGCAGTGAGCGAATTCGTCCGGGTAATAGTCCTGAATGGCCTTGCCCTCCATCCTCCGCTCCTCCTCCGGGGTCCGCTCGATTCCGTCCTCTTCCCGATCGCCCGCCGGGCGATCATCGGCCGGGGAACAGTCAGGTGTTTACCCCCTGCGCCACGAGCTTGCCGTCCTGGTTCGTCACCGTCCAGCGGTACGTCACGGGGCCGCCCCGCTTGCCCTCCTTCTTGCCGACCACCTCCACCTCGGCCGAGAGGCGGTCCCCGGGAAAGGCCGGCGTCTTGAAGGCGATGTCCGTGGCGGACACCCAGATCGCGTCGGCGAGAAACCCGTGTTTCGCCATGAGCCCCATCATGCTGGCCATGACGTAGATGCCGGGAGTGACCCGGTCCTTGAACCCCTTGCTCTTCGCGAACTCGGCGTCCAGAAAGCCGGGGAGATCCATGCCTGACATCTGCGCGACCAGGTCGATCTCGGTGCCCGTGATGGGTTTTGTGACCGGGGATTTGTAGACCTTGCCGACCTCGATTTCCTCGAAGAACATGTCGCTCCCTCCTTTGCTTTTCCGGGAATTCGTTCCCGCTCGCCTCTCTCAGCTTCCCGCCTGCAGGATCACGGCGACCTCCCGCTTGGCCCCCTCCCGGATCACGGTGAGCCTCACGGTGTCGCCCACCTTGAAGTCGTCCAGGCGGGCATAGAGCTTGCCGACGTTCTCGACGGCCTTGCCCTCGATGGCGGTGATGATGTCGCCCGGGATGAGTCCCCCGTCGGCGGTGCGGCGGGCGCCCTGCAGGCCGGCCTTCTCGGCGGGCGAGCCGGGGGCGACCTTCAGGACCATCACCCCCTCGATGCCGAGCTGGGCCCGGGCGACGCGGTTGATCCCCTCGTCGACCTCGATGCCGAGGGCGGGCCGGATGTACTTTCCCCGGGCGATGAGTTCGGGCACGACGCGGTTGACCGTGTCCACGGGCACGGCGAAGCCGATCCCGGCGCTCGCGCCCGAGGGGCTGTAGATGGCCGTGTTGATGCCGATCAGGCGCCCCGCGGAATCCAGCAGCGGCCCGCCTGAGTTGCCGGGGTTGATGGCGGCGTCGGTCTGGATGAGGTGCTCGATGGTGGCGCCGTTCTCCGCGGCCAGCGAGCGGTCCAGGGCCGACACGATGCCCGTCGTGAGCGTCCAGTCCAGGCCGAAGGGGTTGCCGATGGCGAAGACCTTCTGGCCCACCTTCAGGTCGCTGCTGGTTCCCAGGGGAACCGGGGCCGGCGCCTTGAAGCCGACGCCGATGAGCAGCACCGCCAGGTCGTGGGAGCGGCTCGCCCCCACCAGGGCCGCCTTGTAGTCGCGGCCGTCGGAGAGGCGGACGCGGGCCTCCGAGGCGCCCGCCACGACGTGGAAGTTCGTGACCACGTGCCCCTTGTCGTCCCAGATGAAGCCCGACCCGGTGCCCCGGGGGACGGTGAAGATGTTGCGGGTCCAGAAGTCCCGGACCTGCTGGCTTGTCGTGATGAAGACGACGGACTCCCTGGCCTTCTCGAACAGCTCGATCGTGGACTTCTCGTCGGCGGCCAGGTCCCCCCGCGCCGACACGGTGCGCGGGGCGGCCGCCTTCTCGGGCTGGAAGAGCCGGCTCACCCAGGGCACCTCCCGCCACAGGTAGAAAACCGCCGCCGCGATGAGGGCAAGCCAGAAAAGCCGGACAAAGAGGGAAGACTGTTTCGTGCTCATAGGCCGACAGACACTTTCATCGCTTTCGGAAGATGAGATAGATCGCCGCCGCGAGCCCTACGCCCACGGCGACGGGAGACCCGAAGGGGATCGCGTCCCAGAGGCCCTGCAGCTGTCCGATGATGCCCATGAGCACCTCGGACGACTTGGATGCGATCAGCCCATATTCGACCATGGTTGCCTCGCCTCCCGCGCGCCGGGATCGCGCCTCCGCACCGGCCATCGGTCGGGGTACGCGCCATCCAGCACCGCCCGGGCAGCGTCAGTCGGCCGGCGCGTCGGCGTCCTTTGCCGGCGGCTTGCCCCGGTCGCTGCCCGGGGCATTGATCACGTTCTTGAGCTCCCCCGTGTCGAGCCACACCAGGCGGCAGCTCTCGCAGTTGTCCACGACGATGTTGCCCGGCCCGCCGTAGGGGTGGGTGTTCATGACGCCCTTGCACCGCGGGCAGCGGATCCTGCGGCGCAGGGCGCCGCGATCCAGGGGGGCGGGGATCACCGGGGGCTCCGTCGCCGCGGCGCGAAGCCCGGTGATGATCTTGAGGAACCGCTCCTGCTCGATGAGCAAGCCCCGGCAGCCGGCGCATTGCAGGACCCGCTCCCGCTGCAGCGTGCCGACCTGCATCTCCGCACTGCAGAGCGTGCAGTCGACACCGCTCTTCTCGTCGACCACCCGGACGTCGGAAAGGGCGCCGGGGAGAAGCGCGCTGGTCTTGCAGTACTCGCAGAAAAAATGATCGCGGTCCCAGACGAAGGTCATCGGGGCCCCGCAGTTGCCGCAGTTCATGCACGACCTTTCATGATCTATCCATGATCAGGCCCCGGCCCGCCGATTATCGCCTGCGCTCCGCGATGCAGGCCACGTAATCGTGCCGGACCTGGAATGTCTTCCTTTTCCCGTTTTGTTGCCGCAGGAGCTCGAGGAATTCACGGGTCAGCCTGCCCCGCGCCGAGCGGTCGATGGCGTCGTAAAACACGGTGCCGGCCCCGGACTTCAGAAGGTGGTCCAGGACCTCGTCGGCCGTTGCGTAGCGGAACACGGCGCTGCCCTCCCACCTGTTTACAACTGCAAGTCCCGCCTCGTCAACAAGACTCTCCAGGCGGGCGCCGTCGCGGGGAAAATCGAAGGCCACCCGCCGGGTCATCACGAGGGGGTCGCGGGCGACAAGGGACGAGAAGATCCCGAATTCCCGCTCCGGCGAATTCTCCCGGTGGACGATCAGGGCAAGGCGCCCGCCCGGTGCGAGGGCCCTCGCCGCGGCGGCAAAAAAGGGCCGCAGGGGGATGTACCCCAGCACCCAGGAGGTGAAGACGGCATCGAGGTTTCTCAGACCGGACAGGGCCTCCACGGCGTCCCCGTGCAGGAACTCCACAGTGCCGTACCCCCGGCCGGCCAGGCGCCTGCGCGCCGCGTCGAGCATGCCGCCGGAGATGTCGGCGGCGATGACCCGGCCGCCCCGCTTGAGCTTTCGCGCCAGCAGCGCCGTGCCGAAGCCCGAGCCGCAGCCCGCCTCGAAGACGGTCTCGGAGCCCCCGAGTGCCATCCTTGCGACCAGCTCCCGCACGGGCCTTCCCGCCCCGGAGAGCCAGAAGTCGTCGTAGTCGCCGTGGATGCGGTCGTACGCGTCGGCCAGCTCCGCGCTGCCCGCCGAGGGACCGCGTCCCATCCGCGTCCGGTAGAAGAGGGGCAGGGCGTGGCGGGCCGGCAGATGGGTTTTGCAGATCGATTCGGAGACCTCCGGGCGGACCGGCAGGGGGTTGCCGTCGACGAATTGCGTCAGGATGCGCCCCACGCAGGACGGCCTGGGCCGGACAAAATGCCGCCCCATGCGCTCGAGGATGTCGCCCAGCGGCTCGCGCGCCACGTTCCCGAAGGACAGGGGCACCAGGTTGCAGGGGCACAGCTCGCCGCTGCCGTCGACGTAGAGATGGGTGAGGCCCGCGCCGCAGCCGAAGGCGTCCTTCCCCTCGAGGTAGGCGAAGGTGGACAGGATGGGCAGATCCTCCCGCCGGGCGACCTCGCGCTGGTAGCCGACGATGCGCCTGCGCTCGGACGGGGTCAGGACGACGTCGCTGCGTCCCGCAATCCGGCCGGTGGGACAGGGCTCGAGGAGGTGGACCTCCAGGGCCCCCGCCTCACGCGCATGGCGCAGGAAACCGAAGAACCGCTCCCGTTCGAGAAACTCGCGCGTGCCCACGGAGACGACGTAGGGGTACAGGCCCGCCGCGCCCGCCGACGCCAGGGCATCGAGGGCGATCCCGTAGGCGTCCCTGCGCCCCCGGCGCTCGTTGTGCTCCGACGGGTCGGCGCTGTCGAGGCTGATGCCCACGGCAAAGACGCCGGCCTCCCTGAGCCTGCGCGCCCGCCGGACCGTCAGGCCCTCGCCCGTCGTCCCCACGACGAGGCAGGAGCGCTCGTCGAAGGCGCGGCAGATCTCCTCGAGGTCCTGCCGCAGGAGCGGCTCGCCCCCGGTGAGCGTCACCACGACCGCCCCCCGTCCCTGCAGCTCCGCGGCCAGGGACCGGAACACCTCCAGGGGCAGATCCTCCTGGCTGCGGCCCGCGTTGTAGCAGTGCCAGCACCGGAAGCGGCAGCGGTTGGTGACGGCCAGGGTGACGGAGTAGAGGCGCCTTGCGTCGTC
>CAZPCN010000095.1:0-6430 GCA_964585095.1 uncultured Syntrophaceae bacterium | reverse complement strand
GCGCCGCGGCTCAGCTCGAAGAACTCCGTCCCCGGGTCGATGAGCTGCCGGACGAGCTGACGCGGGGGTTTCTTGCCCTGCTGGGCCAGCCGGTCGTTCTGGGCCTGGCCCCCCGGGTTGTAAGCCCTCTCCCACAGCTCGCGGATCTTCCGCTCTTCGGCAAGCCAGTGCTCCCGGTTCTCCCGGTACTCCTGTTCTTTTTTCCGGCGGCGGGTCGATTGCTTCTCGGGTTCCGTCATCTTACGGTCTCCTTCCAATCCTTCGGCGCTTGCGGTCCGTCAAGGCCCGGGAAGACATGAAACAACCTGGATCGTGACGGGACCACGCCGCTTCCCTGTATCACGATGTAAGGATTATTCCCTGCCGGAGAGTTCGAGCCGTCAGTACAGGGCATTCATGTCCGCCCTGAGAGCATCTCTGAATTTGGGATGCGCAATGTCGACAAGCATGCCTGCCCGCTCGCGCAGAGACTTGCCCTGTATCCGGGCGACCCCGTACTCCGTCACGATATAATCGACGGAATGGCGCGGGATGGTCACGGCGGAGCCCAACGGCAGCTGCGGCACGATCCGCGAAAACTGGTCGTCCGGCGTGGTGGATGTCATGGCGATGATGGATTTTCCCCCTTCCGAAAACAGGGCCCCCTGGAGAAAATCGAAGCTTCCGCCGATCGCGCTGACCTGGGAGCCCCGCACCGTTTCCGAATTCACCTGGCCCGTCAGATCGATCTCGATGGCCGACAGCAGGGAGCAGAAGTTGGCTATCTGTCCGGCCACCCTCGAGTTGATGGTTTCCGGCAGGGCCCTTCCCTCGACCATCGGGTTGTCGTGCACGAATTGAAAGACCCTCTTTGTGCCGAGGATTTCCGTGACCACGATACTCGGCATGTTTGTCTGTTCCACAGCCCCCGCCTCGACGAGGTCGACGAATCGGTCGATCCCCATCCCATAGAAACGAAGGTCTTTTTTCTTCACCAGATGACTCAAGACGGCATCCGGGATGGCCCCGATGCCGATCTGGAGCGTGGAGCCGTCCTCGATGAGATCGGCGACATG
The DNA here is from genome assembly GCA_964585095.1 of uncultured Syntrophaceae bacterium. GTDB lineage: Bacteria > Desulfobacterota > Syntrophia > Syntrophales > UBA2192 > UBA2192. The sequence goes on along the minus strand of CAZPCN010000095.1, from coordinate 5,375 downwards.
TTTGCCGATCGTCACCTCGCGCTCCTCCTGCTTTCCCGACGACGTGTACTCCAGCAGCGGGCGGTCGGTTTCGACGGCGCAGTCGATTTCGGAGACGTGGATGAACCCCTTGCCCAGCACGCGGGGCATCTGCCGATTGACTTCGGCAATGACGATCTTCGCCTGGCGCGCCAGGGGAAGCGTGTGCCCGATCGAGACCCCCAGGCTGCAGTAGCCGTTCTTGTCGGGCGGCGAGACCTGGATCAGGGCCGCATCGATCGGCCAGATGCCGTTTCTCGAGAACACGCGAACCGCGTCCCCCTGCCGCATGGGGATGTATTTCACGGTTCCCCTTTTCAGATGCCCCCGGATCGGCGGGGCGCACTGCCACGTCCTGTAGGAGAAGGATCGCTCCAGCCCCTTCTCGAGAAAGGGGTATTGGATCTGGAGGCCGCTGACGATCTCGACATCCGTCAGTCGCGCATGATCCCGGACCAGCGCCTCCACCAGGGTCTGGGGCAGGCCGCAGCAGAGGGGAAGCACGATCCGCTGGTTCGATTCAATGAGGCCGACGGCCTTTTCCGCGGCTACGATGTTCATCACGCTGCACTCCCGCCATGTCTTTTTTCACGGTTCATCCGGCTATCCGCACCGGGGAAACGGCCCGCCCGATGACGGCCTTCGTCCCGTCCTGCTTCTCCACGGACAACTCGCACTCCGCATACTGCCGATCGTGCCGATTGGAGATCGCCGTGACGAATCCTTTCACGGTTATCCGGTCTCCCGGGCGAATGGGCGACACGAAGCGGACATCCGCGAGGATCCCCCCGCTCAGCCAATCCGTCTCAAAACACTTCATCATGAATTCATTCAGAAATGCCAAAGACATCGGGCCGTGAGCGATGGTTCCCTTGAAGGGGGTATTCGCGGCATAGGCAGGATCCACATGCAGCAGGTTGAAATCGCCGGATAGTTCCGCCCACCGGTTGATCCGTTCCTGGCTGATCACCTTCTCCAGGCTCGGCAGGGTGTCCCCGACCTTGACGTGTGCCGGCATGGTTCACTCCTTTACTTGGGCCATATGACGGAGAGACGAATGGTTGTGACCACTTCGTGCTTCTGATTTCTCGCATGGATCAACTGCGTCACTCTCTTCCTGGCCTTTTCGTCCACATAGCTCTCGACCACCTCGGCGTTCACCGCCAGGGTGTCCCCCACGCGGATCGGGGCCGCGAACTCGAATTCCTGCTTCGCCAGGACACCTCCCGCCGGCATGCGATGATCCTGGAGGTAGGAGAGCCGCGCGTAGATGGCCGCAAGACCGGGAGGGGCAATCGCGCCTTCTTTCAGCCCCTTTTCGTACAGGGGGTTATCGTCCCCCACGACGTCGATGAATGTTTTCACGAGATCCCTGGTGACCGGATAGGTGAGGGTTCTGAATTTCTTCCCCACGCCCAGATCGGAGAAGACGAGTTCCGGTTTTTCCATACGCCGCCGCCCTTTCAGAATTGGAGCTCTACGGTTCCATCGAGATAGACGTCGCCGTTCGATTTCTGGCTGAGAACGTTCAGGCAGGCCGTTGCGCCCTCCTTCTTCAGGACGGAAAGCGTCGTGACGAGAACGGTCTTCCTGTCCAACTCCCCCCTGGTTGCGAGGGCCCCGGTGTTGATCTTCATGCGCTGCGGCAGCGGCCAATTCTTTTCCAGTGCATCCCGCACGATCCATTCCTTGATGGCCTCCGGATCCATCGGCTCGACAGACATCCTGCGGCCGGCGGAAACGAGGGCGGCGGGAAGCTCCCGGCCCGCGTGCAGCCCTTCGAGGGTCAGCACGCTCTTGCTTCTGTGCCTCACCGGTCGGCTGCGGGTCACCTGTCCGCGGAGATTGCCGCCGCAGACTGTTTCGATGTCCCGCGCCAGATCCAGGACGCGGTGGATGTCGAGTCCGGTGTCGATCCCCATTTCCGTCATCATGCCGAGCATGTCTTCCGTGCAGGCATTCCCCGTATAGCCCTTGTGGTACTTGGGCCTGCGCGTTGCCGGCTGCCCCCCCATGCCGCCGATCGAACCGTCGTGGTACACGACGCCCTCCTCCAGGGCGGCAAAGGTGTTTGCCAGGCCCATCCCGCGGGTGTCGTGGAAATGGCCGATGAAGTTCACGTCGGGAAACAGCTCGCGCATGCGGCGATACACGGCCCTCACCTGTCTCGGGTTGGCTTCCCCCGTGGTATCGCCGAGCATGATCGAGGTGGCGCCCTGCTGGAGGTACCAGTCCGTCAACTCGATCAGTTTCTCGATGGGGACGTCGCCGGCCAGGGGGCAGCCGAAGGAGGTGCCGATGCAGCCGATGACGTTCAGGCCGTTCTTTCTGGCCCGCTTTACGATGTTGGACAGTCCCGGCATCACTTCGGCGAATGTCATCTCGAGGTTGGCGAGGAGATGATCCTCGCTGGCCGAAATGATCGCCGTGATCTCGTGGACCCCGTATCCCTTTTCGGAGGCCTCGAGCAGCCGGTCCAGGGCCTTTTCGTTCGGTACGATGGCGATAAAGGAGACGTCGCTGTTTTTCCGGTTGATCCCCTTCAGGACATCCAGGCAATCGGCAAACTGCGGGAGCAGCTTCGGGTGAGAGAAGGACGTCACCTCGATACGCTTGAACCCGACGTCGATCATCCGGTTGATAATCTCGATTTTCTTCTCCGTCGGGATAATCTGCGGATGCCCCTGGATGCCGTCTCTGGCCCAGCACTCGCAGATCTGAACGTTTTTCGGGATATTCATGTCGGATCTTCTCCCGGTGAAAGAATGACGGCGGGAAGCGGATCGGGCAGGCGTCCCGCCGCGCGAGGCTGCGCCCCGCCGGAGCGCACCCGGTTCATCGTGCTACCCGTAGCCGAAAAGAGGGGGTTCGTCTGTAGGGGAAGTTTGATATTCCCTGTGGGGGAAGGCGGAAATGTGGCCGTTTCGGGGCGCGCCCTACTCCAGGGAGGTCAGGCCGTGCTGGATGGCGAACTTGATGAGACCGGGGATGTCCTTGATGCCCAGCTTCTGCATGAGGCGGCTCCGGTAGGTCTCGATCGTCTTGACGGAAAGGAAGAGGGTGTCGGCGATCTCGGCGCTGGTCTTGCCCTCGACGACAAGCTGCAGGACTTCCCGCTCCCTGCGGCTGAGGGCGGCCAGGGGGTCGCGGATTTCTTCCGTCTTGTTGAGGTAGGCGCCGATCACCTGGTCCGACACCTTGGAGCTCAGATAGCGGCGGCCCGCGTGGACGTCATGGATGGCATTGACCAGCTCCCGGCCCGCCGACTCCTTCAGCAGATAGCCGCTTGCCCCGGCTTTCAGGGCTCTCAGGATGGACTCCGACGAGGACTGCATGGAGAGCATGATGACCCGCGTGGAGGGGCACTCCCGGCAGATCTGCGCCGTCGCCTCGATCCCGTTGAGCTCCGCCATGAAGATGTCCATGATGACGATGTCGGGCTGAAGCGTCTTCACCTTCCGGACCGCATCGCGGCCGTCGCCCGCCTCGCCGACGACGCGGAGGTCCTTCTGCGCCTCCAGCAGGTAGCGCAGGCCGTCCCGGACGATCGTGTGGTCATCGGCCAGAAACACGGTGATGCTCACAGGGTCACCTCCACCGACACGACGGTCCCCCTGCCCTCCCGGGATTCGAGGGTGAAACGGCCGCCGATCCCCTCGGCCCGCTCCGCCATGGTCATGAGCCCCCAGCCGTGATGCTCTCCCGCCTGCTTCACCCGGGACGGATCGAAGCCGATGCCGTCGTCCTCGATGCGCAGCCTCAGCCGGCCCTCCGTGCTATCGATGCCGATTTTCACCGTGCGGGCCCGCGCGTGCTTGCCGATGTTGGTCAGCACCTCCTGGGCGATGCGGAACAGGTTGTTCTCGACGGCGGCCGCGGGCCGGGGGCGGATTTCCTCGCCCTCCATGACGACCCCGACGCCGGTCCGCAGGGAAAACCGCTCGCTGTACCAGCGGATGGACGCGACGAGGCCGTAGTCGTCCATGTCCGGCGGCCTCAGGTCCGACATCAGGCTGCGGGTGTACTCCGTGGTCTGCTCGACCAGCGTCGCGGAATCCTCGAGCAGCCTCGCGGGCACCGGGTTCATGCCCTCCGCGGGCAGCAGGGACGTCAGCACGTTGAGGTTGATCCCGACGACCGTCAGGTTCTGCCCCACCTGGTCGTGCAGCTCCCGGGCGATCCTTCGCCGCTCGCTCTCCTCGGCTTCCGAGAGCTGTACCGAGAGCGTCCGGAGCTTCTCCTGCTGCTCCCTCAGGGTTTTCTCCACCTGTTTGCGCTCGGTGATGTCCTGCATGGTGCTGAAGAACCCCTTGACCTTCCCGTCCGGCCCGCGCTCGGCCTCTCCCATCGCAAAGACGTGCCGTGTCGTTCCGTCGGGCCGCAGGACCCGTATCTCCAGCCCGTAGGGCGTTCCGTCGAGCACCGCCCGGATCGAGGCGCACAGCCGGGGCCAGTCGCCGGGATGGACGAACGGCTCGAGGTTGCCGTCGAACGCCTCGGCCTGCCCCGGGTCCAGCCCGAGGATCCGAAACATCTCCCCGGACCACAGGGAGCGTTTCGTGTCCCTGCCGTAGCGCCAGCTGCCGACATGGGCCAGTTCCTGCGCCTTGGCCAGATCCGCGGCAATCTGCCGCAGGGCATCGTCGGCCTTTCTGCGCTCCGTGATGTCGCGGCCGATGCCGAAGCGTCCCGTTGCCCGACCCGTGCCGTCGTATTGGGTCGTCACGAGAAACTCCACGGGGACCCGCTCCCCGTTCTTGTGCAGCAGCTCCGCCTCGTAGGGAGGGGTGTCCTGGCCCCGGATCCCTTTCTTGAACCGCTCGATGGTGGCCTCGATGTACTCCGGCGCGACGACATCGGTGAACGGGTTGCCGACCAGTTCCGGGGCCGCGTACCCCGTGACGATCTCGAACCGGGGATTGACGTAGGTGTAGGTCCCCTGCTCGTTGACGACGAAGATGAGATCCAGGGTGGATTCGACGAGGTTGCGGTATTTTTCCTCGCTCTCCCGCAGCGCGTCTTCCGCCTTGCTGCGCTGCAGCTCGGATTTCTCCAGCCGCTTGATCCTCCGGCGCAGGAGCGCGATCTCATCGATGAGCTGCTGCCGGGTCTTCGTCGTATCCCCCATCTGAAACCTCGAAATCCTGCACCCGCCGCGGACCGCAGCGAACAGCCCTGCAGGGTCATTGCGAGCGAAGCGAAGCAATCTCAATGGATTCAAGGGATTGCTTCGTCGCTGGCGCTCCTCCTAAGAAACGGCTCGAATCGATCGGAGAAAATCCCCCTTTCTCCCCCTTTTGCAAAGGGGGAAGCTCTTCAGCACCCTCCTTTGGAAAAGGAGGGTTGGGGAGGATTTT
>CAZPCN010000094.1:0-6435 GCA_964585095.1 uncultured Syntrophaceae bacterium | reverse complement strand
TTGAGACGCTCGCTGCCGAGTACCGATTCGTCAATCTGGCGAAGCTCCAGCGCGATCGCATCGCTTCCCCCCGATACCGAACCGCCCGTCGTCGCGCATCCTGCGAGTAAAAGCATGACTAGGATCGCTCCCAGGACTGTCACGCGTGCATTCATTTGTGCATCTCCTATACTGCCCTGCTCGTGTCAGCCGTATCGGGACTCGTCAGTCCCTCCCGTCGAGTGGATATACTTCGGACACGTATATAAGGGAGCCTGCTCTTTTTCAAAATCAATGGACTTTGCATCTTCTGACGATTGCCCGTTGAAGTCCGCTTTTCGTCGGCATCCTGTTGCTTTACGGAAAAGTGCCGCAACTGCTCTGCTGACATGAACAACCCGTGATTTACTCACCCTTTCCGCCATCCTCGTTCGTCACGAAATTCTCGTTTCCATGTCACGTGTCCTCAGTGGTACCTCCTTGCTTCAAGGGAAAACGAAAGCCAGTGAGTTCCCCGGTCTGCATGCCTGCTCTGCCGGAGGCAGCGATTCTTACAGCATCGCCTTGGAAAGCAGCCTCAGGATGTCCGCGACCGGCATGACCAGCGGCAGCAGGGGAAGCATGGGCGCCGCGGCAAGCACGGACATCTGCAGAACCGTCCGCACGTCGAAAGGGATCGGCTTCATCTGCCGGGCAAACAGAAAGCTGTTTCCCAGATCCGCCAGCGACTGGATATCGCCGGTTCCGAGAAGCGGCTCGTCTGCCGGCACTTTCCCCTTGACCCACTTGTCCACAAAGGCCTGATCGTACCGGTTCGCCAGGGCGCTGAACTCGCGGAGGCCCTGCCTGCGCGTTCGTGCCAGCTGGGGGAAGAAAACCAGGAGGGGCCCCAGGAAGACCAGGTTGACGATCGCGAGATACCCGAAGAAGGGAATCTTGAAGGTCTCGATGTCGGCGCCCTTGAACACGATGAGAAACGCGGCGCTCGCACTCAGGATGCTGCCCAGGCCAAAGGCCAGGGTCCCGAACGACACCTGGGCCGGTCCCAGGAATCCGAGTCCCGCCGCCTGGTCCGGGTGCGTCACGGACACCCGCAGGTTCAACCGGGACATGTCCAGCAGAAACCCCGTCCAGATGATAAGCCGCCAGATCCACCGGTAGAACATGAACTGAAGAAGAGGGACTGCCGCTATGAGGTACCATACCCCGGCCATGGACAGCCGGATATAGCTGTCTGTCCGGATGACGTGCCAGCTTGTCTCGTGTTGCGCATAGAGCGCCGCGGTCATGGACCAGGCGCCAAAGATGGCAACACCAAGGATGATTAACTCCGGCAGCCTCGCTTCCCGCCGGGATTCGACCTTCTCAACGGCCGAATCGAAAGCGGGATAGTCCTCCTCCCGGACGAGGCCGGAGTGCACGAAGTGGAGCCCGGCAACCGTCAATCGCGGGCCGATGACGGCCTCCGCGAGTATGATCATCGGAAACGCGACAAAAAAGCGGGCGTAGGATGCGAAATCGAGCAGGAAAGACTGCTCCGGCGTCGGTCCCAGGGCGACGCCCTCGAGGAATGAAAGAACGAGCAGCGGAAACCACGTGAGGGCCAGGAAGATGACGATCCTCCGGGCGATGGAAGGTTCTTTTTTGATCACGCCTATCCTGTGCATGAGTCGGTAGGCAGGCCCGCCCCGCTCGAAGTACAAATGTGACTCGCTTGCCATTGCCGGTAGGGTCACGTTTCTTGCACCTCCTTCCTGCTGAGCCTGTACGGCCCCTCACGATTTCCCCTGTCCCACTTGCGCGGCGGTGAAGGCCGCCCCCTTGCCTACCGCCAAGGCTTTTTCTGGATCGAGCCATCCGAAGAGCTGGATGATCTTCGCCACCAGGCCCGTCCAGCCTGTCTGGTGGCTGGCACCGAGCCCTGCACCGTTGTCGCCGTGGAAATACTCGTAGAACAGGATGTGATCCTGCCAGTGGGGATCGGACTGGAACTTCTCCGCCCCGCCATAGACGGGCCTCCTGCCCTGCCCGTCACGCAGGAAAATTCTGGTCAGTCGACAGGCAATCTCCCGGGCCACCTCGAAGAGGTTCATCATCCGGCCGGAGCCCGTCGGGCACTCGATCTTGAACCCGTCCCCGTAGTAGAGGTAAAAATTCAGGAGCGACCGGAGGATCAGGACGTTCACCGGCATCCAGATGGGGCCCCGCCAGTTGGAGTTGCCCCCGAACATGCCCGTGTTCGATTCGGCGGGCAGGTAGTCCACGCGGTGCTCCTGGCCGTTGACGTGGAACACGTACGGGTGTTGCTCGTGGACTTTCGAGAGCGAGCGGATCCCGAAGGGGCTCAGGAACTCGCTTTCGTCCAGCATCTTCGAGAGGATCCGGCGCAGCCGCTCCGGGTTGACCAGGGCCATGATCCCCCTCTCGGCCACCCCCAGGTTGCCCGGCCCCGTGGGATGGATGGCCTCCAGGAGCTCCGGCATCTGGCGCAGTCGCATGACGAGTGCTGCCGTCGCACGTGGGTTGCGCTCGCGCTGCCATTTTTCTATCACCGTCGTGGCGCAAAGGGGCAGAAGCCCCACCATGGAACGCACCTTGAGACGGGTGGATCCGCCGTCGGGGAACCGCAGGAGATCATAGTAGAAGCCGTCCTCTTCGTCCCACATTCCGTCGGACCCGGGCTGGTTCATCGCCGCGGCGATGTAGAGAAAATGCTCCACGAACTTGAAGGCCATGTCCTCGTAGGTGCGGTCATGGGCGGCAAGTTCCGCGGAAAGCTCGAGCATGTTCTGTGTGAAGAGGGCCATCCATGCCGTGCCGTCCGCCTGCTCGAGGTAGCCCCCGGTGGGAAGCGGGGCGCTGCGGTCGAAGACCCCGATGTTGTCGAGGCCGAGGAACCCGCCTTCGAAGACGTTCTTGCCGAACCGATCCTTGCGGTTCACCCACCAGGTGAAGTTGAGGATGAGCTTGTTGAACGCGGACTTGAGAAAGTCGAGGTCCGTCTCGCCCCGCAGGGCCTGCTCCGTTCGGTGTAAAAACAGGGTCGCCCAGGCGTGGACCGGCGGGTTTACGTCGCTGAAGTTCCACTCGTAGGCCGGGATCTGGCCGCTGGGGTGCATGTAGACTCCCCGCAGCATCAGTTCCATCTGCTCCTTTGCGAAGTCCGGGTCGACGATCGAGATGGGCAGCGTATGGAAGGCGAGGTCCCAGGCCGCGTACCAGGGATACTCCCACTTGTCGGGCATGGAGATGATGTCCTCGTTCACCATGTGGAACCACTCCCGGTTCCGGAAGGAGCGGCTCCCGCGATGAAGGGGGTGTGCGCGGTGTTCCTCGAGCCATTGATCGGCATCGAGGTAATAGTACTGCTTGCTCCAGAGCATGCCGGCGATGGCCTGTCGCATCACGCCGGCCGCATCCGGGTCCACCGTCGGCGGCGTAACGGACCGGTAGAACTCGTCCGCCTCCCGCTTTCGCGCGTTCAGGGTCTCGTCAAAGCCCGGCCCGAAAGGGAGGGGGTTGACTGTACCGGAGAGCGGCTGGCCGGTCAGGCGCAGCCTCACCACGGCTGACCGGCCCGCAGCGACGCTCAGCCGATAGTGCGCCGAGGACTTCGTTCCCGTCCTCTGCGGGTTGACGGCATCCTGTCTGCCATTGACGACGCAGTCGTTGATGCCGTCCTTGAGGTACGGGCCCGCGTCAGGGTAATCGAGGCCGAGCCTTGCGTGGTTCGTTTCGTTTTCGGTGAAGAGCAGGGGCACATCCCCTTCGCAGTAAAGCCGGTACGTGCCCAGGACGGGATGAACGGCCTCGATCGCCTGCGCACCCTCCGGCCCTCCGAGCTGCCTGAGCACCGGCTTCTCCGAGGGCTTGGCCACCCAGGTGGCCCAGTCGTTGCGGAACCACAGGGTCGGCAGGACATGCAGCACGGACGCCTCCGGCCCCCGGTTGACGGCGGTGATCTGCACCAGGACGTCTTCCGGGCTCTCCTTGACGTATTCCACGAATACGTCGAAGTAGCGGTCCCCATCGAAGACGCCCGTGTCCAGGAGCTCGTACTCCATCTCGTCGCGGCTGCGCCGACGGTTCGTTTCCACGAGGTCTGCGTAGGGATAGGTCGCCTGCGGGTACTTGTACAGGTATTTCATGTACGAGTGGGTAGGCGTCGAGTCGAGGTAGAAGTAGTACTCCTTGACGTCCTCGCCGTGGTTCCCCTCGCTGTTGGTGAGCCCGAAGAGGCGTTCCTTGAGAATCGGGTCCCTGCCGTTCCACAGCGCGAGGGCAAAGCAGAGCCTCTGCCTGTCATCGGATATCCCGGCAAGTCCGTCTTCGCCCCACCGGTACGCCCTGGAACGTGCATGGTCGTGCGTGAAGAAGTTCCAGGCATCCCCGGTCTCGCTGTAGTCCTCGCGCACGGTACCCCACTGCCGCTCCGAGAGGTAGGGCCCCCATTTCTTCCAGGGTACGTTCTTCCCTCTCGCCTCTTCTAGGCGACTGTGCTCCGCGGTCATTCTGCACCTTCCTTTCCCCGGACGTTCGAAGACACTCCCTCTGCGCGGGATCCGGCCCGTCACCCGATGGGCACCGTAACCAGGGGAGCCTGTGGAGGTTGACCGGTCTCGATCAGACTGAGCAATATCATCATGAACGAAAAAATGGTCTTCGAGGGCCGGTCCCTGTCATCGATCCAGAACCAGTGGTTGCGATACTGGACGTCCACAAAGCTTTCGGGCGGTTTTTCCTTGCTGCAGCGAATCCGTATGAAAGGCGGTCTCTGCCCCTTTCCGTCCCCGATCTCCGGCGATGTGGCATAGGTTCGCCCCTCCGCGGCCTGCTCTGGCGGGACCTCGATCTGTGCGGACAGCTCCAGGATGATGTCCATCACAGAGCGGGTCAGCAACGCGATTTCCCCTTCGCGAGTCGGTGCGTTCCCGTAGATGACCCTGAATTCAGACGTTCCCGGACTCAGGCCGAGCAGGCGCCCCGCTTCCGACATTTCCGGGTCGATGTTCCGGTTCGCTTTCCGGCGAAAAAAGAGCACCACGCTCTCCTGCTTTTCCTTCTTCTCGATCCGCGACCCCACGGCCCCCGACTTCTGGATTTTCTCCAGCAGATCGACCAGACGCCCGTAGTCCGGATCCTCGTTGCGCGCAAAGGCGGGCGCCAGGGTCCGGTTGTCCAGTTCGTTGACTGACTTGACGCACAGGGTGAACAGGAACCTGGCCGGCCATCCCGCCTGCATCATGACGACGAGCGAGGAGGGCGGGATCGGGGTCAGCATGCTCTTGGTAAACTTGTCCCCGCTGATCGGCACATAGGTGATCGTCGGCTTTTCACCCCAGGTGGTGGATCCCCCGATGCTCTGCGAGTTCGCGGTGGGAGGAAAGGACCACCCGGCCCCAACATTGATCGTGTTCTGGACACCGGCCAGATTGATGACCGAAGTGACGTCCATGAAGACCGGCGTGTCCGCGTAGCGGATCTTCACGATGTTGAGCAGCATCTGGCTTTTCCAGGACTCCGCGATCGCTACAGTGAAATCGAAGCGATCGCGCACGATGACCGGGGCGCCGATACCGCCGCACCCCGATAGCAGGAGGAAGCCCAGCATCAGGATTCCAATGCGTGCCCTTTTCATCCTCGTTACCTCCGGTACGCAATCGGTTCGCGCCGGCTCGACAATCGGCTCGTGACACGTTCATCCGCCGCACAGAAGCCGACGGAGAACGGATGCGTGCAATTTTTCTGAGGATGGACCGGGCGGTGCAGGAAATGGAGAGAGGACCGATACTGCTGACGGGTCATCCGTGGAATTGCTTCAACCCTTTGCGCCCTTGTGCCATCCTCACGCGCGGTAGACCATGGAGCGCTAGCTCTTCGTAGAATGCGTAGATCGGCCGACATCGACGGCCGGTTCCAATCGCGCTCGCTAGTCGACGATGTGGTAGCCTGCATCGACAAAGGTCACGTTCCCCGTCAGGGCATCGCCGTGGTCGCTGACGAGGAATCCTGCGATGGCGCCCACGTCGTCTACGGTCACGAGACGATGCTGCGGGGATTTTTCCTCGGCCAGTTCGAGCAGCTCGTCGAACTTTCCGATCCCCGAGGCGGCCCTTGTTTTCAGGGGTCCCGGGGATAGGGCGTGGACGCGAATCCGCTTCGGGCCGAGTTCGGCCGCTAGGTAGCGCACGCAGCTCTCGAGGGCAGCCTTGACGGGGCCCATGGCGTTATAGTTCTTCACCACCTGGTTCGCGCCGTAGTAGCTCATGGCCAGCAGGCAGCCTCCGGAACTCATCAGCGGCTCGGCAAGCCTCGCCATCCGGATGAAGGAGTGGCATGAGATGTCCATGGCCATGAGAAACCCCTCGAGAGAGCAGCCCACGACACGGCCCTGCAGGTCATCCTTCGGCATGTAGGCGATGGAGTGGACGAGGAAATCGAGCCGTCCCCACCGGT
>CAZPCN010000093.1:4287-6457 GCA_964585095.1 uncultured Syntrophaceae bacterium | reverse complement strand
CCATCGACAAGGACGGCATCCAGCAGGCCGAGTACGTGGAGAGCGACTTCTCCAACATGCCCGTCCAGATCGTCCAGGACGACCGCGGCAACGAGGTGCAGATCGCGATCGAGCTGCCCGGCCGCACCCTGCACGCCTGCATCTGGGAAGTGAAGGTCGGACGCATCTCGCTGTACCTGCTCGACACCGACGTGACCCGCAACACCGTCCAGGATCGCAAGATCACGGACCGTCTCTACACGGCCGACCAGCGCACCCGCATCGAGCAGGAGATCCTGCTCGGCATGGGGGGCGTGCGGCTGCTGGAGAAACTCGGCATCAAGGCCCGCGTCTGGCACATCAACGAGGGCCACTCGGCCTTCCTGCTCCTGGAGCGGGTGAGCAAGCTCATGGCCGAGGAGGGGCTCTCCTTCGACGAGGCCGAGGAGGTCGTCCGCGGCAGCACCGTCTTCACGACCCACACCCCCGTCGAGGCGGGCAACGAGCGCTTCAGCAAGGACCTCATGGAGTACTACTTCTCGGGCTTCGTCAAGCGCACGGGCATCACCTGGTCGCAGTTCTCGAACCTGGGCCGCAAGGAGATCGGAGAGGACCGGCCGTTCTTCATGACCAACCTCGCCCTGAAGTTCGCCCACCGCAGCAACGCCGTCAGCCGGCTCCACGGGGCGGTTGCGCGGCACATGTGGCGCGACGTCTGGAAGGGCTTCCACGACTCCGACATCCCGATCCAGTACGTCACCAACGGCGTCCACATGATGTCCTGGGTGGCGCCGCGGATGAAGGAGGTCCTGGACACCTACCTGGGTCTCGACTGGGACCGCAGCATCGGCGATCCCAAGCGCTGGAAACGGGTCTACAACATCCCCGACTCCGTCTTCTGGCGGGTGCGCTACGAGCTCAAGCAGAACCTCATCAACTACCTGCGCGAGCACATCTCGCGCCACTGGGTGGCCTACGGGTACTCCAAGACCTGGCGCGAGGAGGTGCTGGGGCGGATGAACCCCGCGGCCCTCTGGATCGGGTTCGCGCGGCGGTTCGCCCCCTACAAGCGCGCCGACCTGCTCTTCTCCGACCTCGAACGGCTCGAGAGGGTCCTCTCCAGCGAGACGCGGCCCGTCCACATCGTCTTCGCCGGCAAGGCGCACCCCAACGACCAGATGGGGAAGGACCTGGTTCGGAGGGTCATCGAGATGACGCGCGACGAGCGGTTCCGGGGCAAGATTTTCTTCATCGAGGACTACGGCATCGAGTCGGCGCGCTACCTCGTCCAGGGCGTCGACGTCTGGCTCAACAACCCCCGCAGGCCCCTGGAGGCGAGCGGCACCAGCGGCATGAAGGTGGCCATCAACGGGGCGATCAACCTCAGCGTCTCCGACGGCTGGTGGGCCGAGGGCTACGACGGCACGAACGGCTGGGTGATCGGTCCCGTCGTGCGGGACCTCACGGAGGAGGTCCCCGTCTCCGACGAGGCTGACGCCAACGCTCTCTTCGCCCTGCTGGAGGAGTCGACGGCGCCTCTCTTCTACGACCGCGACCCCTCGGGAATCCCGCAGAAGTGGATCCGCATGGCCAAACGGTCCATGGAAACGCTGGTCCCGCAGTTCAACACGGAGCGGATGCTCCTGGAGTATTACGCCAAAATGTACATCCCCGCGGCCGAACGGGAACTGGATCTCGTGAAAGACGGGTTCCGCCTGGCGAAGGACGTGGCCGACTGGAAGCGGAAGGTCCCCATGCGATTCTCCGCCACGCGCCTGCTCGAGGTGAGCGTCGAGGGGATCACGGGCGACTGCGTCTTCGTGGGCAACCCCTTTGTCGTGAGCGTCCGGGTCGACCCGGGGAAGCTCGAGCCCGACGAGGTGCTCGCAGAACTGGTCATCGGGAGACGGGACGGGCAGGAGTTCATCGGCGAGCCCGACTGCGTGCCGCTGACGCTGATGGGCAAGGACGCCTCGGGGATCCTCAGCTTCACGGGCGTCTACATCGTGAAGGAAAACGGGCCCCACCTCTACGGCGTGCGCGTGCTGCCCTGGAACCGCAACCTGGCCGGCAAGCAGGAGACGGGACTGGTGCTCTGGGGATAGCGGGGTACAGGGTACAGGAAGAACAAAAGCGAAGAAGGAAATCCCCCTTCATCCCCCTTTGAAAAAGGGGGACAGAGGGGGATTTT
>CAZPCN010000093.1:0-4187 GCA_964585095.1 uncultured Syntrophaceae bacterium | reverse complement strand
TTTTTCCGATGAACCGGAAGTTGCGCGGCAGGACGACACGGCGGGGGATGCTCGCGGCCCGAAACGCGGGGAAGCCTGCTTTTCGCTTCGCAGCGGCATTCATGGGAGACCCTGCAGCAGGGCTATTTCTGCTCCGCACGCTTCTTGATGAGCCAGTCGATGACCCTGCCCGACTCCACGTCCTGCGCCCCGGGCCTCTCCGACTCCCTTCTCGCAGAACCCCCGCCGTCCGCCGATGTGCCTCGCCCCCCGCCGTCGGCCGGGGCGTCGCGGTCCTGCAGCCGTTCGCCCGCGGATTGCCGCGCCTGATCCGTCGATTTCCTCGACCCCTTACGGCTCCTCGTGACCGGGGTGCTTTCCCCCTGCTGGGCGGCCCCGGGAGCGGTCAACCGCGCGGGGGTGTCTGAACTTGCTTGCCCCGGGGAAGAGGTCACCCTTCGGGTCCTGTCGCCTGCCGCAGGTTCGGCGTCCTTCTTTGCTTCTTCATGCCGCGCGTCGGGCGGGGTGCCCGGCAACATCGCGAGGGTCAATCCGATCGAAACGACCAGAAAAGCGATCGCAGAGGCGCAGGCAGTCCGGGCCCACGCCGGCATTCCCGCGATTCTCTCCCGGATCCTGTCCGTCATCGGCTTGCCCGGCGCGGGCTGCACGGCCAGGTCCGTTTCCCGGGCCATCGGCGCCGGCTCTGTCACCGGTTCCGTTTTCTCGTCCGGCAGGCGGAGCAGTTTCACGCACTCCTTGACGGTTTCGGGCCGGACCGTGCTTTCCCCCTTGGTGAACGTCCTGGAGAGACAGAGATCGCCGACCATGTTGATCAGGGCGGGGACTCCTCTGGAAACAGCGAACACCTCTTGCACGGCCCTGGGCGAAAAGAGCTCTTTCTCGCACCCGGCGGCGAGGAGTCGGTGAGCGATGTACTGGGCGGCCTCCCCCTGCGTCAGCTTTTCCACCTTGTAACTGCGTGCGATCTGCCGTGCCGGCGCTCCTCCCTGCGCCTGTGCCAGCACATCCTCCAGGCTCGTCTGCCCCACCAGGACGAGCTTCAGGAGCGGTGAGCCGCTCTCCCGGATATCGGAGAGGCGGAGCAACACGTCCAGGCATTCGGGCGGCAGCCTCTGGGCTTCGTCGATGATCAGAACGACCCGCCTGCCCGACAGGAAGGAGCTGTGCAGAAAGGAGGTGAACTGTTCCACGAAGGCCTCGCGGCTCCGGGGTCCGCCTCCGAGGCCGCAGGCTTTCGCGATCAGCTTCAAAAAGTCGAGTCCCTCGACGTCGGGATAGGTGACCCGGGTCGCGACGGCGCAGCCGCTGAGCTCGCCGAGCAGAGCGTTTGCCAGGGTGGTCTTTCCCGTGCCGGCATCCCCGGTGACGATGGTGAGCCCGCTCTCCTCGAGAACGCCGCGCGCCAGCGCGTCGAGTGCTGCCTTGCGACTCGCGCTGAGCCACAAGAAACCCGGGTCGTACCCAGCTTTAAAGGGCTTTTCTTTCAACCCGAAATGGTTCAGGCAGAGGTTCTCCATCGCTCTCTATCCTCATCCGCGAGACAGCGGCGCCGATCAGGCCTTCACGCGTGCAAGGCGGGTCTTCAGTCTGAGAACATCTTCTTGATCGCATCGAGGACGGGGTTGACGCTGCGGGGTTTCTCGGGCGCCCCGCGTTTCGCCGGCTGTATCGCCCTGCCCGTGACGATTCCCATGTCCTGCGCGGCAGCGACACCGGTTGTCATCGCAAAGAGAAGGGCGAGAAACGGAACCGGGAGTTTCTTCATCATGACCTCCTCGTCGCCGGGGATGCCGACTCTTGCTGCAGAAAGAAGACACGCGTTCCTTGTTCGGCCCTGCACGGCGGGCCGGTGATGTGGCATCTCTTTTTGCGGGTCGTTGTCCCCGGCGGATGCGCCGGGGAACGTTCTTGCTTCCGCGTGGAGGTGAATCGAGAAAACCGATCCGGGGTTCAGACCTGTAGAGGTCCAACGGATACCAAGGAAAAGCCAGGGAAACGCCTCGTCCTGCTTACTCTGCTATCTGAAGAAAGCATGGAATGTCAAGTATTTATATTTTCCGGGATACGAAAATAGTATGAGCAGGACTCGACGCCGGCACGCGACGACGCCCTGTCCGACTTGACCCCGTAAGGCGATTGCCCAACCGGCACGGGCCGTGGAGGAGCGCGTGCAGGGTGCGCATCCCCGCAGGCGAAGCCTCCGCGCCAGACCGGTCGTCACAATCGGTGAACCGAACAGGCGTTATCTCCGACCGATGAACCAGAAGATGAGCGACAGGACGACGCTGATGAGGATGCTCGTGGCCAGGGGGAAGTAGAAGGTGAACTTCTCGCCCTTGACGGTGAAGTCGCCGGGCAGGCGGCCGATCCAGGGGATCTTGCCGCCCATGACGATCAGGACGCCCACGATGGCGATGACGAGGCCGATGATGATCAGGGTTTTGCCGAAGTCGAAAAAGCCCCCCATGGATGGTCCCCCCTATGGCCCAGCGAAACTGTAGTACGGAAGGACCGGGGAGTCAAGGGTGCTTCTCCCCGAAAACCCTGCTCGGCGCATAGGACGCCGTCCGATGAAAAAAACAGCACCGGTCCTACGGCATCCGGCAGAGCGGTGTGGTACAAGGGAAGCGGTCACGGGGGTCTGTCTTCCGCAAAAACGATAGACAGGAAGGGAAAGGAAATGAAAGGCAAAACGAAAAAGGCGGCGAAGCCGGAGATCGTCTGCGGCAACCTGGACAACATCCAGGAAGCCTCGCGCGAGCTCGACCCGACGATGAAGGTCATCTGGACCAGCGTGGGTTTCTGGGCCTGCCCGAAGGGCTGAGCGGAGTTAATCCGACGCACACCAACCGGCGATCCCGCCCGGACAAGGGAGATTCCGCATCAACAGAAAGGCCCCCCGCTGGATCGCATGCGGGGGGCCTTTTGATGTCTACATCATTTCGATGGCCGTTGCAATGGACACGCCGCCCCCGCCGCAGAGCGTGGCCAGGCCCAGCGTCTTGCCGCGCTTCTTCATGGCGTGGATCAGCGTCACCATGATCCGGCACCCCGTCGATCCCACCGGGTGCCCCAGCCCGATGCCGGAGCCGTTCACGTTGGTGATCTCGCGGTTCAGGCCCAGCTCCTTCTCCACGCCGAGGTACTGCGCGGCGAAGGCCTCATTGACCTCCATCAGCTCGAAGTCGGCCAGCTTGAGGCCGGAGCGTTTCATGAGGTCCCGCACCGCCGGCGCGGGGCTCAGGCCCATCACGGAGGGATGGCAGCCGCCGTAGCCCACGGCCTTGATCTTCGCGAGGGGCTTCAGCCCCAGCTCTTTCGCCTTCTCGGCGGACATGAGGATCATGGCGCTCGCCCCGTCGTTGATCCCCGAGGCGTTCCCCGCCGTCACCTTGCCGATCTTGGGGAAGAAGCCCGGGGGCAGGGCCGCGAGCTGCTCCATGGTGAGCTTCGGGCGAAAGTGCTCGTCCTTGTCGAAGATCAGCGGCGGCTTGCCCTTCTTCTGGGGGAGCTCGACGGGGACGATCTCCTCCCTGAAGTCCCCCTCCAGGGTGGCCCGCTCCACGTTGTTGTGGCTGCGCAGGGCCACCTCGTCCATCTCCTGCCTGCTGATGTTGTACATCTGGGCGATCAGCTCCGCCGTGATGCCCATGATGTAGGGCTTGCCCCGGTATCGATCGATGATGGGGCCGTCCTTGACGGGGCCGTTCTCGGGCCCGGGTACGAGGAACGACCCGGCGTGCAGGCGATGGATCATGTCGTCCACGAAGACCGTGTCCTGCAGCCTGCATCCCCAGCGCGCCTTCGGGACGGAGTAGGAGCAGCCCGACATGTGCTCGGTGCCGCCGGCCAGGATGATGTCGGCCATGCCCGCCTGGATCATGGCCGTGCCCGAAATGGCCGCCTCCATCCCGGAGATGCAGACCCGGTTGATGGTGACCGCCGGCACCGTGTCCGGGATGCCCGCCAGGAGCGCCCCGATGCGGGCCACGTTCAGGGCGTCGACGGGTTCCATGCAGTTGCCGAAGCGGACGTCGCTGATCGAGGCCGCGTCGATGCCCGCCCGCTTGACCGCTTCCTTCATCACCACGCTCGCGAGCGCGGCGCAGTTCGAATCCTTCAGGGTGCCGCCGAATACGCCGATGGCCGTCCGGCAGGCCGATACGATGACAACGTCTTTCATG
>CAZPCN010000092.1:0-6537 GCA_964585095.1 uncultured Syntrophaceae bacterium | reverse complement strand
TTCCGACGGGGTAAGGGTGAAGAGAGCCTGCATCGCTGAAACTCCTTTCCTGCGTGTGATTCGGTGTGGGGAACGGGCCGGGGCTTCCGGCTCCGAAGGGTTGAACGAATTTTTACCACACTTTGCCGCGGGCGAACAGGCGGAAGTTGGCCGCCCTGCGCAACGGGACGCCCTCATAGATATTTCGTTGCGCAACCCTTTCCTTTTCTGTTATTTTGACGCTCCGCAGTCGCAACCCGATCCTCGAAGGAGGGGGTACCCAAGAGGGGACGGCCGGGAGGGTTCGCAGCTGCCGCCTCCTTCCATCTTATGCATCATAAAGTGTGATATTTCGCGCTGTTGACAGGGACGGTGGCTTTTCGGCCTTCCGGGCATCTTTTTCCTGCATGTGTGCCAAAATGGCACCATGCTTGCATGCTTCACGGTGAAAGCCAACGCTCGGGAATGAGCCGGGTTTTCACGTGAGACACAGAACCGTAAACCGAGTCAAGAAACTGCTGAAATCAGGGACCCCATGCCGAAAAGAGCTGGACTAGCAGCCCTTGTCATAACCTTTGTTCTTGCAATCCTACCGTTTCCTGTCTTCGCCACCTCCCCGGAATCAGTTCTCCCGGCGGACCCCGCGGTCCAGGCAAGAGAGGACTACCGGGAGGCCCTGCAAAGGATTCAGGCCGGCCGCAACGACGAGGCGCTCCCCCTGCTGGAGAGGGCGCTGAAGGCCCTGCCCGATGACAGGCACCTCCTTGCCGACTACATCCTGTGCCTGAGCTGGACGGGCCAGCAGCAAAAGGCGGTGGACCTCTTCAAGGTCCACGAAAAAGAGCTTCGAGCCATTCCGTACGTGCCCCGCCATGTGGCGAGGGCCTACTACGACCTGTGGGAGTACCCTCAGGCCCTGGAATTCTATCGCCTGGGCTGGTCCTACGACCGGGCGGACGAGGAGGCCTTCAAGGGGGTCGTGTACAGTAGCCTGAGGCTGGGCGACACCGAAGGGGCGTACAGGGCCATCGAGAAGGCGGAGCAGGAAAAGGTTCTCCCCGATGCGACGATCCTTTCGATGCGCAAATTTGCCGCAGACCTCTACGGGGCGAGACGCCACGACGATCCCGCCCTGGAGTCAATCGATCCCGAATCGGGGCGAATCGGGTCCGCCCTCCACAAGATCCGCTGGGAACAATACGAGGCGGCCATCGCTGAGCTGCAGGCCATCCTGGAGAAAGACCCCGGGAACGAGGCAGCCCGCGGCGATCTCGTCGTCGCCCTCGCCCGGGCCGAACGGATGACGGAGTCGCTCGAACACTACGCAATCCTGAAGCAATCGGGCGAGCCCCTCCCGTGGTGGGTCAGCGAGGCGGCGGGCGATGCCTATCTCTACGCCCGGAAGCCGGAAGAGGCCGAAGCCTGCTACCGGGCGGCCCTGGAGGGCAATCCCGAAAATCCCTTCAAGGCGCAACTCGGTCTTGCATACACCTACACGGATCTTCGCCTGTGGGACAGGGCGGATGAAACCTGGCGGAGAATCGACTCCGTCCTCGAGGAACGGCACAGGCGGTTCGACGAGACCTCCTCCATCAAGGAGCGCAAGCAATACCTGGCCGACCGGAACAGCGCGATCGTCGCGAAGGGCTGGTACCTCCTCGCGCAGGACAAGCTCAAAGAGGCGGAAGTCTACTTCGACAACTACCTGAGCGACGCGGCCGCCAACACGAACCTCAGATCGGGGCTGGCACACGCCTTCCTGTGGCGCCAGTGGCCCAGGCGGGCCCAGGAGCAGTTCGAGGTGGCCCGCGAGCTGGACCCGAAAGACCGCAAGGGGCTCACCGGTCTCGGGTGGACGCTGCGCGAGCTGAATTACAAACGGGAGGCGATCGCGCTGGCCGGCGACCTGCGGCAGCGCTACCCGAGGGACCTCGCCGTCAAAGACCTGTGGGAAACGCTGCAGGTCGACGGGATGTGGCATCTGCAGCCCGAATTCCGGTTCGTCAAGGAATTCACGGGTGCGACGGAGTACGGGCTCTCGCTCCTGCTGGAGAAGCCGATCACGCCGCTCTTTGCCCTGTATGCCCGGGTCCAGCGCATCGAGGCCTGGGATGACACGGACGGGGGCACGGACCGCAACGACTGGAACCGGGCGGGGCTCGGCTTCCGGTGGATCGTGCTTCCCGAACTGGTCTGGTGGCTGGGGTTCGGCTTCGACGTCGTGGAAGGCGACGATTTCGGGGTGGACACGAGGCTGCAGTGGCAGCCGACGGATCCCCTGATCGTCACGGCGGAGTACAGTTCCTTTGCCCTCAACGTCCCGATCCGGCCCGCGTCCCGGGGGGTCACCGCGGACAGCGCCTCCCTCGACGTCCGGTACGTCGAGAGCGACCTGAGGGAGTATGGGATCGGGGGCGGCGCCCAGTGGTTCTCCGACGACAACGTCTACGCCTACGGCACGGCCCGCTACAATCAAAACCTGTACAATCACCCCGACGTCAAGATCCGGGGCGGCATCGAGGCCTACTACGGGACCTACTCCAAGCAGGACGTCGACTACTACAGCCCGAAATACGAGTGGTCCCTCCTGCTGACCCCGTCGATCCAGTGGGTCAATTTCATCCGCTACGAGAGAAAATCACTCTCCGCGGTCTACCTGCGCGCGGGCGTCGGCGGCGAAGACGGCTACAGCACGTACCCCGTCGGCGGAATCACCTTCGAGCAGACCTATGTTCACTCCAAGACGCTCGACCTGACCGCGGGCATATCCTACGACCTGAGAAATTACGATGGAGATTACACGCATGTCCTTGGACTGTATCTCGTCCTCAACTGGTATTTTTAATCGGGTTCAGGGTTCAGGGTCCAGGGCTCAGGAAATCCTGCTTGTTGCCCTGGCGGTCCTGTTTCTCGCGGCATCGCCCGTGCAGGCGGCCGATACCTTCCTGACCCTTGTCTACCACGATATCCCGGAAAAACCGGTTGTGAACGACGACATTTCCAGGAAGGACTTCCTGGAGCAGCTTGAGTACCTGAAGGCCCACGGTTTCACGTTTGTCAGCCCGGGGCAGATCCTGGCGGCCCGGGACGGGAAAGAGAAGCTTCCGGAAAAAGCCGTCCTGCTGACCTTCGACGATTCGTACGTCAGCTTCTACACCGTCGTGCTGCCTGCGCTGAAGCGCTACGGGGCCCATGCGGTTCTTTCGGTCGTGCCATCGTGGATCGAGTACCCCGGCACCATGGAGTACAGGGAAAAGCGGTTCATGAACTGGCGGGAAATCCGGGAGGCGGCCGACTCGGGACTCGTCACGATCGCCTCCCACAGCTGGGGGCTGCACCGGATGGTGCCGTCGAACCCCGTCGGCAACGTGGAGCCCGCGCCCAACACCTTCGCCTACCTGCCCGCGCTGAAGCGATACGAAACGGACGAGGAGTTCCGGGAGCGGGTCCGCAGCGACCTGGCCCGCAGCATCGACGTCCTCACGGCCCGTCTGGGCACGCGGCCCCGGATTCTCACGTGGCCCTACGGGGCGTTCAACCGGATCGGGATCGAAGAGGCCCGGAAGCTCGGGTTCGAGATGACCCTCACCCTCGAGGACGGGTATTCGAGCCTCTCGAGACTGGATCGCCTCAACCGCTATTACCTGCAGACGGAGGTCGACTGGCCCGCCCTGTTCAAGGAGAATCTCGAGGAGAGCTTCCGGCCGCAGACGCGGATCCGGGCGGTCCAGGTCGACTTGGATTCCATCGTCAACCGGAACTCCCTCGAGGAGAGCGACCGCAACCTGGGCCTGCTCATCGAGCGGCTCGTTGCCCTGGGGGTGAACACCGTCTTCCTCCAGGGGTTCTGCGACACGGAAGGGACGGGAAACGTCCGTTCGCTCTATTTCCGCAACTCCGTGCTGCCCGTCGAGATGGATTTCCTGGGGCATGCCGTCAACCGGATCCAGCTGCGGGAGATCAAGGTGTACGCGTGGATGCCCGTGCTGTCGTTCGAGCTGCCCGATGCGGCTCTCAACGACGAATTGAAGGTCCGGATGTGGAAGGACGGTAGGCCTGCCGTGACCGACTCGTGGTACCGGCGCCTCACGCCGTTTGACCCCCGCAGCCTCGAGGCCACCCGGAAGATTTTCCGCGATCTCGCAGCGAATGTCCATCTGGACGGCATCCTGGTGCAGGATGATGCCTACCTGGCCGAAACGGAGGATTTTCACCCCGCCGCCGTCGAGGCCTTCCGCAAGCGCTACGGCGTCACCCCCGATCCTGCGACGCTGAAGGCGGACAAGGATCTCAAGGCGAAATGGGCGGCCTTCAAGACGGAAGCTCTGAATCGGCATGTCGACGAGATCGCGAAAACGGTGCGGGTGTACCGGCCGGAGGCGGCCATCGCCCGGAACATCTACGCCGGGGCCGTTCTGTACCCCGAGTCGAGGGCCTGGTTCGCCCAGGATCTCGGCAGCTATCTCGGCACGTACGACTACACCGTCGTCATGGCCTACGCGGCCATGGAGGGGACGTGGAACAGCCGCAAGTGGTACGGCGAGCTGTTCAACGCCGCGGGCGGCCGCGCGCATGCAGGGAAGGTCATCTACAAGCTCCAGGCCTTTGACTGGAAAAAGAAATCCTGGATAAGCGGACAGGACCTGAAGCGGGATCTCACGTTTCTGCTGTCCATCGGGGCAAACCACGTCGCCTATTACCCCGACGACGTCCATCGGAACAGGCCGGATGCGAAGGCGGTTTCCTCGATCCTCTCCGGCAATTCCGACGTCAAACGCGAGGACCGCCCGAAAAAGACGGCGCCCTGATCGGGACCGGCCGCGAAACGCACCGGGTGACGCAAAGGACACAAAGAAACCGATACGATGAGCATATTTGAACTCACAGGGTTGTTCGTCTTCCTCTACCCGCTCTACATGAGCATCGTGTGGATGATCGGGGGGATCCTCTTCAGCCTGCGCCGCGAGGGCCGGTCGGAGCCGGAGCTGGAGGTCAGCCCCTACTTCACCGTCATCGTCCCCGGCCACAACGAGGAGCAGGTCATCGAGGAGACGGTCCTCAACCTCAAGGACCTCAACTACCCCAACTACGAGGTCATCGTCGTCAACGACGGCAGCACCGACGCCACCCGGGAGATCCTCGACAGGATGCTGGCGGACAACGCGAGCTGGCTGCGGGTCATCCACCTGGAGCCCAACAGCGGCAAGTCCAAGGCCCTCAACGCCGGCATCCTGGTGAGCCGCGGCGAGTTCATCCTCACCATCGATGCCGACTGCCTCGTCGACAAGGACGTGCTCCAATGGATGGCGCACCACCTGGTGAACTTCCCCCGCGTGGGCGCCGTTACGGGCAACCCGCGAGTGCGAAACCGCACGTCGCTGCTCGCGAAGATCCAGGTCGGCGAATACTCCAACATCATCGGGCTCATCAAGCGCACCCAGCGCATCCTCGGGAAGGTCCTCACCGTTTCCGGCGTGATCGCGGCCTACCGCAAGAGCGCCGTCGTCGAGTGCGGCCTCTTCGACAGCGATACCGTCACGGAGGACATCGACATCACCTGGAAACTGCAGCGCAAGTTCTGGGACATCCGCTACGAGCCCCGCGCCCTGTGCTGGATCCTGGTCCCCGAGACCCTGAAGGGCCTGTGGCGCCAGCGTGTCCGCTGGGCCCAGGGCGGCGTGGAGGTGCTGCGAAAGCATCTCGACATCTGGAAGGACCACCGTCATCGTCGGCTCGTCCCCGTCTACATCGAGTACTTCCTGGGCCTGCTGTGGGCGCACACCTTCATGGCCATGGTGTTCCTCTGGCTCTTCTTCGTCGTCATGGACGGCGTGTGCCGATACGCCCAGGTGCCGGTCTGCGCACCCGTGATGGAGGTCTACCAGCGGTTCTTCGTCGGCTGGAATCCCCTGTACCCGCGCTGGTACGGGGCCATCCTCGGGCTGGCGTGCCTGATGACCTTCATGACGAGTTTCTTCATCGACCTGCGCTACGAGAACAGGGCCTTCGTCAAGTACTACTTCTTCGTGATCTGGTACCCCGTGGGGTACTGGATCCTGGCGTCGCTGGCGGCCATCAAGGGCGTCTACAACTTCACGTTCCGCAGCAAGGAGGTAACGGTCAGATGGAAAAGCCCGGACAGGGGCCTCCACACCCTGAAGTCTTCGTCGAAGACAAAGTAAAATCGCCGTTGCGCAGGCTCGTCGAGGACTCCATCACCGTCGTCTGCTGGGGCATCTACCTGTACCTGCTGCTGCCGCTGTTCACGCTGGTGCTGTGGGTCTTCGGCATCCAGACGATCTACGACCAGATCATCGGGGAGAAGGGCTACGAGGAGCTGGCCCGGCTGCTGCAGAACGGCGGGATCACGGTGCTCGTCATCTTCCTGATCGTGTCGGGCTGGACCTACTACAACTATCTCTGGTTCCTGCGCCGGGGCGAGAGGCGCGGCGGCCAGGTGAAAATCAGCAGCGACGTGGAGATGTCGGGGATGCTCGGCACGGACAGCACGGCCATGGAGGAGATCCGCAGGTCCCGCCGGCTGGAGGTCCGCGTCGA
>CAZPCN010000091.1:0-6550 GCA_964585095.1 uncultured Syntrophaceae bacterium | reverse complement strand
TGATCCGCTTTTTCCGGCTGGCCCGTCCCTCGCCCGAGATGTTCATGAAAACCCTCGACTATCACCGTGAGATCGTCGCGGCGATCCGGGATCGCGAGTTCGACAAGGCAGCGCGGGTCAATGCCGAGCATATGCGGGTGGCCAGCAAGAAGATGACGGAAAAATCAAAGCAGCAGTCCTACCTGCATGTCGGAGAGTAACGAAACGCGGCATTCGGAAGGATTGTCCGATCCGCAAAGCCCCTAATTCCCCTGACGGAGGTTCCCCGATGGCAAATTCCCATTTGGCCGAATACCGCTCCAAACGAATCAGCGCCGACCAGGCGGCGGCCCTGGTGAAATCGGGCGACTATGTGGAATTTGGTTACTGCCTCAGCAAGGCGATTGCCATGGACAAGGCCCTTGCCCGGCGGACGCACGAGTTGTTCGACGTCAACGTTCATTGTTCGAATACCCTGACGAAGGTCTACATCGCCGAAGCCGACCCCCGGGGGGAGCATTTCACCTACAGTACGGGGCACTGTTCCACGGGTGAACGGGCTCTGATGGGCACCTTCGGGTTCTATGTGCCCTCCAGCTTCGGGCAGAACCCGGAATGGTTCCGACGGTCCTACCGTCCCGTCGACATCGTCATGATCCAGACCCGCCCGATGGACAAGCACGGGTACTTCAACTTCGGTCCGTCGGCGACCTTCCTGAAGGCCTGCTGCGAAATGGCCAAGACGGTTGTCGTGGAGGTGAACGACAAGGTTCCCCGCGCCCTCGGCGGACGGGAGGAGGCCGTTCATCTCTCGGATGTGGACTACGTCGTCGAGGACCCCGAGGCGTGCGTCGATTATTACGAGGTCAAGTCTCCGCCGATCACGGCCGTGGACATGAAAATCGCCGAATATGTGGTCTCCGAACTGGAAGACGGGGCTTGCCTGCAGCTCGGCATCGGGGGCATGCCCAATGCGGTGGGGAAGCTCATCGCCCAATCCGGCCTCAAAGACCTCGGGATCCATACCGAAATGCTCTGCGACGCCATGCTGGAGATGCACAAGGCGGGCAAGGTGACGGGCCGACGCAAGACAAACGGCCGGGGCAAGATCGTCTACACCTTCGCACTTGGTTCGCGGGAACTCTACGATTTCATCGATGACAATCCGACGCTTGCGATGTTCCCCGTCGATTACACGAACAGCCTCCGCGTCATTTCGCAGAATGAGCGGGCCGTCTCCATCAACAGCGCCATCGAGGTCGATCTGACGGGCCAGGTCTGTTCCGAATCGGTGGGGACGAAGCACATCAGCGGCTCCGGCGGGCAACTGGAGTTCCACTGGGGAGCCTACCTGTCGCCGGGCGGAAAGGCGTTCATCTGCATCGGCTCCACCTACGAGGGAAAGAAGGGGGAGGCCATTTCCCGGATCAAGCCGATCCTGACCCCCGGCGGGGTTGTCACGACTCCTCGTCCGACCGTGAACTTCCTGGTTACAGAATACGGCAGGGTGAATTTGAAAGGGCAGTCGACGTGGGAGCGGGCGGAGCGGATCATTTCCATTGCCCATCCCGATTTCAGGGAGGAACTGATTCAGGAAGCCGAAAAACTCGGCGTCTGGAAAAAGTCGAACAAGCGGGATCGATCCTGATCGGCCCGGTAAGAGAAAGGAAACAGAGGGTTTCCTGCAATAAAGAAACGGAGGTGTGTCATGAAGTCACGGGGTCTGAGAATCGCAGCCTGCATCTGGATGTGCCTGTTTGCAATGTCCCTGGTGCTTGGATGCCAGGGATCCGCGCCGAAAAGCGAGGGCACGAAGAGCGAGGGCACCAGGTACGTGGGCATCGGCACCGCAACCGTCGGCGGCGCATGGTACAGCATGGGCGGCGCGCTGGCCAACGTCTTGAGCAAGAACATCCCGAACGTGAAGGCGAATGCGGCTCCGACGGGTGCGTCGATCGAGAATCTCGAGAGCATCCGGCAAGGCAAGATGGAAATCGGTTTCGCAACGACCGATATCCCCTACTCCATGTATCGGGGGATCAACAATCTCGCCGAAAACAAGAGTTTCCGGGCACTGCTCAACAACGACCTGATCTACCTGGCCATCATTGTGCTCGATAAATCCCCCATCAAGAAATTCACGGACATCAAGGGCAAGAAGCTGGGGACGGGCGTTCCCGGGAGCTCCAATTACATCATCGTGGAGGAGGTTCTCAAGGCTCACGGGATGACCTATAACGATGTCAAGCCCTTCCCGGCAGGCGTGTCGCAACAGACGACGGCGCTGAAGGACGGGAACGTCGACATGTTCGCCTATGTCGTTGCGGGAACGGGTGGCGCCGCGCCGGCCATCGTCGAGTTGACCACGACGGAAAAGGTCCGTTTCATTCCGCTCGACAGGAAGATCCTCGAGAAGATCAACCAGGCAAAACCCTACTACCTGATCCGTGAAATCGCTCCGGGCTGGGCCAAGGGGATCGACAAGCCTGTTCCCGTCCTGGCGGTTGGAACGACGGTCTGCATCAAGAGCGATCTGCCCGACGATTTCGTCTACCAGATCGCAAAGACCATCTTCGAGCAGAAGAAGGAACTCGACGCCATACACCCGCAGTGGAAGATGACGACGAAGGAAACGGTTGCCGTCGACCTTCCCGTTCCCCTGCACCCCGGTGCGGAAAAGTACTACAAGGAAATCGGCGCGCCGATCAGCTATCTGAAATAACCATCCGTGGAGGCGGGCGGGTCGAAGGTGCCCGCCTGCCTCCATCCCGCGTCAACACGGTCTAGATCGAATGGGGGCATGCTCATGAACATCGTTTCCAGGGTCTTAGCAAATCTCGGTCTAAGCGGTTTTCTGGGGAAGCTCATCGCCGCGCTGGGGATCGTCACGTCCGTCCTTTTTCTTTATACCGCCTACGAAGGATCCTTCCCCACCTTCACGCAGAGGGGACTCCTGCTGGTCCTCTGTGTCCCCATGATCTTCCTGCTGGCCTCCCTCAAGAAGAAAGATCGTTTCGGCCGATGGCGCGACCTGGCCATGGCCTTCATCTCGCCGATCCCGTTCGTTTACATCATCTTCATCCAGGATGAGCTGATGATGCGCGGCGGAATCCCGAATACGCTCGATACGATCATGGGAATCCTGGCGGTCCTGATCGTCATCGAGGCAACCCGGACGAAGGTGGGCCTGGCCCTCCCCATTTTCGCCGGACTGCTGATCCTCTACGGGTTTTTCGGCCCCTCCATGCCCAACCTCATTGAACACCGCGGTCTCGATCTGCCCCAGACGATCACGGCACTGTACCTCAGCGAGGACGGGATCTTCGGAATCCCCGTGGCGGTGACCGCAGAGTTCATCATCGCCTTCATCATCTTCGGTGCGTTTCTGCAGGTTACCGGTGCGGGAGACTTCTTCTCCAGCCTTGCGAAGGCGACCATTGGCGGGGTGCGCGGCGGCCCCGCCAAGGCCGCCGTCGTGGGCAGCGCCCTGATGGGGACCATCAGCGGCAGCGCCGTGGCCAACGTGGCCACCGTGGGGACCTTCACCATTCCCCTCATGAAAAAAACCGGGTACAAGCCCGAGGTGGCCGGCGGCATCGAGGCGACGGGATCCAGCGGGGGACAGATCATGCCCCCCGTCATGGGTGCCGCGGCTTTCATCATGGCCGATTTTCTCAAAGTGCCCTACACCCACGTTGCCATCGCCGCCGCATTTCCGGCCCTTCTCTACTATCTTTCTCTGTTTTTCATGGTGGACATGGAGGCGGCGAAAAGCGGATTGAAAGGGATGGATAGCGCGGAGATTCCCAGCCTGAAAAAGACGCTGCTCTACAGCGGACACCTGCTGTTGCCCATCCTTGCACTGATCGTCTTTCTGGGAGTTGTCGCCTATTCGCCCCAGAAGGCCGCCTTCCTGTCGATTCTCGCGCTCGTTCTGATCTCTTTTCTGCGTCCGCACACCCGGCTCAATGCCGAAAGGACCTTCACGGCCCTCGCGCAGGGGGCCATCGGCACGCTGGAAGTTGCGGTCGTCTGCGCCTGCGCGGGGATCGCCATCGGCATCATCATGCGCACGGGTCTCGGGTTTATGTTGACGAATGTTCTGATCGAGCTCTCGCACGGCATTCTTCCCATCCTGATGATTCTGACCATGATCACCTCCACCATCCTGGGCATGGGTCTCCCGACGTCGGCCTGTTACATCATCGTGGCCGTGCTCATCGCACCGGCCATGATCAAGCTAGGCGTTCTTCCCATGGCCGCGCACCTGTTCGCATTCTACTACGCCACACTGTCGGCCATCACGCCCCCCGTCGCCCTGGCCGCCTATGCCGCCTCCGGGATTGCCGGTGCTCCCCCGATGATTACGGGGATTCAGGCCTGCCGCTTCGGGATCACGGGGTTCATTGTACCTTACATGTTCGTTTACGGGCCCTCGCTTCTCTTGGAAGGAAATCTGGCTGAGATTCTGACGGCATGCATCAGCGCCACGTTCGGCGTCTACGGCGTCTCGGTCGCCATGATGGGATGGATCTTCACGACGGTGCCGATCTGGGCCCGCGTGCTTTCCTTCATTGCCGCCCTGCTGCTCATCAAACCGGGGCTTTACACGGATATCGTGGGCTATGTCATCCTGGCCGTCATCGTTGCGATTAACTATCTAGCCAGAAAGCAGGAACGGGAAAGGGGCGCGGCGCAGGTCGAGCCATGATGCGCCCGGCGCATTCGTACCGTCATCGACAAGCAATCGGCACGCGATGCGTGTCACGGGGAGAACATGCCATGCCGTACGAATTCATTCGAGTGGATCTGGAGGAAAACATCGGGACGATTACGCTGGCCCGACCGGAGAGGCGCAACGTCCTCATGGAAGAGGTCCGGCTGGAGCTGCTGGATGCCTTCGACAGGCTGGAACGGGATGCGGAGGCCCGTGCGATCATTCTCACCGGAGGCCCGGACATCTTTGCCGCCGGGGCGAATATCAAGGCCATGGCGGAAGCGCTTCCGATGGAGATGTACCACCGGAAGCGACTGCCCGAACTCTGCAGGAAGATCGAGTCGATTCCCAAACCCGTCATCGCGGCCGTGGCCGGGTATTGCCTGGGCGGAGGATGCGAGATCGTGCTGGCCTGCGACCTGCGGGTAGCGGCGGACAATCTCCGTATCGGCCTGCCGGAAGTCAACATCGGCATCATTCCCGGCGGGGGCGGCAACATCCGGCTGGTGAGAGCCGTCGGCAAGGCGCGGGCCAAGGAGCTCATCTTCACCGGGGATTTCATTTCCGCCGAGGAAGCCATGCGAATCGGCCTTGTCAACCGGGTCGTGCCGAAAGACAGCCTTCTGCAGGAGGCGAGGAACCTTGCCAAGCGGTGCATCCGTCACAGCCGGCACTCCCTGGCCATGGCGAAGGTCGCCATCAACATCGGGGCAGAAATCGATCTCGAATCCGCGCACTCGCTCGAGGCCCTGGCCTTCTGCATGATGTTTTCCACGGGCGACCAGAAAGAAGGGATGAAAGCCTTTCTGGAGAAGCGGAAACCCTTGTACGAGGGCAGAAAGGAGGAATAAAGGCCATGGCGGGGGAGGTGCTGTACGAAAAAAGAGGCAAGACAGCCTGTATCACGCTCAACCGGATCGACAAGAACAATTCCCTGAATATGGCTGCGCGCGCGGCGCTGGCCGGTTACTGGCGCGAGGCCGACGAGGACCCGGAGGTCTGGTCCATCATCTTGACCGGTGGAGAAAAAGTTTTTTCGACGGGCCTCGACATGGTGGAACTGGCGGAGTTCCGAAAGAAGGAACCGCTGCGGGACATGCCGTTCACGGGGATGGATGTCTTCGGGGCAGGTGTGAGCAAACCGGTCATTGCGGCCGTGAGCGGATTCTGCCTCGGCGGCGGTTTTGCCATGACGATGGTGGGGGCCGATCTCCGCATTGCATCCACCACCGCGCGGTTCGGGATGCCGGAGGTGAAAATCGGAATCACGCCTGCTTTCGGAATCCCGCCCATGCTGGCGGCTCATTTTCCGAAAAGCGTCGTCTTGGAGATGCTGCTCCTGGGGCGCAACCTTTCCGCCGAGGATGCATTCCGCTTTGGATACGCCAGCCAGGTGGTGCCATCCGAAGATCTACTCGCTGCGGCGGAGGCGGTCGCCGGGCAAATCAACGAAATGAGCCCGCTTGTGGTCAGAAACATCAAGCAGGTGATCCGGACCGTCACCGCGCCGGACCCGAGAGGAGTCGCCTTTTCCGATGCCGTCTGCCTGATGAGCCGCTACAGCGAGGATTACATCGAAGGGCCGCGTGCCTTCAAAGAAAAGCGAAAACCTGTATGGAAGGGCCGCTGAGCAGAACTGCCGCGCGGTGCCCGATGTCCGTTCCCTGTGTCCCCGCCTTCCTCTTCATTTTTCCGGGGAATTGAGCGCTGATCGGGACGACGCAGTGGCGCCCTGACCCGGATCCTTTCCCGTGTCGATGCTGCTGCCGGCAAGACATTTTGACGGGCAGGGACCCATAACACCCGCTGAAATTCCAGCAATAGTTCCCCCGCTCTGGAGAGTCCATGCATTTC
>CAZPCN010000090.1:0-6634 GCA_964585095.1 uncultured Syntrophaceae bacterium | reverse complement strand
GAGACGGGGTTTTCACGATCGGTCCATGGCTCTCCTTGCGGAAAAGGAAGGGTTCAAGCCGTGACACAAACCGACAATCGATCCTTATGCAGTTTCTCTAGGACAAATCCTCCTAAATTTCAAGGCGTTTTTGGCGCCCTGCGCACCGGGATTTCTTTTTCTTGTCATCGCCCGGGCCGGGAAGGATAATGATCCGCAAGGAGACGGAGGTTGCGGAGAGATGGCAGGGAACCGGTCAAGCCCGCGCGCCTCCCGGAAACCCGGGAACGCCCGCGACAAACAGGCCGTCGGGGGCCGCAGGGATCACCCCCTGGCGCCCTTTCTGGCCATCGTGGGGGCGAGCCTCCCCTGGCTCGTCCACGACGCCCTCATCAAGAGCCCCGACGACTTCTGGACCGTCAAGGGATGGATCGTGCTTGCCGCCGTGGCGCTGGGGGTCGTGCTCCTGGGGATCTCCTGGCACTTCACGCAGAGCCCGCCGGATCGGGACGGCTGAGCGCATCGCCGGGGCCCCCCTTTGCGTAAAACCGCGCCGTGTCCCCGTGCAGGAGAAACAGGATCGCCGATGAAAAGAGGATCAGCTGCAGGGACCGGATCGCCAGGTAACCGACGGATACCGTGTCCGCCGTCAGATGTCCGTGCAGGGCGAACAGCTGGGCGCCGACAAACAGGATCAGGTACAGGGCGCAGGCAACCCTTCCCCAGGGTTTCAAGGAATAGGCCAGGACGCAGCACAGCATCCCCATCGTGACCTGGAACAGGGAAAGCGCCCCGTCGTAGAGCGCGTGGGAGGCGACATAGAATCCCCACGCGCAAAAAACGGAGCCGACGGCCATTTTGACCGTGAAGGGAAGATGGGGGAATGGAATTCGGTTCATCGTTCACCGTCTCGGCCGACGGACCGCGCCGTCACGCATCAGACATACTTGCTCTTGAGGAAAACCGCGAAACTCCGGACCCGGTCCGGGCCGAGCGCCTCCCGGGGACCGCGCGTGATCCTCTCCCGCAGCCCCGCGAGGTCGACAATGGAAATCCCCTCGAACTCATGCAGCTCGACGGGACCCGCCTCCGGCAGGACCAGGATGGGCTCCGGCATGCAATCCTCCTTGTAGCCCTTCCGGAACACGATATGGATCAGGTGGCAGATCCTCCACAGGTTCGACGTGTGCTTCTCCAGGCACAGATCCCCGGCATAGAGCATTCCGTTCCGCACGGTGAGTGGCTCCCCGCGGGGGATCTTGTGGACCACGAAGATTCCCCGGGAGGAAATGACGAGATTCTCCACGTGGAACAACTCGAACCGGAAATCGTGGATGACGAAGTGATCGTCGTCGAGTTTCGCCAGTTCGTCGGCCACCAGCCGCTCCAGGCGAAGCAGTCTCTCGAATTCCGACCGGTTGAACATCGCCTTCCAGACCATCGGGTTGGCCTTGATGAAGCCGCCCACCAGGAACAGGGCCAGGACGGCCACGGCAGCGGCCGCGGTGCGGATGTCCATCTGCCGCCCTTCGGAGAAATAGAACACGAGCCCCAGGACGGCTGCGAAGACGAGGACCGGGAAGACCCTGCGCCGCAGGGCGAGGCCCTTGATCTTGCTGCCCGGGTATCCTTCTATGTATGCCATGGCTTCTGTCCCTTGCAACCGTCGCACTCCTTTCGCGCTATCATAGAGGAACACCCAGCCCCCCTCAACGGATATTTGAGGGGGGTTGGATGGGAATTCCTCGTCAGCCTCGGTTTCCGCTAGTGAAACTTCGACATCCTTTCGACTTCGGCCTTGATCTTCTCCGGCGTGTTGCCCGGGAAGATGGGCTCTTCCTTCATGTAGGCGTGCTCCTTGCTCGTGCCGAGATAGATCAGCAGGCACAGCAGGATCGCCGCGCCCAGCCCCCAGGCCGCGCCGCGCGTCGCCACGATCGCACCGGCCACGCCGGCGATGCCCAGGTCGTTGAACGAGCGTGCCTTCATGATGCCGACGCGCACGCTGACGTAGCCCTGGATGAGCATGGTGGAAACCAGGCCCACGCCCAGGATCGGCTTCACCGTGGCCAGCACGGGGGCCAGGAAATAGCCGACCCAGGTGCCCCACCGGAATGAGCCCGCCCCGCCGTTGATGGACTCCATGGCCGCCGGGCCGTGCTTGTAGCGCTCGCAGACCACGACCTGCATGGCCGCCCAGAGGGGACCGCACATGGAGATGTCGGGGCCAAAGATGCTCATGATCAGGTTTCGGCCGCCGAAGATCATGTGCGACCGGTTCGGGTTGTAGTCGATCTTCTCGTCGGGCCGGTACTTCTGGGCATCCTCCAGGAGGGCCTGGGACTGGATGACGTCGCCGAACACCACGATGTAGGCGCTCACGACCATCGGGATGCCCGTGATGAACATCTTGAAGGGCGGCACGGGAATGGCGCCCAGCATGGTCCAGTCGCGGATCAGGCTGCCGAAATCGGGCTTCGTGAAGAAGTCCGTCGTGTAGACCGGCCAGGCGATTTCACCGGCGAGCGGCCCGACGAAGATGGCCAGGGCCAGGGCGGGCATCATGCCGAGGTTGGCCAGGTACCACAGCACCTTGTTGTTGTGGCTGATCGACTTGAAATGGTCCGAGAAAAGGAGGTAGTAGGCAAGTCCCATGCAGATGACGATGGTGACCGGGTAGGAGTCGAAGCTCTTGAGGCCCTGCCCCGGGTTGAAGATCAGCATGATCGCCGAGAAGCCGGCGCCCAGCAGAATGGCCGCCTGGACCGCATTGGGGATCAGGTTGATGAATTTTCTCGCCAGCCCGGTGACCCCCAGGAAGATGCAGAACACGCCGAAGGTCAGTTCGAAGGCGATCAGCGCCTGGATGCGTTCCACGCCCGGGGCGAAGGTTTCGCAGTAGGCGATCAGCAGCGGGATCGCCGGGGTGACCCAGCCGGGGACGACGGGGTCGCCGAAAAGAACGTGCGCGCAGTACAGCGTCCCGTTGAGGATGACGATGGCCAGGGCCACTTCGAAGGACATGCCCAGTTTGCCGGTCAGCACCGGGATGATGGAAAGGCAGACGGTGCACATCAGGAGACCCTGGATGAAGTCCGCCCACTCGAAGCGGTAGTGAACCCAGGGAATGCGAATGGCGAAGGGTCCCAACGGAATACCGGGTTGTATTCCTCCATACTCTCGTTTCATGCTCATGATAAGAAGCCTCCTCCGTGAATCGGTATTTGAATAGGTTTATCTCGCCGCCGGGGCGGCGATTCCTGCCGATGGTTGCCGGGACGCCGGGCGATCCGGGCGTGTCTCCGGGCTTGTCATCCTGTCGAACTCGCGTTTCAGCTCTTCCCGGAAGTCCGGGTGCGCGATGGCGATGAGGGCCGCCGCGCGCTCGCGGATGCTCTTGCCGCGCAGGTCCGCCGCCCCGAACTCGGTGACGATGTAGTGCACGTCGTTTCGCGAGGTGCTCACGGCCGCGCCGGCGTCGAGGGCCGGGGCGATCCGCGACACGGCGCCCTTGGCCGCCGTGGACGGCAGGGCGATGATGGACTTTCCGCCCCTGGAGCGGCTCGCCCCGCGGACGAAGTCGACCTGGCCGCCCACGCCGCTGAACTGGTTGCGTCCGATCATCTCGGCGTTGACCTGGCCCATGAAGTCCACCTGGAGGGCCGAGTTGATGGAGACCATGTTGTCGTGCCGGCCGATGACGGCCGGGTCGTTGGTGTAGTCCACGGGCCGCATGACCACGTCGGGGTTGCCGTCGACGAAGTCGTAGAGCTTCCTCGTTCCCATGAGGAACGTGGCCACGAACTTTCCCGGGTTGATCGTCTTCTTCCGGTTCGTCACGACGCCGGCCTCGGCCAGGGCGACGACCCCGTCGGAGAACATCTCGGTGTGGATGCCCAGGTCCTTCTTTCCCTTCAGAAATAGCAGCACGGCGTCGGGGATGGCGCCGATGCCCAGCTGCAGCGTCGAGCCGTCCTCGATGAGCTTCGCCACGTTCTCGCCGATGGCCCTCTCGGTCTCGCCGATGACGGGGGGCTTGAGCTCGATGAGGGGCTCGTCCTTCTCGACGATGCAGTCGATCTCGTCGAGGTGGATCTTCTCGCCCAGGGTGCGGGGCATGAACCGGTTCATCTGGGCGATGGTCACCCGGTCGGAGCGGGCCGCGGCCAGCGTGTAGTCCACGGAGACACCGAGGCTGCAGAAGCCCTCGGCATCCGGCGGGGTGACCTGCATCAGCGTCACGTCGACGGGAAGGATTTTCCAGCTGAACAGGCGCGGGATCTCGGAGAAAAAGCACGGGGTGTGCAGCGCGCGGCCCTCGGAGACGGCCTTGCGCGTCGAGGCCCCGACGAACAGGGAGTTGTGCCGGAAGCTCCCCTCCATGCCGGGCTGGGCGTACTTGGCGGGCCCCATGGCCACCATGTGGACGACTTCCACGTCCCTGAGTTCGGGCGCGCGGGCCACGAGGGCTTCCACCAGGGTGGGCGGCTCGCCGCAGGCATGGCCCACAACGACGCGGTCGCCGTCCTTAACCTGTTTGAGCGCTTCGGCCGCGCTCATGATCTTCTTTGCGTATGTCCGTTTCCAGTCGCTCATAGAATTGCCTCACCTTTCTCAACACGTCCGGGACGATCCGGTCCTCGGCCGTCTCTTCGCCGTCCACGGTGTCCGCCGCCACCGTGATGTAGGGCGGGTCCTTGGGGTTGTATTTGAAGGCGCACCCCGTCAGGCATCCGCTCAGGAAGATCACGAAATCGGCGTCGGGGCTGTTGAACACGACCGGGTGCCCCTCGGCCGCAAGGGCCCGCTCGAGTTCCCGGGCGATGCGGCCGCGGTCTATACGGGGGTTGCAGCCCCCGCAGAAACGGATGCCGATCGTCGGGCGGCTCATCGGCGGTCGCGCTTGAGGAACCGCAGTGCCTCGTCGATCAGCTCGCGGCTCACTCCCGTCTCGACGAGGACCTCGCCCGCCGCGGGGCAGGCCTCGCGGAGGCTCGCCACGATCACGTCGTTGACCGTCTGTTCCGCGCCCATGCACGATGCGCAGGCCCCGAGGAGCCGAAGCCGCACGACGCGGCCCTCCTCGATTGCCGTGATCTCCACGTCGCCGTTGTGGGCGCGAAGCAGCGGCCTCACCCGCTCGTCGAGCACTGCCTGAATATCCTGTTCCGAAAGCTTCGTCATGGCTCGATGGACCCCGAACCGTCGTTGTTTGCACATCCGGCCCGCCCGGTCGATCCCCCTTCCCCCCTTACCGGGAAGGGGGGGAAGGGGGATCCTTCCGCGGGAGGGAGAGAGACCGTTACGCGGGAATGCCCGCGATCTTCTTCGCCAGCGCCTTCTTCTGTTCGAGGTTGCCCTGGCGCGCGATCATGATCCGCTGCGCCTGGGGGGAGCCGGCGCCGTGCATCGACTCCGTGCGGTACCCGACGGCCGCCGTGCCCAGCGTGATGTTCTCGATGAGCCGCAGGACCCTCATGCGGTGCTCCGTGGGGACCGCCGCCACGCCGCGCAGGTACTTCTCGACGTACTTGCCGGCCACGGGGTGCCTGAGGTCCTTCTCGGAGGGCATGGTGACCATGAGGCCGCCCGCGATGTCCTCGGCAAGCCGCGCGATCTCGTAGGGGAAGCGCGTCACGTTCTGCTTGCAGACGTTGGCCAGCAGCAGGTCGATGAGGTAGTTGCCCGAGGCCGTCTTGTGGCCCTCGGCCGAGCAGGCGATGCCGCAGGAG
This sequence comes from uncultured Syntrophaceae bacterium, assembly GCA_964585095.1. GTDB lineage: Bacteria > Desulfobacterota > Syntrophia > Syntrophales > UBA2192 > UBA2192. Next base: position 923 of record CAZPCN010000090.1, on the reverse strand, counting down.
TAGAGCGTCTCGTTGAGGTGCATCATCTCGATGAGCTTGTCCTTCACGTGCGAGGCCTTGTTGGCGCCGTTGTAGTCGGCCGCCAGGGCCGCCGCGCCGATCAGCACGTCGCCCACGCCCACCTTGCAGCCGCCGTAGCTCTGTCGATGGTAGCCCGCGAAGCGCTCCACCAGCGCGCCGCTGAACTCGTACTCGCCGCACATGAAAACGTTCTCCCAGGGCACGAAGAGGTCGTCGAAGATCATCATGGCCTCGTGGCCGCCGAACTCCCTGTTGCCCGCGTCGAACGTCCCGCCCTCGAGCTTGCGCGTGTCGCAGGACTGCCGGCCGTAGATGTAGAAGATGCCCTCGGCGTCCGCCGGAGCCACGAAGGACAGGGCGAAGTCGGCGTCTTCCTTCGCCATCGTGAGGGTGGGCATCACGAGGATCCAGTGGGAGTTCACGGCGCCCGTCTGGTGGGCCTTGCAGCCCCGCACGACGATGCCGTCCTTGCGCCGCTCCACGACGCGGCAGAACAGGTCGGCGTCGGCCTGCTTGCCGGGGTTGAGCCCCCGGTCGCCCTTGACGTCCGTCATGGCGCCGTCGACGGTCCAGTCCTCCTCCTGCATCTTCAGCATGAAGTTGCGGAAGCGCTTGTGGTACTCGGTGCCGAGCTTCCTGTCCATCTCGAAGGTCACGCTGTCCACGGCGTTGATGGCGTCCATGCCCACGCAGCGCTGGAAGCAGGCGGCCGTCTTCTGGCCCATCAGGCGCTGCATCTTCACCTTCTTGACCAGGTCCTCGGGGCTCTGGTGCAGGTGGCAGAATCGGTTGATCGTCTTGCCCGTCAGGGACGACTTGGCCGTCATCAGCTCCGCGTACTGCGGGTCCTGCGCCAGCGCGTAGGTCATCTTCACGGAGTTCATCGAGGGGCGGATGATGGG
>CAZPCN010000089.1:2417-6638 GCA_964585095.1 uncultured Syntrophaceae bacterium | reverse complement strand
GATAAACAAGGGTGCTATTTCAGGCTGGTCAAAAAGGGTTAGATGCAAGGCGCCCGACATTCCGAGGAGCGAGGCGTACTTTGGGCGTACGTCGAGCGACGAGGAAGAAGGGCAACGCAGCAGATGGCCCTTTTTCACCAGCATAACATCACTCGTCGGGCTTGCCGGTGAAAAGCTTCGCCCCGTCGCGCAGCGACCCCTCGAGTCCCACGTTGAACCCGCCGGCGTCGCGCACGGCCAGGTCGCCGGCCTCCGCCGCGTCGTAGAGGGACTGGTCGCAGGCGATGAGGGCATGTTTCACCTTCATGCCCCGGTGGAGCCGGACCTCGTTGCCGTTCACGTAGACGGTCATCTTTTCGTCGCTCATGGCGTCACCACGATCCTTCCTTCGATTCGGGGGGAAACGGGGGAGTTCTTTTCGAGAAACGCGAGGAAGGCGTCCCTCACGTTGTCCCCTACGACGGCGTTCTTCCCCTCGCGGAAGATGCCGAAGCGGTCCCCGCCCGCGGCGAGGAAATCGTTGGTCGTCACCCGGTAGGTGCGAGACGGGTCCGCAGGTTTGCCGCCGACAGCGAGTTCCTTTACCCGGAAGCCTTCGGGAGCCGACCTGTCGTAGACGACCCTGAGGCCCGACACCTGCAGCATGCCGTCCGTTTTCGCGTTCTGCTCGAGGATGCCGGCGATCTGCGCCCCCGTGAGGTCCATGGTCATGAGGTTGTTGTCGAAGGGCAGCAGCATGAAGACCTGTTCGAGGGTGATCCTGCCCTTCGGGATGGTCGTCCGGATGCCCCCGTTGTTCTGGATCGCCGCGTCGGCCCCGGTCGCCCAGCGCATCGCATCGCAGACGAGGTTGCCGAGGTTGGACTCGAAGGGCCGCTTTGCCAGGTCGACGCGCGTTTCGCCGACGGTGCGGCCGAACTCCTCGCGGATCTGGTCGTCGTACTTGCGGATGATGCCGGCCACCGCTTCATCGACGGGGTCGTTCGGGCCGGCCTTGACCTTCCGGAGAATCCGCTTTTCGGGGTACCGGACGATCTTCCCCGTGGCGCTGTCCACGGAGATCTTCATGACCCCGAGCTGCTGGCCGTAATACCCGGCCTGGACGATGAGCGTCGTCCCGACGACCACCGTCGTTTTCACTTCCGTGTGGCTGTGACCCCCTACGATCAGGTCGATCCCGGCGACCTTCGAGGCCATCTCCCGGTCTTCGTCGAGACCCAGGTGAGACAGGACGATGACGGGGCCGGCCCCTTCCTTCCTGACCTTGTCGATGAGCGGCGGGAGAGCCTTCTCGACGGCAACGACCTTGAACCCCTTCAGGTTTCCCGGCTTGGTGGCGTAGTGCGTCTCGGGCGTCGTGATGCCGATGACGGCAACCTTCAGCCCCTTCTTCCGCAGGATGGTGTAGGGCTTCACCCCGGGCAGAAGGGCGCCCCGCTCGTCGACGATGTTGGCCGACAGGAAGGGGAAGGCAGCCGCCTTTCTCAGGTCCTGAAAGGCCTCCATCCCCCAGTCGAACTCGTGGTTGCCCACGGTCATGGCGTCGAACCCCATCCGGTTCATGGTCTCGATGACGGGCCTGCCCCGGAAGAGATTCGAGACGGGCGTCCCCTGGAACATGTCCCCGGCGGACAGCAGGAGCGTCCCCCCCGGGTCTTTCTCCCGCTCCTCCGCGACCATCTTCGCGATCCGGGCCATGCCCCCCGTCGCAGGCTTTCCTTCCTTGCCGGGCTTGGGAAGGAGGTTGCCGTGGAAGTCGTTGATGTGCAGGACGGTCAGGTCGACCGTCCCGGCAGCCGCCGGGCTGAAAAACGAGGGTGCGAAAACGAGGAGGAGCGCAGTGAGAACCGCCGGGATTCTGTTCATGGGGAGACACCGCCCTTGAGGGTTTTTCCTTCGCGAGAAAGCCGTCGACGTCCCGTTGCAAGGGCCGCGCCGCATGGCTCAATGTAATGGACAGGACATGGCGGATCAAGGAAAAAACGCCCCCGTTTTTTGCGCTGATTCCCCAGTGCGGAGGCACGGCCCCATGGCAGACACGAAACGGGGCCGCTTCGTGACCCGGATTGCGGCGACCACGGCCGTCATGGCCTCCTTTGCCGCCGTCACGGCGCTCTCCATCCGGGTGGCTGTTCTGCTTCCTGGATGCGATTCTTCTTTTTTATTGAAACATCAGGTGCGGAAAGGTTGAAACGAGAGGCAGCTTGGCCGAATCGCTGCAATGAATCATTCCGTTTAGAGTTGCCAGCTTCCTAACTTCCGAGCTTCTTCCCTTCTGTCACTTGGCGAGGTTTTCTTTCAGGTGCATGATCCGCCGCCAGGACTCATCGATGCGCTCCTTCGGGATGACGCGCTTTTCGACCAGGGTCATGATCGTGGCGGCGGCCCGGGCGGCGATGTCCTCTTCGTAGACGGAATTGTTCGCGAACAGCAGGATGTCGACCCCGGCGAGGATTGACTGCCCGACGACCGTTTCGAGGCCGTACCGGGAGGCGATCGCCTTCATCTGCAGGTCGTCGGAGATCACCACGCCTGAAAATCCCAGGTCCCTTCGCAGCAGGTCGGTGAGGGTCTTCCGGGAGAGGGTCGACGGCCACTCGGGATCGAGCGTCCCGTTGAAGATGTGCGCCGTCATGATCAGATCGGCCTGGCCCCTGCGGATGAGGGCCCGAAAAGGCTCCAGTTCCTGAGCGGACCAGCGGCCCGTCACATCGACGACCCCCTCGTGGGTGTCCCCCGCGGCGCTGCCGTGGCCCGGGAAGTGCTTGGGCGCCGTCAGGATGCCGTGACGCCGGTGGGCCTCGATGACGGCCCCGGCGTGGCGGCTCACCGTGCCGGGGTCACGGGAGAAGCTTCGTTCCAGTTTCCCGATGACGGGGTTGTCCGGGTTGAGGTCCAGGTCCACGACGGGGGCGAAGTTGAGGTTGATGCCGAGCCCCGCGAGGGTTTTCGCCGTGGTCTCCGCCTGCCTTGCCGTCTTCCCGGTGTCGGTCGTGGCGCCCAGCCGTTTCTGGGACAGGCTGGTGGGGAAGCCCGCCTTCTCCTTGAGCCGTGCGATCCGGCCTCCCTCCTGGTCGACGGCGACGAAGAGGGGGACGGCCGTCCGCTTTTGCAGGGAGTCCGTGAGGGCCCTGAGCTGGCCGGGCGATTGGATGTTTCTCCCCCAGGTGCGCGTGGGGACGTCGTAGTCGAAGAGGATGACGCCGCCGATGCGCCGCTCCCGGATGTCCCGCGCAACGGGGTCCCCATCGGCGACGGAGAGCCCCCGGAAACCGACCATGATCATCTGGCCGATCTTCTCGCCCAGGCCGGGTTCTTCCCCGGGGGCGGCGGCCGCGTGCACGGCCCCGGCCAGGAGGGCGAACGCGATCCAAGCAGAAATGAAAAACCGCATGGGGACTTCATACCGGAACGGCGCCCAAAAAGATAGGGGGATCCTCCGGCGGGCGCGTCAAGATTTCTGTTGATTGTCCCAACCCCATGGTTATATTTAGACCACTCGGCCTGTGCCGCATATGGGAAGAGGAAGCGGTTACTTGAAATCCCCCAGGATCCTTCTCGCAGCGCTTTGCGCGCTCCTTTTCGCCGTCGCCGCCCAGGCGGCCGCCGAGCCGGGGGAGACCCTCGTCGTCTACGGCGACGCCAGGACCCAGCACGACATGCACCGGAAGATCGTCGGGCACATCCTGACCTTCCGCCCCCGGGCCGTCTTCTCGACGGGGGACCAGGTCAACGACGGGAGGGTCCAGGGCGAATGGGCCGTCTTCAACGAGATCATCTCCCCGATTCTCGAGACCTCCCGTTTCTATCCCCTGCTCGGGAACCACGAGCGAAACGCCGAGCTGTACTTCAAGAACTTCCGGCTTCCCGGCAACGAGCGCTGGTACGCCGTCCGCCAGGGGCCCATCCAGTTCTTTCTGCTCGACAGCAACGGACGCATCGGGCCGGGCTCGAACCAGCATTCCTGGTTGGAGAAGGAGCTGCGGGGCGTCCCGAAGGACGTGAAATTCGTGGCCGTCTTGTTTCACCACCCCGTTATCTCCTCGGGCCCGTACCCTGACGAGAAGAATCTCTCGAGGCGGCTGCTGCCGCTGCTCGAGAAACACGGGGTCGATATCGTTTTTGTCGGCCATGAGCACGTCTACGAGCGTTCCTTCAAGGACGGCATCACCCACGTCACGACCGGGGGAGGCGGGGCGCCCCTTCACCTGAAGCTGCGCC
>CAZPCN010000089.1:0-2317 GCA_964585095.1 uncultured Syntrophaceae bacterium | reverse complement strand
ATCACCCACGTCACGACCGGGGGAGGCGGGGCGCCCCTTCACCTGAAGCTGCGCCACAACCCCTACGGCCGGGTGTTTGCGAGCGTTCACCATTTTTGCGTCCTCAGGGTGGAGGGGCGGACGCTGGAGGTGCGCGTCTACGACGACGAGATGGGTCTCGTCGACGAGTTCCGGCTCAAGAGCAAAAGACAGTAGCAAGGGACGCGGGAATAGGGTAGAGGGTAGAAGGGGTGCGAAGAATGCGGATGACTTCCTTCCTGATCATCGCCGTCACGTTCCTGGCGGCTGCCTCGGCGGGTCCGGCCCCGGCCCCGGCCTGGGGGCAGACGAAGGACATCGAGGCGCTTGCCCGCGAGAGGGCTCACCACACCAATCCGGGTTTTCGCAACCCCTGGATGTCCGAAGAGCCGGCGGGAAACACCCTGCGGCTTCTCGAGTGGAAAATCAGTTCCAATCCCTACCGAAAAGACAAGAAGCAGCGGCCCTACTTTCCCGTCACGAAGCCCGATGTGGCCGCCATCCTGAACGCGGAAGACTCCGTGACCTACCTGGGCCATGCAACGCTCTGGATCCGCGTCAACGGCCAGAACATCATCACGGACCCCGTCTTCGGGGACATCGTGTATTTCATCGACCGGTATGCGCCGTTTCCGCTGCAGCCCGAGGAAATCCCCCCGATGCAGGTCGTCCTGATCTCGCACAACCACTACGATCATCTCGACAAGGACAGCATCCGGAGGATCGGGACGGGGCCGCTCTACCTCACGCCGTTGGGCTACCGTGAGTGGTTCGAGGATATTCTTCCCGGCGCCAGGGTCATCGAACTCGACTGGTTCCAGAAATACACGATCCACGGAATCACGTACCGGCTGCTGCCCTCCCAGCACTGGACGAAGCGGACCCCCTGGGACACCAACAGGCGCCTGTGGGGCTCCTGGCTCGTCGAGTCGGCGAACCGCAGGGTCTACTTCGCAGGGGACAGCGGACATTTCCCGGGGTTTGCCGAGTTCGGCCGCAAGTTCGGTCCCATCGATGCGGCGCTGCTGCCGATCGGGGCCTACGAGCCCCGCTGGTTCATGTCGATCTACCACCTCGACCCCGCTGAGGCCGTGAAGGCCTTCAAAGAGCTCCGGGCCAGGGTTCTCATCCCCCAGCAGTGGGGAGTCTTCGACCTGACCGACGAGCCGATGGACCTGCCGGCCCGGGACTACCGGAAGGCGGCCGAGAAGGCGGGCCTGACGGAACAACAGGCCCCGCTCCTGCCCCATGGGGCCACCTATTTTCTGCCTTGATGTGCTCAGGGCAGAAAAAAAAGGGGAAGAGGGAAAGAGAATGCGTGGGTGAGAACTCTCGGACGCGGGAATTCGAAAGGCTGCGCCGAGTTGCTCACGTTCCTGTCGTCTGTTTTTTTACAGGATGATCTTGACGGCGGGGTGCCGGCGCAGATTCTCGTAGATCTCGAGCCGGCACTCTTCGCTCGTGACGACGATCTCCACGTCGAGGCAGTGGTACTTGCCCGTCACGCTCCGGTTCGACGGGGTTACGGTGTGGGGCCGCTCCTGGATCACCTCGGCGATGGCGCTCCGCAGGAGCTCCACGTCCGCCCCGATGACCTTGTAACCCCAGGGGCAGGGATAATCGATTTCGGGGCCGCGGCCCCGGCGGTTGATGATCAAGAGGCGACTCCGGGATCGTTTTCGTCATGAAATCCGGCGTTGCATCCCTGTCAAGGGCATACGCAACCGTTGCGTGCGCACCGGTGCACACGGCCATCCGGATGACGATCCTGTTGCTCGACGGGAGCCGATACGAGGTTCCGGGGTCTCCCGTTTCCGGGAGACCCCGGGTTCCTGCAGTTGTTGCGAGAGAGAAAAGCCGGGGTCTAGTAACGGGGCCTTCCGCCGCCGCCACCGGGGCGCCGCATGCCGCCGCCGCCGCCACGACCGTCGTCCTGGCGGGGACGCGCCTCGTTGACGTTGAGTTTCCGTCCCTTCAGATCCTTTCCGTTCATCCCGCTGATGGCGGCCTGGGCCTGGTCGGCCGAGCCCATTTCGACGAAGCCGAAACCCTTGGACTGTCCGCTCATCTTGTCCTTGATGATCGTCACGGACTCAACCTGCCCGAACGCTTCGAACGCCTGCTTGAGATCCTCTTCCGTGACACTGTAGGGCATGTTCCCGACGTAAATCTTCATCGACCTCTCCTGAAAAAAAGATGTTTCCTGTGATGATACCCCGATCCTGTACCGGCCTTGACGACAAACTAAACGAGTGGTTATCACAACCGGGGCACGACTGCAATGCTAATCGTGCCCCCC
>CAZPCN010000088.1:0-6706 GCA_964585095.1 uncultured Syntrophaceae bacterium | reverse complement strand
ACCTTCTTACCCTCTGCCTGTTGTCGTTTGGCATCCCGCCGTTGTCGAACGGTCCCCTGTCATTTCTTCGACAGGATGCTCAGTATCGTGTTCTCGGCATCGTCGAGCCCGAGAGGCTGCTGGGAACTGTCCTTCATGTCCCGCAGCAGGGCCTTCTTCTCCTGAAGCTCACGCTCGCCCAGGATGAGGGTGTATCGGCACCTGAGCTTGTCGGAGCGCTTCATCTGGCTCTTGAGGCTTCGCGCCCCGTAATCCGTCTCGACGAGTACGCCTTGCATCCGCATGCGGTTGCAGAGGACGAAGGCGAAGTCCTGCGCCTCTTTCCCGAGGGCGGCGATGAAGAGATCGGGCCTCGGGATGACTCGTTCGTCGGGGATGGGCGCCACGGCGACGAGCCTCTCCAGGCCCACGGCAAATCCGATCCCGGGGCTTTCGGGGCCGCCCAGGTCTTCCACGAGCCGGTCGTAGCGGCCGCCGCCCGCGATGGCGTTCTGCGCACCCAGGGCACCCGTGGTAACCTCGAAGGCCGTCTTCGTGTAGTAGTCCAGGCCGCGGACCATCCGGGGGTTGACGTCAAAGGGCGTGTCGAAGCGCTTGAGCCCCGACTGGACCGATTCGAAATGCTCCCGGCACTCCCCGCAGAGAAACTCGATCAGCAGGGGGGCCGTGGCGACGATCGCCCTGCACCCGTCCACCTTGCAGTCGAAGACCCGGAGGGGATTGGTCGAGAGACGCCGCTGGCAGTCCTCGCACAGGCCGTCCTGCTTTTTCGCCAGGTACGAGTGGATCACCTCACGGAAGGCCGGGCGGCAGGTCGGGCATCCCAGGGAGTTGATCTCGAGACGGGCGTCCGCAACGCCTACGCTCCTCAGAAAGGTGATGAGCATCAGGATGACCTCGGCGTCCACCCGCGGGTCCTTCGAGCCGAGCAGCTCCGCGTTGAGCTGGTTGAACTGGCGGAACCGGCCCTTCTGCGGCCGCTCGCGGCGGAACATGGGCCCGATGGTGTAGAGCTTCACGAGGCTCTCCGACGCGTAGAGGCTGTGCTCGAGGTAGGCGCGCATGACCGAGGCCGTCGCTTCGGGGCGCATCGTCAGGGACTCGTCCCCGCGGTCGACAAAGGTGTACATCTCCTTTTCGACGATGTCCGTCGTCTCGCCGATGGAGCGCTTGAAGAGTTCCGTCTTTTCCAGGATGGGCAGGACGATCTCCCGGAACCCGAAATTCCCAAATATATCCCGGGCTTTATTTTCGACAAACTGCCATTTTTCCGATTCGCCCGGCAGGATATCCTTGAACCCCCGGACGGCGGTGATGATCTTCATGACGGTACAATACCCAACAGCGGATTTTGAACCTGTTTAGCTAACACATTGCCCCCTGAAAGGCAATAGAAATCATGGGCTTTTGAAGGGTACAACCTCGTAACGCATACCGTCCGTGGTGACGCGGACCGCGCCGTTGACGTCGGTGCGATAAACGGCCGCCCCCGTCTTGCGGAATCTCTCGAGGACCTCATCGCGGAGGGTCCGCCCCGTGCTGATCACGACGGTCGAGGGCCGCACCGCCCGCAGGAGGGACGGAGAGCTCGAGCCGGCCGAGCCGTGGTGCGGCGCCAGGAGGACGCCGGCTGCCGGCAGCATGCGACGGGCGGCAAGGGCCGACTCCGCCGGCTCGCCGATATCCGCGGGAAGAAGAAAGGACGCTTCTTTCCATTGCAGATGCAGGACGAGGGAGCGTTCGTTGATCTCCCGATCGCCGAGGTCCGCCCCCGGGGGCACCGGCCCGTCGGGGTTGAGGATGCGGACGCGCACGCCGCCCACCTCGATCGACGGCGAACGGGACGTCACGAGACGGTGCGCGATGCCCTTCTCCCCCATCTTCTCGCGCAGGGCCGTGCCCTCGCCGACGGCAGCCTCGTCACCGTTTGACCAGACCTCCTCCACGCCGAAGTTTTCCAGGATGTAGGGAAGGCCGTTGATGTGGTCGGGGTGGGGGTGGGTCGCGACGACGATGTCGATCTTCCCGATCCGGCTGTGCCACAGGAAGGGGGCGACGACGTAGCGGCCCACGTCAAACCGGTCGTTGGGGAACCCGCCCCCGTCGACGAGCATCCGCCTTCCGCCCGGGAACTCCACGATTGAGCAGGAGGCATGGCCCACGTCGAGGAAGGTGACGCTCAGTCGATCCCGGTTCTGAAGCCTGATCTGAATCCAAAGGGTGTGGCCGGCAAGGAAGAGGACGGCCAACACGAGGGCGCAGGCCGACCGGCGACGGGTCCAAAAAACGGGGCTGTCCGCGGCGGTCCGGCCGGGGAGTTCCAGGATCAGGGCCGCGGTGACGAGGATGACATAGTAGGCCCCCATCTCGGGAAACGTCGGCGTCGTGAGGATCGAAGAGGAACCCGGCAGTGAGGCGAGCCGGTCGTTGAGATCCAGACACAGGCGCGTCAGCCATGCGGTGATGTCGATGAGGAAAGCCGAGAGGGTGTCGGAAACCGGCGCCAACAGGATGAGCAGCATGGAGAGAGGCAGCACGACGAAGCCGAGGATCGGGACGAGAAGGAGGTTGGCCACCAGGGTGATGTTGGAGACCCGGTTGAAGTAGTGCACGATGAAGGGCAGGGTGCCCAGAGTCGCGGCGGCCGACACGGCAAAGAAAAGGGCGAGGTTCGCAATCAGTTTTCTCGACAACCGTTCAGCCCGTCCCTCCGCCCTGTTCTTCCATGTGGTCAGGCGTTCCGTTATCCCCGGCATGAACAGTAGTATGGCTGCGACGGCGGCAAATGACAGTTGGAACGAAATGTCGAACAGGGCGGCCGGCGAGACCGCGAGGATCGCAAAGGCGGCAAGCGCCAGGGTGTTCGGGAGGTCTCTCAGGCGGCCCATCAGGATTGTCATGAGCAGGGCCAGCGTCATGAGCAGGGCCCTCACCGTGGACATGCCGAGCCCGGCCACGAAGGCGTAGAAGACGACGGGCCCGAAGGCAAACAGGGCGGAGAGCTTCTGCAGGTTGAAGCGCAGCAGGAGGTACTCCGACGTCTTCAGCAGGGTCCGTATGACAAAAAAGGCAATGAGGGCGATGATCCCGATGTTGAAGCCGGAAATGGCGATGATGTGGGACGTCCCCGTCCGGTTGAAACGGTCCTGAATCTCCCGCGGGATCTCGCTCTGTTCCCCGAGAGTCATGGCCTGGATGAGCGTCCCTTCGGGAAATGGCGCCTGCGCGCGGATCCGATCGCGGATGCCGGTCCGGAACCCCTCCAGCAGCTGTCTCCAGGGGGCGCCCTGTCCCTCGCGGATCAGGACGATCTTCCGGGGGTCGTCGACGAAGCCCCTCACCCGGATCCCCTGGAGCCGTAGATGGCGTTCGTAGTCGAACGACCCTGGATTCGAGAAGCTGCGCGGGCGCTTCAGGCGGACTGCCGTCCGGACGTAGTCCCCGTACTTGAAGTCCCGCGTGGTCTCCCCGACGGAAAGCAGCAGCCTTCCGCCGGCGACCTGCGAAACCCCGTCGCACTCCACCCTCGCGGCTTCCAGGACGAGTGCTGTCCGATCGCCGGAGACCCTCGGGTTGTCCGCAACCACGCCGTCCAGGACGATTTTCCCTCTCTCCGCCCAATGGGCGACGTGGCCCGGCGGAGGCTCGCCGTGGAGCACCGAAGCCAGCCCGAAGAGACCCAGGGCGAAGAATCCGATTCCTGCAGCGATGAAGGCAGCGGTGTGCCTGCGGCGGGCGAGGCACGCCGCCGAGAGAACGAACCCGAAGGCGACGGCGCCGAGGACCCACGGGGGCGGGATGTCGAAAGCGGTAGCGGTCAGGATGCCGCCGATGAAAAACGCGAGCAGGAAAGGAAGGGGGCGCTCGATCACAGGCCGTACCTCTCCCGGAACGGAGTGTGCCCGTGATCGGGTCGACGGGTTCGCACGGAGCGGACCTTGAGCCGTGGATCCCAGATCGACCCTGCCGGACAGGAAGGAGGTCGGCGTGCCGGTTCAATGAGGTCAAACCACAATCGGGGCTTTCTGTCAACGGGCAGGGAAAGGAAACGCTAAAGATTGCCGGAAATGTGACGAAAGTAACAGGTGTAACCTGATTCGGCATGGCCTCTGTCCGGTTTTCGGGGGAGAGCGTCGAGGGAAAACATTCGCGTCATGACGGGAGATCAAGTGTTCGAACAGGATCAAGCCGAGCGCAACACGCGTTGGATCGTTTTCTCGCGGCTCGCCGTCGTGTCCTATTTCCTCGGCGTGACGATTTTCATCCAGTTCCGTGCCGTCGGGAAGCTTCCGGAGGATTACCTCTGGATCAGCTATTCCCTGATCACGGTCATCTACGTCTTTTCGATTTTCTGTCTCGTGCTGCCGAGGACCTTGCGCCGGCGACGCCTGAACATCGCGGGCCAGTCCGTCCTCGACGTCCTCTTCGTCACGGGGATCGTGCTCCTGACGGGCGGCATCGACAGCGTCTACTCCGTCCTGTACTCGCTGGTGATCATCTACTCGACGCTCTTCCTGGGCCGCAGGGGAGGCCTCTCGATCGCGGTCTTGAGCGGCCTTTGCTACGTGCTGGTCGTCAACACGGATTTTTCGGGGATCTTCGAGTTTCTCTACGACGAGGGCATCGTCCCCCGGGGCGAACTGACGAGGGGCTACACCCTCACCCGGGTGGCCACCCACGTGGCCTCGTTCGTCGTCATGGCCCTGCTGACGAGCTTCGTCGTCGAGCAGGAGCGCAAGACCAAGCGCCTGCTGGCGGAAAAGGCCACGGCCTTCGACCGCCTCGACCTGCTGCACCGCAGCATCATCGAATCCGTGGACACGGGCATTCTCACGGTGAACCTCGACGGGGACATCCGCTCCTTCAACCGCGCCGCCGAGGAGATCACGGGGTTCAGCTTCGGGGAGGTGGTCAACCGCAGCATCGAGGCGGTCTTCCCCGGGGTCTCGGCCGTCATTTCCCAGGGGGAGCCGGATGAGAGGCGGCGGCAGCGGAAGCGCTTCGAGATCGTGATCCGGAAGAAGTCGGACGATTCGATGGTCCTGGGCATCTCCGAGTCCTCCCTGTACGAGCGGGGGGTCAGGATCGGCAGCATCCTCATCTTCCAGGACCTGACCCCTTTCAAGGAAATGGAGCGGGAGGGCGAGAAGAACAAGCAACTGGCCTTCATCGGGCAGATGGCGGCCGGGCTGGCCCACGAATTGCGCACGCCCCTGCAGTCCATCAGCGGCTCCATCCAGATTTTGCGGCGGGACCTGAAGCTCGAACCGATGGACGAGAGGCTCATGCAGGTCATCCTCCGGGCGAAAGACCAGATGGAAAGCCTCGTGCGGAACTTCCTGCTCATGGCGCGCACCAACCTGGGCAGCCGGTCGGAGACGGACATCTGCAGGCTCGTCGAGGACGTCATCGAGTCGCTGGCCTACAGCGCCGAGTGGAACCCGCAGGTGAAGCTCCGGAAAACCCTCGGGGAGGGACTCACCGTGATGGGCGACCCCGCGGAGATCCGGCAGGTCCTCTGGAACCTGATGATCAACGCGATCCAGGCCATGCCGGAGGGCGGAACCCTCACCGTGACGGCCTGTCCCGACGGCGTCAACGGGGAGGCCCGCGCCGTGAGGATCGAGATCGGGGACACGGGCCCGGGCATCGACCCGGCCCAATTCGAAAAGATCTGGGAGCCCTTCTACACGACCAAGGAGAGGGGCAGCGGACTGGGGCTGGCCATCGTGAGGCGGATCGTGGAGAGTCACGGCGGCGCCGTCGAGGTGCAGAGCGAAGTCTCCCGGGGGACGCGGTTCCGCGTCAGGCTGCCGAGACTTGCGGTGAGGGAATCGGCGGGCCCGGGCGAACGCGGGCAACACGAGGCTGCGGCCGCGGCAGGACGGTGAGAGGTGATCATGGAGCGGATTCTCGTAGTCGACGATGACCGGGGCATTCAGGATGTCCTCGACATCATGCTGTCCCGCGAGGGGTACCAGGTCACCACGGCCGACGACGGGGCGGCGGCGCTGGACATCATCCGGAAGAAGAAGTTCGATCTGGTCATCACGGACCTGAAGATGCCCCGCATGGACGGGATCGACCTGCTCAAGGGCGTCAAGGAGACGGCCCCGGGGACGGCGGTGATCCTGCTGACGGCGTTTGCCTCGGGGGAGACGGCCCTGGCGGCCATGCGCGAGGGTGCCTACGACTACGTCGAAAAGAACTTCAACGTCGACGACCTGCTCGGCATCGTCCGCGACGCCCTGGAAAAGCGGGAGGCGGACCGGCAGGAGAAACCCCTTCCGCCCGATGAAGGGGAAGGCGCCCGATATTTCGGCACCATGGTGGGCCGCAGCAAGGAGATGCAGAAGGTTTACGCCCTGATCGGAAAGGTGGCCGACACGCCGGCCAACGTGCTCCTCCTGGGCGAGAGCGGCACGGGCAAGGAACTGGTGGCGAGGGCCATCCACGGAAACAGCGCCCGCAAGGCCAAGCCCTTTGTCGCCATCAACTGCGGGGGCATCCCGGAAAACCTCCTGGAGAGCGAGCTTTTCGGGTGCATGAAGGGCTCCTTCACCGGGGCCTTCGCGGACCGGGCGGGCCTGTTCGAAGTGGCCCGGGGCGGGACGATCTTCCTCGACGAGATCGCCGAGCTGCCCGTGGTGCTCCAGGTGAAACTGCTGCGCGTCGTGCAGGAGAGAACGATTCGCCGCATCGGCGG
>CAZPCN010000087.1:3841-6770 GCA_964585095.1 uncultured Syntrophaceae bacterium | reverse complement strand
GAGGAGCGAGGCGTACTTTGTCGCGTACGTCGCAGCGACGAGGGATGAGGCAACGAAGCAGATGGGGCCTTTTCAACAGCCTTATTCCCTTTCGCGGACAAAGAAGAGCATCGCTGCCGAGACTACCGTCAGCCCCAGCGACGCGATGAACGGCGCCTGCACGCCGAATCGGTCCCACAGCAGGCCCGCCCCCACGGAGGCCGGGAAGGCGCACAGGCCGATCACCATCTGGAAACCGCCCAGGGCGCTGGCCCGGTATTCCGCGGGCCCCAGTTCGGCGACGAAGGCCTTCTGCACCGTGTCGATGCCGGCCTGGTGAAGGCCGAAGAGGACGAAGGCGGCCACGACCATCCAGGCGCTGTCGGCAAAGGCCATCGCCAGGCAGACAAGCCCCCAGAGGCCGTAGGAGATCTGCAGCACGGCCTTGCGGCCGATGCGGTCGGAGAGCACCCCGAAGGGGTAGGAGCAGAAGGTCGCCACCAGGGTGAACAGCAGGTAGAAGACGGGCACCGTGGTCACCCGGAAGCCGAACGTGCTGGCGAAGATGAGCAGGAACGAGTAGCTGAACGCTCCCAGCGAGAAGACCGCGCTGAGCAGCACGAAGAGCTTGAAATTGCCGTCGAGGTGGGCGAAGGAGATCCCCTTGAAGAGCTTTGCGTCCTCGAGGGGCTTCTCGCGGATGTTGAGCACGATCAGGACGACGGCGATCAGGGACGGCACGGCCGCGATGAGCAGAAGGTTCCGGTAGCCCAGCAGCGGGAAGGCGACGATGCAGAAGACGATCCCGACGAGGGCCCCCGCGTTGTCCAGGGTCCGGATCAGCCCGAAGTTCTCGCCGCGGTTGCTGCGGATCGAGAGGTCCGCCACCATGGCGTCCCGGGGTGCGCCCCGCATCTTGCCCGCCCGGTCCAGGATCCGGAAGGGGACGAGCCAGTGCCACGTGGCCGACAGCGCGTAGCCCAGACGGGAAATGCCGCCGAAGAGGTACCCCAGCCAGATGAAGACCTTGCGCTTGCGGGTCCGGTCGGAGATGTAGCCCGAGATTGCCTGCGAGAGGGAGACGACGGCGTTGCCGATCCCGTCGATGAGCCCCAGGACGGCCATGTTGGCCCCCAGGGACGCGACGAACAGGGGCCAGATCGGGTAGATCATGTCCGACCCCATGTCGTTGAAGAACGACGAGACGGCGAAGGTGCGGATCGTCTTCTTTGTCTCGCCGTTTTGCGCCGGGTTTGTCTCGGGGTTCCGTTCCATGCGGGTGGGGGGAGCGCTACTTCCTCAGGTTCGCTTCGATCCTGTCGTGGATGTACTTCGCCCCGACGTTGCTGCCCGCCGTGCCGACGCGCACGGAGACGGTGGTGTCCGTCCGCGTGAGGTAGGTCAGGGTGATCTTCACCTTCTCCTCGTAGAGGACGGCGTCGATCGTGGCCTTCTCGATCTTTCGCTCCGGCACGACGTCCGTCGCCTTGAGATCGGCCACGGCCTTGCGGGCGGCGTCCCAGACCTGGTCCATGGGGTACTTGTAGACCGACTCGAGGCTCCCGTCGTGGTAGACGAACCTCCCCGACTCGTAGCCCATGACCGTGTCCCCGGCGACGACGGCACAGCCGGTGAGGGCGGTCAGGGCAAAAAGGCCGACCACGAGGGCGATTTTCTTCAGCATGCGGTACCTCCTGGCAATGCGTACTCGGAATCGGGCGCCTCGACCGAGGTCGCGGTCTTCACCCCCGATGCCGGTTGTGATCCCGTCGGACGCGAGCGATGCGGCCCGCCCCTCAGGAGAAACGGATCAGGACGGCCTGTACGGCCGTGAACAGGACGGCCCCCGCCGTGGCGAGGGCGAGAAACGCCGCCGCGATGCGGTGCGGCATGCTCTCCCGGCGCCTCTCCTCGTACCCGAGGGCGAACCCGGCGGCGATCCCGGCGGCGATCCCGCCCCCGTGGGCCCAGTTGTTGATGCCGGGCAGCAGGAGCCCGAAGAGGATCAGGCCGATGATCCACCCCATGGCCTGCCGGTAGATGGCCGTGCCGAAGTAGCCGCCCCGGGACTTGCCGTAGTAGAGGATGGCGCCGATGAGGCCGCACACGCTGGCCGAGGCGCCCAGCGTGAAGGGGATCCCCACGAAATAGGACAGCACGAACCCCGCGACGCCGCTGAAGAGGTAGATGACGAGAAACCTTGCCGTGCCGTATTCCTGGGCCACGAAGGGGCCCAGCTGGTGGAGGGCCATCATGTTGAAGGCGATGTGCAGGATGCCCCCGTGCAGCCAGGAGGCCGTCAGGATCGTCCACCAGCGGTGGTAGTAGTCGATCGGGATCGTCCCCGTCGCGCCGAGCAGCAGCAGGCTCGTGCTCGAGGGGGAGAGCAGCGTGAAGGGGTTGAGCGACATCCCCATCTCCGAGGGCTTCAGGACGAGCGCCAGGATGAAGATGGCCGCGTTGGCGTAGATGATGAACTGGATGATGCTGTCGCTGTCGCGCAGCGAGAGCCGGGAGAGGCCCTGGCGGATCGGGGAGCCCGGGTTTGCGAGCCCGCAGAAGGGGCACGAGGTCTCGTCGGAGCTGATCAGCTTCCGGCAGCCGGGGCAGAGCATCGATTTCTTGTCCAGTTGACCCATTTCCGCCTCACGTTTCCGGGCACGGTAACACAGAGTAAGAAAGGCTGTCAAAGGAATTGCGGGCATTTCGGGCTGTCGGGGGGCGCGGGCGCTGGCGGCATTCGCCTCGTCAGGCTGCCGGCCCATCCAACGTTCTTACCCTCTCACCTGCTTACCTTCTCCGGGAAAGATTTACTTGTCGTGGCAATCCCTGATATAGTGGCGCAGTGAGAAGAAAGGAGTTCCCATGACCCTCCACAAAGGGGATGTCGTCACGCTGACGATCGAAACGGTCGCCTTCGGCGGCGAGGGGCTTGGCCGCGTGGAGAACC
>CAZPCN010000087.1:0-3741 GCA_964585095.1 uncultured Syntrophaceae bacterium | reverse complement strand
CTGACGATCGAAACGGTCGCCTTCGGCGGCGAGGGGCTTGGCCGCGTGGAGAACCTCGTCGTCTTCGTGCCGTTCACGGCCGGGGGCGATGTGGCGGAGGTGGAGATCCGGGAGGCGAAAAAACGGTTCCTCCGCGGCCGGGTGAGAACGCTGATCGCGCCGTCGGCCGACCGGGTGGATCCCCCCTGCCCGTATTTCCGGCGCTGCGGGGGCTGCGATTACCAGCACATCCGGTACGAAAAGCAGGTCGACATGAAGGGCCGGCAGGTCGCCGAGGCCTTCGAACGGATCGGGAAATTCCCGGCACCGCCCGTCGAACCCGTTCTGCCCTCGCCCGCCCCCTACGGGTACCGCGGCAAGGCGGAGTTCCACGTGGAGCGCTCCCGCGACGGGTCGTACCGTATCGGGTTCATGGACGTGGGCGGAACGCGTCTCGTCGACATCGAGCGCTGCGCCATCATGGAGGAGAGCATCAACGAGCAGCTCGTCTACCTGCGCAAGCCCACCCGCGCCCCCCTGCGCGTGGACCGCTACGTGGTCTGGTCCCTCACGGGGAAGAGCGAAGAGACGAACGTCGTGCGCGTCGTGAAGGGCCGCGAGATCCTCGTTCCCCTCGAGGGGTTCTTCCAGGCCAACACGGCCCTCGCGGACGGCCTCGTGGACACCGTCCTGGAGCTTGCAGGCGTCGGCCCCGGGGAGACGGTGCTCGACCTGTATTGCGGCTCGGGCCTCTTTCCCCTGTTCCTGGCGCCCTCCTGCGCGAGGCTCATCGGCATCGAGATCGACGGCGAGGCCGTCGACTGCGCTCGCCTCAACATGGAGCGGCACGGGATCGAAAACGCCGTCTTCCACCAGGGCGATGTCAGGGATGTCCTGGAAAAGGAATTCGCCGGCAGGAACGGGGCCGCCGATGTGGTTGTCCTCGACCCCCCGAGGGCGGGCTGCGAGCGGGAGGTGCTCGACCTTGTTGCCGGGATCGGCCCCTCGAAAATCGTCTACGTCTCCTGCGACCCGGGGACGCTGGCCCGCGACGCCCGCCTGCTTGTCGACGGGGGCTTCGATCTCGCCACCGTCAGGCCCGTGGACATGTTCCCGCAGACCAAGCACATCGAGTGCGTTTCCCTTTTCGTCCGGCGCTGAAGCGCAATGGCAGACGGAATGCAAAAAGAGGGGGCCGGCGCGGCCCCCTCTTTTGCCGTAGATCGTCGAGGTCTGCTTCTCAGAAGTGAAAGTTGGCCCCGATCAGGAACATGTGGTTCGTGGAGGTGGTGTCGCTGCCGCCGCTGCCGAACTCGTACTCCGCCCGCATGTAACGATAGGAGAGCTCAGCCGACCAGCTGGGCGTGATTTCGAACGTGACACCGAGCAGCAGTTGCCAGGCAAGGGCATTGTCCGTTTCGTCGACGGTCCCCCCGGGCCCCGTGGCATTGATCTCACCCCACGACCAGCCGATCCCGGCGCCGATGTAGGGATGAATCTTCCCATCGGGGTACCGGAAGATGAAGTTGAGCATCAGGTTGTTTGCCGAGAAATCACCGGCGTAACCGGCCTGGTCCAGGTCCTGCTCCGCCAGGTAGGCAAACTCCAGTTCGACGGCCAGCCACTTGAACGTGGGGACGATGTAGCCGCCCTTGACCCCGAGCGCCCAACTGCTGTCGAGGCTGATGTCCGTGCCGTTCTCCAGGTCGTCAGGCATGACGTACCCCCCGAAGACGCCCACGTAGAACGGACCGGCCTCCGCCGCCATTGCGGCCGGGGAAGGTGCGAAAAAGAGCATTCCCGACAACGCAAGCACCAGGAGACATGAAAACATCTTTTTCATGACCGACCTCCTTTCGTGGATTTCCATCCCATGAACCAAACGGCGATGAACAAACCTGGGAAACGATGCATTAAAAAGGGGTTGACGCTCTTTTGGACGACTGCGGATGCACTGCCGATGAGATAGAAAATACTAGGAAGATCGAAGGTCGATGTCAACAACAATTCGGCCGCCCTTCGGCAGGTCCCTCGGGCGGCGGAAATCGCGGGCTTTACAAACCGCGCTGCCCTGCCTATGATAGGGGCGGGCTGAAGAAGCCCTTGTTCCCCAAGAAAGGCCCCGATCCCATGGTTGCAACACCCACCGATGCCGCCACGGTCATGCTCCTGCGGCCCTATCAGAACGCGACGGCGACGGACATCGAGGTCCTCATGGTCCTGCGAAACCGCCGAAGCCGGTTCGTGCCGGGCTACCACGTCTACCCGGGCGGCATCCTCGATGCCGAAGACTACGAGCCCCGCATCGAGCGCTTCTGCAGGGGGATCGACCGGGCGCGGGCCTCGGGGATCCTTCCCGACATGTCCCGTCCCGAAAAGGCCCTCGGCGCCTGGGTCGCGGGGATCCGGGAGAGCTTCGAGGAAGTGGGGATGCTGATCGCACTGCGGCGCGACGGGTCCCCCGTGACGATCCGGACGGAAGCGGAGCGCGCGCGGTTCTGCGGCTACAGGCGTGCGCTCAACGGGGGTGCGATGAAATTCCACGAGATGCTCGAGAAGGAGGACCTCGTCCTGCCCCTCGATCGCCTCCACTACTTTTCACACTGGATCACGCCCGAGCCCCTGCCGCTTCGGTACGACGTGCGGTTCTTCGTGGCCGAGGCCCCGGCCGACCAGGCCGTCGTCCACGACGGCGTGGAGCTGACGGAGCATCTCTGGATGCGGCCGTCGGTTGCCCTCGAGGAATACGAAAAGGGCAGGATCGGCATGGTCCTGCCCCAGATCATGACCCTCGTCGACCTCTCGCGGTTCAGGACCGTCGAAGAGGCCCTCGGTGCGGCAAGGAACCGGCAGGTGCCCGCCAACCTGACGAAGATCCGGCGGCTCGGCGGCGCGGACGTGGAGGTCATGCCCGACGGGACCGTCTTCGATCGCCGCCCCCCGGTCTACTCGTGGCCCGACAAGAAGTGATCCCCCCTCAGTTTCCCGTGAGCCTGAACGAGTCGAGAAACCGGTCCCGGTCCTCCGTGGAGCGCGTCTCCTTCGGCGTCACCGCCACCACCTGGTACTGCCGGTTGTTCGCCAGGTAGATGCGCATCCGCAGGGCAAGCTTCCCGTCGGCGGACAGCACCTGAAGCTCCCGCCCGGGATGTCCTCCCAGCGACACCGTGCGTTCGCTCACCAGGGTGCCCTGGATGTTCCCCACGGCGCCGTCGCGGGCCGCATCGAGCAGCATCTCCCTGTCGTTCGCCGCCATGAGGGCTTCCGGGTAGTCCCCGTAGACGACCATGTAGACCAGGCTGCCCCGATCGGCCTCCACCGTGAAAAAATGCGCCTCGACGGGCCCGGCCTGGGTGTGGAAGGCCTGGCGCTTCTCGACGGGCGTGCCCGGCATGGACACCGAGAACCCTCCCTCCTTGGAGTGAAAGTCCTTCCACGGCGACGACTCGCAACCGGCCAGCGCGAGCAGGATGCCCAGCAGCAGGGGCAGGGCCCTTCGTGTCATCTTGGCTCTCCCCGACCGCTAGAACTTCACCTGCGGGGCCGTCTTGGCCGCCGCCGGCGCCTCGAAGAAGGCCGCCTGGGAAAACCCGAAGAGGCCGGCCAGGAGGTTCGCCGGGAAGCTGCGGATCTTGACGTTGAAGGCCTGGACGGCCTCGTTGTAGCGGCGCCGCTCCGTGGCGATCCGGTTTTCCGTGCCGGCCAGTTCGTCCTGCAGCTTCAGGAAGTTCTGGTTGGACTTCAGCTCGGGGTAGTTCTCCA
>CAZPCN010000086.1:0-6771 GCA_964585095.1 uncultured Syntrophaceae bacterium | reverse complement strand
CAGGCGGACCCCGGCCTCCGGGCTGCGCTCGAGTGCCTCGGGCGCGGCGAGAGGGCGAGGGTCACGGGCCTGAAGGGCTCATCGAAGGCCCTCTTCCTGGCCGCCCTGCACGCGCTGACCCGGCGGACGACGGTCGTGCTGTGCGCCGGCCTCGACGGGGCGCGCTCGCTCGCGCAGGATGCCGCCTTCTTCGCGGGCGACGGCGCCGTCCTGCTCATGCCCCCCTGGGACCTCATGCTCCCCGACACCCTCTCGCCGCAGAGGGACGTGGAGCGGGAGCGCATCCGCGTCCTCTCCGCGCTGATCGCAAAGACGCCTTCCCTCGTCATCATCCCCCGTCCGGCCCTGCTGCAGAAAGTCGTGCCGCGGGACGTCGTTGCGGGCTTCATGTCCGCCGTGTCCATCGGGGACACCCTCGACCGGGACCTCTTCGCCTCGAAGCTTACCGAGGGGGGCTACCGCCGGGTGCCGCTCGTCGAGGAGGGGGGCGATTTCAGCGTCCGGGGCAACGTGATCGACCTCTACCCGCCCACGGCGCCGGGCCCCTACCGGCTTCTGCTGGCGGGCGACGAGATCGAGTCGATCCGCGAGATGGACGTGACCTCCCAGCGCTCGCGCAAGGAACTCGCCGAGTTCACCCTCACGCCGGCCCGCGAGCTCATCCTCTCGGAGGAGAATCGAAGAAAGGCGCTGCGCAGCCTCCGGATCCGGGCGGGCGAGCTGGGCCTTCCCGCCCGGGCGAAGGACCGCCTGGCCGAGATGATCGGAAACGGCCTGGCGTCGTCCCTCAACCCGCAGTTCTTCCCCCTCTTCTACATGGACGAAACGGGGGCGGGGGGCCTCGAAGCCCTCACGGACTATTTCCCTGCCGACTGTCTCGTCGTCGACGACGACCCCCTGGCCGCAGCGCGGGCCGACGAGAAGGCGCGCAACGACATCAGCCGCCTCTTCCTCCGGGCGAAGGACGAGGAGAGGTTCCACCTCGAGGAGAATGTCCTGTTCCTCGCCGAGGGCGACGCCCTGCGCGCCGCCGGGCGCGGGCCGCAGATCGTGATGGAAGACATCGAGGTCGGCGCGGGGGACGACGGCGGGGCGATCCGCGTCCGCGTGGACACCGACCTGGGGCTGCGTCCGAAGGAGCCCGCCCTCATCCAGCGCGAGGAGAGCCTGCTGGCGCCCGTGGCCGAGAGGATCCGGGACTGGACGCGCGAGGGCTTCCTCGTCTGCTACCTCTGCGCCGGCGAGGAGGAGAGGCTGAGGATGAGCCATCTCCTGGAGGACTACGCGCTGCCCATGGCTCATTCGGAGAGGCCCTTCTTCGAGGAGATTTGCGCGACCGGGGGCGCGCGGGGACGCCTCGTTCTGTGCGAGGGGAAGATCGCCGGGGGCTTCGCCCTGCCGGGCCTGCGCCTTGTCGTCGTGGGCGAGGAGGAGATCTTCGGGAAGAAGGCGCGCAGGCGCCGGCCCGCCCGGTCCCGCGAGGGCTACTTCCTGCAGTCCTTCGGCGAGCTCAACGAGGGCGACTTCGTCGTCCACACCGACCACGGCATCGGCATCTACCAGGGCCTCAAGCGGCTCTCCGTGGGGGCGATCGAGAACGACTTTTTGCTCATGGAATACCAGGCGGGCGACCGGCTCTACATCCCCGTCCACCGCCTCGACCAGATCCAGCGCTACATCGGCCCCGACGGGCACGAGCCCCGCATCGACAAGCTGGGGGGCACGGCCTGGGAGACGGCCAAGCGGCGCGTCAAGAAGGCCGTCGAGGAGATCGCCGAGGACCTGGTGGCCCTCTACGCCGCCCGCGACACGATGAAGGGGCATGCCTTCTCCGCCGTCGACCGCTACTACGAGGAATTCGCCTCGTCCTTCGAGTACGAGGAAACCCCCGACCAGGCCCGGGCCATCGAGGACGTCAACCTCGACATGGACGGCGAGAAGCCCATGGACCGGCTCATCTGCGGCGACGCGGGCTTCGGGAAGACCGAGGTGGCCATCCGGGCCGCCTTCCGGGCCGCCATGGACGGCAAGCAGACGGCGGTGCTCGTCCCCACGACGATCCTCGCCGAGCAGCACTACCAGACCTTCCGGGCGCGGCTGGCGAAGTACCCCGTCCGGCTCGAGACGCTCAACCGCTTCAAGACGCGGGAGCAGCAGAAGCAGGCGATCGAGAAGATCGCAAAGGGAACGGTCGACATCGTCGTCGGCACCCACCGCCTGCTGCAGAAGGACGTTGTCTTCAAGGACCTCGGGCTCGTCGTCATCGACGAGGAGCAGCGCTTCGGCGTCACGCACAAGGAAAAGCTCAAGAAGCTGCGGACGCTCGTGGACGTGCTCACGCTGACGGCCACCCCCATCCCGCGCACGCTCCAGCTCTCGCTCGTGGGGATCCGGGACCTCTCCATCATCCACACGCCCCCCGAGGGCAGGCTCTCCATCAAGACCTGGGTGCTCGAGTTCGACGACGAGGTGATCCGCAAGGCCATCCTCGACGAGATGGACCGCGGGGGCCAGGTGTTCTTCATCCACGACCGCGTGCACTCGATCCACCACATGGCCCGGCGCATCCGGCAGGTCGTCCCCGAGGCGAAGATCGGCGTCGCCCACGGCCAGATGCCCACCCGGGAGCTGGAAGATGTCATGGTAAAATTCCTTCGCAAAGAGTATGATGTCCTGCTATGTACGACGATCATTGGGTCGGGCATCGACATCCCCGCGGCCAACACGATCGTCGTCGACCGCGCGGACCGCTTCGGGCTGGCGCAGCTCTACCAGATCCGGGGACGCGTCGGCCGCTCGAAGGAAGAAGCCCGGGCGTACCTGCTGATCCCGCCCGGGGCGATGCTGTCGCCGGACGCGCAGAAGCGGCTCACGGTGATCAAGGAGTTCACCGAGCCCGGCTCGGGATTCCAGATCGCCTCGCACGACCTGGAGATCCGCGGGGCCGGAAACCTCGTGGGCATGGCCCAGACGGGCCACATCTCGGCCGTGGGCTACGAGATGTACACGCATCTCATGGAACGCGCCGTCCGGGAGCTGCGGGGCGACAGGATGCCCGCGGCGGAGATCAAGCCGGAGATCCACCTGGGGCTGGCGGCGTTCGTGCCCGACAGCTACGTGCCCGACACGCACCGCCGGCTCGTGACGTACAAGAAGCTCTCCATGGCGGCCTCGGACGAGGAGCTGGCGGAGATGCGGGACGAGATGCTGGACTGCTACGGCCCGCTTCCCCGGGAAGTGCGCAACCTGGTCGAGGTCATCAGCCTGCGCAACCTCATGAAGGGCCTCATGGCCGAGAAGATGGAGTACGACGGGCACCACATGATCCTCGCGATCCACCGCTCGAGCCCCATCGACCCGCTGCGGCTCATCGCGCTGGCGAAGAAGAAGGGCAAGGGCATGCGCTTCACGCCCGACCACCGGCTCTACGTGCCCATGCCCGACCTGCCCGAGGAGCGGGTGATCGAGGCGGCCAAGGGGCTGCTCGGGGAACTGGCCGCGCAGTGACCGGTGGCCAGTGACCCGTGGAAGAGCAGGTAGAGACCGGGAGCAGGCATCCGGCAATAAGGCTGGAAAATCCCCCTCTTTCCCCCTTTTCCAAAGGGGGATGAGAACATGAGATCCCCCCTTTCACAAAGGGGGGCATGGGGGGATTTCGACTGGATAGACGGAATAGACGTTCTTATATAGCAGGGGGAAAACGAGATGGAGGAGCGCGAAGGGGAGTCGCACAGGCTCGACCGGCGCAAGGCGGCGGGTTGGGCCCTGGCGGGGCTGGCGGCCCTGTGCCTCGCCGCGGGCAGCGGGTGCTCGTCGTTCAAGACGCCGTCGGAGGACGCCATCGCCACGGTGAACGGGGCCGAGATCAAGGTCAAGGACTTCACCGTCAAGCTCAGAAACGCCCTCAACCTGGCGGGCACGCCGGCCACCCTGCAGGAGAGCAGCCTCGAGGCCCTCAAGCGCGAAGCCCTCGACGAGTTGATCGAGGAAAAGGTGATGCTCATCCAGGCCGAAAAGCTGCGGCTCAAGGTGACGGACGAGGAGCTGAAAAAACGCGTCGAAGAGATCAAGAAGGACTACCCGGGCGAGAACTTCGCGCAGGTCTTCGGCGGGGAGAAGGTGGACTACAAGATCTGGAGCGAGGAGCTGCGGAAGCGCCTGTTGCTGGAGAAGCTCGTCGACCAGGAGGTGAACGCAAAAATTGCGGTGACCGACGAGGAGGCCCAGGAGGCCTATCAGGCCAACCGGAGCAAATACTACTCCGAGGAATCGGTGCACGTCTCGCAGATCGTCGTTCCGACCAAGGAAAAAGCCGATGCCGTGCTCCGGCGCATCCAGGCCGGGGAGGATTTCGGGAAGATCGCCCAGGAAATTTCCACGGGCCCCGAGGCGGTCAAGGGGGGCGATCTCGGCGTGTTCACCCGGGGCGTCATGCCCGAGGCCTTCGACCGCGTCGTCTTCTCGCTGCCCGAGGGCAAGACCAGCAAGGTCGTCAAGAGCCCCTACGGGTTCCACGTCTTCAAAGTTCTGAAGCGGGACAAGGGACGCTGGATCGAGTTTGCCGACGTGAAGGACAAGATCAAGCTGGACCTCATGAAGGTCAAGGAAGAAAAGGAATTCCGCAAGTGGCTCGACCAGCTCAAGTCGGAGGCGAAGATCCGCATCGACGAGGAGCGCCTGAAGCAGGTCAAAATCGAAGAGCCGCGGCCCGCGGAGACCAGGCCGGAAGGGACCCGGCCGGCTCCCGGCAAGGGATGAGGACGAATGGGAATGAGTAAGCCGTATCGGATCCTGGCTGTGGCCGCAACCCTGCTGTTCATCGCGGCGCCCGTCGCGCGGGCGGAAATCGTCGACCGCATCGTCGCCGTCGTCAACGACGACGTCATCACCCAGTACGAACTCGAAAGCACCGTCGAGGGCATCCTCAAGCGCTTCGACAGGAACATCCGCCCCGAGGACCGGGACCGGATCGCCGCCGAGGCGAGAAAGGCCATCATCGGCAAGATGATCGACGAGTTGCTGCTCAAGCAGGAGGCCCGGCGGCTGGGGATCGCGGTCCGCGAGGAGGAGGTGACAAACGCGATCCAGGAAACCCTCAAGCGGCGAAACGCGTCGATGGACGACCTGCAGCAGGCCCTGGCCCGGGAGGGGTCGTCCTACGAGAGGTACCGGGACTCGGTCCGCGCCGACCTCATCAAGACGCGGATCATGCAGCGGGAAATCCGCCAGCGCGTATCCGTGACCAACGAGGAGATCGGCGCCTACTACCAGGAGCACCGCGACGAGTATGAAGGCAAGCTCCGGGTGAGGCTCCAGATGATTTCCGTGCCCCTCCCCGCCGACGGCGACCCCCGGGTGAAGGCCGAGCAGCGCGCGAAGGCCGAGGCCCTCCTGAAGCGCATCCGGGCCGGCGAGCCCTTCGAGGCGCTCGCAAACGAAACCCGGCAAGGGCCGGCGCAGGCCGGGGGCGACATCGGGTACGTCGAAAAAGGGACGATGCACCCCAGCATCGACGAGGCCGCCTTCAGCCTCAAACCGGGCGAGGTGAGCGACATCATCGAAACGCCCCAGGGGTTTGCCATTATCCGCGCCTTCGACCGGCGGGGCGGCGGGAGCCTGTCCGTCAAGGCCACCCGGGAGGACGTGGAGGATCGGCTCTTCCGCATGAAGATGGACAAGAAATTCGAGGAGTGGCTCGCGGAACGACGGCAGAAGGCGCATATTGAGATTCGTCTCTAGAAGAAGGGGACAGGGGTCAGGGTCCAGGGTCCAGGGAAGGAACTGATAAGAAATCCCCCTTTCCTCCCCCTTTGAAAAAGGGGGAAAGAGGGGGATTTGAGTCACGATGAAGTTTATTCGCATCAAGGGTGCATCCCAGCACAACCTCAAGAACGTCAGCCTCGACATCCCCCGGGACAGCCTCGTCGTCATCACCGGCGTGAGCGGGTCGGGGAAATCCACGCTGGCCTTCGACACCATCTATGCCGAGGGGCAACGGCGCTACGTCGAGTCGCTGTCGACCTACGCCCGCCAGTTCATCGGCCAGATGGACAAGCCCGAGGTGGAATCCATCGAGGGCCTCTCCCCCGCCATCGCGATCGAGCAGCGCAGCGCGAGCCACAACCCCCGCTCCACGGTGGGAACGGTCACGGAGATCTACGACTACCTGCGCCTGCTCTACGCGCGGATCGGCGTGCCCCACTGCACCCAATGCGGCCGCGAGATCCGTTCGCAGACGATCGACGCCATGGTGGAGCAGCTCCTGGCGCTGCCGGAGGGAACGGCCGTCTCCCTCATGGCCCCCGTCATCCGCGGCAAGAAAGGGGAGTTCCAGAGGGAACTCGCCCGGCTGCGGCGCGAGGGCTACGTGAGGGTGAGGGTGGACGGCGCGATCCGGGACCTGGGCGACGAGATCGCCCTGGACCGCAACAGGCGCCACGACATCGACGTGGTCGTCGACCGCCTCGTCGTCCGCGAGGGCATCCGCAAGCGCCTGCGCGACTCCCTGGAGATTTCGGCCCGCCTCTCCGACGGCCTCGTCCGCGCGGACATCGCCGGGGGCGGCGAGCTTCTCTTCAGCGAACGCTACGCCTGCCCCGACTGCAACGTGAGCCTCCCGGAGCTTGCGCCGCGCATGTTCTCCTTCAACAGCCCCTACGGGGCGTGCCCGGAGTGCGACGGGCTCGGCACCAAGATCTTCTTCGACGAGGACCTCGTCGTGCCCGACCCGGGGCTCTCGATCCGCGACGGGGCGATCGCCCCCTGGCAGAA
>CAZPCN010000085.1:0-6838 GCA_964585095.1 uncultured Syntrophaceae bacterium | reverse complement strand
ACTTCGTCACGGCCATGATGGCCTTCTTCCTCCTGCTGTGGCTGCTCTCCATGGTCTCCACGGAAAAGCGGGCCGTCATGGCGGAGTACTTCAAGAACTTCAGCCTCTTCAAGGAAAGCGGCAAGACCTTCCAGCCCGGCTCCGCCTTCGTGATCACCGACCACATCAAGAAGGCCGAGCTGAAGCCCGAGAACGTGGCCATGTCGCTGAGAAAGGCGATCCGGGGCAAGGGCGCGGGACAGCAGGGGGCGCAGGGCAAGGCCCAGGGACAGGGGCAGGGCCAGGAAGAAGCTCTCATGGAGCACGTCCGCGTCGATGCCGTCGACGGCGGGGTGCGCATCCAGATCATCGACAAGGAGGGCAGCCCCATGTTCCAGCTCGGCAGCGCCGAGCCCACGGAAAAAGCCCGCGAGATCCTCGCCGCCGTGGCCGAGGTGATCAAGGACCAGGACGCCAAGATCGCCATCGAGGGGCACACGGACGCCGCCCCGTTCCGGGGAGACCAGATCACGAACTGGGAGCTTTCGACCAACCGGGCCTCGTCCGCACGGCGCATGCTCGAGTCCAGCGGGCTCGACCCCGCAAGGGTGGCCCGCGTCGTGGGGTATGCCGACACGGACCTGCTCGTCAAGGAAAGCCCAAAGGACCCCCAGAACCGCCGGATCAGCATCATCCTCCTGCATCCCAAAGACGGGGGGGCGGCCCTGACGGAACTGAAAAAGGAAGGACAGGGCTCCTCGCAGCCGCAGATGCCTGCGGCGTCCGCAGCGCAGCCGGCGCTGGCGGCTCAGCCGCCTCCGCAGGCGCAGCCCGCGCCGGCCCCGTCGGCCGAGGTCCTGGACAAGGAGCAGTCGGCAAGGCAGGCCCTCGAAGAAAAGAAGGCCACCATGAAAAAGAAAAAGCGAGACGTGATGGGGCTCTGGGACTAGCGTCCGAAGGCCGGGTCCAGGAAATGAAAACGGGAAAGGGTCGGGACGAGAATCGCCCGATCCTTTTTTATGGCCCGGTCGCGGGCCCGCCGTCCCGGAATCGCGCGGCGACGCTCAGCGTGTCCGGCCCGCGGCGCAGGACGAGGATCTCGCCCTCGGCGGGGAAGATGCCCGTCAGGGCGGTGATGTTGACCTGGTGGGTGACGAGCACGACGGGACGGCCGAGGTCGGCCGCGGCAATCCACGCGCGCAGCGCACGGGTATGCTTTTCCTCCTGATCCGAGGATTGAAAAAAGGAATTCAGCGCGGGCAGCTCGACGACAGGCCCCACGGCCAGCCCGCGGGCCGTCTCGAGGCAGCGGCACCACTGGCTGCTGTACACCGTAGTCTCCGCGAGCCCCGCCGCGCGCAGCCGCGTCCCGATCCGGGCCGCCTGTTTCCGGCCCTCCTCGGAGAGGTTGCGCTGGGTGGTGCAGTCGCCCAGCCGGAATTCGGCGGGATCGCCCGTACCCGGCGCCCTGGCGTGGCGCAGCACGATGACGTGGTCCGCCTTGCCGACCAGCGCAGACAGATCGTCCCTTGCCGCCGCGGGCTCGACGACGAACAAAAACAGCAGAATGCAGGCTGCACGAACGACGAACATGAGGGTTTCCTCCAGGGCGAGAATCTAATCCTCGTTGAGCTCCAGCGGTTTCAGTCCTGCCAGCCTTGCCACGATTTCCCGCGCGAGTCTCTCCGCGGCATCCCGCTGCGTGTCGGGGGAAACGATCACATGAAACACATAGGCGGCGACCGTGTACTCGCCCCCCGCCGCCGCCCATTTCCCTTTTCTCATGGCCGTCCTTCCTTTCTTTCGTTAAGCCCAGCTCAGAACGTATTCCATCTTGCCCGGTTCGAAGGCGGGTTTTGCCTCCGTCCAGTTCCCGGGAATCCCGCTCTCCCTCGCCGCCGCCTCGAAGTGGCACAGAGCGATCCCCATATCCACCTCCTGGAGCCTGACCTCGCCTGTCATCCTGTCATAGCCCGGCGTCCTCTGGAGAAAGAGATGGAAGGAGGCGCCCTCCCGGACGATGCGCCAGGGCTGGCGGTTCGAGGCCGAGGGGCCGATCCGTACCGCCTCGAGGGCTTCCCCGAGAGCGCCGGCGCGTTCCTTCGCGAGCGGGGTGCCCGGCCTGTCGTCGAAGAACAGCTCCGTCCAGGGCTTGCGCCTGTCCGACTTCGCCATGAAGCGGAAGGCCCGGTCCGTGAGCGAGCGCTTTCCGGCCGGGTAGCCCACGGGACTGACGGCGGGCATCAGTTCCCCCGCCGCCAGGCCTATTTTGCGGGAAAAGCCCGCCCGGTTGAGCGTCCCGCCCAGCCAGCAGGTCCCCAGGCCCAGCGATGTCGCAAACAGGACGTTGCGCTCCATCCCGTAGCCGTAGTCCTCCATGGCGCGGGGCCCCTTGCGGACGGCGCCCGCGATGAAGAGGGATGCCCCCCTGACGACACCGTAGGTCCCCAGCGATTTCAGCTCCGCCCGCTCGGCTTCCGTCAGGTCGATGAGTTCGAAGCGCAGGGCATTGCCGAAGGGCCCGCTCGCGTTCCCGCGGAAGAAGGTCCTGAGCCGTTCCTTCGTCTTTTCATCGGGCACCCTGCCGTCGTAGGTGCGGCAGGAGACCCGGATGCGGATTGCGCCCGCGAGGGTCGGTGTGTTCATAGCTCGAAGATGTCCTGCAACCGGCAATAGCGCGAACCGCCCAGGCGGCCGATCGCGTCGAACCGGACCGGATCGATTCCCGTTCCCTCTTCCACGATGCCGTCGCGGACATGCATCAGCACGATGGTGCCGAGAACGAGGTTGCCCGCATGGGTCCCCTGCCCCACCGTGACAATCCGGTCGAGGGTGCACTCGAAGGCCACCCGCGCGTCCTTCACGCGGGGCGCGGAGACCCGGGTCGAGGGGACCATGACAACGCCGGCCTCGTCCGCCTCGCTGACGCCGCGCGGCAGCGACGAGGCCGTCTTCACCATGATCCCGGCCAGGTCGTGCGAGACCATGTTGACGACGAATCGGCCGGTCTCCTCGATATTGACGATCGTGTCCTTCCGGCTGCCGTCGGAGCGGTTCACGACGGAAAACCCCAGGGTGGGCGGGCTCCACGTGACGCCGCAGAAAAAGCTGAAGGGGGCCAGGTTGACCTTCCCCTGCCCGCTGATCGTGCTCACCCAGGCAATCGGGCGCGGGATGAGGGCGCCGATCAGCATGTCGTGCGCATCGCGCGGCGCAAGCGCGCCGAGATCGATTTCCATAGATCTACCCTCCTCCGAGTTGAATGCTTGCATTCGGCCTTTCGGTCTCTACACTCTGGCGAATTATAAAATCCCCCTCTTTCCCCCTTTTGCAAAGGGGGACGTGAACCTATTCCCTCATTTGTTCGAGCATCCCCTCCAGCAGCAGGAGCGCCCCCTGCTTGTCCATGGGCCGGTTGTCGTTGCCGCACTTGGGCGAGAGGATGCAGGCGGGGCAGCCCGTCTCGCAGGGGCAGTCGCGGATCAGCTCCAGGGTCTGGCGCGTCACCCGCTCCATGAGTTCCTGGGCCTTCTCCGTGAGCCCGATGCCGCCCTCGTAGCCGTCGTAGAGAAAGATGGTGGCCTCCCCCGTGCCGGGGTGACCGGGCGTGGAGAGGCCGCCGATGTCCCAACGGTCGCACATGACCTCGAAGGGCAGGATGGCGATCATTGCGTGCTCGAGGGCGTGCAGGGCGCCGCCGAAGTTGAGGCCGCGGTCGTGGATGGCGCGCCTGAGCTCGTCGGGGATCGTGAACCAGAGCCCCGTCGTACGGAAGCGCAGCGGGGGAAGCTCCAGCGTCTCCCTGGCCACGACCTGGTCGTCCTGGATCACCTTGTAGCCCAGGGTCGTCTCCGCCACCTCGAGCTCGCCCAGGCAGAAGACCATCCGGCCCATCCGGCGCATATGCCTCGTGTCGAGGATTTCCAGGTCCACGGCCTTGATCGCCTGGGTGTAATAGTCCACGTCCTTGCGCTCCGCCTCGACGAGGCGGTTCTCCGCGTCGAAGCGCCTCACCACGTAGGTTTCGCCCTGGTGCAGGAGCACGGCGCCCAGGTGGGCTTCCCGGAAGGCCTGGCTCACGTCCATCGTCTCGAGCAGCGCATCGCCGCAGGTGATCCGGTAGGCGTCGCGGGCGATGTGCTCGAGCCCCACGGCCTCCACGGGCCTTCCCCTTCCCGTGTAGACCCAGCCGTGGGGGGTCTCCCTCACGAGCCCCTCGGCGGCCAGTTCCGGGAGAAGCGCGGAGGCGGCCTCCCCGGTCAGGACGTCCTCCCGCCCGGTGTCGAAGGGAAGCTCGGCCACGGCGCACAGCAGCTGACCCGAGAGGATGTAGGGGTTGGCAAGGTCGATGATGGCCTGCTCGTGGGGCTTGCCGAAGAAGGACCCGGGATGTTTCATCAGGTACTGATCCAGCGGGTTCTGGAAGGCCACGAGCACGGCCAGGGCGTCGCGGTTGCGCCTGCCCGAGCGGCCCGCCTGCTGCCAGGTGGCGAGCACCGTCCCGGGGTAGCCCGAGATGATCACGCAGTCGAGCGAGCCGATGTCGATGCCCACCTCCAGGGCGTTGGTCGAGGTCACCCCCGTGAGCAGTCCCCGCTTGAGGGCATCCTCGATCTCGCGGCGCTCCTGCGGCAGGTAGCCCGCCCGGTAGGCGGCGATCTGCTCCGAGAGCGCCGAGCCCGCCTTTATCGCCTCCTTCGACCACAGGGCGATGAGTTCCGCCATCCGCCTCGACGCCGTGAAGCACAGCGTCTGCAGCCCCCGCTTCACGAAGTACAGGAACAGGTCCCGCGTCTCCTGGTGGGGCGAGTGGGTGCCCGCCCCGTCGAAGAAGGGGTTATAGAAGAGAAAGGTCTTCCCGCCCCGGGGGGAGCCGTCCTCGGAGATGACGTCGAAGGGCAAGCCGACGAGCTTCTCTCCGAACTCCTGCGGGTTGGCCAGCGTTGCCGTGGAGAGCACGAACCGGGGCGAAGCGCCGTAGAAGCGGGCGATGCGGCGGAGCCTGCGGATGACGAAGGCCACGTTGGAGCCGAAGACCCCCCGGTAGCGGTGGGCCTCGTCGAAGACGACGTAACGCAGGTTCCGGAAGAATCGCTCCCACTTCGAGTGCCAGGGAAGGACGTGGTGGAGCTCGTGGGGGTTGGTGAGGATGATCCGGGAGATCTCGCGGATGCGGCCCCGGCGCGAAACCGGCGTGTCGCCGTCGTAGACGGCCGCGTCGGCCCGGATGCCCGTGGCGCGCTCCATCTCCTTGAAGACCTTGAGCTGGTCGTTGGAGAGGGCCTTCGTGGGGTAGACGAACAGGGCCGTGGCCTGGCGGTCGCGCTCGAGCGTCTCGAAGACGGGCAGGTCGAAGCCCAGCGTCTTGCCCGAGGCGGTGGGCGTGCAGAGGATGACGTTGCGTCCCGCGCGAAGCGCCTCGACGGCCTCGCACTGGTGGCTGTAGAGGCGGATGCGCCGGGCGTCGAGGTAATGGGCGATGCCTGCCGAGAGGGGCTCCCCGAGTTCCCCGTACTGCGGCTCCCGGGCCGGCAGGACCTCGACGTGGGCGATGCGGTCGCGGAAGCGGGGGCTCTGCTGCAGCGCTTCCAGGGCGGTTGCGATCATGGCTGCCACTCCTCGTGGAGCTTCGAAAAGAGGCTCGCCAGCGTGAGGAGGTCGCGCCGGTTGTGCTCGACGATGGGGACGAGCGGCCCGGGGTTCCCCGTCCGCATGTAGCTCTCGTAAAACTCGGGCACCATCGCGCTCGGGACGTCGCCCTCGCGCTCGATGCCGAGAAAGCAGCGCTCGAGCGTCGTCAGTTTGCAGTCGGGCACGCAGTCCCGCCAGGCTCGCCGCGAGAAGTGGAGGACGTCGAAGTGGGGGCCCTCGAGACTGGCCCGGATGCCGTAGTAGGCCAGCCGCTCGCGGATGTAGGGGACGTCGAAGGTGCGCCCGTTGAAGGTGACGAAGGCCCGGCGGCCCCCGAGGTGATCGAGCAGGCCCGCCAGTGCCGCCGGCTCCTCGTCGATGCGGCGCAGCAGGAACTGCTCCACCCGGATCCCGTCGCCCCGGACCCGTGCCACGCCCAGCAGGATGATGGGCCGCTGGAACATCCCCAGGGTCTCGATGTCGATGAGGACGAAGTCCTCTTCGCTGTGGAAGCCCGAGGCGAGCAGGGCCAGCGGGTGCGATTTCTGGAACCACCGGCCGATCCAGTTCGTCAGCTCCGCCGTGTCGCCCGCTTCCACCATGCGCAGGATTTCCCGGGCCTGCCGGCCGAAGCGGGGGTGCTCGGCCAGATCGGCGATCGACGCGAGGCCCTTCCTCTTGAGGGCCGCCTCGGTCACCTCGCCCACGCCGTAGAGGAGCTTGAGGTCGGCCAGGATGCTGCGGCGAACCGTGTCGGGATCGACGGTGCGCAGGCGCCCGACTTCGCTGCTCACCAGGCGGTAGCAGACCCCGCGCGCCGTGCGGACTTCCTCGCCGGGCAGGACGTCTTCCAGTCTTTTCCCCCTGTACCGCCGCAACAGGTCCTGCTTGAGCCGCTGGGCCTCGTGGAACTCGCGAACGTCGACCCAGGCGGCGCCGAAAGGCCTCGCAGCCGTCGCGGGCTCCCGCTCGACGACGACGACATCGCTCGCCCTCTCGAGGCTCTCGCGTAATCTTTGGCCGATGTGTTTTCCCGGCCGTTGTTCTTGTTCCCGCTTATTCATCCGAGAATCTTGGCCTCTCCGATCTTCTCACCTTCTCACCCTCTCACCCTCTTACCCCCGCGGCCCAAGCCCGATGCCCCCGATGTAAATTACGTTGCCCTCCCGGGCCGTGCGCGCCCCCAGGATCGTCTCCACGAGCCAGAGGTTCGACTCCACGTGGTCGG
>CAZPCN010000084.1:0-6902 GCA_964585095.1 uncultured Syntrophaceae bacterium | reverse complement strand
GAAATACTGCGGCGAAACCAAAGCAGGCAACAGCGAGGGCGCCCAGACCAGCGGGAGCCGGAGTTGCAAAGGTGTGTTCCTGTGCCATAGAAAAATCCTCCTTTTTTCTAGTAAGAAAATGAAATGGGTAACTCAGAATGAATGAAGAAAAAATTACACCTTACCAAAAAATCCCTCTGTCACCTCCCTTCCTTGTGGATTTTCAGGCCCGACCTCTCATTCCGGGCCGTTTGTCGAGCGTGGCTTCAGGCGCCTGTGCGTCGACCCGACCTCTCATTCCGGACCGCCGCTCAAGCGTTGCTTCAGTCGCTCCTGCGAATCAAATGACCCCCTGTTGGTAAGATGATCTGCATTCCTGGCACACGGTATCAAAGAACTTTTCCTGATATTACGCCTTGTACCTACCAAAGATAAAATCATCCTGTCAAGAAGAAAAACGCCGAGGAGGGATTTCCTTCTCTGCGGGCTCGGGGAGCATGCCGTGGAAGCCGGGCGGGGAGGGCGTTTCAGCTCCGTGCGGCGCGGGGCCGCCTGCGGGTCGTCGGGCGGGGCGGGGCGGGCGAGCC
Source organism: uncultured Syntrophaceae bacterium (assembly GCA_964585095.1). GTDB lineage: Bacteria > Desulfobacterota > Syntrophia > Syntrophales > UBA2192 > UBA2192. Next base: position 6,336 of record CAZPCN010000084.1, on the reverse strand, counting down.
CCTAGGAGGCGCGGTAGGCGAAAAGAATGATGAAGATGCCCAGGAGCCAGAAGAGGTAGGCGAGGATCCGGTGCTTCTGCCGGGAGTCCAGTTTCGAAAACATGCTGATGAAATTCGCCTTCTCTTCCTGCACGGGCTGCCGTGCGGGGGGTGTCGGGGCCTGCGGCTGTCTCTTGTCCTTTTTCGACATGGAATGCATTCCTCTTCGCGCCTGCTGCACGGTGCCTTTTCCATAAAGGAAACGGCGGCGTCTGTCAAGACAAAGACCGGGCCGCCGGGGGGATGAAAACGCCCGGGCCGAAACCCGGGCTTCGTCGCAACGGGATGCGGGAACGGGTCACTTCCCGCTCTGGTAGGGATCCCAGTCGAACCCCCAGAGATCGCTGTGCATGGGGACCTTATAGTTTCTCCTCTCCTCGTAGGCGGGATAGCGCCTCGCCTTGCCCTCGACGGGCAGCATGCCGACGGGGAATTTCGGGGCGAGCAGGCCGTGCTCGCGGGCTTCCTTTTCCAGCCACTCCCGGTCGTCGGGGTGTGCGATCGAGATGAGCGCCGCCGCCCTCTCGTAGCCGTTGAGGCCGCGGAGGTTGACGATGCCGTGCTCGGTGCAGACGTAATTGGCGAGCTGGGCCGGGACGTCCACCGACGAGCCTTCGGGCAGGAAAGGGACGATGCGGGAGGTGCCGTGCTTGCTGCGGGACGTCATGGAGGCGACGCCCCGGCCGCCCCTGCTCTGGGCGCAGAAGGACACGAAGTTGAAGTAGCCGCCGGTGCTCGAGATCGGCCGTTTCTCGTAGAAGCCGGAGCACTGCTGGCCCAGGAGGTCCACGGCAACGCAGTTGTCGATGGCGATCATGTTGTCGATCCGGGTCAGGTTGTGCAGGTTGTTGGTGTAGCTGATGTCGTAGACGGCCAGGTTCGGGTTGCGGTGGATCGTGTCATAGTACCACTTCACGTCCACGGGGAAGGCGAAGGTCCAGACGCTCTTCCCGCGATCGGCGGGCAGGCTCTTGTAGCGGTTGGTGACCTGCCCGGACTCGATCAGCCGGATCAGGCCGGCGTTGAGCATCTCCGTGTGGATGCCGAGGTCCTTGAAGCCGGCATTGGCCATGGCGCCGACGCAGGCCGAGGGCAGCGAACCGATGCCGAGCTGGACGACGTCCCGGTCCCGCATGATCGTCATGATGTGGCCGGCGATGGCCTCCTCCTCGGGTTTGGCCTTGATGGCCTTCTCGTTGATCTGGGGCCACCGGTAGCGCTCCACGTCCACCTCGACCCAGTAGTCGATCTCGTCGATGTGGATGGTGTTGAAGCGCCCGCCCTCGGCCCAGGGGTAGTCGGCGCGCACCTCGATGACGGACTTCTTGGCGCACTGCGAGAAGATGCCCGCGTTGTTCGTGCCGTAGGAGAAATTGGCAAACCCGTGGTGATCCCAGGGGGTTGCCGCGTTCCACCACCAGTCGAGGCCGCGCTTCTCCTTCACCGCGTTGACGAAGCGGTAGTGGCAGAACCACATGCCCATGGCCCACCCCCACTGCGCCCAGCTCGTGACGTTGTGGGTGTCGCGGGCCTTGCGGCTCCAGGGGAAGAAGAAGTACTCGTGGAAGCAGTGATATTCCTGCTCGGGGTCGACCTGCTGGAACTCGAGGTGGGGGTAGAACATGGCGTAGTTCCAGATCTCGATATCCTTCACCTGGCCCGGGCCGGGGCCGAGGCGTTTGGCAAGCTCCTTCATGCACTCCGTAGAATCTCCTCCCACGGAGCCGGGCTGAATCCAGTCGCCCGACTTGACCATGTCGAGGATCTGCTGCGGGGTTCTCTTCTTGTCGCGGATTTTCTGTTGAACGGGCGTCGTCATTCTGCTCCCTCCTTGCGAATGCTGGCTCTTTCCCCGGTGTGCAAGTCTTGGCTGCTGGGCGTGGAGATCGGGCGGGAAAAGAGATGTGACCCTGACCGGTTTGTCCCTCCCCTGCGAATGGCACTGGATCTCGTGGATGGAACGGTTGAGAACGATTTTTGATTAAACGTTTGCCTCCGGTTTTGTCAAGACAAATACGCTCCCCCGGCCGCCGGGAGACCCCCGCCGGAGGGGGTGATTTTCAGCGAAACCCGCGTCTTCCAGGGCCGCATTTCCCGGTTTTTGGAACGGAAATTGAATACAACATGTAGTGGTCAACGGGCGAAAGGACACATTCCGTAGTAGTTTTTAGCCCTTTACATCGTTATGGTGCTTTGGTAGAGTGTTGGCAATTTGGACAAACCGTCAGCGAACTGACAGAAGCATGGGGATGGAATGAAACTCAAGCGGCTCGAAATCATCGGGTTCAAGTCCTTCCGGGACAGGACCGTCATCGATTTTTCATCCGGCATCAGCGGCATCGTGGGGCCCAACGGCTGCGGCAAGAGCAATATCGTCGACGCCATCCGCTGGGTCATGGGGGAGCAGCGGGTATCTCTGCTGCGCGGCAAGAAGATGGACGACGTCATCTTCAACGGCAGCGAGGAGGCCCAGCCCGTGAGCCTGGCCGAGGTGACCCTCGTCATGGAATCCGGCGGGTATCCCTTCCCCGCACCCTATGCGGACTGCTCGGAGGTGATGATCACGCGGAGGGTCTTCCGCGACGAGGAGGGCGAGTACTCCATCAACAAGGTACGGTGCCGGCTTCTCGACGTGAAGGAGTTCTTCATGGACACGGGCGTGGGCGCCCGGACCTACTCGCTCGTGGAGCAGGGCAGCATCGCCAACCTCATGGAGGCCAAACCCGAGGAGAGGCGCCAGTACATCGAGGAGGCCGCGGGGATCACGAAATACAAGAGCCGCAAGGAGGCCGCCGTCCGGAAGATGGAGTCGACGAAGCAGAACCTGCTTCGCCTCAACGACATCATGCGCGAGGTCAAGAGCCAGCTCAACGCCGTTTCCAGGCAGGCCAAGCGGGCCGAGCGGTACAAGCAGCTCAAGAAGGACCTCCGGGAGATCGAACTGGCCCTGGCCGCGCAGGCCTTCACGGAGATGCTGGGGAAGAAGTCCGATCTGCAGCGGCGCTATGACGACGCCTCGGCCGCCACCGACGACGCCCGCTCGCAGCTCGCGGTGCTCGAGGCCCGCATCGAGGAGTTCCGGGCGGAGATCGCCGAGAACGACCAGGGCGTCAAGCAGCTCCAGGAGAAGCTCTACGCCGCAAAGAACGAGATCAGCATCCAGGAGCAGGGAATCGAGCACGCCCGGGCGCGGCTCGACGACCTGGCCGTCCTGAAGGAGCGGGGGGCGATCGAGCTGGATTCGCTGCGGGCCCGCCGCGGGGAGATGGAGCGCGAGCTGGAGCAGCTCGAGGCGCAGTCGACGGAGTCGGACGGACGGATCGCAGCGGGCCGGGATGAGGTCGCCCTGCGGCAGGCCGACGTCGAAGATCTCCGAAAGAGCGAGCAGGGGCTCCGGGACGGGCTGGAACAGGAGAAGACCGCCTACTTCAGCGCGCTCACCGAACAGTCGCGCCTGCAGAACGCGATGGCGGCAACCCGGAAGAGCCTGGAGGATCTCCAGCGCCGCTCCGAGCGGGAGGTCCGGGAGCTCGAGGAGCACGAGGGCCGCCTGACCCTGGCCGAGGGGAACCTCGCCGGCACCCGCACGGGCCTCGAAGGAGGCCGGGAACGCCTGGAGAGCCTTCGGAAGGAGACTGCGGAGCTCCAGCAGCTCATCCAGCGCTCCCGCACCGAGCTGGAGGAGGCCGACGAGAGGGTGTTGCGGCTCAAGGAGGAACTGGGGAAGAAGACCTCGCGGCTCGCCTCGCTCCGGGAGTTCCAGAACCGTTACGAGTGGTGCGACGCCGGGACGCGGTCCATCATCCGGGCGGGGGCCGAGGCCGGTCTCTCCCTGGACAGCGTCCACGGGCTTGTGGCCGACCACATCGAGGTCCCCCGCGAGTACGAGGTCGCCGTGGAGGCGGCCCTGGGCGAGCGGCTTCAGTACGTCGTCGTCAAGAGCCAGGAGGAGGGCATCCGGGCCATCGACTACCTGAAGACCCGCACCGCGGGCCGCAGCAGTTTTGTCCCGCTGCGGGTCCGCGCGAGCGCCCTCGACGTGGAATCGAACGAGACCCTCCGGGGGACGACGCGGCTTCTCGACGTCGTGCGCGTCAAAGAGGAGTTCCGCAGCATTGCCGAATACCTCCTGGGCGACACCCTCCTGGTTTCCGACCTGCAGTCCGGGATCGCCCTGTGGGAGCGGAACGGGTTCCGGGGGACCCTGGTGACCCCCGACGGCGACATGATCAGCCCCCACGGCGTCCTGACGGGGGGAAGCCGGGCGTCCACCGAAGAGAGCAGCCTGCTGAGCCGCAAGAGGGAGATCGCCGAGCTGGAGAAGGACGCGAGCCGCCTCGAGGGCCGTCTTCGCGAGGAGGCGCAGAACCGCGGCGCCCTGGCCGACCGGATCGCCTCGATGGAGGAGAACTGGGAGGCGGGCCGCGACGCCGTCCGGGAAGCGGAGCTCGAGTTCCAGGGCCGTAAGAAGGACGTGGAGCGGTTCGAGAACGAGCTGAAGTGGATCCAGCAGCGCGTGGGCGTGATTCGGTTCAACCGCGAGACGCTGCTGGCCGAGGAGCAGGAAGCGGCGGCGAAACTGGCCGCCACGGAGCGGGAGATCGAGACGGCCGACGTGCGCTGCCTCGAGATCAATACCCGGCTCGAGGAGAACCAGCAGCGCTGGCAGGCCGCGAAGGCGGATCTGGAGGGCAAGGACGCCCTGCTCACGGAGGCGCGCGTCGCCCTGGTGGCCCTGGAGGAGAAGCGCAACGCCGATATCAAGGCGCTCGAGCGGCTTCGGGACTCCCTCCGCATGGTCGAGATTGAGGCGGAAACGAGGCGGCAGAACCTGGGCGAGGCGGACCGCAATCGCGAGGAACTGACGGCGAAGATCGAGCAGGACCGCCTGTCCCTGGATGCCCTCTACACCGGCTACGGGGAGATCGAACGGGACCTGGCCGCCGCCCGCGAGGGGCAGACCTGGCGCGAAGGGAAAATGGGCGGCCTCGAGGGCGAGGCCCGGGAGGCCCGAAGGAAGATCGAGCAGATGCTCCGCGAAACGGGCGAGTTCGACATCGAGATCCGGGAGCTGGCCTTCCAAATCGACGCGCTGAAGAACGGGATGCAGGAGAAGTACCAGGCCGCCCTCGACGAACTCGCGCAGGGGTTCGTACCGATCGAAGAGACGCGGATCGGGGAGCTCCGGGAGGACCTCGAAAAGAAGAAGAAAGCCGTCGAGGACTTCGGCGAGGTGAACCTGCTGGCCATCAGCGAGCACGAGGAGCTCCAGACGCGGCACGACTTCCTCTCCGGCCAGATCAGCGACCTCAACGCCTCGCTCGACTCGCTGCAGAAGACCATCGCCCGGATCAACCAGGTGTCGAGGAATCGATTTTCCGAGACCTTCGAAGCCGTCAACACCTGCTTCCAGTCCGTCTTCCCGAAGCTCTTCCGCGGCGGCAAGGCGACGCTTCTGCTCACCGACGGCGAGGATTTGCTGGAGACGGGCGTCGACATCGAGATCCAGCTGCCGGGCAAGCGCACGCAGAGCATCAACCTGCTCTCCGGCGGCGAGAAGTCGCTTTCCGCCGTGGCGCTCATTTTCTCCATCCTGCTGCACAAGCCCACGCCCTTCCTGATCCTCGACGAGGTCGACGCGGCGCTGGACGACGCCAACATCGCCCTGTTCAACCAGTTCGTCAAGGACATCTCCGAGCGATCCCAGATCATCCTGGTGACGCACAACAAGAGGACCATGGAGGTTTCCGACAACCTCTTCGGCGTCTCGATGGAGAAGAAGGGGATTTCGACGCTGGTGTCGGTCAACCTCAACCAGATCGCCGCCTAGGGCAGGGTACAGGGTACAGGGTCCAGGGTCCAGGGTTCAGGGGGGAGAGAACAAGAACTGTCATGCCGGGCCTGATCCGGCATCCATGTCGTGTCAGGATTTCCACCATACGTTTCCGGCGTCATGCCGGCGGATGTTTTTTTGCGGTCCAAGGTCCCCCCTTCATCCCCCTTTGGAAAAGGGGGAAAGAGGGGGATTTTCTTTTTTCAGGCTGGACAAAGAATCCCGGGCTATTCTATAAATCTGCAGGTTGAGACAGCCCGGTTGTGTCGAGGGAAAGGACATCATGTTCGGAAATTCGGAAAAGAAGGGCTCCTTCTTCGAGCGGCTCAAGGAAGGGCTCAGCAAGACCAAGCAGAGCCTGGTGCGCAATGTCGACCAGGTGCTCTTCGGCGAGAAGAAGATCGACAAGGACCTCTTCGAGGACCTCGAGGAGATGCTCGTCACCGCCGACGTGGGTCCGGCGT
>CAZPCN010000083.1:0-6919 GCA_964585095.1 uncultured Syntrophaceae bacterium | reverse complement strand
GACCCATTCGAGTTCGCAAGGAGGTTTTATGCTGAGTTTTCATCTGACCGAGGAACAGGAAGCCATCCGGGACATGGCACGGAAATTCGCAGAGCAGGAGATCGCCCCGCATGCCATACACTACGACGAAAAGGACGAGTTCCCCTGGGATATTGTGAAGAAGCTGCACGAGGTCGGGCTTCTCACCGCGGGGGTCCCCGAGGAGTTCGGCGGCCCGGGGATCGACTTCATCGGCCAAGCCGTTGTCTGCGAGGAGCTTGCCCGGGGTGATGCCGGCGTGGGAACAACCGTGCTCGCGAGTTGCATGCTCGGCGCCGATCCCGTCGTGATCGGCGGCAACAACGACCAGAAGAAGCGCTTCTTCGACGTCCTGAACAAGGGCGGCCTCGGGGCGTTCTGCCTCACCGAACCCGGCGCCGGCTCCGACGCGGCGGGCCTCTCCATGACGGCGAAGTTGGACGGTGACGCCTACATCCTCAACGGCACGAAGCAGTTCATCACCAACGGCGGCGTGGCCGACTACTACACGGTCTTCGCCACGACGGACAAGAAGCTCAAGCACAAGGGCATCGTGGCGTTCATGGTGGACCGCCACTCGCCTGGCGTAAGCATCGGCAAGAAGGAGAACAAGCTCGGCATCCGCACCTCCGACACCGCGCAGGTCGTGTTCGAGGACGTCCGCGTGCCCGTTGCCAACCGCCTCTGGAACGAGGGCGAGGGCTTCAAGCTCTGCATGATGACCCTCGACATGTCCCGGCCCATGATCGCGGCCCTTGCCGTGGGGAATGCACAGGCCGGATTCGACTGCGCCCTGCGGTACGCCAAGGACCGCGTGGCCTTCGGCAAGCCCATCGCAGCGCTGCAGGCCATCCAGTTCATGCTGGCCGATATGGCCATGGAGATCGAGGCGGCCCGCCTGCTCGTCTGGAAGGCCTGCTGGCTCAAGATGCAGGGCAAGCCCTTCGGCCTCGCGGCGTCCCTGTCGAAGGCCTATGCCGCCGACATGGGCATGAAGGTCACCACCGACGCGGTCCAGATCCTCGGCGGGTACGGCTACTCGAAGGAGTACCCCGCGGAGAAGTGCATGCGCGACGCCAAGATCATGCAGATTTACGAGGGCACGAGCCAGATCCAGCGCGTGGTCATCGCCGGCAACCTGCTTCGCTAGGAGGGTTCGATCGATGAGTTATGCAGAGGAATACCAGAAGAAACACGTGACGCCGGAAGAGGCCGTCCGGGTGATCCGTTCGGGGGACTGGGTGGAATACGGTCAGTTCGCCGTCTCGACCGTCGCACTCGACAGGGCGCTCGCGGCACGCAAGGACGAGCTTCTCGACGTCAAGATCCGGGCCACCACCCGTGCCGTCGGGATTCCCGAGACGGTCAAGGCCGACCCGACGACGGAGCACTTCGCCTACCACAACCTCCACTTCAGCGGCAACGACCGCAAGGCCCACGACCAGGGGCTGTGCTGGTTCGTTCCCATCCTCTACCACGAGGTGCCCCGCTACTACCGGGAGAACTGCGAATTGGATGTGGCCATGATGCCCGTGGCGCCCATGGACCGCAACGGCTACTTCAACTTCAGTCTCTCGAACTCCCACGCCCGGGCCATCTGCGACAAGGCAAAGACGATCGTCGTCGAGGTGAACCCGAGACTCCCCGTTTGTCTCGGCGGCCGCGAGGAGAACATCCACATCTCCGAGGTGGACCTGATCGTCGAGAGCGACTGGAAGGTGCCGGAGCTTCCCTCCGCCGCGCCCAGCGAGGTGGACCGGAAAATCGCTTCGCTCATCGTCGGCGAGTTGCGGGACGGCTGCTGCATCCAGCTGGGCATCGGTGGAATGCCCAACGCCGTGGGCTCCATGATCGCCCAGTCGGACCTGAAGGATCTGGGCATTCACACGGAGATGTTCTGCGACTCCATGATGGAGATGGCCCTGGCGGGCCGGGTGACGGGCAGCCGCAAGATGACGGACCGCGGCAAGATCGCCTACACGTTCTGCCTGGGTTCGAAGGCCTGCTACGACTTCCTCGACCGCAACCCGATGTGCGCGTCCTATCCCGTGAACTACACGAACGACCCCTTCGTCATCGCCCAGAACGACAACTTCATCGCCATCAACAACTGCGTGGAGATCGATCTCTTCGGGCAGGTCTGTTCGGAATCGTCGGGGACGCGGCACATCAGCGGCACGGGCGGCCAGGTGGATTTCACCTACGGCGCCTACCGCTCGAAGGGCGGCAAGGCGTTCCTCTGCATGAGTTCCACCTTCGAGAAGAAGGGAGCGGTTGTTTCCCGGATCAAGCCCCTGCTCACGGAAGGGGCCATCGTGACGGACCCGCGGGCGATGGTGTCCTACGTCGTGACGGAGTACGGGATCGTGAATCTGAAGGGCAAGTCGACCTGGGAACGGGCCGAGGCCCTGATCTCGATCGCGCACCCGGACTTTCGGGACGAGCTCGCCCGCGAGGCGGAAAAGATGGGGATCTGGCGGCGCTCCAACCGCGTCCGCACCGAGTCGGCCACGGTCGTGGCGTTTCGCCGCTGACCCTCCCCGTAACGGCCCCCTCTGCAACTTCCCGCCCGTCACGACACGGGTCAGGGGAGAGGGCGCGTTACACCTCCTCTCGAGAGGGTCGGCATCTCGTCAGGGTACCCGCATCCCTTTGCGGATGGGACACCACCTCCCTCCGTCCTGCCGGAAAGGGATGCGGCCGTGCCCTGGACGTTCCGCGAATACGCAACAGGCATCTCACAACGGAGAGGGTCTTATAAAGGGGCCGGGCCTCGCGCCCGCCCCTGCCCTCCCTCCTGACATGCCCGGGTTCATGCGCCGCAGATCACGGAGATCTCGATGGCGGCATCCCGGGGCAGCCGGGCCACCTGGACGGTCTCCCGGGCGGGGGGCGAGACGGGGAAATAACGGGCATAGATTGCGTTGAAGGCCGCGAAATCGTTCATGTCCCTCAGGAACACCGTGGATTTCAGCACGTTCTCCAGGGTCATGCCGGCAGCCCCGACGATAGCCTTGAGGTTCTCCAGAACCTGCACGGCCTGCGCCTCGATGCCCGCCCCGGCGAATTCGCCCGTCTTCGGGTCCATCCCGAGCGTCCCCGACACGAACAGCAGGTTCCCGTGCTGGATGGCCTGCGAATAGGGCCCGATCGCAGCGGGGGCCCCGGCGGTCGTCACGATGGTCTTCATGTCGCGATCCTCCTTTCGGGTACCGTTTGCGGACTATACCACGGAACGGCCGGCGGGATCACCGAAAACCCCGTGGGCGGGCCCGCCCAATTTTATGTTGACACTCCCGTCCTTTCCTTATAAAAAAACCCAGATTTAACCGCCGGAGGTCAGGTCATGAAAAAGCTCGCCCTGCTCGTCGCCGTCATCGCGGTTCTCGCGTTTGCGGCCGCCCCGTCCGCCCGGGCCGCCGAAACCATCAAGATCGGGGCCGCCTTCGCCCTGTCGGGGAGCATCGCCGTCTACGGCGAGGGCTTCAAGAAATGCATCGACCTTGCCGTCGAGGAGATCAACGCCAAGGGCGGCATCAAGGGCAAGAAGATCGAGATCGTCTACGAGGACAACAAGAGCAACCCGAAAGACTGCGTCACGGCGGTGCGCAAGCTCATCACCGTCGACAAGGTCCCCGTGATCTTCGGTCCCGCCGGCAGCTCCAATTTCATGGCCACGGCTCCCGTCGCCCAGGAGAACAAGGTCGTACTGCTCTCGGCCCAGGGCGCCGCTGTCGGCCTGACCAAGGCCGGCGACTACATCTTCCGCGTCTTCCCCTCCGACACCCTGCAGGGACCCCACCTGGCGAAGCTCGCCATGAGCAAGGGCTACAAGAAGGTGCCCGTCATGTACGTCAACAACGACTGGGGCCTCGGCCTGAAGAACGCCTTCGTGGACGCCTACAAGAAGATGGGCGGCACGGTGACGGACATCATCGCCTACGACGAGAAAAAGACGGACTACCGCACGGAGCTGCTCCGCGCCAGCAAGGGCAACCCCCCGGCCATCGTCAACCTGACCTACATCAACGAGGGCGCCGTGCAGTTCAAGCAGGCCTTCGAAATGGGCATCAAGACGCAGTGGCTCTGCGGCTCCGCCGCGAGGGCCCCCAAGATGGTGGAGCTGGCCGGCAAGGCCGCCGAGGGCGTCATCGGCACGTACCCCTCGGTCCCGCAGAACACGAAGGCCTACCAGGCCTTCAAGGAGGCCTACAAGAAGAAGTACGGCGACGACAAGATCCCCATCTTCGGCGACTACAATTACGACATGGTCTACGTGACGGCCCGTGCAATCGAGAGGGGCGGCTACACGGCCGACGGCATCCGCAAGGCCCTTCCCCAGGCCGCGAAGGGCTACAAGGGCGTCACGGGCGACAAGACCTTCGACAACGAGCGGAGCCCGAAGTTCGCCGAATACGGCATCTGGGTCGTCAAGGACGGCAAGATCGAAGACTACAAGAAATAACCGGGATATCGACAACCATAGGATTGCGCGGGAGGGTTCCGGCCGTCGTTTCGGCCGGAACCTCCTTTTTTTCATATGGATTCCATCAGCTACTACCTCCAGACCGTCCTCAACGGCATCCTCGCGGGCTGCATCTACGCCCTGTTCGCCATGGGGCTCACCCTCATCTACGGCGTGCTGAACTTCGTGAACTTCGCCCACGGGGAGCTGATCATGTGGGGGGCCTACTTCCTGTTCCTGTTCATGGGAGAGCCTTTCGGCCTGCCCCTGTACGCCGCCATTCTCCCGGCCCTGGCTCTCACGGGCTGCCTGGGGCTCGCGATGGATTACTCCGTGTTCCGCCCCATCCGCAGGGCCAACCGTCTGACGCTCCTCATCGCGGCGATGGGCCTCTCGGTCTTCCTGCGCAACGCGGCGCAGTTCTTCTGGGGCGCCGAGGTGAGAACCTACGGCCTCGAGGTGACGGCCGGGATGCGCTTCTTCGGCCTCTATATCACGGCCCCGCAGATGGCCATCATCGCCGTCACGATCCTCTGCGTGGCCGCGGTGTACCTTCTCTTCTTCAAGTCGCGCCTCGGCAAATCGATGCGTGCCCTCTCGGACAACCTCGATCTCGCGAGAATCTCGGGGATCGACACGAAACGGGCAATCCTCGCGGCCTGGGTCATCTCGGCGGTCCTGGCGGCCGTCGGTGGCATCCTGCTCGCGCTCGACACGAATCTCTCCCCGGAAATGGGCGTCATCAACCTGATCAAGGCCTTTGCCGCGACCCTCATCGGCGGCGTGGGGAATCTCTGGGGGGCGCTGCTGGGGGGGATGCTCATCGGCCTGGCCGAGAACCTGGGCGTGCTGTTCATCTCGCCCGGTTACAAGGATGCCGTCGCGTTCTTCATCATGGTGATCATCCTGCTGGCCCGCCCCTACGTGATCATCGGGGAAAGGAGCGACTGAGATGGACCTGCTTCTTCACCTCGCCATCGTCGTCGCCATCTACGCCATTTTCGCGCTGAGCCTCAACGTGGAGGTGGGCTACACCGGCCTGTTCAACTTCGGCCACGTGGCCTTCTTCGCCATCGGCGCCTACACGTCGGCCCTGCTGACGCTGGCCGGCTTTCCCTTCACCGTCGGCCTTCTCGCGGGACTGGTCCTGGCGGGCCTCTGCGGGTACCTGCTCAGCATCCCGGCCCTCAAGCTCCAGGGGGACTACTTCGGGATCGCGACCCTGGGCTTCGGCGAGATCCTCCGGATGGTCGTCAACAATGAGGTCTGGCTCACGAAGGGACCCATGGGGCTTCCGGGCATCCCGCGGCCCGAGCTCTTCGGCGTCGTCGTCGACACCCTTCCGGGCTACCTCGCTCTCTCGGGCGGCTTTGCGGTTGCGACCTTCGCCGTCCTGGCCTTCGTCGTCCTGAGCCCCTTCGGCCGCGCCCTGAAAGCGGTGCGCGACGACGAGACGGCAGCGGAGATCCTGGGCAAGAACGCCTTCCGGTTCAAGATCAAGTCCTTCGTCATCGGCTCCGTCTTCGCGGGGCTGGCGGGCGTACTCTGGGCCCACTACACGACCTTCATCGGCCCCGGCGACTTCACCCTCACCGAGACCATCCTCGTGCTGCTCATCGTCGTCATGGGCGGCAAGGGGACCTTCCTCGGTCCCGTGGTGGGCGCCGTGGTCCTGATCTTCATCCAGGAATCGGTTCGGTTCCTGCGCCTGCCGCCCGAGTGGACGCGGCTGCTGGGGCCGCTGCAGCAGATGGTCTTCGGGTTGCTGCTCGTCGTCCTCATGGTCTTCCGCCCCGAGGGGATCATCCGTGAAAAGGGAGGGCGGCGCGGTGATTGAGATCCGCAACGTCACGAAAACCTTCGGCGGCACGCGCGCCGTCTCGGACTGCTCGATCAGCCTGGACGGCCTCGGCATCACGGGACTCATCGGCCCCAACGGCAGCGGCAAGACGACCCTGTTCAACCTCATCACGGGCCTGCTCAAACCCGACAGCGGGGAGATCCGGTTTCTCGGCAACCGGATCGACGGCCGCCTGCCTCACGACATGGCGCAGCTGGGACTCATCCGGACGTTCCAGCTCTCGCGGGTCTTCCCCCGCATGACGGTGCTGGAGAACATGCTGCTCGCTCCCCAGGGCCAGACGGGGGAGCGCTTCTTTTCGCTGTGGTTCCGTCTGCCGAAGATCCGTAGCGAGGAGTCGGAGAACCGCGAGCGGGCCGTCGAGCTTCTCGACCTGCTTGGGCTGACCCGGCTGCACGACCAGTTCGCCGAAAACCTCTCCTACGGTCAGCAGAAGCTCCTGGAGCTGGGCCGCGCCCTCATGGCAAAGCCGAAGATGATCCTCCTGGACGAGCCGACGGCCGGGATCAACCCGACGCTGATCCGGACGATGATCGAGATGATCCTGACGATGAGGGAGCGGGGCCAGGTCTTCT
>CAZPCN010000082.1:0-7293 GCA_964585095.1 uncultured Syntrophaceae bacterium | reverse complement strand
TGATCTTGGGGGTGAACTCGCCCTCGGGCGAGATGAAGGTGACCGTCCCCTCGAAGATCTTCCCCGGAAGGCTGTCGACTTTCACCTCGGCCTTCTGCCCCGGTTTCACGCCCGCGATCTCCGTCTCGCCGACGTAGATCTTGACCTTGACGGAAGCGAGATCGGACAGGGCCAGCGCCTGGCGCGTCGGGGTGACCACCTCGCCCGGCTCGATGTTGCGGCTTGTCACGATCCCCGCAAAGGGGGCCCGCAGCGTCGCGCGGTCGAGTTGGATCCGTGCCTGCTCGAGGGCGGCCTTTGCCGCCGCCGCCTGGGCCCGGGCCGCCTCCACCTCGCGCTCGGTGGCGCCGATTCGGCCCAGGTTGCTCTTCGCCTGCCGCAACACGGCCTCGGCTTCGGCCAGCCTCGAGCGCGCCGTGTCGTGGTTGAGCTTCACCGCCTCCCACTCCTTTTTCGAGACGACCTGCCGGGCGTAGAGCTGATCGTAGCGTTCCTTGTTCGACTGTGCCTCGGCCCGCACGTCGCGCGCGCTTGCCACGCCGGCCTCGGCCCGCACGATGTCCTCGGGAAGGGTCTTGCGCTGGATGTCGAGGACTGCGGCAAGTTGCCCTGCGCTCTTCTGTGCCCGCTCCAGCGAGGCCCGGGCCTGCTCGTGGGCGGCCTCGAATTCGCTGCGGTCCAGCTCCGCCAAAGGCTGGTCCTTCTCCACACGCTGGCCCTCCGTGACGCGGACGATCTGGACCTTTCCCCCGACCTGGAAGGAAAGGTTCGACAGGGTGGCGGCCTCGATGGTCCCGGAGTAATAGAGACCACCCTTCCTGACGCCCTGCTGGCCGAGCCAGACGACGAGCCCCGCGCCGAGCAGCAGCAGGACAAACGCACCGATGATGATCTTTTTCTTTTTCACCGAACCCCTCCTTGAACCGGTCTGGCCTTCTTGCTCATTATGACCCGGTCCGGCCTTCTTCCGCCATCCCTTTCACCCCGGCGGTCCTTCGCGGGGTCGCCCGGGATCGGGGTCGCGAGAGTTCCCCGGATGAACAGAGTCACATACTCGCCGACAAACCGTTCCTGCCGTTTCCGCTCCCCGGCATCCTCGAAAAAGAAACCCAGTCCGTGCACGTAGGCGAAGAATGCCCCGAGAAATGCCCGGGCGGCCTCATCGGGATCGAAATCGCGGAGAACCCCCAGGTGCTGCTGACGCCGGAAGTAGTCCGCCAGGATGCCGAACACCTCGCCGAGCATCCCCCGGAAGATATCCTTCACCGGCGCCGGGTAGGAAAGCCGCTCGGCCAGCATGATCCGGATCAGGTCGCGGCGCTCGTCGAGGGTCGCCAGGAAGCGCCGCGCGATCGTCAGGAGCGTTTCCTCGTAGCCGGCCCTTTCCAGTCGAGGCAGGATCCCTCTCATCGCCGGCAGGAAGGAGTAACCCCGGATGACCTCCTCGAAGAGCTTCTCCTTCGAACCGAAATGGCGAAAGAGGGTCACCTCGGCCACCCCGGCCTCGCGGGCGATCTGGCGCGTGGCGGCGCCCAGGTAGCCCCTCTGCGAGAAGAGCTGCAGCGCCGCGGCCAGGATTTTTTTCCGTGTCGGTTCCATGATGCTGTATGTATGTACTTACTTACATTCGGCATGCGGACTTGTCAAGGGAAAACTCGGCGGACGGGAAGAGACGGAGGGACGGGGCACGGAAGTTCGAATGCCGGGGACAGGGGACGCGCCGCAGGGCCGGGCGCCGGCCGAGGACCTGCGCGATCGATCAGAAGCGCCCGGATACCCGATACCGGCGCGCTGCAGGCGGGTACACCTCTCCCGCAGCGGCGCAAACCGGGGCGTAGAGCCCCGGCATCCGGGTTGAACGAGCCGCCTGCGGCCGATCGGCCCGGTTATTCCTGGATGTCGAAGTGTCGGTCGAGTCGCATCGTTTTCAGCAGCCCCAGGATCTCCTTGGAGACGTGGACGATCGCGAGCCGGCCCTGCTTCTTCTTGAGCGAGTTGTGGGCCGCGATCAGCACGCCGAGGCCGATGGAGTCGATCATCTGCACGCCGGCCAGGTCGATGGTCACATCCGTGACCCCGTCCTCGATGAGGGACCAAAGGTTGCGCCGAAGCTCCTGGGCGTAGGAGGCGACGATGTCCCTCCCCGGGGCGATGAGCGTCTGCTTGGGCTGTTTCAGTGCTTCTTCCATGAGTCCTCCTGTTGATGGAAAGGTCACGACGGATGCCCCGAATGGGCCCGCGCCCTCACGGGCACTGCCAGAAGACGGCAAGCCGGTTCCCTTTCTCGTTGTATTGATAGCCGGTGGCGTAAACCGACATGATCGCCATCCCCCGGCCGGATTCCGACGCGCAGTCGGGCACGTCCGCCGAGCGGCTTTTCCAGTCGAACCCGTCGCCGTCGTCCTCCACCTCCATGGTGAGCGTGCCGCCGGCGAGGCGCAGGCTGTACCGGATCTTCGAATCCTCCTCGTGGCGGCTCCCGTAGAGCACCGCGTTGGTCAGGGCTTCCCGCATGATGAGCAGCACGCCGAAGGGGCTGACCCCCACGCCGTTCTCCTCGAGGAAGCGCTCCGTCTCTTCGCCGGCCCCGTCGATGTAGCGCAGCTTCGGCGAAAGGGAGATATCCAGGCTCCCGGGAGCCCTGGCGACGTCGAATATGTCCATGCGATCTGATCCTGCGACCCGACTTCCCTGTCTTTGCAAAAACCGGTCCCGATGCCCATGCCGCGAGGGGATCAGACCTCGACGCCGAGCAGCAGCACATCGTCCTGCATGCGTCCGCGATCGGGAAAGATCAGGGACACGATCTCGTCGACGGCTTTGCCGATCGGCTGCTCCCGCGTCTCGGCGCAGCAGGCCATCAGCGCGTCGATCCCTTCCTCCCGCCCCCGGGGGTCGTCCCCGAAGACTTCGAGCAGACCGTCCGTAAAGAGATAGAATCGATCCCCCTTGCGAACCGGCACGCTCAGGGGCTCGAACAGGACGTCCTCGAAGACGCCCAGGATGTCGCCCTCGGCGGCAAGCGCCCGGATCTCCCCCTCACGGGACAGATGAAGCACCGGCAGGTGCCCCGCGTTGACGACGGTGAGCTCCGATCCCCCCCGGTCCAGCCGCACGTAGACGCCGGTCAGGTGCTCGCCGTTCTTCATGAGGCTCGTGAACACACGGTTGATGACCTGCATCGTCTCCCGGGGAGGGATGTGCGGCCCCGTGTTCTGGCTGATCAGGGCCTTGAGCGCAAAGGTGTTGTAGGAGGTGCGGATGTCGTGCCCGCTGAAGTCGGCGGCGAAGTAGCCGAAGGCGCCCTCCCCCAGGGGGAAGACGTCGTAGAAATCCCCGCCGGCCTCGATGATGGGCGTGTAGCTTACGCCGAAGACGGCCTCGGGCAGCTCCAGCGGGCGCGTCAGGATCGCCTGCTGGGCCTCGTGGACCTGCTTGAGCTTGGCCGCCTGCAGTTCGATGATGCTCCGGTAGACGTCCCGCGTCTCGAGGTGCCGGCCGACCCGCGCGAGGACCTCCTGCTTGTCGAAGGGCTTGGTCATGTAGTCCACGGCCCCGAGGTTGAGGCCCGTCACCTTGCTCTCCGTGTCCGCCTTGGCCGACAGGAAGACGACAGGGATGTGGGCCGTCTGCGGGTCCTTCTTGAGCTTCTCGCAGGACTCGAACCCGCTCTCCCCGGGCATCATGATGTCCAGCAGGATGAGATCCGGCAGGCGGCTGGCGGCCAGGTTCCGGCCGTCCGGCCCGTTTTCGGCCGCCAGCGTCCGGTAGCCGGCGGCGCCCAGGATCTTCTCGAGGAGCCGGATGTTCACGGGATGATCGTCGACGATCAGGACCGTGCCCTTGCTCCCGTCGGCTTGCACGCGGTTGCTCAGCTCTGTTGACATGCTCCGATCCCTGAGGGGATGCCGTCAGGCCCGGATGCCCCGGACAAGACCCGTTCCCCCGTTTCCTTTCTTCTGTGCACCGTTGCCGGTGAGAACCGACTTGACGCTGCGCGAGAGTTGCTCGAGGTTGAAGGGCTTCTGAATGAAGCCGTTGCAGCCCCGCGCGAGGATCTGCGTTGCCTCCCCGTCGATGCTGTAGCCCGACAGCAGGAGCACCTTCACCGCGGGGTTGATCGCCTTGATGCAGTCGTAGGCCTGCCCGCCGCCCATCTTGGGCATGACGATGTCGAGCAGGACGAGGTCGATCTCGTCGCTGCGGCCCCGGTAGACTTCCACGGCCTCCTCGCCGTCGCGGGCCGCGATGACCCGGTACCCCATGGTCTGCAGGAGGTCCCGCCCGATGTCGAGCATCATCTGCTCGTCATCGACCAGCAGGATCGTCTCGCTGCCCCGCTTGATCGGCTCGGGCGCCTCGGCGCCGTTTCGCGCGACGGCCTTGTCCGTCGCGGCCAGGTAGATCCGGAACGTCGTCCCCTTGCCCTTCTGCGAGTCCACGTCGATGAACCCGCCGTGCCCCTTGACGATGCCGTAGACGGAGGCCAGGCCCAGCCCCGTTCCGCGGCCCATCTCCTTGGTCGTGAAGAAGGGCTCGAAGATCCGCTCCATGGTCTTCTTGTCCATGCCCGTGCCGCTGTCCGTCACGGTGATCAGGACGTAGTTGCCCGGCTTGGGGTTGTAGAGCTTGCCTTTCATCGCGTGGTGGTCCGTGTTGACCGTCCGGACGATGAGGCTCCCGCCGCCGGGCATGGCGTCTGCGGCGTTGACGAAGAGGTTCATGAGAACCTGCTCGAGCTGCCCGGCGTCGGCCTCGATGGCATAGAGGTCGCGGGAAAGCTCCTGGTGGATGAGGATCTCCTTGCGGGTCCGGTTGAAGGTCTCGCAGGCCTCCTCGACGAGCTGGTTGAGATCGATCGGCCTGACCTCGTAGCGGCCCTTGCGGGCGTAGCCCAGCAGCTGGGCCGTGAGCCTCGAGCCGCTCTGGACCTGCTTCTCGATGCTGCGAAGCCGGTCGTGGAAGGGGTGTTTCGGATCGAGATCGTAGAGCATGAGCGAAATGTTCCCCTGGATGACCATGAGGAGGTTGTTGAAGTCGTGGGCGATGCCGCCAGCCAGGGTCCCCACGGCCTCCATCCGCTGGGCGTGGTGGAACTGGGCCTCGATGCGGCGGTGCTCGCTGACATCTTCGAGCACCATGATCAGGGTCCGTTTCATGTCGTCGCGGATCGGCAGCAGCTTGATCATGAACTCGCGGTCGTTGAACTTCACCGGGCTGTCCGCCGCCACCATGCTCGCCTCGGCCGCCACGCGGTCGATCATCTCCCGCACGAGGGTCTTGTCCCTCGCGTCGAACAGGCCGAGCACGCTCGAGGCCAGCAGGCGCTCCTCCGGGATGCCGGTGAGCGAGATGGCCGTGGGGTTGGCGTAGACGATGCGCCCCCCCGCGGTGATTTCGAGGATGCCCTCGGAGAGGCTGCCCAGCACGACCTCGAAGTGCTTCCAGATGGTGAGCAGTTCCTTGGTGATCTGGCGCGAGTAGAGGTTCTCGACGCCGAAGATGCGCCCCGGCACATCCCGCGAGCGCCCGTGCTCGGCGTCATGAAGGGCAGCGACGACGTACTGGCCCATCTTGTCCAGCGGCCCCTTGGCGATGCAGGCGTTGGCCCCGATGGCCCGGAAGTCGATCTGCTCCTCGGCGGCGGCGGCCGAGAGGATGATCAGGTAGGTGTCCTGCATCTCCGGCATGGCCCGGATGATCTGGCAGAGCTTCTTGCCGTCGATGTTCGGCATGATGAGATCCACGAAGATGATGTCGGGCCGCCAGTTCTCGAGCAGGTCCAGGGCGTGCAGGCCGTCCTCCGACGTGCGGACCTCGTGCCCGTCCTTGCTCAGGAACTTGGACATGTACTCCAGGATGATCGGGTGGTTGTCCACGACGAGGATCTTTTTCTTCTTCATGCCGTGCATCCTTTCGCCTCGTGACCCGGGACGGCGGCGCCCCGCACCGTGTTGCGCCCCTCCCGCTTGGCCTGGTACAGGAACCCGTCGGCCTGCTCCATCAGCTGGTCGAAGGTGATCCGGTCGGTCTGCAGCGCGGGCCGGTAGCTGGCAACCCCGAAACTCGCAGTGATGCGGGACTCTTCCCCCTTGAGCCCGAAGGGGATTTCCGCCACGAGGCGCCGCAGCCGCTCCGCCACGACGCCGGCCGCGGGGAGGTCCGTCTCGGGCAGCACAATGAGGAATTCCTCCCCGCCGTAACGGGCCATCCAGTCGATGTCGATGCGGATCGAGCCGGCCATGCGGCCCGCGAAATCCCGCAGGACCTCGTCGCCGGCCCTGTGGCCGTGCCGGTCGTTGACGTTCTTGAAGTGATCGATGTCGCACATGATGAGCGACAGTGCATGGCCGTACCGCCGGGAGCGCTTGAACTCCTGCGGGAGGCGCTCCATGAGGTACACGCGGTTGAAGACCCCCGTCAGGGGGTCGCGGATGGACCGGGCGCGGACCTCCTCGTTCGTGAGCCGCAGGGACCGATCGAGATCGACGATCCGCCGCGCCGCGCCGATGCAGGCCGACAGCTCCGCCGGGTCGACGGGCCGGGGAAGTGTCGCATCCGCCCCGGCCGCCAGCCCTCTCAGGACCCGGTCCTTGCGCCCCCCTCCCGCGATCAGCAGGACGTAGACGTAGGTGGCAGCCCCGCGGGCACGGAGGGCGCGGCACAGCTCGTAGCCGTCCATGCCGGCCAGGCGCGCCCCCGCGATCACGATGGCAAACGCCTCTTTCCCCATGGCGGCAAGGGCCTCGGGGCCGCTCGCCGCGGCCACGACGCGGCGGTAGCCCTCGCGGGCGAGGGTCTTCGCCAGGGTCCCGCGCTCGGCGGGATCGTCCACGGCAATCAGGATGGGTACGCTCTGTTCGTTCATTCCGATCGCGCTCCGGGCTCGCGCAGGGTCCTCAATGATGCCCGAGGGCCGCGGAGATCGTGGCGAGCTTGCGCTCGAGCTCCCCGATGGCCTCGCCGGCCCCGTCGAGCTTCTGCGCGCGGGCATCCGCCTCGACGCGCTTCGCGATCTCGTAGATGTCGTTGAACCCCAGGTTTGCCGACGCCCCCTTCAGGGAATGGGCGGACATGACGACGCCCTGGCAGTTGCGGTTCGCGTAAGCATCGCGCAGTTTGTCCAGATCCGCCACGCCCACGCTGACGAACAGCTCGGCCATTTCCCGGAAATCCTGCTCGTCGAGCCCGATGTTTTCCGCCATCTCGTTGAATTCCATTGCTTCCTCTTCTTTCCCGGATATCTCTCTTGATCTCTGTCCGTAACGGCTCTGACCCTGAACCCTGGCCCTG
>CAZPCN010000081.1:5955-7327 GCA_964585095.1 uncultured Syntrophaceae bacterium | reverse complement strand
TTCCCCGTGTAGGAGCTGAACGGAAACAGCCTCGACAGCTCCCACTCGTTGCAGTCATGGAGTTCCTGGACGGATGCGCAGAGCCGATCGACCGAGGGGATCAGCGCATCGGGCAGAATCTCGCCGTCCGAATTCACGATGTTGACGGGGACAAATGCGCTGCCGCTCCCCCCTATCTGCTTGTGCAGTCTCGTTGTCGCCAGGACCTGCTTGTCGTTCATGCCCGTCACCGTGGTTCTCAGGGAGACGGATATTCCCGCCGCGAGCAGCTGCTCGATATGGCTGCAGATCTTGTCGAAGGAAGGCCTGCCGTCCTTGAAGGGCCTGTGCGCGTCGTGGACTTCCCGGATCCCGTCCACATCGCAGAGGACCGAAATCCGATAGTCCTTTGCCCATTGGACGAAATCCTTCGGCAGCATGCCCAGGTTCGTCGTCGCGTGGTAATGCACCTGGAGCGACGGGTGCCTGGGCTTCACCGTCTTTTCGCAATGGAGAATGATCTCTTTTGCCAGCCCCCAGTTCAGCAGGGGTTCGCCGCCGAACAGCACCACCTCGAGGCGGCCGTCATCTCTGATTTGCGCCGCAAAGGTATCCAGCGCCCTGAAGGCAACCTCCTTCGGCATCGTCAGGTTGTCGTTCTTCCGGTAGGTCTCACGGCCGTTCAAACAGTAAATGCATGAAAAGGAGCAGGACTGGGTCAGGAGAAAATAGGCGGACATCCCGTCCGTCTTGCGGTCCTTCATGTCGGGCAGGTCGATGCGGGGAGAGACGGCCTCGTGCCTGTCCGCCGGGATCAGGATGTCGTGGGCCAGGAGAAAATCGACCAGCGCCTCATCCCCGGGGTAATCCTTCAGGATCTCTTTCCTTGTCCGGGGCCTCTGGCTGAGATACCCGACAAGGGATGCGATATATCCCCCGCCCTTTCTCACGTACAGGGGCTGAAGGCTGAAGGCATTCGCCAGGAGGAGCTCGTCCGAACCCCCGTCGAGGCGGATGAGATGGTCGGTGATCCTGTACGCTGCGGTCTCCATGGCTGATTTCACCACTTCTCCGCTTCCTGGTATGCGTACTGGCCGGCAAAATAACCCATCAGGGTGGGGCCCGCCTGCTCGGTGCGGTAGGTCCGCTCGAGCTGCTTGTTGGCGTGGGCAATCACCCGGTTGAGCTGATGTTGGTCGGCCGGGGAGGCACCCCTCATCATGCCGACGGCCTTCTTTCGTTCCAGCCGGATGGCGTCAAAGACTGCCTTTCTGCCTTCGAGATCCGCCGATACCTTCTTCAAAATGTTCCCCGCCCCTGTTGCGGCAAGCTCGGTTCCGATCTCCAGGCAGGCCTTCTTCAGCATGGCGGTCCTTGCCTCGGGCGAAAGGAA
>CAZPCN010000081.1:0-5855 GCA_964585095.1 uncultured Syntrophaceae bacterium | reverse complement strand
TTAGAGCCGATCACGACCCCCTTCAACACCGGGTGAGCCGCTCCGATCCGGCCGAAGAGGTCCAGGGCGAGCATCCCGTAATCGACGGCGCCGCCCATGCCGCTTGTCTGCTGCGCCACCACGTTCCAGTTGATGGAGGCATCCGCCGACGGGATCGGGGGAGGCACCCTGATGGCGTCAAGACTCTTGGCAATCCTGTAGATCTGGGGGTTGGATATTTCCTCGGGCCGCCACGCGGGGAGGACGAAGGAATTGGGCGCTGCCGCAGGCCGCTGGGCCTCCCGGAGATAGAGGGACACGAGATTTCTCGCCTCGGCCAGGGACACCTTTCGGTTGCCCTCCCAGTTGACGATAACGAGGCAATCCTTCGCCCCCCGCCGGATGTCCTCTTCGCACAGGCCGATCTTCTTGCTGAGAATGTCGGCCCGCTTGCGCCATTCGTCGGGCGACACGCTCGCCGCGGAGGCACCCGTGCAAAGAACCACCCCGATCAGAACAAGAAAAAGGGCGCAACAGATCCGTTTTTTCGATTTTGCTTTCATCTCCCGTCCTCGCTTGCGTCTCGCCGGGCAGCCGGGCTACCTGCTTGTGACCTGGGTGCAGCTTACGCAGCTGGAGGTGCATCCCGACGTGCAGCTCGATGTGCAGCCGGAAGTACAGCCGGAGGTGCAGCTCGTCGTGCAACCCGTGCAGCTCGTGCAGCCGGAGGTGCAGCTCTTTGTGCAACCGGTACAGGTCTGGCACGAGCCGCCACAATAGGCGCACGTGGCGCTCTTGCAGGGGCTGTCCCAACTCTGGGCTTCGGCGCCGCTCTTGAAGAAGACGGACAGGATTTCGTATCCCCCCGTGATGAGGGCGGCCGAAACGCCGCACTTCTTGATGAAATCCCTTCTGGTCGCTTTACCGGTGTCCTGTTTTTTCCCGTCGCTCATATCAACCCTCTGTCTGTGTTGTTTTCCTGTCGGTACAGCGAAGTCTGCCGCCTGCTGCATTTCACGGCGTTCTTTCAGCGCCCTACTTCCCGGCCGGCAGCACCGTGATGAAGTATTCCTCCTTCAGCGCTTTCGGTTGCAGAAAATGCGGCTTCTCGAAGATTTTCACGCTTGCCCGGCCGGGCTTGACGGCCTTCAGCTCCCGGACCAGCCTGTTCTCCCTGCCGACCCATCCCGCGCCGTCCACGACGTATGAATCGACCGTCAGGTCCCTGACAGTCTCAATCGCGTCCCCCTCGATGGTGACGGAATAGAAGGGGCCGCTCTTCGACCCTTCCCTGCCCACGGGAAGCGACATCAGCGCCGACTCCCCCAGCCGGATCTCCCCTTCCGAATAGACGAAGGTGTAGCTTCTTTTGACGAGCGTACCGTCAACCCCCTTTCCTTCGACCGAAAGGCTGTTGAGACCGGGACGCCACGGCGGATCGAAGGACAGCAGGGCTGCATCGCGCCCCAGGACCTCGGGCTTTATCGCCTCTCCGTTGAACCGCAGGGTCACCTCGCCCGTGTTGGCCGTGACCACCCGCAACTTCACCCGGGCGGTTACCAGCATTCGGTCGCCAAGGTAATCCATCAGGGCCGCAAAGGGACGGGGCTTCCACTCGAGCGAGCCGTTTGCCTCTAAGGCCCGTCCCTCGGCCGCCGCCTTCACGGATACCCGCTTGACGCCCGGCCTGCCGGGAAAGAAAAGCAGGCTTTCCATCCGGCGGTCTTCGGAAAAGCCGCCCGATCGGCGCCGCGCATTCACTTCCCTGTCGTCCACGAGCACTTGAAATTCATCGGCCTGCCATTCCTTCGGGTACTCCAGGGAGACGATCGCGTAGAGATCGTCGTCCAGAGACCGCAGTTCCTTGACCCTCAGGGTCTCGGGCGGCTCGCAGACCTGTTTGCACTCCTCGAGCGTCTCAAACGGCACCACGCCGTCGCAGCCGCCCCAGAAAAAGGGACGGCACTTCCGATCCTTCGAGTGATAGTGGAATCGCTCGAAGGATGCCTTGCAGGGTCCTCTCTCGGGTTTTTGCCCGCACCGGATGTCGGGAAGGGAGGCAAGAAAGGCCTCCGTCGAGGTCCATGGAGAGGCCTGCTGCGCTTCTGCAGCAGGGCAAACCGTCGAAAGGACAATCAGGGTGGCCAGGACGAGTATTGGTTTCACGTTTCCTCCGATGCAATTACGACCTGCGCGAAATGTCGCCGTTCACCATCACCCACTTTCCGGTTTTCGGCGATTTTTCCAGATGGATCCTGTAACCGATCCCCATCTCGTAATCGGCTTGACAGTTTGCCTCTATGACGGCCCTGTTCCGGGCCTCGTTAAAGCCGGGACGGGAAAAGTGCACCAGTCCCCCGGCGAAGGGGTGTTTCTTTCGAAACTCCCTCCATCCGCCGCCTTTGCCCGATCCCGCCGAAAAGAGCTTCCGCACCTCTTCCGCGCTGATGACGGTCACCCTCGTCCTCTTCTCCGGAGGGATCCGGGCAAGGAACCTGGGGCCGTCTATCCTGCAGGCCTGCTCATTCTTTTTGTTGTAGTCATTGACCGTGAAGGGATCGGCTTCGCCTGTCATCTTCGAAGGAGTCGTTTCATCCTCAAGGGTGTACGAACTCCCATGGAACCCGCTGAGGCGAACCGTTGCCCTGTCCCGATAAACCTTCCGCGACAGCTCGTCCGTGATGCTCTCCGGTATGTCCGGCTCGTTCGGGAACAGTACGGCAGCCATGACGGCGTATTCCTCGTCCTCCTGGATCAGGCACCCGGCCTGCGCAGGGAGCGCGGAGATGAAAAGACAAACGAGAAACATCAGGGCAGGGGCAAGGTATTTCTTCATGGGACTCCTCTCGGCGAAAAACGTCTTACAGTTCGATGTGCGGATTGTCAATCTTCAACTCTTGCTGCCGCGGCGGCAGCCCATCTTCATCCCTGGCCGCTCAACCGTCCGCCCGGCATTTTTCGACGGTTATGAGACCCTCCGAAACGCGTTCTTTTTTGCAATTTCCGTTCCTTAACAGCCAGGCGGAGGATATGCGGATTGCGGGAAGGAGAACGGACGCAACGACGCTATCGGCTGCTTGAGGGAGTACCTTAACTGCCATGAAGCCGGGGCCGTTCTAGAGGGTTTCTGCGCATGGGAATTGCAGAGCAACAACCATCATTGACGACAGGACATTGACAGGGCCGGGGAAATCCGGGATGATCGCCGCGCCCGGGCCAGGCAGCATAAAAGACAGGCCCGTGCCGGGTGTAAACAGGGCGTGAAAATATGGAGGAGTGTATTCCCATGCGACGTGGTCTGCGTTTAAAGAGGGAAAAGATGCTCTTCGGGAGCATGGCATTCATCGTTGTCTTCGGTCTTTTCTGCACCGGTGCGTTCGCGCAGCCCTATTCCCTAGGACCCGGGCAGAAAGGCGAAGAGATCCTCGATGAACTGCTCCTGGGGAACAGCATGTTCTGGGTAACGGTTGGAAGCAGCGGCTGCACGGGCAAGGGCAGCTTCCGTATCGACATCGGCAGGCAGGAAGGGGCGTCCCCCGCCGCACCGCACTACACGCTGACGATTCACAGGGTGGCATCCGATGAATGCAAGGCCATGACCGGGGGCGTCGTCATTTCCTGGGATCTGGAAAAAGACCTGGGATTGAAGGGAAGCTTTACCTATTCCGTCCGCAACAGGGTCTATTCCGTCTATCAGCCCCTCGACGACGGGGAATCCCTTTCCTCCATTGTCGCCAGGCGGTTGGGCGTCGCCGTCCCGCAAAAGCCGAAACCACGGCCATAAAGGAAGCTCGTCATGAAACAGCTTTTCACAATCCCGCTCATCTTTCTATCCCTCGCCGGCGCAGCACTGGCCGACAAGGGCCCCGTTCTGTGGCAAGAGGGCGTGCAGCTGAGCCAGGAAGCTCAAAAAGCCATCATCCTCCACAATGCAGCGGAGGAGGTCCTGATCCTGGCAACCGAGCTCAAGGCATCCCGGGAAACGGAGATTCTTGAATTCATCCCCTTTCCCTCCGAGCCCGAAGTGAGCCTGGCAAAGGGGAACCCTCTCGAGGAGGCCGCCAGGCTGATCAACAGAAAAGGACTTGTTTTTACATTCTCTTCTCCCGAGGGTGTCAAGGGAGGGGCAGAAAAGACCACGGCCCCGGTCGAGATACGCCTTTCGAAGACGATCGGGCTTCACGACGTGACCGTCGTAAAAATCAACGCGATCGATCGCTTTGAGCGGTGGCTCGAGGATTTCTTCAGGAGCAAGGGCATCCGGGCCGACAGGGAGAAACTGTCCGCAGTCCATCGCAACGCGCAGGACTACATCGGAAGAGGCCTTACCTATTTCGTTTTCGATCAGGTACGGGTTTCCGAGAGCGTGAAGCTGGTCGAGCCGCTGATCTACAGGTTCAAGACGGACAGGATCTATTACCCCCTCAAGACCTCCAACTTGATCGGCGGAAGCGGCATCGTCGAGCTGATCCTGGTCCTGCCGGGCTCCATCACGGAGGACATCTGGCGAGGCATCTGGAATATCTTCCCGAGGGGAAGAGGCAGCGCCATCCAGATCAGCTCCTCTTCCAAGGTGTATCCAGACGAACTGGCGACCCTGTACCCCGACGCGTCGTTTTTCGGCAGGTCCGCCAAGACCTACCTCCAGGTGGTCAGATACAGCGGTGTCTACCATTTCGAAGACGATTTCACGTACCCCGTGGGGAAACTGGTCCCGTACGCCTACAGGGATTCAATGGGCAACCGGTTCACCGGTGAGTCCTTCGACCCCCCGTTGACCGGCGACGAGAGAAGGGATTTGAGGGAGGCCTATTGCCCGCCAGGGCTATCGAAGCCGGTTTACGAAATCTATGGGAGGAACCTGGATTGCTGGAGTTTCATCCCGAACGATGAATACGACGTATTCGCGGCAGCCTTCGGGCAGCGAACGCTTCCGGGAATTCCCGCGACGGACGTCGTGCTGGAAAAGACGACCCTCCGCAAGGAGTATGGGGGCGGGAAGGTCGATCCGATAATCGCGAAGGACTTCAATGACAAAAACAGGACCGGATATGAGCTTGAAAACGCATTTCCCCCCGACGCGAAGCCGGCGATCAAGATAAGAGATGACCGGAAGGAAGGCTCGACGCTCGGGATCGGGCGAACGTACATTTCCCGTGCGGGGTTCAACAAGGAGAGGACTCGGGCCCTGCTCTATGTTGCGCATGTCGAATCCCGGCCGAGATCGCTGGCCGGCTATTTTGTGACCCTCGAAAAAAAGGGGAAAGAATGGATCATCGCAGGCAGTGAACTGGCCGCCGGCTACTGACCCCATTTATGTTACTGGAATTGCCATGGAATCTGCGGCTTGACTTTCCTGTTGCCCCTTGGGATCATGTAGGCAACCAAGTTGAGGGAGGATGGAGTGAGCGCTGGTGAGCAACCGGCAGGTTACGGGGTGTAAGCCCGGGCCGCCTGTCTGTCCCTTCCATCTCCGGGATACGTCCCGACCGTAACCTTCTCGAGCAACTTCCTGCAGTCTTGAACCGGCGGCACCCGTGCGCCCGCCCGGCAGGGGCTGCTTTTTCCCGATCCTCCAGGCGCCGCATCCGGCGAAAACCCGATCCCGAACCGTTCTACCGGGGAGGTGTCTGCCATGATCACAAAACTGGTCCTGATTTTTTTCGCGGGCTTTGTCATTGACCTGCTCATCACCAAGTACACGAGCGACGTGGCCCAGAGGCGCGTCTGGCGCGCCACGGTGCTGAGCGGGCTCATCACGGTCGCCAATTTCCTGCTGCTCACGGTGATCCTGAAGGACAGCGCCATGGACGGCGTCTACAGCATCATGGCCTTCGCCGGGGGCAACAGCCTGGGGACCTTCTTCGCCATGAAGA
>CAZPCN010000080.1:3788-7336 GCA_964585095.1 uncultured Syntrophaceae bacterium | reverse complement strand
GTGGGGATCGCGACGCCCATGATGCCCATCTCGCCCAGGGCCCGGCAGATCTCTTCCGGGTGACGGTGGGTGTGATCCAGCTCCGCCGCGATGGGTTTGATCTTCGTTTCGGCGAACTTCGTGATCTGGTCCTTCACCATCTGTTGCTCTTCGGTCAATGCAAAATTCATAACGTGTCCCCCTTAATGGAATTTTTAAATGCATCAAGGCACAGTGTCTCTGTCCCTTGATACCGTGTAGTCAATGTCCTGACAGACCCCTGATTTCCCCCGTTGAGCGTTTCGGGCTCACTTGCCCTTGAACGCCGGCTTCCTTTTCTCGAGGAACGCCTTCATCCCTTCCTTCTGGTCGTCGGTGCTGAAGCACTGCGAGCAGCACTGGGTCTCGAGCCGCATGGCGTTGTCCAGCGAGAGGTCATAGCCGAAGTTGATGGCGTGCTTGGCCATCTTCAGCGCGAAACCGGGAAGGTTCGCCATCTTCCCGGCAAGCTTCTTCGCCTCCGCCATGAGCTGATCCAGCGGGTAGACCTGGTTCACCAGGCCGATCTCGTAGGCCCGCTTGGCGTCGATCTGACCGCCGGCCATGATGTACTCCTTGGCCCGCCCCATGCCCACGAGGCGCGCCAGGCGCTGCGTGCCGCCCCATCCGGGGATGAGACCGATGAGGATCTCGGGCTGGCCGAAGCGGGCGTTCTCCGAGGCCAGGCGGATGTCGCAGGACATGGCGAGCTCCACGCCGCCGCCCAGGGCAAACCCGTTGATCGCCGCGATGACGGGCTTGGGAAGCGTCTCGAACATCCGGAAGGTCTCGATGCCGGCCTCCATGAAGTCCATGGCCTGCTGCGGCCTCAGTTCCGCCATCTGGGAGATGTCGGCGCCGGCCACGAAGGACTTGTCGCCTGCGCCCGTGAGGATGACGGCCTTGACGGCCTCGTCGGTCTTGCACTTGATGGCCGCGTCGTAGAGTTCGCACATCACATCCGAGTTCAGGGCGTTGAGCGCCTTGGGCCGGTTGATGGTGATGGTGGCGACCCCGTCGGCCACCTCGAAGAGAATGTTCTTGTAGTCCATAAAAAGCCCCTCTCCTTTCTTTTTATGATCCCGTCGGGGTTCCGGGGGAGAGCGGGGCCGTCCCGCCCTCCCCGGAAGCCCGGGTCACTTCGCGCTGTAATCGTAGACGCCGCGGCCGCTCTTGCGGCCCATGAGGCCGGCATCCACGTACTTCTTCAGCAACGGGCAGGGGCGGTACTTCGAATCGCCGAAGCCCTTGTAGAGAACGTCCATGATGGCCCAGCAGGTGTCGAGGCCGATGAGGTCGGCCAGCGTGAGGGGCCCCATGGGGTGGTTCATGCCGAGGCGCATGATGTCGTCGATCGCCTTGGGCGAGCCGACGCCTTCCATCAGGGTGTAGAACGCCTCGTTGATCATGGGCATGAGGATGCGGTTGGAGATGAAGCCCGGGAAGTCGTTGCACTCGACGGGGATCTTGCCGAACTGCTTCGAGAGCGCCTCGACGGTGTTGTACGTTTCCTGCGAGGTGACGAGCCCGCGGATGATCTCGACGAGCTGCATGACCGGGACGGGATTCATGAAGTGCATGCCGATGACGAGCTCGGGGCGCTTCGTGGCGCCGGCGATCCGCGTGATGGGGATCGACGAGGTGTTCGACGCGAGGATCACGCCGGGTTTGCAGACCTCGTCGAGCTTCTTGAAGATCCCGAGCTTCAGGTCTTCCCGTTCCGTGGCCGCCTCCACGACGAAGTCGGCATTCTTCATGTCCTCGAGGTTGGTGCTCTTCTTGATCCGGCTGAGGATTTCCGTCTTCTGGTCCGCCTTGATCTTGTCCTTGGCGACCAGCCGGTCGAGGTTCTTGGAGATCGTGTCGAATCCCCGGTTGACGAACTGGTCGGCGATGTCGTTCATGATGACGTTGATGCCGCCCGGGTAAGCAGCGACCTGGCAGATGCCGTTCCCCATCTGGCCAGCCCCAATGACGCCGATTGTCTTGATTGCCATCTTCCTTACCCTCCTGTTTTAATTTGTTATGGATGAGTCCAGTCCGCACCGGCTCTCGGCCCGCGGCAACTTCCTCTCTCCTGGGGCGGGCGAAACGCGTGGAGCGGCGAATCTCCGAAACCGGCGGACCGGTCCCCGGCGGAAGAGGATCTCCTCCGCCGGGACCGGGTCGTTTGCGAGGTGATGAGGCCCCCGGGGCCTCCGTTGACAGACGGGATGACGGGTTACGCCTTCTCGAGAACCATGGCCATGCCCTGGCCGCCGCCGATGCACAGCGAAGCCAGGCCGTACTTGTGGCCGGCCTTCTTCATCTGCATGGCCAGCGTGTAGGTGATGCGGGCGCCGGTGCAGCCGATGGGGTGCCCGATGGAGATCCCGCTGCCGTTGAGGTTGCACTTGTTCAGATCGACGCCAAGCTCCTTGATGCAGCCCAGGGCCTGGACGGCGAAGGCTTCGTTGAGCTCGATCACGCCCATGTCCTTCATGCTGAGGTTGAGCTTCTTGAAGAGCTTGCGGACCGCCGGGATGGGGCCGAGGCCCATGTAGGCGGGGTCGAGACCGCCCGAGGACCAGCCGACGATCTTGGCCAGGGGCTTCAGGCCCAGTTCCTTCACCTTCTCGCCGCTGGCGACGATCACCGCGGCCGCGCCGTCGTTGATGCCCGAGGCGTTGCCGGCCGTGACCGATCCGGCCTTGTTGAACACGGGGGGCAGCTTCGCCATCTTCTCGAGGGTCGTGTCCATGGGCCGCTCGTCGACCTTGAACACCTTGGGGTCGCCCTTCTTCTGGGGGATCACGACGGGGACGATCTCGTCGGCCACGGCGCCGCTGGCGTTGGCCGCGCGGGCCCTGCGATGGCTCTCGTAGGCCAGCTGATCCTGCTCTTCGCGCGAGATCTTCATCTTCGCGGCGATGTTTTCCGCCGTGAAGCCCATGTGGTAGCCGTTGAAGATCTCCCACAGGCCGTCATGCACCATCAGGTCCGTTACCTTGCCGAAGGGCATGTTCATCCGCATGCCCCAGCGGGCATCGGCCAGGGCGAAGGGGACGTTGCTCATGTTCTCCATGCCGCCGGCGACGTAGATGTCGCCCTCGCCCGCCATGACGGCCTGGGCCGCCAGCGCGATCGCCTTCATGCCGGAGGCGCAGACCTTCTGGACCGTGAACACGTTGGTCTCCTCGGGAAGGCCCGCGAAGATCGCCGACTGCCGGGGAGGATTCTGGCCCTGGGCGGCATTGAGGACGTTGCCCATGATGACCTCGTCGAAGTAAACAGGCTTCAGCCCCTGGTCGTAGCTGTAGTGTTTCTTCTGAATCTCCGTCATGTCGAAGTCGCCGAACGCAGCGGGACGGGCTCCCTTGATGAAGTCATTGATCGCCGGCCGCAGCCCGGCCCGGATGATGGCCTCCTTGATCACGAGCCGGCCGATTTCGACGACCGATACGCCTTTCAGGGACCCGCCGAATTCGCCGACGGCCGTCCTCGCTCCACTTACGATGTATGCCTCTTTCATGTCTACCAACTCTCCTTTC
>CAZPCN010000080.1:0-3688 GCA_964585095.1 uncultured Syntrophaceae bacterium | reverse complement strand
ACCTTGATGAGCATCGCGTCGCCCTGGGCGTGGCCCGAGCAGATGCCGCAGACCCCGATGCCGCCGCCCCTGCGCTTCAGCTCGTAGCCGAGCGTCATGAGGATGCGGGCGCCCGTGGCGCCGATGGGGTGGCCGTAGGCGATGGCGCTGCCGTTGACGTTGACCTTCTTGAGCATCTCCTCCTTGCTCATCCCGAGGACCGTGCGGGCGCTGATGATGGCCACCGCCGCGAAGGCCTCGTTGATCTCGATGAGTTCGAGATCGTTGACCGTCAGGTCGTTCTGCTCGAGAATCTTCTTGATCGACAGCCCGGGCACCGTGGCGATGTCCTTCGTGGGCTGGGAGACCTCGGCGTAGTCGAGGATCGTGAACAGCGGCTTCAGGCCGAGGGCCTTGGCCTTCTCGGCGCTCATGAGCATGCACACGTCGCCGCCGTCGTTGACGCCCGGGGCGTTGCCGGCCGTCACGCCGCCGGGCTGGCCGGTGACGGTGCTCTTGTGGTTGAACACGGGCGGAAGCTTGGCGAGGCCTTCCAGGGTGGTGCCGGGCCGCGGTCCCTCGTCCTTGTCGAAGACGACAACGTCCTTGCCCTTCTTGATCTCCACGGGGAAGATCTCCTCGTCGAGCCGGCCTGCCTTCATGGCCGCGACGGCGCGCATCTGGGACTGCAGGGCCCACTCGTCCTGGTCCTGGCGGGTGAAGCCGAACTCGTCGGCCGTCTCGGAGCCGTGGATGGCCATGTGCCGGTTGTAGAAGGCGTCCCAGAGGCCGTCGTAGACCATGAGATCCACCACGCGGCCGTTCGGCAGGCCCATGCGGTTGCCCCAGCGCATGTCCGGAAGCGAGTAGGGGCAGTTCGACATGCTCTCCTGCCCGCCGGCGATCACGATCTCGGCGCGGCCCGTCATGATCATCTGCCAGGCCAGGTCGATCGTTTTGATGCCCGACGAGCAGACCTTGTTGACGGTGATGGAGGGGACGGACTCGGGAAGCCCCGCCAGCAGGGTGGCCTGGCGGCTCGGGACCTGCCCGCTGCCCGCCGGAACGACCTGTCCCATGATGACGTAGTCCACGTCCTCGCCCTTCACCTTGCCGCCCGTGCGGCGGAGGCACTCCTTGATGGCCAGCGCGCCCAGCTGCGGGGCGTCGAATCCCTTCAGGGCGCCGCCGAAGACGCCGTAGGGAGTCCGGCAGGCTTCCACGCAGACCACCTGGCGGGCGCTCTTGTGGGGATTCTTGATCTTGCGGCCCATGCCCGTTGTGGGTGCCGGCCTCTCGCCGAACTTCGCGATGGGGGCGCCCTTGTAGTATTCGGCCCTCGTCTTGTCCAACTTCTGCGGTACCTTTTCCATCTCTTCCTCTACCTCCTCTTCTCCTGTGAGGGACGAACGGCATTCCGTCCGCCCCTTCTGATTTCCCTCTCTCTCTTCCCGGCCGCGCCCGCGCGACGGCGGCAGGGGGACCCTCCCGGCGCGCGACGCAAGTCCGGCGCTGCGGTTTCTCGGCTTCCCGCGCCCTCCCCGGGCGCCGGAAGCCGGGATTAACTCAAGCGGTCAACAAACTCGATTTCTCTCGGGATCTTATACGAGGACAGGTAAGTTCTGCAGTGCTTCAGGATGGCCTTTTCGTCTGCAGAGGCCCCCTCCTTCTTCACGACGAGCGCCTTGACGACCTCCCCGCGCATGAGGTCCGACTTCCCGATCACCTTCGACTCCCCGACGTCGGGATGCAGGTTCAGGACGATTTCCACTTCCCTGGGGTAGACGTTGAACCCGCTGGTGATGATCATCCGCTTCTTGCGGCCCTTGAGGAAGATGTGGCCGTCGGCGCCGATCAGGGCGAGGTCCCCCGTGTGCAGCCAGCCGCTGCGCAGCACCTGGGCCGTGGCGGCCGCGTCCTTGTAGTAGCCCTTCATGACGTTCGGGCCCCTGACGATGAGCTCCCCGATCTCGCCGCGGGGCAGCTCCCGGTCGCTTTCGTCGACGATGCGGGCCTCGACGCCCGGGATGGGGACGCCGATGGAGCCGGGCTTCTGTTCCATGTGCAGCCGGGTGACGGAGCAGACCGGCGAGGCTTCCGTGAGGCCGTACCCTTCGCGGATCCTCACCTTGAACTTCTTCTCGAACTGGGGCATGTAGGCCGGCGGCATGGCGGAGCCCCCGGTGACGCAGTACTTCAGGGAGCTCATGTCGTACTTCTCGGTTCCCTCCTGGAGGATCATGCCGAGGTAGACGCGCGGGACGGCGGTCATGTAGGTGATTTTCTCGGATTCGATGGCCTTGAAGATGCTGTCGATGCTGAAGGCGTCGAGCATCACGACGCAGGCGCCCATCAGGATAGGGTTGAGCATGTTGGCGACGGCGCCGAACGAGTGAAACAGGGGGATGAGGCTCAATCCCGTGTCCCGTTGCGTCCCGTCGAACAGGTCCGCCAGGAGGCGGGACTGGGAGATCAGATTGCCGTGGGTGAGAACGGCCCCCAGGGGCTTTCCCGTCAGCCCCGAGGTGTAGATCATCACGGCCGGGTCGTCCCCGGCGGCATCGGAGGCCTCGAACTCGAAAGGCCCGGCTTCCATGGCCTTCTTCAGGGACAGCGGGCCCTCGTCGATCTCCGTCAGGAGGAGGTGCCGGCAGGTGGCGAGCCGATCCTTGATCTCCTCGAAGCGGCGGGCCGACTGGGCCGCCGTGACGAGCACCTTTGCGTCGCTGTTGTCGAGGAGGTATTGAAGTTCGTAGGCGGTGGACATGACGTTGAGCGTCACGGCCACGGCGCCCAGCTTCTGGCAGGCGAAATAGGTGATGGGGAATTCGGGAGTGTTGGGCAGCATCAGGGCCACCTTGTCGCCCTTGCCGACTCCCATGGACTGCAGGCGGTTGGCCAGGGAGTTGACGGCCGCGGCCATCTTCCCGTAGCTGATCCGCGAATTCTCATAGACGAGGGCCCTGTTGTCCTTGTAGGTGCTGCAGGATTCTGCGAACAATTTCCCAAGGTTCATAAGGCCTTCGGACCCCCCTGAATTAACGGGCGAACCATATCACAACGGGGTCAACTTCTCAACAGAAAACATCAGAAAAAATGGGCATTCCCGGGCTTTTTGACGCCGCGAAAACGTTCAGCAGGAGGGCTGCCGAACAACGGGTCCGATCCCCCTCGAAAGGTGCGCATGTGCGGCAGGGGTGAAGGGGCGAGACGGCCCTGGAGGCGGCCCGTTCAGGCCCGGTTCTTGACAATTCGGGCTGCCTGCGGTAAAAGCAAAAACTCCTTGAAATATTGAAACGTTGGAACAGAGAAGGGTGGACCAGCCGATGGCCGAAGTGATTGACGGGAACCGGATCGCCCGGGAGGTGCGGGCGGAGGTGAGGGCTCAAGCCCTCGAATTGAAAGAAAAAAGGGGAATCACGCCGGGCCTGGCCGTGATCCTGGTGGGAGACGATGCCGCCTCGAAGATCTACGTGGGCCGCAAGGAGAAAGCCGCCGCGGAAGCCGGCTTCCTGTCGCGCGAGTTCCGGCTGCCGGCGGAGACGACGGAGGAGAGCCTCCGGGACATCGTGGCCGGGCTCAACGCAAGCCCCGAGATCCACGGCATTCTCGTTCAGCTGCCCCTGCCGAAGCACATCAACCCGGACGTGGTCATCGAGACCATCGACCCCCGCAAGGACGTCGACGGGTTCCACCCCGTCAACATCGG
>CAZPCN010000079.1:0-7358 GCA_964585095.1 uncultured Syntrophaceae bacterium | reverse complement strand
CACCCCTTTCATCCCGGCGGCTACGATCCGGTCCGGTAAGCGAGCCCCAGGAGGCATTTAATGAGCACCAACATTCGAACATTTCTGGCGATTCTCCTGTCCTTCATCGTCGTCTTCGTCTACCAGTACTTCTTCGCGAAGAACCTGGAGACCCAGAAACAGGAGCAGCCCCAGACCCAGACGCAGACCCAGCCGGCCCCGGCCGCAGCGCCCGGCAGCGCCCCGGCGGCGCCCGCGGCCCCGGCGCCTGCCCCGTCAGCCGCCGTGAAGGCCGCAGCGGCCGCAAAGGACATCCGGGTCGAAACCCCGCTGTACACGGCCGTGTTCAGCACCCGCGGCGGCGCCCTCAAATCCCTCAAGCTCAAGGAATACAAGGCCACCCTCGACGAGGGAAGCCCCCTCATCGAAATGGTTCAGGTCAAGGAAGGCTCCGAGCTGCCCCTCTCGACGGCCTTCACCGACTCGAGCGTCACCCTGCCCGCCGACATCGTCTACGAGGCCGACCGCAAGGAGCTTGACCTGGCGGGGGATGCCAAGCCCGGCAAGATCGTCTTCAGCTACGCCGTACCCGGTCAGTACCGCGTGGAGAAGGTCTACTCATTCCAGCCCGACCGTTACTCCTTCGATCTCGAGGTGCGGTTCGTCAACAGCACGAACGCCGCCCTGAACCAGAATCTCTCCATCCGCTGGCTGGAGGAACTGGACAAGAAGGGAATGGAGGAAGAGGGGGCCATCGCCCAGGTCAAGAACTCGACGGAACGGGAAGTCGGCGCAAAGATGGAAAAGAAGGCCTACGGGCCCGATATCCAGTGGGGGGGCTTCGAGAACAAGTTTTTCCTTGCAGCCATGATCCCCAAGCAGCCGGCGCTCACGACCGCCTCCTTCGCCAAGGATGCCCGGGGGCAGGTCCTCGTCACCCTCGACGGCCCGAAGAACACGATTCCCTCGGGCCAGGCAGGGGTCTTCAACTACACCCTCTTCGTGGGACCCAAGGAATACAACCGACTGAAGGCGGAGGGCACGGGGCTCGAGGCGGCCATCAACGTCGGCAATTGGATGAAGTGGCTCGCCTACCCGATTCTCTTCCTGATGCAGTACATGTACAAGTACGTGGGCAACTACGGGCTCGTGATCATCATCATCACCCTCCTCACGAAACTCATCTTCTGGCCCCTGGGCAACAAGAGCTACAAGTCCATGAAGGAGATGCAGAAGGTCCAGCCCAAGCTCAACGAACTCAAGGAGCGCTACAAGGACGACAAGCAGAAGATGAACGCCGCCGTCATGGAGCTCTACAAGTCCCACAAGATCAACCCGCTGGGCGGCTGCCTGCCGGTGGTCATCCAGATCCCCGTCTTCATCGCCCTGTACCAGCTGTTGTCCTACGCCATCGAACTGCGCCACGCGCCCTTCGTCTGGTGGATCCAGGACCTCTCGGCCAAGGACCCCTACTACATCACGCCCATCATCATGGGGGCGACCATGCTGATCCAGCAGAAGATGTCGCCGCCCATGGGAGACCCCATGCAGCAGAAGATGATGCTCCTCATGCCCGTGGTCTTCACGTTCCTCTTCCTCAATTTCCCCTCGGGGCTCGTGATCTACTGGCTCATCAACAACGTCCTGAGCATCGGCCAGCAGTACTACATCAACAAGTCTCCCACCGCGTGAGGTGCTGACACATGAAGGTCCTGGAAATCGAAGGAAAGACCATCGATGAAGCGATCGAGAAGGCGTGCCGGGAATTCGACGTCCCCCGCGAGAAGCTGAACATCGAGATCCTCTCCGAGGGCTCCTCGGGCTTCCTCGGCCTCGTCGGGTCGAAGAAGGCCAAGATCAAAGCCGGCCTGTTGAGCCTGGACATGAGTTTCGAGATGCCCGGGGAGAAGAAGGAAAGGGCGCCCGACGCGCCGGCGCCGAAGCCCCCGGAAACGCCCGAGCACCGCGAGGCGCG
Organism: uncultured Syntrophaceae bacterium; assembly: GCA_964585095.1. Classification (GTDB taxonomy): domain Bacteria; phylum Desulfobacterota; class Syntrophia; order Syntrophales; family UBA2192; genus UBA2192. The sequence continues at coordinate 5,404 of CAZPCN010000079.1, read as the reverse complement.
CCCGCCCCGGGAGATCCGCCCCCCGAGAGAGCACCGGGAGCCCCGAGAGCCAAGGCCCCCGAGGGAGCACCGGGAACACCGGGACCATCGGGAGCAGCGGGAGTCGCGCCCGCCCCGGGAGATTCGCCCCCCGAGAGAGCACCGGGAGCCCCGCGAACCGAGGCCCCCGAGGGAGCACCGGGAACACGGCGAACACAGGGAGGTTCGCCCGCCCCGGGAGGCCCAGCCCCCGCGCGAACCGCGGCCGGAGCCCGTGCCCTCTTCGCCGGAGACCCTGGCGGCGGCCAAGAGCGCCCTCCTGGAGATCCTCTCCCTCATGGGAATCCAGGCCGAGGTGGAGGTGGAGGACACACCCGACGCGATCAGCCTCACGCTGAAAGGCGCCGACGAAGGGCTTCTCATCGGCAAGCGCGGCCAGACCCTCGACGCCCTCCAGTACGTGGTCAACAAGATCCTCAGCAAGCAGGGCCGGGAGAAGAAGCAGGTCGTCGTCGACACGGAGGACTACCGCAAGAAGCGCGAGGAAGCGCTCGTGGCCCTGGCGGAAAAGGTCAGCCAGAAGGTCCGGAAAACCCGGAAACCCGTCACGCTGGGCAACATGACGGCCCGCGAGAGGCGGATCATCCACCTCACCCTGCAGAACGACGACTCCGTCGTTACGAAGAGCCGCGGTGAGGGCCCCAATCGCAAGATCATCGTCAGGCCCGGCAGGAGCAGCCGCCCCTACAACCCGAGACCCCGGTGACCCAGGCAGACACCATCGCGGCGATCGCCACGCCGCCCGGCACGGGCGGCATCGGGATCGTCCGGGCCAGCGGGCCCGGCGCCGAGCGGATCGCGCGCGCCCTCTTCAGGCCCCGCAAACCCGCGGATGCCTTCCGGTCCCATCGCCTCGCCCACGGGGACATCGTCTGTCCCGCCACGGGACGAGTCCTCGACGAGGTCCTCGCGGCATTGATGCGGGCCCCCCATTCTTTCACCGGCGAAGACACCCTCGAAATCCACTGCCACGGCGGCCCTCTCATCGTCGAGGAAGTCCTCCTGGCCGTTCTGCGCGCCGGGGCCCGGCCCGCGGAGCCGGGGGAGTTCACGCGCCGGGCCTTCCTCAACGGCCGGCTGGATCTCGCCCAGGCAGAGGCCGTTCAGGAGATGATCGCGGCCCGCTCCCAGCGGGGGCTCGATCTCGCCCTGGGACATCTCCGGGGAGACCTGTCGCGCCTGATTGAAGAGTTACGCGCCTCCATCCTGGACATTCTCACCCTCCTCGAAGCGGAGATCGATTTCCAGGAAGAGGACGGCGTCGATGCCGCGCCGAGGGATGCGCTTCTCGACCGGCTCCGCGACATCACGGCCCGGATCGGGGCGCTGACGGCGACCTACGGCGAAGGCCGCATGATCCGCGACGGGGCGCGGGTCGTCATCACGGGGAAGGCCAACGTGGGCAAGTCGAGCCTTTTCAACCGCCTGCTGGGCGAGAACCGGGCCATCGTGACGCCCCATGCGGGGACCACGCGGGACTTCATCGAGGAGGGCGCCATCATCCGGGGCATCCCGGTACGGTACGTGGACACGGCCGGCATCCGGGAGGCGCAGGACCCCGCCGAGAAAGAGGGCATCGACCGCGTCTGGCAGCAGGCCGCGTCGGCCGATGTGGTCCTGATCCTCCTGGACGGGAGCAGCCCCCTGACGTCGGAGGACCGGGATATCCTTGCGGCGAACCGGGATCGCGACGTTGTCGTGGCCGTCAACAAGTCTGACCTGCCTGCGGTGCTCAAGACGGAAACCCTCCCCGAGGCGATCGCCGGGTGCCCGATTTTTCGGGTCTCGGCAAAGACGGGGGAAGGGACAGCGGCCCTGCGGGACGCCTTGTACGCCGCCCTCGGCCGCACCTGCGGAGGGGAGGGCCGCGCCGGCGCGGTCCTCACGAACCTGCGCCACAAGGTTGCGCTGGAGCGAGCCTTCGCCTCCCTGCGGACGGCCGAGCAGGGCCTCTCCGGCGGCCTCTCGCCGGAGTTTGCCGCCTTCGACCTCAGGGAAGCCCTCGCCGCCCTGGGCGAGGTGACGGGCCAGGCGATCACCGAGGAGGTGTTGGACCGCATATTTTTAACGTTTTGTATCGGAAAGTAAACGGCCGGTGACCTTGAGCGCAATCTCTTGAATGGCGAAGTTGGGAAGTTGTGAAGCTTGGGGAAGCGACAGCCAATCTTACAGTTTCCGCTTTTCCGAACTTCTCAACTTCACAGCTTCCTGACTTCCATCCGTCCGGGCCCGTCTTGACAACCTGACTCCAACCCATACATTGAGAATAAGAGATTCGTGAAGGGAGGTGAAGCCAGTCACCCTGCGCACGTGGTTTGCGACAAGTGAATAGCTTCAGCTCTGTCGCAAGGTGAAGCGGTTATGACCCGAGATGGACCCGTGGTCGGAATCGAAGGTTGCGAGTGGTTCGCAGCCGCGGTTCATCCGGAGCACGCTCGGCATCTCGATCAAAGCCGAAAGCCTTGCGCAGCACGGTCCTTTCTCCGGAAAGGCGCATGAACGCATTCGAAGAGAGTCACCCGGGGCGGGCGGAAGACGCGTCGGAAATGTGACGATTCTCTCTTCCTATGCGTTTCTTTTTGTTAGTCTTCCCGCATCCCCTCCAGCAGGGCCATGCAGTTGTGGCCCAGGACGCGGTGGTTGTAGCCGCCCTCGAGAATGCCGAAGAATCCCGCACCGGTCTTGCGGGCCGTCTCGCGGACCATCCGGCCGATGTCGGTGTAGTCCGACTCGCCGAGCACGCCGCCCCAATCCTCGCGTGCGTAGTCGAAGCCGGCGGAGATCCCGATCACGTCGTACGCCTCGGCGGCCAGGGCCTTGTCGACCTGGCGGATGAAATCCGCCGGGGAGTTCGACGAGGGGTTGACGAGGGTGACGTATCCCTTGCTCCCGAGGATGTTCACCGTCCCGTCCCCGAAGTGCAGATCGATGTCGAGGACGAGGGCCTTCTTGATCCTGCCGTCCTTCTTGAGCTTCTCCATGGCGATCGCCATGTTGTTGAAGTAGCAGAAGCCCCAGCAGCTGTTGGCCGATGCGTGGTGTCCCGGGGGCCGGATCAGGCCGAAGCAGGGCTCCGTCATGCCGATCTCGGCGGCCTGGATGGCGCCACCCGCGGCGAGGGCCGCGATCTCGTAGAGGCCGATTTGCCGGATGTGCCCGATATGATAATTCGTGTGGCAGGCGGCGATGTCCTCCTCGCCGGCCGGCCGGGCCTCCAGGAAGGTCACCCGGTCCCGGATGACGTCCAGGATGGCCTCCATGCGTCCCGACGCCGCGGCCGGGTCCATCGTGTAGGAATCGATAAACTTCTCGCTCCAGACCACTTTCATCGGCTCACCTCCTCTACCAGGGTACAGGGTTCAGGGTACAGGGTACAGGGAAGAAGAATAAATGTTTGTCTTCTCCCCCCTATACCCGAGACCCTAGACCCTGTCTTCTATGAATTTCATTTGTACGAGCAGCTTGCGCGTCGTGGGCGAGAGGTTCAGGGCTGCGGCTTCCGCCGGCGACACCCAGCGCGCGTCGCTCACATCGTCTGCGGCGCGCGGCTCGCCGCCCAGGTAATCGGCCATAAAATCGATGATGATGTAGTGATACCTGATCCCGCCTTCGGGGTCCCTGTCGATGAAATCAAAAATGTAAAAGGCCTCCTTTGCCCGGACGGAGATCCCCGTTTCCTCCAGGAGTTCCCGTTCGGCCGCCTCGCGAACCGTTTCCCCCAGTTCGACGAGGCCGCCCGGGATGGCCCAGAAACCCTTTCCCGGCGAGCTGGCCCGCTTTGCAAGCAGGATGCGGCCCTCGCGGATCACGATGGCGCCCACCCCTACCCGGGGCAGTTCCCTGTATTCGCGCCCCGATTGTCCTGTCTCTTCGCTCATCGGCCGAATGGATTCCTTTCCAGCAGGGCGAAGGCCCTGCGCGCCTCCCCGACAAAGGCCCCGACGAGGGCGGGGTCCTTGCTCCCGTCGGACGCCTCCACGCCCGTGTGGGCGTCGACCCCCGCGGGACGGACCCGATCGATGGCCCGGGCCACGTTTTCCGGCGTCAATCCCCCGGCCAGGATGACGGGCCCCGGCGCCTCTTCGACGATCCTCCGGCTTGCCTCCCAGTCGTGCGTCCTGCCCGTCGCCCCCCGCGCGCCCGTCCGCGGGTCCCAGCTGTCCGTGATGAAGGCGTCGACCCAGGGACCGAACTCGCGGGCGTCCTTCAACAGCGCTCCGAGGTTCCCCGGCCGCACCACGAGGGCCTTGATCAGGAAGAGCCCCGTCCCGGTCTCTCTCAGCCGGTGCGTCTCTTCGGCCGCGATGTCGCCGTGGAGCTGGACTCGGCTGCACCCGGTCCGGGCGGCCAGATCGACGATCTCCGGCGCGCGTTCCAGGTAGGTGATCAGGACGGCCCGGTCGCCGATGCCCAAACCGGCGATGACCGACGACACCTCGCCGTCGGGCAAATCTTCGTCGTGATGCTCCAGCCGCAGGGGGAACCCCAGCCAGTCCGCACCCGCCCGCAGGAGCATCCGGGCCTCGTCGAGGCTCCGGATGCCGGCGATCTGGACGATCCCCTCCGGGGGTTTTCCCTCAGGCTGCATCGCTACGGGAGACGGCAAACTCGAAACGCGACGTGTCGCGCGGTTCCGGGCTCGCGTTGTAGTTTCGCTCGATGAACGTCACCCGGTCCTGCCGGTCCACGTAGAGCAGGGTGGACGAACGGGTCCCGTAGACGGGGCTGGCGATGAAACGCGCCGACAGGATTCGCTCCCACTCCAGCCCGATGCCGGTTTCCGGCAGCAGGCGATCTTCCACGATGGAGCGGTCCGACAGGATGTCGAAGAGGGCCTCGGGGGCCGGGTCCCCTCCCCGGGAAAGCAGGTCGCCAAGGGCTTCTTTTCCCCGGGCCACCTTCGGCCAGGGCGTGTCGAGCAGGTGGTTGCTCAGGCCGTAGAGGCCCGGGGTCAACGCGATGACGCCCCCTTTGCGGTTCGAGTGGTAGTAGAGCTCCCGGGTCGTTCCGACGAGAAGGTTGAACCCGTTGTACGCGGAGCCCTTGCGCCTGACGTCTTCGAGATAGGCAGCCGGATCGGTTCGGCCGAGGAGGTAGTCCGTCAGCAGGAGGCCTCGCGAGGGCGCGCCGTTGCGGTGCGACCGGGGGTCCCGGTAATTCGTGACGGCGGCGATCCGCCCGGTGCGCGTGATGCCGAACCAGGTGCCGCCGCCCTGGAGGTCTTTGCCGGCCAGGAGCTCCGGCGCCTCGGGCCAGAAGGAGGCCGGCCGTGAAGGACGCTCGTAGAACTCGTCCCGGTTGGCGGCGATGATGAGCCTGTAGGTCGGGTGGATCTCGAAGGCGCAGAAGAACAGGCACATGACCC
>CAZPCN010000078.1:0-7377 GCA_964585095.1 uncultured Syntrophaceae bacterium | reverse complement strand
CCTCGTCCTTCTCGATGAAGCCGAAGCCTTTCTGCTCGTTGAACCACTTCACTTTGCCTTCTGCCATGCTGGCATCCTCCTTTCGTCAAAATTCAAAGTCGGACAACCATCATGACAGAAAGAAAAACCGCCAAGACCCTAAAGAGCATGGCGGTGATCCTTTGCACTTCAAAATGTCTGTATCCAACTTTACTGGCACCCTGCCTGGGTGCTTTATGTGGCGGTAAAATATACGGCCCGAGCGGGAAAGTCAAGGGATATTCTTCTCTTATTTCCGAAAGGCCTGTTTCTGCCGCGACATTTCCAGCATCATCTCCGCGCGGTCGAAGAAGACCTCGTTGCGGCGGATCTTGCCCTGTCCGTCGAACTGGACGAAGCAGACGCCCACGCACTCGATGGCCTTCCCCCCGATGGGGATGCGGGCGTGCCATTTGTTCAGGAACCCGCCCTCCAGGGGGATCCCCTCGATCTGGGTCCAGACCCAGTCGGGGTTCTGGGCAAGAAGCTTGCGGAAGTAGGCCAGCAGCTTCTCTTTCCCCTGGATTCCCCGCGGTACGGCGGGATCGAGGTAAAACGCGTCGTCGGAGTAGAACGCAGCCAGCTTTTCCGGTTCGTTGCCCGTCCACGCGGGCAGCCAGCGGGAGGCGAACTCCCGGGCCTCGTCTTTCGTCATCATCGTGCCGCTCCCCAACCGATTCTGTTCAACCGATGCTCTCCCGCAGCACGCGGTGGAAATTCCCGCCCAGGTAGGCGGAGATCTCCTCGCGCGTGAAGCCTTCCTCCTGCATGGCGGCCACGAGGTGAACGAGGTCGCGCACGTCGCGCCAGCCGTCGACGAACTTCGGCAGGCCCCCGCCGCCGTCCGTCCCGAGGCCGACGTGCTCCATGCCGAGCCGCTGCTTCATCTCCTTGATTTCCCGGGCCCAGTCGCGGAAGGTCTCGCGCTTCGATCGGGCGTTGTCGGCCATGGGCCACGTGCAGACGACCCCTCCCGTCTTGGCCACGATCTCCATCCCCTGCCAGGTCCTCAGGCGACCGCAGCGCGCCGCATCGGCGGAGGCGCAGAGGTGCGTGTGGGAGTCCACGATGGGCCGCCGGCTGATCTCGCCGACGTGCTTCAGGGTGAGAAGGCTCGCGTGGGCCACGTCCACGAGCACGCCCCGTTCCTGCATCCGCTCGACCACCCTTCGCCCCGCGGCCGTGAGGCCCGTCCCCTGCCCGGAGGCCGTGCTCTCGCCCAGCTCGTTGGCGCCCAGGTGGACGAGGGTGATCATCCGCACGCCGTAATCGTGAAAGTCGTTGACCCGGCCGGGGTTGCCCGACAGCGCGTTGCCCCCCTCGATGGAGAGGATGGCCCCCGGCACGGTCCCGGGCCCCGTCGGTGCGGGGATGTCCGATGCCCTCCGTACGAGGTTTACCTTGCCCGCCTTCACCGGGCCGTCCATCCAGTACTCGAGCTGGACTTTCGCCAGGTCGTAGTCCGATCCGGTCATGCGGCCCCTCGTGGCGGCCACCGTGTCGCCGACGGCGGCAAAGGCGCATGCCGCCATCCCCAGGTCGCGGATGGCCTCGAGGGAGGCGGCGCCGTCGCGGGTCTTGCCGTCGATGCGGTAGCCGTCGGGATGGGCGTGGGCGTCGATGATGAGCAGGCCCTCGAGCGCCTTTCGCTGCTCTGCCGTCAGCTTCGGCGAGCCGAAGAAAGCGAGGGCGGGGGCTGCGCCCATGGCCAGTGCGGCCCCGGCGATCGCTCTCAGGAATTGCCTGCGGTGCATGGCGTCCCTTACAGGTAGGCCTTCATCACGCGGAGCATGTTGCCGCCGAAAAACGCGTCGATCTCCGAGCGCTTGAACCCGGCATCGTACATGGCCGCAACGAGTTTCGGGAGGTCCAGGACGCTGCCGTAGCCGTCGATCAGGGGGGCGGCATTGCCGATCCCGCCGCCGTCTGTCCCGAGGCCGACGTGCTCGATGCCGAACTCGTCGGCGATGAGCCGGATCTCGCCCGCCCAATTCTTGAACTCCGTCTTGGTCCCGTAGGAAACCGGCCAGACGCAGACCACGCCTCCCGTGCGCACAACCATTTCCATCTCGGAGAAGGTCCGGCGTCTGCCCATCTGCGGGGCCTGTGCCCGTGTGAGACCCGTGTGGGAATCGATAACGGGCAGGCCGTGGGCAAGGGCGATCTCGGTGATGGGGCCGAGCGTGTTGACGTGGGCGTGAGCGCAGTCGATGATGATTCCCAGGGAGCACATCTTTTCGACGATCGCTTGCCCCTTGTCCGTAAGCCCGAGGTTCTCCGGAGGTGCCGTCATGATGTCCCCCGTATGTTCCGGCTGGTAATGCATGACCGTGACGAGGCGGACCCCGAGGCCGTAAAGCTCATCCAGTTTGCCGGGGTCGTCCTCGATGAACACGGCGCCTTCCAGCGCGAGCAGGGCGCCGGGCACGTAGCCGGGAGAGTGCACGTCGCGGGGCAGGTCGCTGTGCCTGCGGATGATCCGGACATCGCCCGATGCCTCGAGTTCCACGAGGCATTCCAGGCTTTTCAGAACATTCGGATAGGGAAAAACGGGAAGGGATGGGTTGGTCGAGTCCGTCACGACGGAAAAACAGCTCGCGTTCATCCTCAGTCCGGCGATATTTTCCAGCGCCGAGGCGCCGTCCGAGGTAAATGTGCAGGTCGTAGGAACCCGGGGATGCGCATGGGCGTCGATGACCGCCATGCCCCGGGGCATCAGACCCTGCTCCGTCGTCTCGATCCATTTCGCCAGGGCGTGCCCTGGGCCGAAAGCCGTGGCAGCCAGCACCGCGCCGCCGTACTGGATGAAATCCCGCCTCTTCATGCCTGGTACCTCCGTCGAAATCGTGCAGTCGCGTAAAACCGGCAGAGCCGTCCGTATTCGATCGTGAACTATCCACCCGCGGCAGGAGGGATGTCAACGTGCCAATTTGGCTAGGTATTTCGGCTTCATGTCAGAAAACAGGCAAAGCGCGGGTCGAAGGACCGGGGCGTGAATTCGATGAAGCTGTACACCGCGGCGCCGTGGATCACGAAGGGGTCGTTCTTCATGATCTCCCGTGCTTCGTCGATGCCGACGCTGGCGATAATGGCCCCGCCGACTCGCGGGTTCTGGGGACCCGAGCAGATCAGCTTCTGCTGTTTGTAGTGCACGGCCAGGAACGCCCGGTGCTCCTCGCGCAGCGCGTCGAGCACCTCCAGCGGCTTGAGATACTTGCTCGTGATGATGACCATGGCGGTCTCCTTCGCTTCTTTCGTTCACTTCACCCGGATCGACTCGATGATCACGGGGCTGCGGGGACAATCCGATGAGAACGGCCCCTGCGCCCCCGTCGGCACGTTCGAGATGGCGTCCACCACGTCCATCCCCTTCGTGACCCTGCCGAAGACGGCGTAGCCGTAGTCGCGCACGCCGTGGTTGAGCGGGACGTTGTCGACGACGTTGATGAAGAACTGCGCCGTGGCGGAATCCACCGCGGGCGTGCGCGCCATGGCCAGGGTGCCCCGCTCGTTCTTCAGGCCGTTGGCGGCCTCGTTCTTGATGGGGGGACGGGTCGCCTTCTGGGCGTAGTAGCGGTTGAATCCCCCGCCCTGGATCATGAACTTGGCGATCACCCGGTGGAAGATCGTCCCGCTGTAGAAACCGTCCTCGACGTACTTCAGGAAGTTGTCGACCGTGACGGGCGCCTTGTCCCGGTAGAGCACGGCCTCGATTTCGCCCTTGTTGGTCTTGATCACGACGGTCGGGTTTCCCTTGCCGGTGCCCTGCGCGAGCGCCGGGGCTGCGAGCAGGGACAGAACGGCGACGATCGAAAGAATCTTCTTCATGCGCGATCTCCTTTTCGTGCGCGGGAATGTGCAGGGGGCAGTGTAGAGGATGTCGGCCGGCATGTCCAGCGCCTCTTCGAGCGGATGAGCCCCGCAGACGGCCCCTACGCCCCCCCGCGATGGCGTAGCAGGCCTGCCGCTGGGCCGCGGCGGCGAGTCGCGTACCGTGCGGGGCCCGTCATTCGATGCGCGACCGGGCGGTCTCGACGGCGAGATCCCTGCTCTTCGTGAAGAAGCGCCACTCCATGCCCGTCTTGTGGATGCCGGCCTTTTTGTCCTGCCCCCGGCAGTGGTACCAGTGGCCGTAGCGCTCGACCGTGGCGTAGGGGTGCTCCCTGTCACAGAGGATGCTGCAGGGGTTGTAGGTCTTGAAAAAGACGGTCTCGTCGGGGACGGCGTCGAACAGCAACTCCTCGGGCAGTTCGATCCGCGAGACGTCCACGCCTTCCGCTTCCTTCCGATCCAGCCATTCCGGGATGTTCATGGTCCTCCCACACAGGATGGGTTATTGTGCCGCCAGGCTCTCCAGCTCGTCCCAGCGCCCGTAGGCGCCGTCCAGCTCCTCGTCGAGCGCCTTGAGGCGGTCGTTGACGCGGTGGATCTCGCCTGTGTCGCGGGCGGCGTAGAACGCCGGGGAATTCAAGGTCTCCAGCAGGCGCTCCCTCTCCGCCTCCAGGGCTTCGATTTTCAGCGGCAGCTCCTGAAGCTCCCGGGTCTCCCTGTAGGACAGCTTCCGCTTCTCCTTCGGGGGCCTGTCCCTCTTCCTGGGCTCGGCCGGCGCCGCCTTGGGCGGTTCTACCGGCGCCGCGCGCTGCCGGAGCCAGTCGTCATAGCCGCCCACGTACTCCTGCAGGCGACCCTTGCCCTCGAAGACGATCGTCGATGTCGCCACGTTGTCGAGAAAGGCGCGGTCGTGGCTGACCATGAGGATCGTGCCGCCGTATTCCAGGAGGCGCTCTTCGAGGAGCTCGAGCGTTTCCGCGTCGAGATCGTTCGTCGGCTCGTCCAGGACGAGGACGTTGGAGGGCAGGAGAAAGAGCTTGGCCAGCAGGAGGCGGTTGCGCTCGCCGCCCGACAGGGAACTCACCGGGGACAGGATCCGCTCCGGCGGGAAGAGAAAGTCCTGGAGGTAGCCCATGATGTGCCGGGAGGCGCCGCCCACGACGATCATGTCGTTGCCGTCGGCAAGGTTGTCTTTCAGGGTCCCGTTGGCGTCGAGCTGGGCGCGCAGCTGGTCGAAGTAGGCGACCCGGACCCCGGTGCCCGTTCGGATCCTGCCTGCCTGCGGCGCCAGTTCGCCCAGGAGGATCCTCAGCAGCGTGGTCTTGCCGGACCCGTTGGGCCCGATGATGCCCACCCGGTCGCCGCGGAGGATCGTGGTGGAAAACCCTTCCACGATCCGGTTGTCGCCGAAGGCGAAGCGGATGTCCTGCGCCTCCACCACCAGACGGCCGCTGCGCTCCGCCTCCTGGATCGCCATCCGGACGTTGCCCGCCTGTTCCTGCCTGGCCGCCCGCTCCCGGCGCATCCTCTCCAGCGCCCGCACCCGGCCCTCGTTGCGGGTGCGGCGGGCCTTGATGCCCTGCCGGATCCAGGTCTCCTCGCGGGCGAGCTTTTTGTCGAACTCCTGCCACTGCCTCTCCTGCTCCTCGAGCATGGCCTCGCGGCGCTCGAGGTACGTGCCGTAGTCGCAGGGATACGAGGCGAGCCGGCCCCGGTCGATCTCCACGATGCGCGTTGCGAGGCGCTTGAGAAACGCCCGGTCGTGGGTCACGAGCATGAGGGTTTTATCGAACTTCAGCAGGAAGTCCTCGAGCCAGAGGATGGCGTCGAGGTCCAGGTGGTTCGTGGGCTCGTCGAGGAGCAGCAGGTCCGGGTCGCTCACCAGGGCCCTGGCCAGGAAGACCCGCCGCTTCATCCCCGCCGAGAGGAACCGGAACCCGGCGCCCCCGTCCAGCCCCGTCCGGGCGAGCACCGTCTCGACCCGCTGGTGATGGTGCCACGCGCCGGAGGTCTCCAGCCGGTGCTGGACCTGTTCGAGCTTTCTCAGCAGGCCCGCGTCGCCGCTTCGGGACATCTGCAGGGTGAGTTCGCGGTACTCCCGGAGCATTTCCAGGTGCTCCCGCGCGCCGGATGCCGCGACATCGTAGATCGTCCCGGGCAGGTCGTCGGGCACATCCTGGGGCAGCAGGGCGATCCGGGTCTCGCCGCTGCGGGTGATTTCGCCGGAATCCGGGGACACCTCCCCCGCCAGCAGTTTCATGAGGGTCGACTTGCCGGAGCCGTTCCGGCCCAGCAGTCCGATCCTCTCGCCCGCCTCGATCTGGAGCGTGGCGCCGTCCAGCAGCCGCGGCCCGCCGAAGCTGACCGAAACCTCGTGAATCCGGATAAGTCCCATGCCGTCGAACCTGCGTGAACGCCTTTCCGTCCCGGGCGCGCCGCCGGGCCGGGTCCTGCGGGAGCTTCGAAGCCCCCCGACCTCTGCCTACCGGCAATGCGCGATTTTGTAAAGGACAACTTATTTTTGAAAATAATCCTTGCATTCCCGGAAACGATCCTGTAAAGTGGCCTAACTTGATGTGCAGTACGTTTTTGTTATCAGCAAAGTACAGAAAGTCAGACCGCACAAACCAGGGACATGGCAAGTGCGGTTTTTTTGTGCGCAGAAACGGGCTGTCGGCCGAGTGAGTCGGCCTAATTTAACGGTTCCCGAGAGGAACCCAGCAAAAAGGAGCAGTAAAGATGTCTGAAGGTACAGTGAAGTGGTTCAATGATTCGAAGGGTTTTGGCTTTATCCAGCAGGACGGGGGCAAGGACGTGTTCGTACACCATTCCGCCATCCAGGCCGAGGGCTTCAAGTCGCTGGCCGAGGGTGAGCGGGTAAGCTTTGACGTGGTCGCCGGGCCCAAGGGCCCCGCCGCGGCGAATGTCCGCAAGATCTAACGTCTGAAGTTCAGGTTACCTGAGAAAGCCCTCCCGGATTCGGGAGGGCTTTTTTTGCGGCGTCGCGCGGGCTACGCTTTGCCTTTTTCGCGCTTCAACTGCCCGGTCAGGAAGCGATCCAGCCGGTTCGCGAAAGCCTGGCGGTCCTGTTTGCTGAACGCCGCCGGGCCGCTGGACATCATGCCTTCGTCCCGGAGCTCCTTGAACAGCCCGCGCAGGGCCAGGCTGTTCTTGATGTTTTCCTGCGTGTACAGCTTGCCCCGGGGGTCGAGCGCAAAGGCCCCCTTGGTCACGACCCGATCGGCGAGCGGGATGTCGGCCGTGATCACCAGATCGCCGGGCTGCACAAGCCCGGCGATTCGTTCGTCCGCCACGTCGAGGCCCTCGGGGACCTGGATGACGGAAACGCTCGCCGGCCCCTCGACCTTCACCGGCTTGTTGGCCACGAAGCACAGGGGCACGTCCAGGCGCGCCGAGGCCCGGATCAGCACGTCCTTGATCGCGTTCGGAAAGGCATCGGCGTCGATGTAGATCCGCATTCAGCCCCTTTCGTCCCCCACGATTTCCTTGACCCGCCCGACGATGCCG
>CAZPCN010000077.1:0-7397 GCA_964585095.1 uncultured Syntrophaceae bacterium | reverse complement strand
TCGTTGATCTCAGATGTCCCGGGTCCAGAGCGATGCGAGGGCAGGCCCGCTTCCCACGCAGAGGGACGCGCCTCCCAATGTCAATCCCAGGCGTTCCATCTCGTAGTACAGACTCACAAGAATGCGAAGTCCCGAGTTGCCCACAGGGTGGCCCAGGGCGATGCCCGATCCGTTGTGATTGACCTTGTCCAGGTTAATGACCATGCCGAAGTCCTCTTTCAGCATCCGGCCGACCCCGAGCCACTGGGCTGCAAAGGCCTCGTTGATTTCCCAGTAGTCGACATCCTCGAACTGGAGCCCCGCCTGCTTGAGGCATTTCGGGATGGCCACGGCCGGCCCGAGCCCCATGACTTTCGGATCGACGCCTTCATTGCAGATCCCCACGAGCTTCATGAGGGGTTTGATGCCGAGTTCCGCGGCTTTTTCCCTGGACATGAGAATCGCCGCAGACGCTCCGTCGTTGATCCCCGAGGCATTGGCCGCCGTCACCACGCCGTTTTTCTTGAACACGGTGGGAAGCTTGGACATGGTGTCGAGGCTGGCGTTCCGGATGGGGTGCTCGTCGACGGCGAAAAACTTCGTCTCCTTTTTTACCTTGATCTCGATCGGGAGGATCTCCCGTTTGAAAATGCCGCCATCCGTCGCATTTACGGCCCTCTGGTGGCTCATCAGGGCGAGGTCGTCGCACTCCTGCCGTGTGATCCCGTACTTCTCGGCGACATTTTCGGCGGTCACCCCCATGTGCCCGGGCACGAGTTCGTCCACGAGACCATCGTGCAGCATGTGGTCCTCGATCGCGCCTGGCCCCATCCGGTAGCCGAAGCGGGCCTTGGGAATGAGGTACGGGGCATTCGACATGCTTTCGACGCCGACGACCAGCGCGACATCCGTCTTCCCCAGCATGATGCTGTGGCTGGCCACTTCAACGGCGCGCATGCCGGAGGCGCAGTTTTGGTTCACATTGACGGCGGAACTGCGGAAGGGAAGGCCGACCCGCATGGATACCTGCCTGGCCGGAAGCGATCCCTGCATTCCCGTGTAAATCTGGCCCATGACGATCTCGTCGATCATGTCACGGCTGATGCCGGCGCGCGCGATGGCTTCCTTAGCGACGGAAACGGCCAATTCTCTTGCGGGGACATCCTTCAGGCTTCCGCCGAAATCGCCGATGGCCGTGCGGCAGCCGCTCACCATGACAACATCCTTGATCTGCATAAGAAGACTCCTCCGAACCGGTGGTTATTCGCTGTATTGTTGCATTTGACTTCGTTTTACAGACGCGGGGAAAGCATGACCACGGCCTCCCCGTCGATTACGATATCCCCTTTCTGATTCCGGCAAATCGTCGAGAGGCTGATCCAGTTGCTGAGCTCGTGTTTGTCCGTCACGGTCACTCTTGCCGTGATGGTGTCGCCGGCGAACAGGGGCTGCCGGAAATGGAGGCTTTGGCTCAAGATCCTCGCGCCGGAGCCGGGAAGATGCGAACTCAATACGGCGGAAATCAGCCCGGCACAGAGCATCTCGCAGGCCGCCGGCGCTTCGGAAAAATTGACCGTCCTGCGGTCCCCCGCGGGGGTGACTTCTATCGAACCCAGGACGGCATCCGCAAACCGGCGGACGTCGTCTTCCATCAATCGCTTCGACACCTCCGCAGAGACGCCCACCCGGATTTCTTCGATTCTCCTGCTGTCCATCGCGATCAGACCCCCTCTGTCAGGCCTTGAGCTTCTTCATCACCCAGGCGAAGTTTGTCCCCAGGTCCGTCATCGTCTGGATTCCCTCGGCATCATTCTGGACGTCGCCGGGATTCATCCCGATCCCCATGTTCCAGTAGCTCGATCCGGGGATGACCATCTGGTTGTACAGGAAAAACAGGTTCAGGGACGTCAGCGCCTGGATCGAACCCGCGCGGCGAACGGCCACGACACCGGCCCCTACCTTCCCCTTCAGGAGGTAGTTGTTCGCACGGGATACGAAACCCGCCCGCTCGATCAGGGCACGCGAGGCTGCGCTCACGTCCGCGAAATAGGTGGGCGACCCCAGGAGGATGCCGTCGGCCTCTTTCATTTTCTGATAGCACTCGTTGAAAGCGTCCTTCTCGACGGCGCACGTCCCGTCCTTCTTCTTGAAACATTTGTAGCAGGCGATGCATCCCTGGAGAGGCTGACCGGCGAGCTGAACCAGCTCCGTTTCGATGCCCTCCCTGTTCAATTCCGTCATCACGGTGTTCAAGAGAATCGCCGTGTTGCCGCCCTTGCGGGCGCTTCCGCTAAACGCCACAACCTTCATGGTCTCTCCCTCCGATGTGCAGTTGAACCCGTGTCCCTCATATGGGTGAGGCGGGCGCCGCCTGCATGAAGCCGGACAACGCCCGCCTCAGAATCAGACCCGGCCCTCCGGGATTGGGAGGGCCCTTCGTGTTCCCTATTTGTTCTTCCTGGCCGCCGCCAGCTTCGCCTGGAGGGCGTCGATCCGCTGGTGATTGTCCTCGGAGCCGATGTAGGTCCGGAACAGCCACTCCTGTACCCGCATGGCGCCGTCCATGTCCTCGTTGATGATCTTATTCGCAAGCTGCTTCGTTTCCTTCAGGCACATGCGGTCATAGGTGGCCATCTCTTTCGCGATCGCCATGACCGATTCCAGAAGCTTGCCCTCGGGGAAGACCTTCGTGACGTAACCCATGCGCAGGGCCTCCTGCGCATCATAGATCCGGCCCGTCAGGGCCACTTCCTTGGCATTGCCCAGACCGATGATCCTCCAGAGGGGATCCATGATCGGGGTGAGGGACAGAACGATCTCACGCTGGCCGAACTTGGCCCGTTCCGAGGCGTAGCGGATGTCGCACATCAGCGTCAGGTCGAACCCGCCGGCAATGGCGGGACCGCCGACGGCGCAGATAACCGGCTGATCGCAGAACAGGATGGCCCGGTAGGCTCGGTGGAAGAGGGCCGTGTACTCCTCATTCGACACTTTTTCGAGCTTGCGGATGATGTTCAGGTCGAACCCCGCGGAGAAAAATTTCTCGCCGCCGGTGAACACGATGACGTTGACGTCCTGCCGCTTGGACAGATCCGTGAAAATCGCTTCGACCTCCATGAGAACCTCGGGGGCAAGGGCATTCCCCTTGTCGGGGCGATGAATGGTCACCGTGGCCACCTTGTCCTCTACCGATAAAAGCAAGTATTTCATATCCATAACCGTTACTCCTTCCTAATAGGTCTAGCTGTCTATCGAAGAACGCCCGCAGCAGCCATGACGCGCTGGATCTCGTTGACGCCCTCGTAGATCTCGGCCAGCTTCATGTCGCGGAAGATCCTCTCCACGTTGAACTCCTTCGAGTAGGAGAAAGCGCCCAGGACCTGCATGGCGTTGCTCGTGACGCGATGGGTGGCCTGAGAAATGAAGAGGCGCGTCCTTGCCGAATCGAAGAGGATGTCCTTTTTCTGCGATTTCCAGAAGGCCAGGGCATAGAGGTAATACCGGGACGCCTCGACGTCGGACGACATCTCGCCGAGCAGCCACTGGATGGTCTGGAAGCTGGAGATCGGCTTTCCGCGCTGCGTCCGCTCCTTGGCGTACTTGATCGCCTCCTCGAGCGCCCCCTGGGCCATGCCCAGACACTCGGCGGAAATACCCAGTTTGCCGACGGCGATTTCCGTGGTGAGGATCGTGAAGCCCTTGCCTCTCCCCGCCTCGCCGCCGGTGGTGTTCTCGAAGGGCACGCGAACGTCCTCGAGAACCACGTCGGCCACTTCCATGCCGTTCATGCCCATCTTCTCGACGAGTTTGGGCGTGGAGTACCCCTTGGCATCCTTGGGGACGATGATATTCGTGATCTTGCCGTCCTTTTCGACGTCCTTGCAGAAAACGACGATGTAGCCGGGAAGCGTCGAGTTGGTGATGAAAATCTTCTCGCCGTTGATGACCCAGTCTTTGCCGTCCCGCACACAGGTCGTCCGGATGGCGCCCGGATCGGATCCCGTCGAAGGCTCCGTGAATGCGAAGCTGCCTACGGCGTCCCCGGCGATGACCTCGGGCAGATACTTCTTCTTCTGTTCCTCGGTGCCGAAATCGTTGATCGTCCCCGCGCACAGGCAGTTGACGGAAATGTGGCCGCCGATGGAGCAGTACACCCGGGAGAGTTCCTCGATCACCATCGCATACTCCAGGTAGGTACTGCCCACCCCCCCGTACTGGGCCGGGTACTGAATGGCATAGAAACTCAGATCCCGCATCTTCTTGATCAGTTCGCGGGGCGTGCGTTTCTTCTCCTCCATCTGGGGGATCAGGGGCGCGATCTCCGTCTCGGCGAACTTGCGCGCAGTCTCCTTGAACATCACTTGTTCATCTGTCAAACGAAAATCCATATGGGTCTCCTTTACTCGGTCTATATTCGTTGGGTCCGGAACGGCCGCGGATCGCTACCTCAGGATCTGGTTGGCGATGATGATCCGTTGCACCTGGTTGGTGCCCTCGTAGATCTGGGTGATCTTTGCGTCGCGCATCATTCTCTCCACGGGGTATTCCCTCATGTAGCCGTAGCCGCCGAAGATTTGCACGGCATCCGTGGTCACCTTCATGGCCGCGTCGGAGGCGCACCATTTCGCCATCGAGCAGATCCTGGGAATGTCGGGATGGTTGGGTTCCGTGTCGATCATGGCGCCGGAACGGTATACGATCGTCCGGGCCGTCTCCACGGCGAGGGCCATCTCCGCCAGCATCCACTGCATCCCCTGGAAGGTGGAGAGCGCTTTCCCGAACTGCATGCGCTCCTTCGCGTAGGCAATGGCGGCATCAAGTGCGCCCTGGGCGATACCGAGGGCCTGGGCGGCGATGTTGGGCCGGGAGTAGTTGAAGGTGCTCATGAGGGTCTTGAAGCCGCTTCCTTCCGGGCCGACCAGGTTGCTGTCGGGAACGAAGCAGTCCTCGAAGGAAATTTCGCGCGTGTCGGAGCCGCGGATCCCGAGCTTGTGTTCGGGCTTGCCGATGATGAGGCCCTTGGCGCCCTTTTCCACGGTGAAGATGCTCATGCCCTTGTTGCCCTTCGAGCGGTCGGTGTAGCAGATCACGTTGGTGATCCCGGCCACGCCGGCCTGGGTGATGAAGATCTTGGCGCCGTTGAGAAGCCAGCCGCCGTCGACCTTCTTCGCCGTCATCTTCATTCCCGCCACGTCGGAGCCGGCACCGGGCTCGGTGATCGCCATGGCGCCCGGGCACTCCCCGGTGGCCAGCCGGTAGAGGAACGTCTTCTTCTGCTCTTCGCTGCCCGCGATCATCAGGGGCTCGCTGGAGAGGCCCTGGTTGGTCAGGATGACCGAGGTAGAGCCGCAAACCCGGGCGGTTTCCTCGAGAACCAGCAGGAGCGCCAGCTGGCCGGCGCCGGCTCCGCCGTACTCCTCGGCCACGTTGATGCCGAGCAGGCCGTTGTCACGCAGGATCTCGAAATTATCCCAGGGGAATCTCTCGGAGGCGTCGATCTCCGCCGCCTTGGGAGCGAACTGCTCCTGCGCAATTCTCCGGATGGTGTCGCGAAGCATGATCTGGTCGTCATTCAGTCTGAAATCCATTGCTATCCTCCGATTCGCATCTTTATTTTTCTTCAGAACTCTGTTGTTGTGCCTTTTCGGAATTACCCTTGCCTATTTCTTGCCCAGGAACACACCCGTCGGGTCGAGGTCTTCCCGGAGAATCCGGATCAGTTCGGGGTCGGGGCGTTCCGTCTCGCGAACGGACGGGGAAATCTTGAGATCCCAGCCCGTGTTCTCTTTGACCTGTTCCACCGTCACGCCGGGGTGGTAGGATTCGAGGTACATTTCCCGGGTGTCGGGGTCGAAGCGGAGGATGCCGAGCGTGGAGATGACCGCGCTGGGGCCGTTTCCGAAGAACCCGTACGTTTCCCTCTCCTTGCCGCCGCCGAAGTAGCCCGGCGTGGTGACGAAATCCACCTTCTCGGGAAAGCGCTGCTTCTGGTGCAGCATCATGACGATGGTGCGCTTGCAGCCCGCCCCGATGTCGTTCGAGCCCCCGCTGCCCGCAAAGCGCACCTTGGGGTTGCGATAGTCCCCGATGACGTGGGTGTTGAGATTGCCGTACTTGTCGATCTGGGCGCCGCCCAGGAATCCCAGGTCCAGTTCGCCGGCATGGACGACGCCGAGACCCTCCATGAGGCCGCCCTGCATGGCTGACCCGGGAACGAGGACGGAGTCGGCGACCGAAAAGGGGGTCACCAGGGGCTTGCAGTCGATGGCGCCCGATTCGTAGATGGCCACCATGTTGGGTGCGTGGGTTTTCTGGGCCAGGAAGGCGCCCAGCAGGGGGAGGCCGGTGCCGATGATCACTTTTTCACCGTCGGTGATCTCGCGGGCCGCGGCGACGGCCATCATTTCCTGCAGTGTGAAATTCGAGTAGTCGTTCTTCATGGTCGGACCTCCTTAGAACCCATAGTTGACCGAGGTGGACATCATGTCCTTGGCCTTCAGATCGAGGAATTTCTTCATCCCGAAGGCATTGACGAATTTCTGGGCATATTCGGTCCGGTCGGCGACACCGTAAACCCACTCGTCCATGTACTTCTTCCAACCGTCCTCCGTGGCGGACTCGCGGATATACTTGAAGATGAAATCGCGATCGACGTCGTAGAAACCCTGGCAGTGCTTGGGATGGGCGCCGAAGGGCTCGTGCACGACGGCGACCACCTTGTAGCCGGGGACGATCGTCCGGTTCGGGTCGCGCCCGATCTGCTCGCGCGTGACGATCTCCTCGCAGGACACGATGACTTCCTTGCAGGCTCTCATGCTCCAGGGCATGTCCCCCCAGATGCCCCACATCTGGCTGTTGCCCTCCTCGTCGGCGCGCTGGCAGTGGAAGTAGCCCACATCGGGGTTCAGCGCGGGCACGAGAACGTGGTCGTGGCCGGACCCGAAGGGGTCTTTCATCAGGACGGCCTTCTTGTCCCCGTTCCAGGCCCGGTAATTCATCATGTCGCTGCCCTTCATGGAGTGGAGGGGGATGTACGGAATGCCGAGGGAACCGGCGAGATAGCGAGCCATGACGGCGAAGTTCGTGTAGTCCTCCATCTCGATCTTGTGAGGGATCCCCTTCTCCATCGCCCTGCGGAAGCAGTACAGGGGGCCGAACACTTCCATCCAGACGTAGGACGAAATGATGCGGTCCACGCAGCCGGCGCCGATCATCTGATCGGCATGGTCGTTGAAGCTCGGCTGGCAGATCGTCAGGTGTTGCTTCTTCTGCCGGATAATTTCATGGGTGAGAGCATACGAAATCGAATGGAAGAACCCGCCGACCGCGACCGTCATGCCGTCTTTGATGTATTTCGACACGGCTTCACGGGCTGTCATCACCTTCGACGTCTTCATAGCTGTTGGTTACCTCCCGCA
>CAZPCN010000076.1:0-7620 GCA_964585095.1 uncultured Syntrophaceae bacterium | reverse complement strand
GAGCCGGGGAAGATCTACCTCGCCCTCAAGGGCAGCGGCCAGGCGCTCTTCGTGGGCCTGCGCGAGGACCAGTACCTCTTCGCCTCGGAGCTCTACGGTCTCGTGGAGGGCACGTCGCGCTTCATCAAGATGGACGGCGAGAAGCCCCGCGACCCGGACGAACCCGACTCCTCGGGCCAGATCTTCGTGCTCGACCAGCACTCGGCGGGCGGTCTTGCGGGTATCCGCGCCCTCTATTACGACGGGCACCCCGTGGGACTCACGGAGTCCATGATCCAGAAGGCCGAGATCACCACCCGCGACATCGACCGGGGCCCCTTCCCCCACTTCTTCCTCAAGGAGATCACCGAGTCGGCCCAGTCGGTCCGCAAGACCCTGCGCGGCAAGTACCGCATCGTGAAGAAAAAGGACGGCACCCGGAAGGTCC
Organism: uncultured Syntrophaceae bacterium; assembly: GCA_964585095.1. GTDB lineage: Bacteria > Desulfobacterota > Syntrophia > Syntrophales > UBA2192 > UBA2192. The sequence continues at coordinate 7,193 of CAZPCN010000076.1, read as the reverse complement.
GCTTCAACCTCGGCACCGACATCCTGCCGGCGGACTTCGTCAAGCGACTCAGAGCGAAGAAGATCCGCAAGGTCTACGTCATCGGCCAGGGGACGGCCGCCATCGCCGGCCAGGCCGTCGCCGACGGCCTGGCCCTGTACCTTGCGGGCTGCCCCGTTGCCATCCAGGGCAAGAAGGCCTCCGAGATGAGCGGCTTTCTTCTCTGCGAGGACCTCTCGGACACGCTCGTCGTCGCCGTGACCCAGTCGGGCACCACGACGGACACCAACCGCGCCGTCGCCATGGCCTCCGAGCGGGGCGCCACGATCCTCTCCATCGTCAACCGCCGCCAGTCGGACATCACGACGAAGTCCCACGGCGTCTTCTACACGAGCGACGGCCGCGACATCGAAATGTCGGTCGCCTCCACGAAGGCCTTCTACTCGCAGATCGTGGCGGGCTACGTGCTGGCGCTGGCCTTCGCCCAGATCCTCCGGACGCGGCCCGACGAGTTCATCGCCGCGGAGCTGTCGACTCTCGAGACGGCCCCCGGACTCATGCTGCAGGTGCTGGAGAAGAGGGACGAGATCCGCCGCTCGGCCGAAGCGATCGCCCGCCAGAAGAAATACTGGGCCGTCGTGGGCAGCGGCCCCAACAAGGCCTCGGCCGACGAGATCCGCATCAAGCTCTCGGAGCTGTGCTACAAGACGATTTCGTCGGACTTCATCGAGGACAAGAAGCACATCGACCTCTCCTCGGAGCCCCTCATCCTCGTCTGCGCCGCCGGCAACCCCGAGGCCGTGGCGGGCGACGTGGTGAAGGACACGGCCATCTTCAAGGCCCACAAGGCCTCCGTTGTCGTCTTCGCCGAGGAGGGCGAGACGCGCTTCGACCGGATCGCCGACTCGGTCATCCGCGTCCCCCGGGCTCCCATGCCGCTGCCGGTCATCCTCAACACGCTGGCGGGGCATCTCTGGGGCTACTTTGCCGCCTCGTCCATCGACGACGACGCCGCCTTCTTCAGGGGATTTCGAAACGAGTTGAGCCTTGCCGTCGTCGAACAGGACCACAAGCACTACACCCTGTACCAGCGGGTCCTCGACCGCAACCTCCACCGGGTCCTCAAGGATTTCTCCGAGCAGTTCACGGAGCGCAAGAACCGGGGCGTCCTCACCCTGATGAACGCCCGCACGATGACGGACATCTCGTTGCTGACCAAGTACGTGGCCGGCAAGCTGCCCCTGGAGGATTTCTGGGGCGATTTCGGCGAGGGGGGCGGCGACATCTCCCCTATCGACCTGCTGAACATCGCCTTCGGGCACGCCATCGACGAGCTCTCGCGGCCCATCGACGCCATCCGCCACCAGGCCAAGACGGTCACCGTCGGCACGAGCCGCAAGGAGGAGATGCTCCGCGGCGTGCTCTTCGACCTGCTCGCCAGCCTCAAGTGCACCGCCAAGAACCTCAGGGCGGAGAACATCCTGGCCCTGGACCGGGTCCAGAAGGCCGTCGCCGCCGTGAGGGGCTACACCCTCTACGAGATCGCCCGCCTCGACGCCGAGGGGTACCCCACGGACGAGACGACCCTCTCCATCGTCAACCGCGGCGGCGTCTCCGTCGGGATGGTCTCCCGGGCCGAGACGTCGAAGGCCCTCATGGGCACCAAGCGAACCATCGCAAGGACGGGAAACCTCTACGTGGGGCTCGGGAGGGTCGACAGCCGGCCGCTCGTCATCATCCCGCTCCTCAAGGGGGGCCAGGGGGTGAGCGGGCTGCTGCTCGTGCACGTGGACTTCAACCCGGCGCTCACGATCGCCGACAAGGTGGAGATCCTGGGCGACCGGTACCGCGACATCCTCAACCTCGTCAACGAGTACAACCTGCCCTGGGATGACGCCTACCTCGGCGAGATGCCCATCGAGATCCTGCTGGGCGAGTCCGTCGAGTTCATCGCCACCAAGATTCGTAAAAAACTGGAGCCCGTGAAGGAGGGCAGACCTGCATGATCGCCATTCTCGACTTCGGATCCCAGTACAACCAGCTCATCGCCCGGCGCGTCCGGGAGTGCCGCGTGTACTGCGAGATCCTCGACCACGACATCAAGCCCGCCGCGCTGAAGGCCCGGAAGGTGGAGGGCATCATCCTCTCGGGAGGACCGGCCAGCATCTTCGACAAGGGAGTTCCCACGTGCGACCCGGGCATCTTCGAGCTGGGGGTGCCCGTCCTGGGGATCTGCTACGGCGTGCAGCTCATGGCGCACACGCTGGGCGGCAAGGTCACCTCCTCGCCCCTTCGCGAGTACGGGCCCGCCGAGCTCGAGCTCAACGAGAAGGGGAAGCGCTCCCTGCTCTTCGCCGGCCTCGAGGGCCGCCAGCGGATCTGGATGAGCCACGGCGACCGCGTCACGAGGCTCCCGAAGGGGTTTTCCGTGGCCGGCACGACGGAGAACTGTCCCGTGGCCGTCATGGAGAACCCCGAACGAAGGCTCTACGGCGTGCAGTTCCACCCCGAGGTGCACCACACGGTCAACGGCATCGCCCTCATCCAGAACTACCTCTTCCGGATCTGCGGCTGCAGCCCGACCTGGACCATGGGCTCCTTCATCGAGGAGAACGTCCAGCGGATCCGCGAGCAGGTGGGGGGCGAGCGGGTGCTCTGCGCGCTCTCGGGCGGCGTGGACTCGTCGGTGCTCGCCGTGCTCCTGCACAAGGCCATCGGGAAAAAGCTCGTCTCCATCTTCGTGGACAACGGGCTGCTGCGGGAAAACGAGGTCGAGGAGGTCGTCTCCACCTTCCGGGACCAGTACCACCTGAACTTCCGGCTCGCGCGGGCGGGCGAGCGGTTTCTGAGGAAGCTGGCCGGCGTCACCGACCCCGAGCGCAAGCGCAAGATCATCGGACGCGAGTTCATCGCCGTCTTCGACGAGCAGGCGAAGAAGCTGGGCAAGATCCAGTATCTCGCCCAGGGCACGCTCTACCCCGACGTCATCGAGAGCACCTCCTCCTTCGGCGGGCCCTCGGTGGTCATCAAGAGCCACCACAACGTGGGCGGCCTGCCCGCGAAGCTCAAGATGTCGCTCGTGGAGCCGCTGCGGGTCCTCTTCAAGGACGAGGTCCGGGAGCTGGGCCGCGAGCTGGGGCTTCCCGAGTCCCTCGTGGGGCGGCACCCCTTCCCGGGGCCGGGACTGGCGGTGCGCATCCTGGGCCCCATCACGAAGGAGAAGCTCGCCGTCGTGCGAAAGGCCGACGCCATCCTGCGCGAGGAGGTCTGGAAGGCGGGCCTCTTCAACCACGTCTGGCAGGAGCTGGCGGTGCTGCTCCCCGTCAAGACGGTGGGCGTCATGGGCGACGGGCGGACCTACGAGAACGTGATCGCCCTGAGAGCCGTCACGAGCACCGACGGGATGACGGCCGACTGGGTGCGCTTCCCCCACGACGTCCTCGAGAAGATCTCGAGCCGCATCGTCAACGAGGTCAAGGGCGTCAACCGCGTCGTCTACGACGTGAGCACCAAGCCGCCCAGCACGATCGAGTGGGAATGACAGGCCGCCGTCGGCAACAGCGGCCTGAGTTATGAGTGTTGAGTTTTGAGTGTTGAATGAGGATGAATCCGATTCCTCAACTCAAAATTCAAAACTCATCACTCAACATTGTCCGCTTAAGCGGACACAGACAAAGCCGAAAGGTTGATCGCATGCGCACGAAATTCATCTTCATCACCGGCGGTGTTCTGTCGTCCCTGGGAAAGGGTCTGGCGGCGGCCTCCATCGGGTGCCTGCTCGAGGCCCGCGGCCTCACCGTGACGAACATCAAACTGGACCCCTACATCAACGTCGACCCCGGTACGATGAACCCCTTCCAGCACGGCGAGGTCTTCGTCACCGACGACGGGGCCGAAACCGACCTGGACCTGGGCCACTACGAGCGCTTCACCAGCTCCAAACTCGGCAAGCTCAACAACCTCACGACGGGGCAGGTCTACTTCTCCGTCATCACCAAGGAGCGCCGCGGAGACTACCTGGGCGGCACCGTGCAGGTCATCCCTCACATCACCAACGAGATCAAGGAATACGTCCACCGGGCCGCGGAGGGCTGCGACGTGGCCATTGTCGAGATCGGCGGCACCGTGGGGGACATCGAGGGCCTTCCCTTCCTCGAGGCGGCCCGGCAGTTCCGCTACGACGTGGGAAAGCAGAACGCCGTCTTCATCCACCTCACCTGGGTCCCCTTCCTGAAGACGGCGGGCGAGGTGAAGACCAAGCCCTCCCAGCACAGCGTCGCGGCGCTTCGGCAGATCGGTATCCAGCCGGACATCCTCCTGTGCCGGACCGAGAACTACCTGGCCGATGATATCAAGGCCAAGCTGGCCCTGTTTTGCAACGTGGAGGTCGAGTCCGTCTTCACGGCCAAGGACGTCGAGCACATCTACGACGTGCCCCTCATGTTCCACCAGCAGGGCGTGGACGACAAGATCGTGAACCTGCTCAACATCTGGACGGGGCAGCCGCGGCTGGGCGAGTGGGAGGAGATGGTCACCCGCATGAAGAACCCGAAGCACGAGGTGACGATTGCCGTCGTCGGCAAGTACGTCAACCTCGTGGACTCCTACAAGAGCCTCAACGAGGCCCTCGCCCACGGCGGCATCGCCAACGATGCCCGCGTGAAGATCGTCTTCACGGACTCGGAGAAGATCGAGAAGGAGGGCGTGGGGGACAAGTTCAAGGGCATCGACGGGATCCTCGTCCCCGGCGGGTTCGGCAACCGCGGCATCGAGGGCAAGATCCAGGCGATCCAGTACGCGCGGACGCACAGGGTCCCCTACTTCGGGATTTGCCTGGGCATGCAGGTGGCCGTCATCGAGTTTGCCCGCAACGTGGCGGGGATGAAGAAGGCCAACAGCACCGAGTTTGACCCCGAGTCGCCCTACCCCGTCATCGACTACCTGCCCGAGCAGCGGCAGGTGACGGAGAAGGGGGCCTCCATGCGCCTCGGCTCCTACCCCTGCGTGCTCGACAGCAAGTCCTTCGCCTTTAGCGCCTACTGCGACCGCGAGATCGACGAGCGTCACCGCCACCGCTACGAGTTCAACAACGAGTTCCGGGAGGCGCTCGTGAAGAAGGGCCTGAAGATCACGGGCACCTCGCCGGACAGGCGGCTCGTCGAAATCGTGGAGATCCCCGATCATCCCTGGTTTTTGGGCTGCCAGTTCCACCCCGAGTTCAAGTCCAAGCCCCGCAGGCCTCACCCGTTATTTGCCGCCTTCATAGGGGCCTCGCTCAAGGCCAAACAGCAAAAGGGGAAGAATGGAAAGAAAAAAAAGGGGGTATAGGGTATCGGGCCTAGGGTATAGGGAAGGTACAACAGAAGAAAGGGTTTAGGGTACAGGGTAAAGGGCAGAAGGAAGACAAGAATTACGATAAAGAAAAGGGCAGGGCCGGAAATCGGCTCTGCCCTTTCTGTTTCTGTGTTCATCTTCACTTCCTCTCCCCTCCGCGGGAGAGGATTGAGGTGAGGGGGACTGTTCCCCGTTCTTTTTTTCACCCTCACTCTTGCCCTCTCCCGTCGAGGGAGAGGGAACGGAAGGAAGAAGCTAATCCACCTGGTGGGCTTCGAGGAACATCGCCTTCTCCAGCGAGTTGAAAAAGTTCTGGTAGGGCTTGGCGTCCGTGACGGGGCTCCGCAGGTATTCCGCGCTGGCTCGCACCAGCAGCTGCTTCTCACCCCTCGGCCGGACCGTCACGGTGATTCTCAGGCTGGCATAGACCTGCATCTGTACCGAGTCGGCCCTCGCCTTGCTGGCCGTGACGACGCCGAGGGTGTAGTCGGCCCGGTCGAGCATGAACCCCAGGTCCTGCAGGGTGGCGATGATGGCCCGCATCGTCTTCTCCTTGTCCGTCGTGTCGAAGGCGCGCGACTGGATGCTGCGGAGCTGGACCTGACTGGTGTTCATGTCGAGCAGGTGGTCCTGGGTCGTCGCACAGGCCGTGACCAGGAGCGTCAGCGGGATCATCAGGAGGAGCTTCCGTTTCAGGCTGTCAGAATTCATGGGCCTCCAGGAACAATGCTTTCGAGAGTTTTTCGAAAAAGCCCCGATACATGTTCGGGTCGTTCAATGGCTCGATCTTCTTGAGGCGCTGCTCCGTGTCGAACACGGTTCGCTCAAAAACCACGCGGACGGCGACCTGCCTGCCCTCGGCGCCGACGGGCCGGGTCGTGACGAAGGCCTTCATGACCTGGTCCTTGTCCGGCGGGATGGGCACGCCCAGGAAGATGCCCGCGGTGAGGAAGAGGGCCCATTGCACCGGGTCGCTTGCATCGCGCTCCTTGGAAGCGATCAGGAGACCGAGCTGCGAATCGGATTCGTCGATGGTAAACCCCGTGTCCTGGAGCAGCGCCGAGCAGGTCGCGAGGATCTTCTTCTCGTCCGTCGTGTCGAAACGACGGGTCTGCACCTGCCGCTGGGCAAACATCTCCGGCGTCAGGTTCAGGTCCCTGTCGAGCGTGACGGCGTAACACCCCGTCATCAGCAGCAGTGCCGCCAGAGCAGCGCACCCGAAGCGAAAAGGCAGCCTCATAGGAATCAGAACGTAGAAGAACGGTAGGCAAAATCGCGAACCTTCTTCTGCTCGTCGAACTTGACGATCACCGTGAGGGACTTCTGCGTCGAGGAACTGGCGCCCGAACTCGTCCCGGCCAGGCCCCCTCCCCCGCCGGAGCCGCCCGTGAGGATGCCGAGGATGAGAGCCGAGCTCGACGAGTAGACGTTCTCCGTCGAGATCCGGTCGTAGACCCAGACCTCGCGCCCCTTCTCGTCCGTGGTGACGACGTTCGGGGAGCCTAGGGCTTCGACGACCTGGGCGCCCGACATGCCCACGCGGATCTCGCGCTGCACCGTCCCGACGGTGAGTTTGTCGCCCTCGCGGGCCTTCTGCACGTCGGCCGCGTGCATGGAAGCGCAGCCCGACAGCAGGACTCCCGCAAGAATGATCAGCCAAACCGGTTTCCAGAGTCGCATGGGTTCCTCCCTTGTTCGGCCTCCCGGCTTCCGGGACTACCGGCCGTTTGGGGCTATTTTGCTCCGGGGCCTTTTTTTGTCAAGGTCTTTTGTGGAAAGCGGCAAATCCCCTGTGGACCGCCGGGCCCGCTACGTGTAAAGTATGAGAAAACCCGCCCGGAGATGCCATGAAGGCGCCCCCCTGTGCATTCAACGAGATC
>CAZPCN010000075.1:0-8157 GCA_964585095.1 uncultured Syntrophaceae bacterium | reverse complement strand
GGAAGGGCCCCAACGTGATGATCTACCCGCAGAAGGCCTGGTTCGCCGTGGCCTCGCCCGAAGACGGCGAGAAGATCCTCGAGGAAATCGAGCTGCTGCTTTCCGCGGAGGAGAAAGGGGCGACCCGTTGAACCGCCGCCAGTTCCTGAAGGCTCTCGGCCTTACCCCCCTGGCGCTGGGAGCGGGAAGCGCCCTGCTGTATGCCGACACCCGGAAAGATCCCCTCAGGGGGCTCCGCATCATCGATGCCCACGCCCACCCCGAGCGGTACCTCTCCGCGGGTCAGCGTCCCGAGAACTCCTCGACAATCAGGGCCATGACGGAGATGGGCATGGCGGCAAGCGTCTTTGCCGCCGTGGGAGACCGGGTTTTTCTTTCGGGGGGACAGCTTGCAGGCTCGGAGTTCGAGAACACAATGGTCCAGCTCGATCACTGGATGGACGGCGTTGTCCGACCCGGAAAGCTGAAGCTCGTCCTGAAGGCCTCCGACATCCCGCAGGCACCGAAGCCGGGGGACGTGCCGGGCTGCATCCTCGCTATCGAGGGAGGAGACGCGCTCGAGGGTAACCCCGATCGCGTGAACGAGTTCCACGCATACGGCGTGAGAATGATCACGCTCATCCACTTCAGCAACAACGACCTCGGCGACTGCATGCAGGACTTCGGGAGCCCCGGCCTCAGACCGCGCAACGGGGGTCTCACGGCGGCGGGACGCAGGGTGCTCGAGCGGATGCAGGAACTGGGCATGGTCGTCGACGCGGCCCACGCCGATTCGCGCACGTTGAAGCGCATCGCGGAAATCACGCGGCGGCCCATCGTCGATTCCCACGGCAACCCCTGCGCGCTGGCCGACACGAACCGCTGCGGACGATTCCGCACGTGGAAGGACATGGAGACGATCGCGAAGACGGGGGGTGTCGTCTGCACCTGGACGTGGGGGATGACCCGGGGCAAGACGAAGAGGGAGACCTTCCGCGACTGGGCCGCCGAGATCATGGAGATGAAGAGGCGGATCGGGATGGAGCACGTGGGCCTCGGCACCGACGGCGGGGGCGGCATCCCCCGGTTCGTCAGGGGCTACCGGGACATCCGCGATCTTGCCCGCCTGGCCTCAGCCATGCAGGAGGCGGGCTTCACAGGCAGTGAAATTGCGGCCTACATGGGCGGCAACACGTACCGGGTGCTCGAGGCCTGCATCGGTTAACCCTGCGGGGGGCTCTCCCCGCGCGGCTTCGCGCAGCCCGGCTCCGCTTCGACCGGTTCCTGCGGGGCTGCCCCGCTCTCCCCGCCCGCGGCCTGCGCCTCCGCAGAAACTTCCCGGACGGCCTCGACGGCAGCCGGCGCTTCCTCCCGGTCCGCAGGCCTTTCGGGAGCGGTCTCCGTGGGTTCCGCCTTGCCCCCGGGCGTCGCGCCCTCGATCTCGGCGATCCACAGCGGGTGGCGGTGCTCGGCGTAGTCGAGGCGGACGGCCCCGGTGAGAATGCCCCGGAGCATGGGGCGGTTCGGCTTCAGGACGATCGCCCCGATGTGGGCCGCAAAGGCGAGGATGAAGAGAACGAACCCGACGTTGTGGGCCCACGTGGCCCAGAGGACGACGGCGTAGGAGAGGTCCGGGGCGTAGAGGTTCTTGTACGTCTTCACGAGTCCCGAAACGATGAGGACGGCGATGATGGCGGCCATCCCGACATAGGCCAGGCGCTGCTCGGGCAGGTACTTGTGAAAGGGCGGCTCCTTGCCCTTGCCGAAAAAACTCTTCATCACCTCGATCGAGCTCCGCAAGTCCCCCTTTTGGGGGATCATCCCCCGTTCTCCCCGCAGGCCGTGATAGACGGCGTGGAACAGGGCGGCTGCGATAAAGACGATCGACGCCGCGTAGTGGACGTTGAGCGAGACCATGTAATCGGCCGACCAGGCCAGGCCCGGTATGGAGTTGATGGAATAGCGGCTGCCCATGGGCAGCTGGAACATGCCCGACGCAAGGAGCACCAGCCCCGACAGGGCGACCGCCCAGTGCTCGGCAAGTTCGACAATGCTGTGGCGGACCACGCGGTTTCGTTCCCGGACAATCCTGTCAGACATCCTTCTTCCCGTCCTTCTCCACCCTTGCTTTTCGGTCGGAGAGCCACTTGAGGGCCCCCGCCGCCCCCGCGACGATCCCGACGGCGGGCGCCGCCAGCACGGCCTTCCCCAGGCCGTCCGTCCCGGCCATCTGCCTCTCCACGCCGGGCTTCATATCGGGCCTGCCCGGCCCCTTTTTCATCGTTGCATCGATCCGGTCGAAGGAAACCGGCGAGACGTAGAATGTGGAGGTTCCCCCGTTCTCGTCCTTCCCGTAGAGAAACCCCTTCATCTGCCGCGCCCGCCTTTCCGCCTCGGCGAGCATCCCGTCGCGCGGACCGATGAGCATCGCTTTCCGCGGACAGGCCTCGATGCAGCCCGGCGACCGGCCCCGGCCTAGCCGGTCGTGGCAGAGGTCGCACTTGTACATGACGCCGTTTCCCATGAAGTCGGGCAGGATGTGCAGGTAGATGCCCACGCCGGACTGGCGCTGGGGGATCTCCCAGGGGCAGACCGCCTTGCACTTGGCCCCGCCGAAGCAGAGGTCCTGGTCGATGACGACCGCGCCGTTTTCGCACTTGTGATTTGCCGAGAACGGGCAGATCGTGGCGCAGGCCGGGTTGTCGCAGTGCATGCAGCGCCGAGGGACAAAGAGGGTCCGCGGGACGCCGTCCGCGTCGACCTCGGCCCGATGGACATAGAGATAGTTGTACGGGGTGAGCCGGTCGGATACGTCGCGCTTCCGGGACCAGTCCTCGACCGTCTTCCGAGGCCAGGGCACCGGGATGGGGTCGGCAACGGGCGGTATCCTGTCGCGGTGGATCTCCTTGCAGGCGGCAACACAGTCAGGCACTTCCCGGCCCGGGCAGCCGTCGCAGAGACTCAGGTCGATCAGCGTCGCCAGGTTGCCGGCCCCGCGGGCCTGCGCCTTTTGCGGCCAGGCGACCCCCGAGGCCGCAACCACCCCCGCCGAGGTCTTCAGGAAAGTCCTCCGGCTCAATCGGTGTTTGTCATCCGATGTCTTCATAAGTTCCCTCACGACAGATCGATATACCTCTGCAGGGCCGTCTGGAAATCGTCCATCCCCTGCCCGTTTCCACCTGCGGACTCGGACATGCAGCGGGCCATGTTGGCCCGGATGATAGCGTTTCCGGTCTTCTTCATCGCCGCGGTGACGGCGGAGACCTGGGTAAGGACCTCGACGCAGGGCGCCTGCGCCTCGATCATCCGCTGGAGGCCCCGGATCTGTCCCTCGATGCGCCGCAGGCGGCCGAGGATCTTTCGTCGTTCGCTGTCCACTTTATACCCCCTGGGGGTATATTTACGCATTCGATCGCCCCCTGTCAACATTTTTTTGCCGAGCTGCCCCGGGAAAAACGCCAACCTTTGCCGGCGGCGGCGCAGGAGCCCGCTCCCTTTCAGCAGGAAACAGGAACATCGCGGGACTGCCGCGAACACGGGACGGTCACGGGATCGGGTAATCCGGAAGGAAACGGGGAGAGAGAAACGGCCGCTGCACAGGGCCCCAAAACAGGCGTGGCCCCGCCGTATCCGGCAGGGCCATCCATGTCGAACCCCGGCGGCATACCACCGGGAACGTTTCTAGCATGCGGCAATATCTAATTCGTTACAAAAAGTACATCAGACAATGTCTGATTTTGCCATCAGACATTGTCTGATGGCAGCCACTCCCGGATCTTCCCCACCAGGATATCCGGGTTTCTCACCCAGCGGAAATGGTCGAGACCATCGCCCGCGAGGGTTACATGGGTGACACGCGCCCGGCGCATCTTGGCCAGGAGGTTCCCGACGGCCCTCGGCGGCGAGAGGAAATCGTCCTCGAAGGAAAAGGCCAGGACCGGGGCTTCCAGGTCCGCGAGCCGCCGCTCGTAGTCGACCGAGGCCCCCCGGGGCTCGTACCGCCCCGTGCGGGCCTGCCTCGCCCAGTCGCCGATCACCCCGCGGGCCTCGGTGCCCCCGAAGCCGAGCTTCCGCCCGGGAAAGTAGCCGAGGAGCGCCGCCACGGCACAGGCCGCCTGGGTGCCCGCCAGGACACCGGCGTTCAGGGGGGCATCCCACCCCCGCCAGTGCACGGAGGGGGCCGCCACAAGGATGAGGCCGGCAACCGCGCCCGGGTTTTCTGCCAGGTACAGGGCGCTCAGCTGTCCGCCCAGGCTGTGACCGAGCAGGTAAACGGGCGCGCCGGGAAACATTTCCCTTGTCTTCCGCACGACGGCCGGCCAGTCGCTCTCGACCATCTCGCGGTACCCGAAGACGACCCCCCGTTTCACCCGGACGGCGCTCAGACCCACCCCCCGCAGGTCCGCCGTCACGAAGCGCCAGCCCTCCCGCACGATCGGCTCGGCCAGCGGCTCGTAGAACCGGGCCGCCGTGCCCATGGCGGGCATGCAGATCAGGACGGGCGCATCGGGCGCGTGGTCGGCGGTGAAGACGGTGATCTTCGAAGCGGCGCCGTCCGCCGCCGTGACGTCGATTTGTTCCTGTTTCATAAAGACCTTTGTAAGACCTCTCCTGCCCCTCCCGTCCAATGAAGGGGGCAGCGTCTCTCTTACCGAAAAAGGAAGTCGCAAGGCAACGAAAAAATACCTTGCGCAAGTTCGCCCGGATGGTTCTTAATCGGACCGGGCGAAAGCCGCCCCGGAGACATTCCGCAATGAAGGACCCCATGCGATATCGAATGGAGAGCTACCCCCTGATCGTCGAGCAGACCGTCGCCTGGGGCGACATGGACGCTCACGGCCACGTCAACAACGTCGTCTACTTCCGCTACATGGAAAATGCCCGCGTCGAGTTCTACCGGCGGATCGGCAAATACGAATTCGAGGAGCGGACGGGCGTCACGCTCGTCGTCAAGTCGACGGGCTGCCGCTTCGTCGCCCCCCTGTCCTGGCCGGACCGGATCGCCGTGGGCGCGCGGGTGGCCGCGATGAGCGACGAGGGGATGCTCATGCAATACCTGGTCGTCAACGCCGCGTCGAGCCAGGTGGCCGCGCTGGGCGAGGCGGAGATCGTGGCCCTGGCCTCCGGCGACAGGACGGCCTTCCCGGAGGAGCTCAAGGAACGGATCCGGGAGTACCAGCGCGAAAGGACGTGACGGACGATGAGCAGCCTTTTCAGCCTCGAGCTGCTTCCCGCGAAGGACGGGGAGTGCCTCTGGATCGAGTACGGAGACCCGGGAAACCCCAGCCGGATACTCATCGACGCGGGACGCGCGGGCACCCACAAGGAGGTGCTGCGCCGCATCGAGGCGGCTGCGGCCCCGGTCCACTTCGAGCTGATCGTCATCACCCACGTGGACCTGGACCACATCGGCGGCGTGCTGAAGCTGCTTGCCGCAAAAAAGCCGCCCCTCACGGCGGGCGACATCTGGTTCAACGGCCGGCGCCACCTCGACGAGGACGCGCCCATCCCGCGCGGGCCCCTGCAGGGCGAGGAGCTGACTTCGATCCTCGAGCGGCTCGGGCTTCCCTGGAACGAGGCCTTCCGCCCGTCTGGCTCCCACGCGTCGGGGGCCGTCGCGCTCACCGCCGACGGCCGGAACCCGACGAAGACCCTGCCCGGGGGCATGGGCCTCACCGTCCTGTCTCCATCGCGCGAGAAGCTCCAGCGGCTCGTCCCCCTGTGGGACGAGGAGGTGCGCCGGCAGCGCGAGCGCGGCGGCCCGCGGCTGGGCCTGCAGGCCCCGGGCTCGGGGGAACCTGCGGCACGGCTGCGTTTCGAAACCCTCGTCTCGGCCCCGTTCACCCCCGACGAGTCCCCCTTCAACGGCTCGAGCATCGCCCTGCTCGCCGAGTTCGACGGGAAGCGGGCCCTGCTTGGCGCGGACGCGCACCCCGATCTGCTGCTCGAGGGCATCCGCGCCGCGGCCCCCGCCCCGGGAGGACGGCTCCGGGTGGACGCATTCAAGATGCCCCACCACGGCAGCCGCTACAACATCAGCCGGGAGATCGTGGAAGCCCTCGACTGCCCGCGGTTCCTCGTCTCGACGGACGGCAGCCGTTTCGGGCACCCCGACCCGGAGGCCCTCGCCCGGGTCATCCAGTTCGGGGGCGCGCGGCCCGAGTTGATCTTCAACTATCGCTCGGAGAAGACGCTCGCCTGGAAGAAGCCCGCCTGGATGAAAAAGTACGGCTACCGCGTCCGCTACCTCGACGCCCCGAGGGACCCGGGCAAGGTGATCCTGTAAGCCCCTGCCCTTCTCAGTCGCCCCGCGAGAACCCATCCGCGCCGCAGTCCCGGTTTCAGCTGCAAGTGACCCGATTTTTGCATGACCTGGCGGAAACACAATCCGTGGGGGTTTTCGCTCATGGCATCGAAGAGCCGCTCAGGAAAATTCGCAGCCGTCCTCGGGGCAGTCATGCTGCTCGTGACGGGGCTTGCCGCAATGGCGCACGGCACGGGGTACATCGTGGGACGGTACCCGATTGCCCTGGATGTGGTCACACCGAAGGACAAATCGGCATTCAAGGCAGGGGAAAGCGTAACCGTTACCGTCAAATCGAGCGGCTTTACCGGAGTGAGGGTCGTCGCGAAGGAGGCAGCGACAGGCCGGGAAGAGCAACTGAAGGCGGCTCTCGTGAAGAGCGAAGGGAGCGGCAGCCTGGCGCCGAAGATGTGGAACGCCCCCTGGTCCACGGCGGGGAAGAAGCCCGGCACGTACACCTTCACCGTGACGGGCCTCGGCGGCGCCAAGACAACCCCGGTGGCGAAGTCCGTGACCGTTTCCGTCGTCCAGCCCTCGGGTCCCACGAAGATCTCTTTTAAGGAACCCACGACGGGCCGCCAGGTCAAGGTCGGCGAGACGGTGTATGTCGCCGTGAAGGCATCGGGAGTGGACAAGGTCGAGTTTGCCGTCCGGAATCTCCAGACAGGAGCGGAAAAGATACGGCACTCTGCACATGCGGCAGGAACAGACGAGTACACGACGTCATGGTCCGCGGAGGGGGTTGCGAACGGCAGCTACCAGATTATCGCCCGCGGACTCGGGGCCGACGGGAAGAAACTGGCAGAGGAGTCCGTGACCGTATCCGTCGTCGAGCCGGGTGCACCGGCGCATGTGAAAATCACGACCCCGTCAGAAGGGGCGCAGTTTCAGCTCGGCTCATCCGTGGCCATAGCCGCGCAGGCATCGGGGGTAACGACACTCCGCTTCCTCGCCAAACATCTCCAGACGGGGACGACGTTCTTCATCCCGGATCTCCCGAAGCAGAATATGGCCTTCTGGAACACCGACGGCCTGCGCCAGGGAACGTATCAGATCCTTGCCGTGGGATTCGACGCAGGCGGCAAGAAGAATGCCGAGGCATCCGTCATCATCACGATCACCGGCGGCCGGAACTAGGAGGATTCATGGACCTGAAACAGACGATCGCGGAAATGGCGAAGACCGTCCCGGGGCAGTTCGAGCCCCAGAAGGACGGCTCGTCGAGAATGGAGGCCGTTATTGCCGAGCGCAAGGCCTTCCTGTCGAAAAAGAAACTCACCTACGTCTGCCGCTTCCGCGTGGACGAGCCGGCAAAGGAGGTCCGGTTCTTCGAAATGCTCAAGGAATCGGGTTTCGGCGTCTCGAGCGGCGCAGGCGACGACGAGATGAGCACGGGCTTCGGCTTCAAGAAGGAGACGTACAACACCTTCGGCAAGGAGCGCAGCGGCACGATCGAGGAGCAGTCGAAGCTCTTCGGCAAGGACTACTCCTACCGTTTCGACTTCGGGGCGTTCCGCGGCGCCGTGCGCAATGCGGCCGAAGGCGCGGGCTACCGCTTCGAGGTGAAGCTGATGGAGAAGTCGGTGTAACCGGGAATCGGGACAACCGGGAACGCAAACGGGGCACCCCTTACCTGGAGGTGCCCCGTTCTTGCTTGCCGACGGCCGCCGGCTACTGCAGGACCCCGCTCGTGTCGACCTTCACGATGAAGCCGTCGTTTCCGCCGCTGTTCGTTACCCCGTCGAGATCTCCCGAGGTGTGCCCCGTCATGTAGGTATTGCCGCTTCCATCCACGGCGACCGATCGGCCGTAGTCCCCCGCCGTCGTCCCGAGCATGCTCGTCCACTGCCGCGAACCGGACGTGTCGTACTTGA
>CAZPCN010000074.1:0-8662 GCA_964585095.1 uncultured Syntrophaceae bacterium | reverse complement strand
CTCACGATTGCCTGATCGGGATCAGCGGGGGGTTGGACAGCTCCTATGTCACCTACGTCGCGAAGGAGCGGTTCGGCTTGAGACCCCTGATGTTCCACTGCGACGCCGGGTGGAACTCTCAAATCAGCACGACGAACATCGAACGGATCATCGACGGGCTGGGACTCGACCTGCACACGGAGGTGGTCGACTGGGAGGAGATGAAGGACCTGCAGGTCGCTTTCTTCAAATCCCAGGTCCCCTTCGTGGACACGCCCCAGGACCTGGCGCTCTTTTCCGCCATTTACAACTTCGCCGCGAAGAACGGGTTCAAGTACGTCATCACGGGGGGCAACTATTCGACGGAATGCGTGCGCGAGTGCATCGAGTGGACCTACTACTCAACGGACATGCGGCATGTCAAGGACGTGCACCGCCGCTTCGGCAAGCGCCCGTTGAAAACGTTCCCCACGTGCGACATTTTCAAGTACCGGATCTACTACCGGTACGTCAAGGGGATGCGGATCATCAAGCTCCTCGACTACGTGCCCTACAACAAGGAGGAGGCCGTCCGGCTCCTTTCCGAGCGATTCGGCTGGCAGCCCTATCCGCAAAAGCACTACGAATCGCGATTCACGCGGTTCTACGAGTCGTTCTGGACGCCGAGGAAGTTCGGCTACGACAAGCGCAGGGCGTATCTGTCAAGCCTTGTCCTGACGAGTCAGATGACGCGCGAGGAAGCGCTGGAGCGTATCGCGAAACCCGAGCTGGACGAAAAGGCGATGGCGGAGGAATTCGAGTACGTTGCCAAGAAGCTGGATTTGACCGTCGAGGAATTCCGGGAGCTGTTCGAAGGAAAGAACAAGAGCTTCCGCGACTACAAGAACAACCTGTTCCTGATCACGCTGGGAACCGTCGTGTCGCAGTGGCTTGGATTCGAAAAAAGGATCTTCCGATGATCGCGATCGTCAACTACGGGCTGGGCAACGTCCGGGCCATTGCGAACGTATACCGGAAGCTGAACATCGCGGTCGACATCGCCGGGGAACCCGGCGACATCGAAAACGCGGGCAAGTTGATCCTGCCCGGGGTGGGAGCCTTCGATTTCGCCATGCAGCGGCTCGAGCAGTCCGGCCTCCGGCCCGCGCTCGACGAAGCGGTGCTGCGCCGCGGGGTCGCCGTGCTGGGCATCTGCGTCGGCATGCAGATCCTCGGCTGCTCCAGCGAGGAGGGAACGTTACCCGGCCTGCGGTGGATCGATGCGGACGTCAGGAAGTTCGACGTCTCCGCATCCCGGCACGCGGCGTGGGTGCCGCACATGGGTTGGAATGACGTCCGGGCGCTGAAGCCCAACGGGCTCTTTCACGAGCTGGGGGAGGACTCGCGCTTCTACTTCCTGCACTCCTACTACATGCGCTGCCGGGCGGAACACACCGTCGCGGTCACGGACTACGGGAGGGAGTTTGCCTGTGCGGTGAATTCCGGGAACATTTACGGCGTGCAGTTTCACCCCGAGAAGAGCCACCAGTGGGGTGTCCAGCTCCTGAAGAATTTCGCGGAGCGTGTCTGACGATGCTGCGGCCCAGAATCATTCCCTGCCTGCTGGTCAAGAACGGAGGGCTCGTCAAGACGGTCCGCTTCGGGAATCCCAAGTACGTCGGCGATCCCATCAACGCGGTCCGGATCTTCAACGAGAAGGAAGTCGACGAGATCATGGTCATCGACATCGACGCCACGGCGGAGAAGCGGGACCCCGATTACGTGCTGATCGAGCGCATGGCGGAGGAGTGCCGCATGCCGCTCTGCTACGGGGGCGGAGTCAAGACGAGCGAGCAGATCCAGCGGATCGTCGAGCTGGGCGTCGAAAAGGTCGGGCTGAGCTCCGCCGCGATCCGGGATCCGCAGATCGTCCGCGAGGCGGCGGAGCGCGTCGGCAGCCAAAGCATCGTGGTCGTGCTGGACGTGAAGGGCTCCGCACCCGGCGCGTACGAGGTCATGACCCACAACGGGCGCCGGGGAACCGGAAAGAACCCGTTCGAGCTGGCCCGGCAGATGGCCGACGCGGGCGCCGGAGAGATTGTCGTCAACGCGATCGACCGGGACGGACTCATGGGCGGCTACGATCTCGCCCTGGCGGAGGGGGTCCGGGCCGCCGTGACCGTCCCGCTGACGGTGCTCGGGGGCGCAGGCACCCTGGGAGACATCGCCCGGCTCGTCGGGCAGTTCGGGTCGATCGGGGCAGCGGCCGGCAGCCTGTTTGTGTTCAAAGGCGTATACAGGGCCGTCCTGATCAACTACCCGACCCGGGCGGAAAAGGACGCGCTGATCCTGTCGCCGCCGGGTCGGACGGAAAAAGCGGGCGGAGCGAAGGGCTTCGCTTGACACCATCCACCCTGAAAGCCGGTTTCGCGCCCCGGCACGACTCCAGCGACTGCATGATCCGGGTTCTCTTCATCAATGCCGTGGATGCGGCGTCGGAAGTGGAAAACCGATACCGGCCGCTGTGGCCCGCGTACCTTGCCGCGTATGCCGAGCGGAGGTTCGGGTCCGGCACGTTCCGATTCCACTACGCCGAAGCGGCCGTGGAGAAGGAACTCGAATCGTTCCGCCCGCACCTGGTTGCCATCAGTGCGGTATCCCAGAATTTCAATTTCGCGATCGACTACGCGCGAATCGCGAAGCAATGGGGCACAGCGGTCCTCGTCGGGGGGTTTCACCTCTCCTGCATCCCCGAGTGCCTCACGGAGCACATGGATGTCGGCTGCCTGGGGGAAGGGGAAGAAACGTTCGGCGAGCTGCTGCAGCGCTATCTCGAATCCGGGAGCCTGCACGGGAAGGGTCTGGGCGGCGTCGCGGGGATCGTCTACCGGGAGAACGGCCGGCTCGTCGCCACGCCGCCGCGGCCGCTGGTTTCTTCGCTCGATCAATTGCCACACCCGGATCGATCGCTCATCGGCTACCGGAAGCATGATTACATGTTCACGTCTCGCGGCTGCCCCTACCGGTGCACCTTCTGCGCTTCCAGCCGCTTCTGGGACGCGGTCCGTTACGCCTCCCCGGAGTATGTGATCGAGGAGATCCGGGAACTGATCGACCACGGGGTCGACAGGATCAGTTTTTACGACGATCTCTTTGTCGCGCACCGCAAGCGGCTGCAGCAAATCGCCGCCCTCATCGTGTCGAACGGGTTTCACCGCCGGGTTTCCTTCACCTGCTCCTGCAGGGCCAATGCGGTGACCCCGGACGTCGTGGAGTCCCTGAAGGCGATGCACGTCGTTTCCGTCGGCATGGGGCTCGAGAGCGGCTGCGACAGGACGCTGCGCTACCTCAAGGGAAACGTGACCGTCCAGCAGAATGAGCGGGCAATCGAACTCCTCAAGAACGCAGGCATTCAGGCCAACGCCTCCTTCATCATCGGAAGCCCGAGCGAGACGAGGGAGGAGATGCTGCAGACGTATCGATTCATCCAGGGCAGCCGGATCGATTTTTTCGATGTTTACACCCTGACCCCTCTTCCCGGAACGCCGGTGTGGGAAACGGCAAAAAAACGGGGGCTGGTCTCCGACCGGATGGATTGGAGCCGCCTGAACGTCAACTTCGAGGTCAGCGGCGACACGGCGGTCATTCTGTCGGAAACGATGACGCGCCTGGAGCTTCGTGCGATGTACAGGAAATTCCGGCGGCTGCGCCTCTGGAGAATCGCGAGGGCGCTTCCCACGTCGCCGTGGCTGAAGGATCTGCCGGCCATGCTGATCCGGATGGCGCGGGAAAAGGCCGATCGTCTCGCAAGGCGCCTGTGTAAAGCGGGATGAGGGGTTCAAGCCCACGCGGGGGGGAAATCCGACGATGGAACGGGAAAGCGGTCTGCGGATGAGCGAATCGAGTTCCGCCAACCCGAGCGTGCTTGTGGTCATTCCGGCATACAACGAGGAGCCGAGCATCTCTCCCGTTGTTTGTTCCGTCAAAACGATTCTGCCCGGCGCCCGCATCCTGGTCATCGACGACGCCTCCACGGATGACACGAACCGCGAGGCGAAACGCGCGGGGGCGGTCGTGCTCCATCACCCCGTGAACATGGGATACGCCTCGAGTCTCGAGCTCGGCTACCTCTATGCGGTGCGACATGGATTTGACCTCGTGCTCCAGATGGACGGGGACGGCCAGCACATTGCCGAGGAGATCCCGAAGATTCTCTCGCCCGTCGCCGCCGGGCGAGCCGATATCTGCATCGGCAGCCGGTACATGCTGCCCGAGCAGGACTACAAGACATCCTGGGTCAGGCGAACGGGACAGCGATTTTTCGGATCGATTTATTCACTGATCACTCACGAGCACATCACCGATCCCACCTCGGGGTTTCAATGCTTGAGCAAAAGGGCGTTTCATCTTTTTGCGGGCGGGCATTTCCCGGATGACTTTCCCGACACGGACGTCTTGCTGATGTCTCATTACGCGGGGCTCGTCATCCGGGAAGTCCCTGTCCGGATGAACGCGCGGACCGGCGGCAAATCGATGCACTCCGGATTCAAACCACTCTACTATATCGTGAAAATGTTGTTGTCGACGATCATGGTCATCCTAAATCACAGCAGGTGGCGTGCCCATGCATCCTAGAGTGTACCTCGTATCCCTGGTTCTCGGCGTTTCCCTGCTCCTTCTTGTGATCCGGCTGATTCAAAAGGGACGCCTGGATATTGCGTATTGCTGGCTGTGGCTGTGTATCGGCATCATGGCCCCGCTCATCGTGATCAAATTCGACTGGCTGCTGTGGTTTTCCGATCTGATCGGCGCCCTGTCCCCCCTGACCACCCTGTTCCTGTTCGCCAATCTGGTCCTGTTCCTGCTGTGCCTGCAGTTTTCGATGGTGATCAGCTCCCACCGCCGCAAGATCAAGAAGCTGACCCAGCAGATCGCCCTCCTCTCGGAAGACAGGGAAACCCGTTGATCTCCATCGTGCTGATTTCATCCCCCGTATCCCTGGAAGCCCGCTACGGGAAGTATTCCGCCGCAGGCAATACGCAGCCGACCTTCGCGCTGGTGTGCCTTGGAGCCATCGCCGAACAGGAGGGGGCGCACGTCCGGGTGATCGATGCCGCAGCGGAGAACCTGTCCATCGAGGCATGCCTCCAGGAGATATCGAGCGCGCAACCGCGCCTTGTCGGCATCAGTTCCACGACGGTAGGGATCTCCGCATCCGGTAAGCTCGCGGCGAGGATCAAGGAGGCGTTGCCCGATGCCCTCGTGATCATCGGCGGTTGCCACGTCACGGCATTGCCGAAGGAGACCCTGTCCGAGTTCGAGGGCTTCGACATGGCCGTGATCGGAGAGGGAGAAGAGACCTTCCGGGAGGTGATTCGATCGGCGGAAGCGGGCGCCGGCGTACCGGAGGGATTGCCGGGAACGGCGATCCGGAAAAACGACGAGGTCATCGTGCATCCGAGGCGGCCGTTCGTCCGGGACCTCGATGAGCTGCCGCTGCCTGCCTGGCACCTGCTCCGCGGCTTTCCGGAGGCCTATCACCCCTCCCCCTCGCGGATCAGGCGAACCCCCTGCGCCTCCGTCGTTCTGACCCGGGGCTGCCCGAACCGTTGCCTGTTCTGCGACCGCTCCGTCTTCGGCAACAGGGTCCGTGCATACAGCCCGGCCCGGGCGATCGAACTCGTCCGGCAGTTGAGGTCCGAGTTCGGGGTCAAGGAAATCCTGATCGAGGACGACACCTTTATCACGTCGCGCAGTCGCGTGGAGGCATTCTGCGCCGGGATCGTCGGCGAGAAGATCGACATCACCTGGTCCTGTTTGGGCAGGGCCGACAACGTCGCCCCCGAGATCCTGAAGCGGATGAAGGAAGCGGGGTGCTGGCACATTTCCTTCGGCATCGAGAGCGGGGACCAGGCCATTCTCGACGCGATGCAGAAACGGGAGCGGCTGCCGGACGTCGAGAACGCCGTCCGCTGGAGCCACGAGGCCGGGCTCAAGACATCGGGGTTCTTCATCCTGGGATTCCCGGGGGAAACCTCCGACTCCCTGGACCGGACGCGGACCTTCGCCCTCAAGCTGCCGCTCGACGACATCTCGATCATGCGGCTGACCCCGTTCCCGGGAACCGCCCTGTATGAAAGCATCTCCCGGCACGGCACGTTCACGCGGGAATGGGAAAAGATGAACATCCTGAACACGGTGTTCGTCCCGAACGGGCTGACGGAAGAAGATCTGGATCGCGCGAGAAACCGCATGCTGAGGGAATTCTACTTCAGGCCGCGCATCCTCGCTTCGAAAATGAGCGCCTTGATGCGGAACCGGAACCTCTTTCTGCCGCTGCTCAGAGGGCTCATGGCATTCATCCGGGTCACGAGCGACGGGACCGGATCGGCGAAATCCCGTGAAGCCGCGCGATGAGACCCGCTGAGAGCCAAGCCCCGCAGGCAGACACGCCGCTCGTGTCCGTCGTCGTCGTGTGCGTCACGGGCGTTGACCTGACCCGGCAATGCCTGGCCCGGCTCTTCTCGCAGACCTACCCGACCCTCGAGATCATCGTCGTCGACAACGGGGCCCCGGAGGCGCTTCGCGAGATGGTCCGCCGTGAATTTCCCGAAGCGCGTCTGATCCGCCTGGGCGGCAACACGGGGTTTGCCGGCGGTCACAACGCCGGGATCCGGGCCGCGCGAGGGACGTATGTCGCCATCATCAACAACGACGCGCTGGCGGCTCCCCGCTGGGTTCAGGCGATGGTCGAGGTTGCCGAGAGGAGCCCGGACATCGGTTCGGTGGCGTCGGTCATCATCGACGGGAACCGTCCGGATCGCCTGGATTCCTGCGGCGTCGGCATTGCGCTGGACGGCATGTCGCGCCAGGCGATGAGAGGGGGCCCCATTCCCGCCCTCGAGGAAGCCCGGGCGGTTCTGATGCCCAGCGGCTGTGCCTGCCTTTTTCGCAGGGAAGCCCTGGACGCCGTGGGGCTGTTCGACGAGTCGTTCTTCGCCTACTGCGAAGACACGGATCTGGGAATGCGCCTCCGGTGGGCGGGATACACGTGCTTCGCGGCGCCCGGGGCGGTGGTCCTCCACTACTACTCCATGACGGCGGGAAAGTTCAGCCGGGACAAGATCTTCTGGGTGGAGCGGAACCACTTCTGGGTCGCCGCCAAGAACTTCCCGATCCCGCTGCTGTTCGTGGTCCCCTTCGCGACGCTGTGGCGATACGCGCTCCAGGCGTACGCCGTGTTGACCCGCACAGGCGACCTGCACGAGTTTGCCGAGCAAGCGTCTTTCGCTTCGGTCATGACGGCTGTCGTCAGGGCGCAGGGATCCGCCCTGGCAGGGCTGTTCCCGATGGTGCGCAAGCGCCTTTCGTTTTCGCCCAGGCGGAAGCTCACTTCCGTCCAGATGATGAGGACGATCGCGGCGTACCGGATCTCCCTGGGCGAGATCATCCTGGGACCGAGGAATGCCCGTTAACGAAAAGCAGACCGAGGGTCACGCCCTGCTCCAGCGATCCCAGTACGGCAAGGGGGGCATCGGACGCCTGTACTGGGATTACCGGGACCGTGTCGCCCTTTCCTTCCTGGACGAGCGCGACCGGCACATCGTCGATCTGGGCTGCGGGGAGGGCATCACGCTCGAGAAGATGGCGCGGCAGATGCCGGGGAGAAGCCTGCTGGGCTTGGACTGCATGCAGGAAAACATCGACATCTGCCTCGCGCACGGTCTGCCGGCGCGGCGGGGGGATATCTACGATCTGGACCTTCCCGACGAGAGCGTGGATGCCGTGATGCTGCTGGAGGTGATCGAACACCTGGAGCGCCCGGAGACCGCGCTCCGGCAGATCCACAGGGTCCTGAAACCGGGCGGCAAAGTGATCCTCGTATACCCCAACGACCGCACGTTCAAGATCGCCAGAACGATCACGCTGAGATTCGAGGAAGCGTCGTACGATCCCGGCCACGTCAGGCAGTGGACCTACCCGGACATCAAGGGCTTGCTGCATCATCACGGATATACCGTCATGAAGCGCCGCTTCATCCCGTTTTTCATGTGGGCGGTTTCCCTGCACGGCGTTGTGGCGGCAAGAAAGCACGGTTGATCGTCCGCCATGGATCACCCCTCCCGAATGGAGACTTGCCTCGAACCGGCTGAACCCCTGGCAGCCATGCCGAAGACCCGATGACACGCCTGAACCATGCGCTCCGCGACAACCTGCTGATCGCCGCGTTCTCGTCCGCGGCCGTCGCACTGATATTCTTTTCGACGCCGTTTCTGAAGATCCCCTATGACATGTGGGAGCATCTCATCCGGATCGCGAGCTTTCATGACGAGGGGAAGAGCTTCATCTTTTGGCCCGAAGACCGGGTCTATGCCATGTACCACTGGCATCTGGCGTGGGGCTACTTCTTCAGGCTCCTGCCGGTGAACGATGTCTTTGCCTGGGCAAAGATCATCCATGTTTCTCAATCCATCCTAGCCTACTTCTGTGTCCTCTATTTCTGTTCCGTGTTTTTCCGGCTGGCTCTTCCGCACGCATGCAATCCCGAGCGTCAGCTGTACACGCTCTTGTCCGTTTTCCTGTGGTTCATCGGGAACGGCACTTATTCCGTGGCGTACCAGCAGGCATGGATCCTCTGGTACTCGGTGTCCTACCAGGCGATGACGCTCCCCCTGTACTGGTACATTACGGCCCTGTCGATGCG
>CAZPCN010000073.1:0-8852 GCA_964585095.1 uncultured Syntrophaceae bacterium | reverse complement strand
CGACGGGAGCGGCATCCCCATCGAAGAGCGCCACCCGGGCGAGGTCAGAGAGCTCCACGGCGTCCGGACGGCCCCCGAGAAGGTCGGCGTCTACAACCCGGCCTTCGACGTGACGCCCCACCGCTACATCACGGCCATCGTCACCGAGGCCGGCGTGGCGAAAAAGCCCTTCGGCCCCTCGATCCGCCGGCTGTTCCACGCGGCCGCTCCCCGCGCTTGACAGGCGCCACGGGCCGCTGCTATCCTGACAGCGGCGAGATTCTTCCCACCCTGTCCGCAATCGCCGATCCGACCCGAGTCCCCGTCCCGGGACGGGGAGCCCCTCTCAACCGAAACCTCTGGAAGGAGGTCGACCATGAACTCGGAGCAGATGAAAGCGTTCCTGGCCGGGCTCTGCGTTGCGGGTCTTCTCTCCGGGGCAAGCCTCATCCTGGGCGGCTGCGCCACGCCGGGCAAGTCGTCCTGAAGCTCCTGAAGCGCGAAGCAGGGTGCAGGTGGCACCCCACAGCAGGAGAAGAAGGCAGACCCGCCGCAGCCGCCGCCCGGCTCCAGCGGCTGACCCGCTCGGAAATAGTGCAGGTTGCACTACAACCCTCTGGTCAAAACGGATGAAGACGGGCCGGCCGAAAGCCGCCGCCCCGGCGGGCGACGGTCCGAAAGCTCTCACCAATGCGGGATGCGGGTGGCGGTCCCCCAATCCCGGGATGGGGCGAACGCCATGCCGCACCCGCCATCTCAACCCCTGGAAACCTTTTACCCCCTGTGCCGGGCCCTGCTGGGCGCCCGGCGGTGGGAGCGCCTCGCCAGTGACGACCCCCCGGGGCTTGCCGCCCTGCTGGAGCGAGGTCCCCTTCCGAAGGGGGCCCCCCCGTTCATCGCCGATCTGGCCCGGCTCGAGTGGGCCGTTCACGAGGCCGGCACTGCGCCCATCCCGCCCGCCGCCGGGTTGTCTTCCCCGACGGTCAATCCCGCCCTGCGGCTGCTTGCGCTCCAATGGAGGGGACTTGCCGAGGGGAGGGACGAAGGGAAGCGCAAACCGGCCCGCCCGAAACGGGGCGACGAGGTCGTCCTGGTCTGGAAGCGGCCGGAAACGGGGGAGATCGTCGCCCGCAAGGCCTCCGACGAGGACCTTCTCGTGCTCAAGATGACCCTCGAGGGGATTGCGCCCGAGGAGGTGGCCTCGACGGGGTCGATTCCCGTGGGCGCCGTCGACGGGGCCCTGCGGCGGGCCGCCGAACAGGGCCTGCTGCTGATGCCGGCCTCGCGGATCCGGCGGGACCCCGCCGTCTTTGCCGCCCCCGCGCGCGAGGAGTTCCTCGTCTCGCCCATGTTCACCCTCCAGTGGCACATCACCCAGGCCTGCGATCTCAAGTGCAGGCACTGCTACGACCGCAGCCGCCGTTCCCCCCTGACGATGAAGACGGCCCTGCGGGTGCTCGACGAGCTGCGGGGGTTCTGCCGAGAGCGCTTCGTGGGGGGGCAGGTGACCTTCAGCGGGGGCAACCCGCTGCTGCACCCGAGGTTCCTCGACCTCTACCGGGCCGCCGTCGACCGGGGGTTCTACACGGTCATCCTGGGAAACCCCGCCCCGAGGGAGACGATCGAGCGGATCGCGGCCATCCGTCGGCCCGACGCCTTCCAGGTCAGCCTCGAGGGGCTCGAGGCCCACAACGACAGCATCCGCGGGCGGGGGACCTTCCGCCGCGCCCTCGAGTTTCTCGACGTCCTGCGGGATCTCGGCGTCTACTCCATGGTGATGCTCACGCTCACGCGGGACAACCTGGACCAGGTCCTCCCGCTGGCCGACATGCTCCGGGGTCGCGCGGACCTGTTCTCCTTCAACCGCCTGGCCCTGGTGGGGGAAGGGGCCTCGCTGTCCCTGCCGGGCCGGGCGGATTACGTTGCTTTCCTGGCCGCCTACCTGGAGGCGGCGAAGCGAAATCCCGTGATGGGGCTCAAGGACAACCTCCTGAACATCCACCGGCACGCCTGCGGGGAGACGCTCTTCGGCGGCTGTGCAGGCTTCGGCTGCGGGGCGGCCTTTAACTTCCTCACCCTGCTGCCCGACGGCGAGGTCCACGCCTGCCGGAAGTTCCCTTCCCTGATCGGGAACCTCCGCGAGCGGAGCCTCGCGGAGATCTACGACTCCGACCTTGCGCGGCGCTACCGCGCCGGTTCCGAGGCCTGCCGAGGGTGCGCCATCCGCGCCGTCTGCGGGGGCTGCCTGGCTTCCACCCACAGCCTCGGGCTCGATGTCTTCACCCGCCGCGACCCGTACTGCTTCATGGAGAGGAAGGCGCCCGCTCGCCCGTGACGGCCTTTTCCCGGACCCATAAAATGCTGTATCCGGCGGCGTCAATCTGGTAAAAGGACCTCTGATCCCAACGGCTGGAGGTTTCCCCCGCGCAGTGCCTGGCAAACTCTTCCTCTTCGACTTCGACGGCGTCCTTGTCGACTCCCTGGCGCTCTACGAAAACTCGGTCAATGTCTGCCTCGAGCGCATCGGCAGGCCCCCGATCGCGACCCGGGAGGAGTTTCTCGACCTCTTCGAGGACAACTTCTACAGCGCGATCGAGAAGCGCGGCATCGACGTGAACGCCTTCATGGCCGCCTCGAAGGCGGTGACCCCCACGCTCGACTACGGCATCGTGCGGCCCGTCACGGAGCTCCTCCCCGTGCTGGCCGGGATGAAGGCGCGCCACGGGCTCGTCATCATTTCCTCGAACTCCTCCTTCGCGATCCGGCTCATGCTCGCGAAGTTCGGCTTCGATCCCTATTTCGACGACATCCTGGGGGCTGATTTCAACTTCAGCAAGATCGAGAAGATACTCTACGCCAAGGGGCATTTCGGGACGGACGCCCGGCACACCTGGTACGTCTGCGACACGGCGGGGGACATCCGGGAGGCGCGCGAGGCGGGCGTGAAGACCGCGGCGGTCACGTGGGGCTGGCACCCGCGGGAGAGGCTCGAGAGAGCCAGGCCGGATGCGATGATCGAGAAACCCGCAGACCTGCTCGTCCTGTGCGGGTAAGCCCCGCGCCCCAACCGGCAAATGCCGTTGACAACGCCCGCCGGCAGGCGCTATAAATAAACAGGCGCTGTCCGAACGAGACCGTTCATCCCGAGCCACGCTCCCGCGCCGTTCTCTTCTCCCCTTCGCACGCCCTCTCGATCCTGCTGCTTTCTCCCGTTCGACCCGCACCGGTTCCGCAGCGCACATCGACGAAGGAGGTGATTCGCATGTTCGAGCCGAAACGAATCCTGGTGCCCACGGATTTCACCGCGGATTCCGACCGGGCGCTGCGGGAGGCGATCGACATTGCCGCAACCTCCCGCGGGAAGGTTTACCTGCTTCATGTGGACCAGCGGTTGCCGCTGGCCGTCGGGGACGCCGTCATCGACCCGGAGGTGATCGCTGCGGTGGAGCGAGACGACGAGCGGGTTGCGCGGCAGAGAATGCTCGAGGCCATCGGCAGGGTGGCATCGCAGGCCGACGTCGAGATCGAGATCGACGAGCGCCACGGGACGACCCTGGAGGAGATTGCCGCCTACATGAGGGACAAGCTGATCGATCTCGTGGTCATCGGGCCTCACACCCGGAAAGGGCTGATCAAAGTCCTGCAGGCAAGCGTCACGGAAAAGCTGATGAAGGACATCGCGTGTCCGATGCTTGTCCTGCCGGCCCGGGCCTGAATCGAATGCCGTTCGCGCCGATGCCCCCGTGCGGAAGGCCGCCTTCCGCACGAAAGGGGGTGTTTGTGTATCCGTCCCGTCAGAGGCCCCAGACCCGCCGCAGACTCTCTCGGCCGTCGAAAAGAAGACGGATGTAGTCCGTCTCCATTTCCACCATTTCCCCGTCTTTTTTTCTCATCCAGTCCGACAGCCAGGCGAAGCGCAGCGCTGTCACGAATTCGGGAAACACCGCGAAACCCCGCGCGTCGAAACGCCCCGATGCCCGCAGCGTTTCGATGAACGCCAGGGCCATGGGCCCCGCGAGAGCCAAGGGGTCCTCCATCCCGAGGCACCCCACGACGAGGGCCGCGTCGTAGATCTCCGGCTTGGTCCCGGAAAACTCCCAGTCGATGACGCCCCGGATGCCGCCTTTTCCCCAGATGACGTTGATCGGGTGGGGGTCGCCGTGGCTGAAAGCGACGGGGAGACGATCATGATCGAAAAACAGGCTCGCCTCGAGCCAGTCGCAAACGTCCCGCACGGC
The DNA here is from genome assembly GCA_964585095.1 of uncultured Syntrophaceae bacterium. Classification (GTDB taxonomy): domain Bacteria; phylum Desulfobacterota; class Syntrophia; order Syntrophales; family UBA2192; genus UBA2192. The sequence goes on along the minus strand of CAZPCN010000073.1, from coordinate 4,635 downwards.
CGCGGCTCGGCCGGGGGCATGGCGGGCCATCTTCGCCATGAGATCGCGGGTGAACTCGGCGATGGAAAAGGGCTGCCGGGGCCTGCCAAAGGGGATGCCTGCCGATACGCCCTTCATCTCGATGAGAAACCGCGCCAGCGCCTCTCCCCGCCAGGCCTCGAGAACGTAAGCGGGGCGGTCCAGTTCCACCCCTTCGATGAACGGCGATGCCTGCCAGAACCCGCCCGCCGCCTTGACGAGAGAGTCCCCCTGCCCGTTCCGCAGATAGCCGTGGATGCCCGCGAGCCCGCGGGAGGCAAGCCAGTCGAGGGTTTCCGCGATCTCGCGCTTTCGCCCGACCGCCCGGGAGGCGACGCGTTCGAGGACAAAACGCTTTCCCTCCGCATCCTCGACCACGGTTCTGAACAGGGACCGTTCGGGGCTGCCCGCGGGCGCCAGTTCCGGCCGCTCGGCCCTCAGTTCGAGGTCCCAGTGCTGGAGGATGTCGGCGAGAAGCGATCGGTTCAATGGAAACTTCCCGGGTGCCTGGACCGAATAGACCGAACAGACCGAACAGACCGGATGGACCTCTTCATCGGTTCGTCCATCGCATCCACGCCGCCGCCGACCAGCCCCACAGGGCGTTGAGGAGGATGACGAAGGCGGGCGTCCACGTTCCCAGGTCGAGTCCCATCATCCCCTTGCCCAGGCGAAGCGGGAAGATCACGAAGAGCTGGACCAGGGTGGGGCCGATGCTGAAGAACAGGCCGCGCAGGAAGACGTTTTTCTCCCAGAGAGGAATGACGAACAGCAGGCCCCAGATCCCGCCCCAGACGATCCTCGGGTAGATCCAGGCCGGGGTCATCGGGGCCGAGAGGGTCACGCCGAGGGCCGCCGTGAGGCCGACCTTCACGGCAAGCCAGAGGCAAAGGCTGTTGACGAGCCCGCCCAGCGCGCCGGCGCTGAAAGCGAGGGTCAGGGTTCTCGCGAATTTTCTCATGTCTGCTCCCTCGGAGGGGATTTCTTCTGGCTCTTCGTGACCGGCCTCGTGCGCAGGAGGATGTAGGTTGCCCCGGCCCCGCCGTCGCAGAGCCGCGCGCTCGAGTAGGCGATCACCCACTTGCGCCAGGGCCCCCGGGTCAGCCACTCGGTCACCCTGGCTTTCAGGACCGGCTCGCCCTGCGAGGAGAGCCCCCGCCCGTGGATGACGAGAAGCGACCGGCGGTTCCGGATCACCGAGTCGCGGAGGAAGTCCTCGAAGACGATGCGGGCCTCCTCCACGCCGAGACCGTGCAGATCGATGTGGGCCTGGATGGAAAACTCGCCCCGGTGCAGCCTTTCGGCCATCTTCGGGCTCACGCGGTAGCCCGTCCCCTCGATGTACTCGGGGGTGTCGGCCACCACGAAACCCCTGCCGGAGGCGATGAGGGCTTTCATCCCCTCCACTGCATCCTCGCCGGCTGCCTTCGGCGACGCGCCCGCGGGGGGAGTCTCCCCCCGACCTTCTTTCCGGTCCGGGCCGGTCATGGGACGGATCCCGTCCATGGCCCGGAGGAAAAACTGCCTATCCGTCTCCGGGCTCTCCGCCGCGGGCGGAGCGAGAGGTTTCTCCGGCCCTTTCAACCCCTTCGGCTTGGCCGGGGGTGCTTCCTTGAGCAGGGATTTAAGCCCCTTGAACGGGTTGTGGCCAAAGGGGGTTCGTTTCGATTCCACGGTCCGTTCCTGCTGCCGACCCCGTCTCAGAGGTCGTAGAGTTTTTCGTCGACCGACGGCCGCAGGCCCTTCTTTCCCCGGACGGCCTTCTTGGCCAGGGAGAAGAGGTCCTCGTCCCCGAGGGAATCCCCCATCTCCTCCTCGATCCGGTCCGGGTCCTCCCCCTTCTCCATCCGGGCGAGGGCCTCCTCCATCTTCGGCCCGAGGGCAAGCCCCGTGGCGTCCGTCAGCTTTCGCATCAGCTTGGCCGCCTGGCGGGGATCGTTCTCGTCGAGCCCGTCGGCCTCCCGAGCGATCATTTCCATGGCCTTTTCCATCTTCGACTCGTCGAGACCGGCCAGTTCGTCGCCCCCGGCCTCCTCCTTTTTCCCGGAGAGCTTCGCGAAGACCGACATCTGGCGCTGGAGCCTGACCTTCTTGCACTTCGGGCAGAAGGGGATCTTCTCGGTGTTCACGCTCCGGGAGAAGAAGTTATAGATCGTGTTGCACTTGCGGCAATAAAACTCGTAGATGGGCATGGGGACCTACCTCGCTGGATCGTTGAGCATCATTGTAGCGATTAGCGGATCAAAATCAAGAGCGCTCGCAGAAAGCAAGGGGCTGGCGGCCGGCAAATCCGAGTGCCGGTGACATCCCCGCGGCCGGAAGCCCACCCGACCTTCTTACCCTCTCACCTTCTTACCTTCTTCTTCGTCCATCGCCTGCAGGCGCTCCACACGCTCGGCTAGCGGCGGGTGGGAGTAGTAGAACGCGACGTAGGCCGGGTGGGGGTAGAGGTTGGCCAGGTTCTCCTTTGCCAGGCGCTTGAGGGCCTCCGCGAGGAAGCGGGTCGTGCCGATAAGACCCAGGGCGTACCGGTCGGCATCCCGCTCGTACTTGCGGGAGATCGCGGCCCCGACGGGGGTGAAAAAGAAGGCGGCGGGCTTCATCACGATGGCCGCGAGCAGCAGCCCCGCGTAGGGCACGGGGCCGGCGAAGCCGAAGGTCTCGAAGAGCAGCGGCCAGCCCATGAGCCGGAAGACCAGGTAGAAGCCGACGAAGGACAGGGCCTCCATGGCGAGGAGCTGCCTGAGCACGTGGCGCAGCTTCCAGTGGCCGATCTCGTGGGCCAGCACGGAGGCGATCTCGTCGTGGCTGTGGGTGGCGATCAGCGTGTCGAAGAGCACGATCCTCTTGGAGCGGCCCAGGCCCGTGAAGTAGGCGTTGGAGTGCCGGCTCCGTTTCCCCGCGTCGACCTCGAAGATCCCCTCGGCCCTGAGCCCCGCCTTGTCGGCGAGGGCCAGGATGCGGTCCCGCAGCGCCTCGTCCCTCACGGGGACGTACTTGTTGAACAGCGGGGCGATCACCAGGGGGTAGAGCCAGATCACAAGCACCTGGAAGAGGGCGAAGAACACCCAGGCGGCAAACCACCACGCCTGCGGGAGCCAGTGGATCAGCGCAAAGAAGGGGACGAACAGCAGGGCCAGCAGGACGACGGAGACGGCCGCGGACTTGGCCAGGTCCGCGAGCCAGAGCCCCGGCGTGATCGTGCTGAACCCGTATTTCCTTTCGATGACGAAGGTGCCGTAGAGGCTGAAGGGGATGTCGAGCAGCACGCTTGCCCCGTAGAGGGCGCCGAAGAACAGCGTGCCCGACCAGACCGGGTGGAGACCCAGGGACTCGATCGCGCCGGCCAGCCAGGGGAGGGCCCCGGCGAACAGCACAACGAGCAGGATCGCGTCGTCGGCGAGCGACTCGAGCGAGTGGAAGCGCGAGGACTCGACGGTGTAGTCGCGCATGCGGGCCAGGGTCGCCTCGTCGATCTCGCCCCGGAAGGCCTCGGGGACGACGTGCCCGTGCCTGCGCAGGTGCGCGATGTTCGCCCGGGCCAGGGCGTACCGGGTGAGGGCGGCGGCGGCAAAGAGCGCAATGAATACAACGGAAAGGGTGTTGAACTGGATCATTCCGGTCGCATCCTGGATCACGCGGGCGGGAAGGAGGCCCGGTAGATCTCCGCGAAGCGGTCCTTGCCCCCGGCCATCATGAGGGTGAGCGGCATGGCCTCGCGCCCCAGGGCGAGCATCCGCTCCGTGAGCCGGCGGATGTCCCACTGGGCGTGGCGGTCGGCCCGGAGCCGCGCGATGTGGTAGAGCTCGCGGGCGTTCATCTTCATCAGGACGCGCTTGCGGTGCGCATTGGTCAGGATGTAGGGCGCCGCCGCGGGGGCTGCGCGCCGGATCGCTTCGTAGGTCTCCTCGGTGTGGGCCATCATCCCGCGGAAGGCGTTCTCCATGCCGATGGCGGCAATGGAGGGCGGCACGGTCACGTCGAGGGCCGGGTCGTAGTCCTGGCTCACCAGGGTGGCCATCCGGTGGCGCTTGAGCTGCGCGAAGCACGATGCGCTCACGACGAGGTCGAACTGCAGGTCGGCGTTCTCGAACTCCCTCAGCGGGGTGTCCCAGGCCTTCATGCAGCGGAAGGAGGCCTTGAAGAGGCCGGCCTGGTCCTCGGCGGACATCGACCCGGCGGCCCGCAGGCACTCGTCCAGGGGCATCCGGGAGGCGGCGTGCAGGAGGGCGGCGGCGACGCGGGCGTCGGCATCGGGGGTGGCCCAGGCGAGGCGGACCTCCTCCGCGGGCCCGGCGGCCCGGGGGTGCCCCTCCCGGCCGAGGATCGACGCGGCGGCCGCCCGCAGGTCGTCCCTCGTCGCATGGTCGAATTCCGTGGCCTCCGTGTAGCGGACGAGCGAGGGCGCGATGCCCTTCGTCGCTTCGTAGAGCCGCCGGCTGTACTCCTTCGCCTCGTCGAGCGGGTGGGCGGCGAGCCTGCGCAGCATCAGTTCGAGGTTGCGCGTGTTGAGCGTCATCCCCAGCTGGGCCTCCGTGGCCAGGCACAATACGTAGCGCGCATCCTCCTTGGCCCAGCCCTCCAGCATGGAGCGGTTGGCGGGGACGGCGGCCAGGT
>CAZPCN010000072.1:0-8897 GCA_964585095.1 uncultured Syntrophaceae bacterium | reverse complement strand
AAGGGGGAAGCTCTTCAGCACCCTCCTTTGGAAAAGGAGGGTTGGGGAGGATTTTTCAGAGTGTGTTTCTTCCATCGATAACCCCGAACTCTTTCGGGGTCGGTTGCTCGCAATGACGGATCGGCGCTGTTTCTTCCCTCGACAATCCTGCCGACAGACGAGGTCTGCTGCTCGCAATGACCAGCAGGGTTTCCCCCGTTTTCTGTCACTTTTTATCCCGGAATGCAAAACTTATCTGGGGCCGAAGGTTGCCCCGCCGATGGTCCGGAACTTGCAGCGCATTGGAAGGATTTATCACCGGAAAACAAGGAGTTATCGCCATGCAGACCTGGAATCCGTTCAACCCGATGGCCGCGGCGCCGAAATGGTTCTTCGACGCCTGGGAATACGGCGTCGATGCGGCGCAGCGCCAGATCCTCTTCTGGGACGTCCTGCGCAAGCGCGGCAACAACTACATCGAACACCTGCGCAACGGGCAGCCGCCCGTCCTTACGTTCCACTACGAGATGATCCTCGACGGGCGGACGTTCGAGAAGCCCGTGAACTTCGCCCTCGTGCGAATCGTGGATCGGCGGCATGAGGACGGGGGTGGAAGGGAAGGCGCCGAGCGCCGAGCGGGCGACCGCCGCAAGGCGCCCGAGATCCCCAAGCGGCCCATCGTGATCATCGACCCGAGGGCGGGACATGGCCCCGGGATCGGGGGGTCGAAGCGCGACTCCGAGATCGGCATGGCCCTGGACCACGGCCACCCGGTCTACTTCGTCCTCTTCTACACGGAGCCCATGCCCGGCCAGACGCTCAAGCACGTCGTCGCGGCCGAGGAGCGCTTCATCGAGGAGGTCTGCCGCAGGCACCCCGAGTCCGGAAACCCCGCCATCATGGGCAACTGCCAGGCAGGCTGGGCCTCAGCCCTGCTCTGTGCCGACCGCCCCGACATCGCAGGGCCGCTCATCCTCAACGGGGCCCCCATGTCCTACTGGGCCGGGGTGTCGGGCGTCAACCCCATGCGGTACAAGGGGGGCATGCTGGGCGGCGTGTGGCTCACCTCGATGCTCTGCGATTTGGGCAACGGCAAGTTCGACGGGGCGAATCTCGTCTCGAACTTCGAGTCGCTCAACCCGGCCAACACCCTCTGGTCGAAGAACTACAGGGTCTACTCCGAGATCGACACGGAGGAGGATCGGTTCCTCAATTTCGAGAAGTGGTGGGGCGGCTTCTACCTGATGAACGCCGAGGAAATCCACTTCATCGTGAGCAACCTCTTCGTGGGCAACAAGCTCGAGCAGGGAACGCTGGAGCTGCACGAGGGAGAGCCACTGAGCCTCAAGAACATCCAGAGCCCCATCGTGGTCTTCGCCTCGAAGGGCGACAACATCACGCCGCCGCAGCAGGCTCTGGAGTGGATCCCCCGGGTGTACCGCTCCATCGACGAGATCCGGGGGCTCGGCCAGGTCATCGTCTACATCATCCACGAGGACATCGGGCACCTGGGCATCTTCGTCGCGGCGAGCGTGGCGAAAAAGGAGCACAAGGAGATCATCCGCAGCTCCGAGATGATCGACTTCCTCCCGCCCGGCCTCTACGAGATGGTGATCGAGGGCGACGTGACAAAGGGAGACTACACGACGCATTTCGAGGAGAGGACCCTGGAGGACATCATCGCCCTCGGCGATTCCCGGGAGACGGAGGAGGACTTCAGCATCGTGGCGCAGGTCTCCGAGTTCAACGACCGGATGTATCGCAGCGTCCTCGGCCCCTGGGTGAAGGCCTCGACGTCGGAGCTCTCGGCGGAAATGATGCGCTGGCTCCATCCCCTGCGGGCCCAGCGCTATGCGATCTCCGACATGAACCCGGCGCTGCGCCACCTGGGCGCGGCGGCGGCGCAGGCCCGTGCCCACCGCAAGCCGGCCCGGGAGGGCAACCCCTTCAGCGCCTGCGAGAAAGCCCTGTCGGGCTTCATCGAGGATTGGCTCGACTACTATCGCGACTGCCGCGACCGCGGCCAGGAGGCTCTCTTCCGCGCGGTCTACGGCCATGAGGCTCTTCATTACACCTCCATTGCGGCGGGCACGCTCAAGGCCCTCACCGGGGAGAAAGAGGCCGAAATGTCCTGGGAGGACTACGAGACGTGGCTCCGGCAGAGATGGGTCGAGGACGCGGGGAAGGGGGGCCTGGCCGAAGGCCTCGTTCGGGCCATGATCGCCATGGCCCGGGTGGGCGGCGTCATCGGCCGGCGGCACTACGCCGTGGCCGCGGAGATCGCCAAGACCCACAAGGTCCTCCGAAAGATCCGCCCCTCCGCCTTCCGCCGCATGGTGAAGGAGCAGTACTGCATCCTGGCGGCCGACGAGGAACGGGCGCTCGAGGCGCTCCGCGGACTCATCCCCGGCGAGCACGACCGCGACGAGGCCCTGGCCATGGCCCGGCGCATCGCCCTGGCCGACGGCTCCTACCGGGAGCAGGAGAAAGCCATGCTCGCGAAGATCGCCCGCGGTCTCGGGATCGATCCCGCGGAACCGGCGGAGAATAAACTCTTGAAATTCACGGGCGAGAAACGTATGTAAGGGAAAAACAGGAGGGCTCCGAGATGCTCAAGATCCTGAAGCTCAAACAGCTGACCTTCGTCGTGCCCAACCGTGTGGGCCTGCTGTCCGAGGTCACCACGTTCCTGGCGAACGGGAAGATCAACATCGAGGCCCTCTGCGCCTACGGGCGCGGACCGGAGGGCGTCTTCATGCTCGTGACGGACAACAACGCCAAGGCGAAGAAGATCCTCACCCAGATGGGCGCCGAGGTGAAGGTGGAGGAGATCATCGCCGTGGAGCTTCCCAACAAGCCGGGGCAGCTGCAGAAGGTGGCCAAGAAGGTCTCCGAGGCCGACGTGGACATCAACTACGTCTACGGGAGCCCCACGCGGGGCAAGATGACCGTCGTGTTCAAGACGGCCGACGACAGGAAGGTCCTCAAGGCACTGAAGAAATAGATGCCGGCTGTCCGGATCGCGCAGACAGGCAAGGCGCAGCGATGACCGCTGCGCCTTTTTTTGGTGGCCGCCCTTGCCACATCCCGCCATTTGTGGCATGAACGGATGTCGGTGTTTCGGGTGTTGTCTTTACCCAGGATTCCATCACTCCACGATTCCAGCTTCTTGAAATGAAAGGCGGGACTATGAAGACAGCGGACCTGTTCAGGCTCGACGGCAAGGTGGCCCTGGTCACGGGCGGGGGCCGGGGAATCGGCAAATTCATCGCCACGGGACTGGCCGAGGCGGGGGCGAACCTCGTTCTTGCCTCGCGCAAGATGAAAAACCTCGAGGCCGCGGCCGCCGAGATCCGGCAGGCCTGCGGCGTGGAGGTCCTGCCCGTGGCCTGCGACGTGGCCAGGGAAGAGGACATCGACGCCCTCGTGCAAGCGGCGCTGGGAAAATTCGGCCGCATCGACATCCTGGTGAACAACGCGGGGGCCACGTGGGGCGCCCCGACCCTGAAGTTCCCCCTGGAGCGCTGGGACCAGATGTTCAGCGTCAACGTCCGCGGGGTCTGGATCCTGACCCAGAAGGTGGCCGGGACCATGAAGGCGCAGGGCGGCGGCACCATCATCAACATCTCCTCGATCATGGGCTTCCGGGGCTCCGACGAGTACCTGCACCCGGCCGTCCCCTACAACTCCACGAAGGCAGCGATCAACGCCCTCACGATGAACCTCGCCGTCAAGCTCGCCCCGTTCAAGATCCGGGTGAACGCCATCGCGCCGGGGTTCTTCCGCACCGACATGATGGCCTACATCGAGACGCCCGATTTCAAGGAATCCCATGACAAGGCGATGGAACTCGTCCCCATGAGGCGCTTCGGGGATGTGGACGACATGAAGGGCGTGGCCGTCTTCCTGGCCTCGGACGCCTCGGCCTACATGACGGGGCACGTGCTCGTCAACGACGGGGGGTTTCTGGCGAAGTGACAGGCCGGCGTGCGACATCAGCGGCCCGATGCAGAAAGGGGGATCGGTGACATGGCCCGATCCCCCCATCCAAAGGAGGTAGTGATATGACACAGAAGCCGCATCCGGATGAATGCACTGCCCCAGCTTCACCCCTTGCAGGCTGCCTGACATAAAAATCCACGATCGATCATGACAGGACTTTCCTAAAGAGCAATATAGATAAAATATAGATAAATCATCAACCATCCACCTATATTTTCCCTTGACAGTGCCAGCCGGTTGTACTATTTTCCCACCCGTTCGTTTTTCTTCCCTTTTTTCACCGTTGAGACCCAAGAACGACCCCGCAGCAAGCTGCGGAGTAACGAAGAATGTCATGCACATGACCAGGCATCCATGACGGATTCCCTCTAGCGAGGGGATGACAGCATCGAAGCGAGCTTCGGGGAATTCACCCGGAGTGACGATATTGCCCCCTGCCGCTCAAGGGGGAGAGGATCCAACACATGGGAAAAACCGCCGAAGGGACGAAGAAGCCGGGCGATGACGCCTCGCCGGCAAAGAACCTGATCACCGCGCTGCCGGCTGACAATGCCTGGTTCCGCAACATGGTGGCTTCGTCGCCCATGGGCATCTCCATTGCCCGGGACGGGATCACCATCTATGCCAATGCCGCCTGCGTGAAGATGTTCGGCTACGACAGCGCGGAGGAGTTCATCGGCACCTCACGGCTCAACCGCGTCGCCCCCGATTACCGCTGGCAGCTGAACCTGTACACCAACAAGCGCAAGAGGGGGGAGGCCGTCCCCAGCCAGTACGAGTTCATGGGGCTGCGCAAGGACGGCACGACCTTTCCCGTCTTCACCGAAATCGCGGGGGTCCCCCTCGGCGACGAGACCCTGTCGGTTGCCTTCTTCACCGACTTCACGGAGCGCAAGCGGATCGAGTCGGCACTGCAGGCCAGCGAAAAGCGTTACCGCACCCTGGTGGAAACGGCAGACGATTTCATCACGGAGGTGACGCCCAAGGGGGTCATCCTCTACGCAAGCCCTCGTATCCACGCCATTACAGGGTACAAAGCTGCGGAAGTGATCGGAAAGACGCCCTTCGACTTCATGGAGCCGAAGCAGTCGTCTCTCATGAGCCGGCTCTTCACGGAGAAGGCAAGGAAGGGGGAGCCGATCCGGGGCTTTCGGAATGTCGTCATCCGCCCGGACGGCTCCGCCGTGACGCTGGAGACCAACGCCTCCCCCCTCTTCGATCCGGACGGGAGGCTGGCCGGCTACTGCGCGGCAAGCCGAGACATCACGCATCTGAAGCGGACCGAGGAGGCGCTGCGCGGCAGCGAACAGCAGTACCGGAACCTCATCGAGTCCATCGACGAGTACATTGCCGAGACCGACGCGTCGGGCCGCTGCACGTACGCAAGCCCGAAGGTCTTCGACTTCATCGGGTACGGGCCCCACGAGGTGATCGGCAAGAGGCCCTTCGACTTCATGGCGCCGGCCGAAGCGGAGAGGGTGGAACGGATCTTCCGCGAGAGGGCCTCCCAAGGCGAATCCTTCGGTTACCTCGAGCACACGCTGATTCACAAGAACGGGGCCGCGGTCATCGTGGAAACGTCAGGGACGCCCTTCTTCGGCGAGGGAGGGGGCCTCCAGGGCTACCGGACGATCTCGCGAAACATCACGAAGCGCAAGCAGGCCATGGACGCACTGGCCCTGGCCGAGTCGAAATACAGGGACATCTTCGAGAACGCCGTCGAGGGAATCTACCGCAGCGTCCCCGAGGGGCGGTATGTGGACGTCAACCCCGCCTTCGCCCGGATCTTCGGCTACGATTCGCCGGAGGAGCTCAAGACGGCCGTCAACGACATCGGCCGGCAGCTCTACACCGACCCCGAGGTGCGCAGGGAATGCGTGCGGATCGTCGAGGAGTGGGGACACGGCAGCTTCGAGATCACGATCCGCCGCAGGGACGGCAGCACGGGCTGGGTCTTCAACAACGTCCGCGCCGTCCGCGACGGGCAGGGCCATGTCCTGTACTACGAGGGGTTCGTCGAGGACATCACGGACCGCAAGAGGATGGAGGAGGAGCTCCGGAAGGCCTACGGCGAGTTGGAGGAGCGGGTCCGGGAGCGCACGGCGGAGCTCGCGCGGGTCAACGAGGCCCTGCGCCTCGACATCGAGAAGCGGACGCAGGCCGAGGAAACCCTCCGCCTGCGCGAGGGCGAACTGGAGATCCGGTCGCGGAAGCTCGAGGATCTCAACACCACCCTGCGGACCCTGCTGGAGCAGCGGGACCAGGACCGGCTCCTGCTCGAGGAGCGGGTCATCGCCAACATCAACAAGCTGGTCATGCCCGCCCTGGAAAAACTGAAGTCGACGCCGGTCAACCGCCACGCAACCGCCATGCTCGGGGTCCTCGAAACCAACCTCAAGGAGATCGTCTCCCCCTTCTCGCAGCAGCTCTCGGCGCAGTCGGCAAGCCTCACCCAGACGGAGGTTCAGATCGCCAACTGCATCATGCAGGGCATGCGCTCCAAGGAGATCGCCGGCCTGATGAAGCTCTCGAAGGGCACGGTCGACTTCTACCGGAACAACATCCGGAAGAAACTCGGCATTCGCAACCAGAAGGCCAACCTGCAGTCCTACCTGCTGGCCCACTTCAAGATGTAGCCGCGCCGGCGGGGCAAGGCTTCAGGGAAGAAGCAGGAAAGGGGATCGGACACTGCCGGTCACTTCTTTTTGCCGACGGCTTCCGCTTCCTCGGGCGTCCTGCGCCGGACGTCCTTTCGCCAGGGGTTCTCGAAGGCCACGCAGCCATCGCCCGAGCGGAGCTCCCGCTTCACGAAGTCGGCGATGTCGCTCGACGGCATCATGAGGCGGCAGACGTAGCGCCGGCCCGTCCACTCGAGCTCCGGGCACAGCCCGCTCTGCGCCCCGGGGTGCCGGGCCACCCCGAAGGTGCACCGCTGGTTCACACAGCAGAAGCCGCACCCGACGCAGGGCCACACCTTTCGTTCCTCGATCAGCACGGTCTTCCTACCCCCGGGTTCGGTCTTTCGAGCCGCAGGACGCGGTTGATGCAGGTCGGGATCTCGTCCTCGTAGTGGCTCACGTAGAGGATCCGCGTGCCCGTCGCGCCGCCGACGCGGTCGATCAGCTTCAGCATCTTCCTGCGGTTGGCGGCATCGAGGCCCTGGCACGGCTCGTCCAGGATCAGCAGAAGGGGCGATTTGACCATGGCCCGCGCGATGAGCGCCATCCTCCGCTCCCCGTAGGAGAGGCCGTCGAAGGCCCGCTCCGCCAGGGGCAGGATGCCCAGCAGGTCCATCCACTCCTCCACCCGGTCCCGGGCCTCGGGGGTGAGGCGGCGGAAGAGGCCGACGGAGTCGAAGAGCCCCGAGGCCACCACGTCCCGGGCCTGGATCCCCCGGCGGTAGCGTTCCTGCAGCTCCGAGGACACGACGCCGATCCTCTGCCGGATGTCCCACACCGTCTCGCCGGAGCCCTTGAGCCTGCCGAAGAGCCGGATCTCGTTGGCATAGCCCTGAAGGTTGTCGCCGGTGATCAGGTTCAGCAGGGTGGTCTTGCCCGCGCCGTTGGGCCCCAGCACCGCCCAGTTCTCCCCGCGGCGGACCGTCCAGTCCAGTCCGTCGATCAGGGTCACCGCCCCGAACGCCACGCGGACCCCCTTCATCTCCAGGAGAATTTCGGGCGCCGCTTCCTCCGGCCCCGCCCTTCGGGGAGGCACGAGAGGGGGGGCCTCATCGTCGGCACCGATCCGCGCCCAGCCGGCGAGAACATCCTCGCGCCCGCCCTGGAGGACGACGCGGCCGTCCTTCACGCACAGGACGCGCTCGATGCCTGCAGGGATCTCGTCGGCGCGGTGGGTGACGAGAACGAGCTGGACCCCCTCGGCCATCAGCTCTTCGAAGAGGGCCGTCAACTCGCCTCGCGAAGCGGCATCGATGCCTCCGAAGGGCTCGTCGAGGACGAGAAGCCGCGGGGCCTTCATCAGGGCCCGCGCGATGAGCACCTTGCGCATCTCCCCCGTCGAGAGGCGCCGCATGGGCCGGTCCTGGAGGTAGTCGATCCCCAGCCGCCGGACCAGTCGCCCGTACAGAGTCCCGCCGCCCCCGCCCGCGGCAAGGCCCGAGAGGATGGTCTCCCGCGCCGTCTCGGGGTTGCCGTCCCTGCCTGCACAGCCGCCCTCCTCGACGCGGTTCTCCTCGATCCCGAGGAGCCACTCCTGCAGCTCCGGCGACACCCAGCCGATCCGCTCGCGGGCGGCATCCCGATGGTGACGCACGACCCTTCCCCGGGCCGTCGGGACGTCGTCCGTCAGAACGCGGGCCAGCGACGTCTTGCCCGCCCCGTTGGGCCCCAGGATGGCCCAGCTCTCGCCTGTTCGGATCTCCCAGGTCGTGCCGGGCAGGATGAACCGGTCGCGAACGCGCACCGTCACGTCGTCGACCGTGATGAATGGCTCCCCGGATAGAAACGGGTGTCTATCCCCGGCCCCACCGGAAGACACGGACAGGGTCTTCATCGACTTCTCTCAGCAGCCCCTCGAAATCCGCCCGGGGCTTGAGGTAGTAGGCATGCCACGCCGGGTCGGCGTCGGAAGGGTGAATTCCGAAAGCGCCACGATGTTCTGCCTCGCGCACTCTATATCACAAATCCGCCGGGCCGGAAACGGCGGCCCCGGAGGCAGAATTTCCTTGTCAAAAAGGCATTGAATTGTTTACCATCGTAAAGATTTGAACCAGGGGATCGATGGATGGAAAACAACTCCCGAAACATCTCGGACTACACGAAGTTCATCGTCGATCTGCGCCGCCACATGTGGATGGCGGGCATCGAGATGGAGCTTCGGCGGCTCATCTGGCAGATCGCCATCACGGGGAAATACATCTCGGCGAAGATCCACGAATCGAACCGCAAGCTGGCGGG
>CAZPCN010000071.1:0-8939 GCA_964585095.1 uncultured Syntrophaceae bacterium | reverse complement strand
TCACGGACTTCGATCTCGACCAGCTGATCATGGGAATCAAGGTCGAGCAGGAGCACACGACGGACAAGTACACGGCCCTCGAGATCTCCATGGATCACCTCGAAGAGATCCCCGACTACTACACCCGGCTCGAGGAAATGGAGGAGAAAGCCGAGGCCGAATGGAAGGCGAAGAAAGAAGCCGCAAAGAAGAAGTAAGCCGGACGGAACAGAAACGGGAAAGGGCACGCCCCGCGGCGCGCCCTTTTTTTTGCTCATTTTACGTGCAGAGCCCGGTCGATCTTCCGGGGACGCCTACGAGCCGCGGTCTCCCCCTCCGTCCGGACTGCCGGCCGTTGGCCTTTCGCAGGACGCGATGAAGCGCTCGAGTGCCCTCGGCCGGCTCGCAAGGTGCAGGTGGGCGTAGCTTGCCAGGACGCGCCCCTTCTGGAACCCTTCCTCGACGGGGGCCTCGACGCGCAGCTTGCGCATGCGGTAGACGGACCGCCAGCCCTCGGCGCCCGCGGGGTCTGCCGCGAGGCTCGAGTGGTGGAACTCGTGTCCCCGGACGCTCTCCCCGGCGAGGCCCCAGAGGGAATCCTCCTTCAGGGTCACGTCCACGTACGCGAGGGTCTGCAGCCCCCGGTGCATCTTCGTCGCCGCCGGCAGGATCCCCGCCAGGGGGTGCCTCCGGCCGTCTGCCGTCTCCATCTCCCGGCAGAGGTACATGAGACCGCCGCACTCGGCGTAGACGGGCCGGCCGCTTTCCGCGAATGCCCTCACCGAGGCCAGCATGGAACCGTTGGCCGAAAGCTCCGCGGCCGTCTCTTCGGGGTAGCCGCCGCCGAGGTAGAGGGCGTCGAGATCACCGGGCAAGGCCCTGTCTGCGACGGGCGAGAACCGCACGAGGGTGCACCCCCCGTCTTCCAACTCGTCGAGCACGTCCCGGTAGTAGAAATGAAAGGCCGCGTCGCAGGCCACGCCGAGGCGGGCCCTGCCTGCGACCTGTTTCCGCTCCGGCGCCTCCACGTAGAGAAAGGGCGCGCTACGGGCCATGTTGACGATCTCTCCCACTGTCGAATAGCGCTCGAATGCGTCGGCCAGTGCGTCCAGTGCCTGCTGCGGGAGGTTTCGCGCATCGGCCGTCACGAGACCCAGGTGCCTCTCGGGCAGCGCCGGCAGCGCCCCCCGGGGGATCGCCGCCACCATGGGCGGCAGCTGCGAGGCCTGCAGCGCCTCGGCCAGCATGATCCCGTGCCGCAGGCTGCCGCAGTGATTGGCGATGACGCCGGCAACCCTCACCTTGCGGTCAAAGGTCGCGAAACCCTTCACGACGGCGGCGAGGCTTCTCGCCATGCCGTAGACGTCGGCCACGAGGATCACGGGGGCCCTGAGCCAGGCGGCGATTTCCGCCGTGCTCCCCTCGAGGCCGTCGTGGCTCGCCCCGTCGAAGAGGCCCATGACGCCTTCGACCACAGCGATGTCCGCGTCGGCCGTCGCGCGCGCCACGAGCTTTTCCACGTAGTCGCGCCCCATCATCCAGCCGTCGAGGTTGTAGCAGGGCCTGCCGGAGGCGATGGAGAGGTACGAGGGGTCGAGGAAGTCGGGCCCGACCTTGAAGGTCTGGACCCGCGATCCCCGCCGGCGCAGCGCGGCGACGAGGGCGAGGGTAAGCGACGTTTTCCCCACGCCGCTTTCCGTCCCGCCGATGACAATCCGGGGGCAGTCGATCATGATGGCATCCCCTGTCCGAGAAAAACCGGTTTTTGATTATCGACGCGTTGCAAGAAAAACGCCGGTCACAGGATCGCAACCGCCCCCTTGTGGGCCAGGGCGAAGATCGTCGCGGCCAGGATCGTCATGGCGAACAGCACGGCGTTGGCCTGCCGGATGTGCCCGGGTTCCAGCCGCTGCAGGGGGTCCCCCATGAAGGGCTGGGGGTCGAAGGAACCGCCGCGGAACACCGGCCCTCCCAATTGGATTCCCAGGGCCCCCGCCATGGCCGCTTCGGGAAGGGCCGCATTGGGGTTTTCCTGGACAGCCCCGTCGCGGCGGCTGACCCGCAGGGCCGCCAGGGGCCTCATCCCGAGAAGCATCGCCGCCAGCGCCATGAACGCAACCGTGACGCGGGCCGGCACCCAGTTGGCCATGCGGTCGAGCCAGGCGGAAAAGCGCCCGAAGTCGTAATACGGCTCGTTCTTGTGGCCGAAGGCCGAGTCGAGGGCGTCGATCGCCTTGTAGAGGATGACGCCCAGGGGGCCGAAGAGGAAGGCGCAGATCAGCGGGGCCATGACGCCGTCGACGCCGTGGCGGGCCACGCTCTCGATGGCGGCCCGGGCGGCCTCTTCGCGGTCCATGCGGTCCGTGTCGCGCCGGACCATCTCCGAGACGCGCTTTCGCGCCAGGGGGAGATTGCCCACCTCGAGGGCGCGGTAGACCTCGGCGGCCTGGTCGGCCAGGGACCGCGCGGAGAGGGCCGTGTAGAAAATCCAGATCGAGAGCGCCGTGTACGCCCAGGGGTGCAGCGACGCGGCAAGCCTCAAAAGCCCCCAGGCCGCAAGGCCCGAAAGGGCGATGACCATCACGGCCGCCAGCAGCCCCGCCTCCCGGGGCGACTTGAGCATCCTTCGGATCGAGGGCTCCAGGGCGAGGGCAAAGCGCCGCATCGTCCTCGCCGGGTGGGGAAACCCGCGGGGATCCCCGAACAGCAGGTCGAGAAACAACGCGATGAGGATCTGGATCTCGAGGCTCATGTCGCGCGTAATATACAGGAATTTTTGTCATTTCGAAAGGACAAGCCGCGAGCGGGAAGCGACGGGGCGCCCTGTTGCCGGAGGTGGAAAAATCTCTTCGTAAAGGCTTATTATTGCCCGTTTTTTGCATCGAATGGGAGCGGGAAGGGGAATGACATGGCCATTGTACGATTGTCGATTCTTGCGGTATTTGCGCTAGTGATTGCGTCGACGTGCGCCCATGCGCAAGGTTCCGGCCGGGTTGTGGGAACGCAGTGCTGGATCAACGGCAAACTGGTCGGTGGTTTTCCGCCCGGCTACACGTGCCCGAGCACAAGCGGACGCAGCTCAGGCAGTGCAGGAAGCTCATCCCGCTCCAACCCCGCTGCATACGGCGGGTTCCACCAGCTCGGTTATGCGTTCGGCCAGTGGCTGATGGGTTCCGATTCCAATCCGCAGGCTCAACTGCAGAGAAGGCAGATGATGGAGGAATTGCAGCGCCGCCAGGCCGAAGCGGAGCGCCAGCGCCAGGAAGAGGCTGCGCGACGGCTGGCGGAAATGTACAACCGCCTGAAAGCCACGCTCAAGTTGAGCGGTTTGCCGAATCTTCAATTGAAAGGGATGGAAACCGGCGGTCCGGGCCTGAAGCTCAAACTGGGTGACGGCGATGGCGGCCACGACGGAGTCAAGGGTCTTCCAGGCATCTATCTCAACGACGGCAAGGAACCCTATGGAATACCCGGCCTTCCGGGAATTTATACCGGGGGGCCCGGCGAGGGATCGGGTCTGAATAACCCTGGCCTGGCGCTGAAGATGGGCGATCAAGGCACAGGCGCCGCTCAATCCGCGGCTGATCCCGGGACGCCTGCAGGTGCAGTTCCTGGCTCAGAATCGACTCTTGAAAACGCCGACGGCCTGCAAGTGAGAGAGGGCGACGAGGAAGCTCTTGCCGCGGCGCAGGCCAACCTGCGCGATCCCGGCAAGATGACGACGCAGCAGCTCGCGGATGCAGCCGAGCTGTTCAGCAGGCTGCCGCCGGAAGACCAGCAGCGATTCATGACGGCTTCCCGGGACAACGCCGTCGGCTCCTATTCGCCGACAAGCCTGAGAGAGCAAGCCGATGCCTCACAGGCCGCCGCACGCGCACAGGTCCCGGAGGACGCCTCGGAAAAGGCAAGGGCCGGGTTCGATCAGCCTTTGGCATCGACGCCGCTGAAATTGAAAACGGGAGTCTCGACGCCATTGGCCTCCGCACAGACCGGCGCGGTGGCAAGGACCGGCTCAGGTGTACCTGCATCTCCTGCTGCAAAGGACGTTACGCCCGATGAGGTGCTGCGGACCGTTACAATCAAGCAGATCAACGCACTGGCAAATCACCTTGGGTGGGACGATAAAAAGCGCAAAGGGCTGGACGTGGCTCTAAACAAACTGGCGCCGGCCTTCGACAGGAGCGTGACACAAGACCAAATTAAACAGACATGGCAAACGGTCCTCATCCGCGGCCGGGAGATTGAATCGTTGCGAGGGGGTGGAGTTTCTGCGCCTGCCGGTGCCGGTAGACAAACCCGTTTCGAAGACTGTGCTGTCTTTGCCTTGGCCAATGCCGCTGGATTGCCTTACGGAGTGGTTGCTGCGAGGGCGACGGAACTCATCCGCTTGGGTGATTGGCGCAGCGCTGAGGATCGTGCGAATCCCCAGGCAGCCATTGAGAAGGGAGGGCTTACCGGCGGGGAGGTTATCCTGCTTGCCGAGTCCTTCGGCCAGGCCGAAGTCATTCCTCGCTCGGCCTTTGAAAAGACCCTGAATGAGGGCCGTCCGATTATGCTCAACGTCGTTCCTCCCGGCGGGAACTGGAACTGGGGCCATGAAGTGGTCCTGACAAAAACGTTTCAGTACCAAAACGACACCTGGTTCGAAATAATGGATTCCAACCTGGGACCTCAACGCCGGCTCTATCTGACTCGGAAGGAGCTCGACGTCATCATTCAGGAAAATGGCGTGGCCTTCCTCCCTGAGCCGGGCACGGCGCCCCGGCTGCTGCGTTGAAAAAGGAAAAGGGAACGAGCATGCCTGCAAGAGGGGTACTCATGAAAAAACACTTCTATTGGATAGCACTCACGCTGCTGCTCGCCATCTGTTTCGGATGCGCCGCTCCGGCGAAGGTGACCATCGGAAACGAAACGCGAATGAGCGGCGTCACGATCGAACCGGTCACGAAAAAGGTGAGCGCAGAACCGGAATTTATTTTCTGTGCATATTGTAATGAGCGGACCCTGGAGTACTTTGTTCGCCATGCGCCGTTCAAGCACATATCCCTATCCAAACCGAAATCCGAATGCGATATCGGGCTGAATATCACATGGGATAGCATGGGTTCCGGAGCAGTGATCGCCAAGTCGGAGGATAATGGATCCACCCTGATGAAAGCGGAAGCCGAAGGGGTATGGGGCCCGGTGTACGGCGTCGAGAGGCTGGGTCCCATCGTCTATAATGCCTTTGCCCCCGGAACACCGTTGTATAGGCAGATCACGGAAAAAAGAAAAGCGGAAGAAGCCGGCTTCCGGGAGATTGCCGATCGCTATCGCAGAATGCCCGTAAAACCGGGCCTTCCCGAAGAAGCTCGGAAATATAAAGTACAGGCTGAACGTGCCGTCGAGAATAAACGCTTCGGGGAGGCGGCAGACCGATACGCCGACGCGCTGGCCGCAGCACCCTGGTGGCCGGAAGGGCATTTCAACCGTGCCCTGATTCTGGGTGAAGCCGGACACTACAGCAAGGCCATCAAGGAGATGAAGAAGTATCTGATGCTCGTTCCCGACGCCGCCGACGCAAGGGCCGCGCAGGATAGGATCTATGAATGGGAAGGGCTTGCAAGGAGGTGAATCGACGTGGACTCATCGGTCATTCGTCGTCGGATAGAAGAAATGAAAATGGTCACCCGGCGGGTATGTTCATCCTGAAACAAGAAACCGGGCGGGTTCGCTCTCCGATGGACGATCCAGAGTTTCGTAAAGCCGTGAATGACTACCATTCGGGAAAGCAAAGAACCAGGTGCAACTGTCAGAACCGGCCCGGCGTTGCCGCGTGCAGGCCGAGGCTGCGGTCCAAGAGAAGCGGTTCGCCGATGCCGAGAGATATTTTGAAGAACTGCTGAAGATTGAGCCCTGGTGGCCCGCGGGACACTACAACAGGGCCCTGATCCTGGGCGAACTCGGGAACTACGACGAGGCGGCCTTTGAGATGAAGAAATACCTGGCCCTCGAGCCCGAAGCCCCCGATGCCCGGGCAGCCAGGGACCAGATCTGCGTACGGGAATCGAAATAGAGGGGGACGTCAGATGAACGATGTAAGCCTGATTGGTCTCAACGGAAATGAGGTACGGCGCGGCCTTTGCCGGCGGACATTCCTGTGTCTCTTGATTGGGCTGCTGGCCATTGGCCTTGGAGAGGCGATCGCTGCCGCCCCCGCCGGTCAACCCCGAAATGTAAATGTGGCGATGTCCTATGCCGAAGCGCGCCAGGCATTGACCCAACTGTGGGAAACACAGAAGCAACTCTATTCGGAACAGCAGCTCGATCAACTTCGGGTCAATTTTATCGGAAAGGATCAGGTTGAGCTCCACAAACGGGAAACCTGGACGACATCCGGGAGGGCGTATTATTATAAATATCGTTACGACCTCGCTACCATGAGCGATCCCTATATCAGGGAACCGGACTTCCGGCATCGCTTCAAGGGGGTCAAGGTCGGTGTTGAACACGGGGCTTCCGTTGAGACGGACACCGAACTGACCAAGGCCGAGACCCAATGGTTGTTGAGGTCGGACGCCGATGCGTTCGCCAGCGTTCTCTATGTGCTCAAGCAGTATGCTGTAAAAGAACATGGAAAGCATGCCTCCGAGGCCTCTTCATTCGCCGAGTTCCAGCAAAAGGCGAAGGCGTGGAGGGCATTGAAAACGAAACCGGAGCTGCCCCCGGACGTTCGGCGGTTCCGTGTGCTGGCCGAGGACGCAATCAAGCACCGGGAGTTCGAAAAAGCCGTCGACTATTATGAAAAAGGTCTGGCCCTCGAGCCGCTGTGGCCCCAGGGGCAATACAATGCCGCCCTGCTTTACGGCGAGATGAAGGAGTACCGGGATGCCGAGCTTCACATGAAGCGCTACCTGGAACTCGTTCCCGAGGCACCCGACGCGCAGGCGGCCCGAGACCAGATGATGATCTGGCAGTCGAGAATGCAGCAGTGAAAGCGTCCCGCTTCTGATTCTTGAGTGACGCTGGCGGGTGCTTATGGCCTTCCTCGGGCTAGCGGCTTGACGGGCCGGCGCAAAAGGGCTATAAGTTACAAAAATGTAATGGTCGTGAAGAGGTCCGGGATTCGTCCCGGAGGAACCGGGTTGGTCGGGCCGCCATCTCATATGCGGGATGGCGGCTTTTTTTGATTCTTGCAGGGGGTGGGCCGTGAGCGAAAGACAAATCTGGATCACCACGTTCGACCTGGAGAGGCTGAGCAGCCTCATCGACGGGGTCCGGGCGACGGGCCCGCAGAAGAAGGCCTACCTCGTCCAGCTGGAGAAGGAGCTCGAGCGCGCCCGGGTGGTGGACCCCGAGAAAATCCCGGGCGACGTCATCACGATGAACTCGGTCGTCCGCATCCGGGATCTCGAGTCGGGCGAGGGAACGGCCTATACGCTGGTGTTCCCCTCCGAGGCCCGCATCGAGGAGAACCGGATCTCCGTCCTCTCGGCGATCGGGACGGCGCTCATCGGATTTCGCGTGGGGGACATCATCGAGTGGAAGGTCCCGTCGGGATTGAAACGGCTCAAGGTCGAAGGGATTCTCTACCAGCCGGAGGCCTCCGGCCATTACGATCGCT
Organism: uncultured Syntrophaceae bacterium; assembly: GCA_964585095.1. Classification (GTDB taxonomy): domain Bacteria; phylum Desulfobacterota; class Syntrophia; order Syntrophales; family UBA2192; genus UBA2192. The sequence goes on along the minus strand of CAZPCN010000071.1, from coordinate 1,357 downwards.
GACACGGCCCCGCCGATCGGGCCGCGGGGGCCTCAACGCCTGCACGCCGGGGGAAAGGGTGTTCACCGTGACGAAGGATCTCAGCAAGCAGCAGCTCGTACAGGAAGTGTCGACGCTGCGCCGGGCTATGGAAGAGCTGGAAAAGGCGGCAGGCGAACTTGCGCAGAGGGAGAGCGTATCCCTGAGGGCGGCCGAGAAGTACCGCATCATTGCCGACAACACCTACGACTGGGAATTCTGGCTCGGCCCGGATGCCCAGTTCATCTACTCGTCGCCGTCGTGCGAGAGGATCTCCGGCTACCTCGCCGAGGAATTCGAGGCGGACCCGACCCTGTTTTACCGGATGATCCACTCCGAGGACCTCGCCCGCGTGTCGGAGCACATGAACCGCCGGAAGTTCGAGACCGGGCTTGCCGAGATCGAGTTCCGGATCGTCCGCAGGGACGGGGCCGTGCGGTGGGTCGCTCTTGCCTTCCAGCCGGTCTATGACGGAGCGTCCCGGTTTCTCGGCACGCGGGGGAGCAACCGCGACGTCACGGAGCGGAAGCTTGCGGAAGCGGAACGCGAAAAACTCATCGGCGAGCTTCGCAGCGCGCTCTCCAAGGTGAAGTTGCTCAGCGGGCTGATCCCGATCTGCGCCTGTTGCAAGAAGATCCGGGACGACAAGGGCTACTGGAACCAGATCGAAACCTACATCCGGGACCACTCGGAGGCCGATTTCAGCCACGGCATCTGTCCCGAGTGCGCGCGGAAGGAATACCCGGAGCTTTTCGCGGAGAAGGCGAAGCGGAAAAAGTAAGAACCGTTCCGAACGGCAGAACCGGAAACGGCCGCCCCCCATCGCCCCTTCAGGGCCCTCCATCCGCCTCTACTAAGGTCGTTGCGTATTCATTCCGTATCTTGCCCGTATTGTCTTCGGGCGCCCATTCCCGATAGAGAATAGAGAGAAACGGGGCGTGCGTGCCGTGGAGGCGCCGCTATTTCCGTCGGGGAGGGAGACGATGACATATGTGCTGGAGCAGGCGGAGGACGGCAGGTGCATTCGACTCGAGTTCGACGGCCGGGTGGCGATCTCGGACCTCGAGCAGAGCCGGAAGGTCCTGAAGGATGTCCTGCGCGGTTCCGACGGGACCCGGGGCGTCCTCGTCGACATGCGGAGCGCCTCCCTGGAGGTGTCCACCATCGACGTCCACCAGTTCGTCGCGTCGCACCGCGACGAACTGCCCGCGGATCTGCGGATCGCCGTGCTCGTCGATTCGAAGGATTGGTCCATCGCGATCTTTGCGGAAAACGTGGCCCAGAACCGCAGCACATCCCTGCGGGCGTTCCGGGATGAATCCCACGCCCGGGCCTGGCT